>NZ_WTVE01000015.1:0-542986 GCF_022496685.1 Pseudomonas sp. B707 | reverse complement strand
AACGACTTCAGCCCGGTCTCAGCCGGAAACACCAGAATACAATCCTCGGCGGTGATGTCTTCGCCGGGCAGGATTTCAATCTGGCTGTCGGTGTTCGCGGCGATCGGGTGGACGAGGATCGTACTCAGTGCTTCGCCGTGCTCCGGGTGAACCAGCGGCGGCATCGATCCCAGCGGCCCGCGTTGCGGCGTCCACAAAATCGTGATGCCGTTGAGCTTCGCCTCCATGGCGCTCTTGTCGTTGTTCCACTCGACTTTTACGGTACGCACCGAGTCGTCGCCCGAGACGCCGGTGTGGATGCCGTAGACCTGCATGACCCCTCCGGCATCACGTCGGAACTGGAAGCGCACGCGAGTGGTGGCGCGGGGTAGGGTGCGCAGTTGTTCGTCGGTATAAAGGGTGCCGTCGCCCATTCTGGCCGGCAGCATCCCTAGGATGAAAACACTGGCCGGGCCTGTCGCACCACGGATTGCCCAGTTGAGACGTTGCTGCAGAATTCCACCGCCCGCCATGCGCCCCAAGGCCAGATCGGCGCCGATTGCTTTCGCTACGACCTTACTGGCTGCGGGAAAGCGTATGGCGCCCGCCACCATGATCTTGCCGAAACTGGAGGCGGGCTCAGGTGTTGTGCCGGCATCCGTTCGACACCAGTTGTCCGGTGTGCAGGACTTGGCAAATACCAGATCGTCGCGGGGCTTTGGGGTTGGCCATTCATCTGTTGGAACGTAGACGGGCTCTGGCTCTCGGGGCGGATTCCATGCTGCCCATGAGGCGCCGCCGTTTGGAAGCTTTCGGCGCCAGATATCATCGAAAAGGTCTTGGTCCAGGTCCATGACAACTCCCTGTCTGTCGTTGGATCGAGACAGGGGAGCTTGTGGGTCAGTGGGGATGGCGATCAAATCGACTGGTAGGGATGCAGGGGCCTGATCGAACGAAAAATCCTCTTCGTACGCTTTTCGCACCCGGTTCCTACGGAGCCAGCCGACTCACTGAGGAAGGGCACTTTTCTCTAGGCATAAAAAAACGGCCTACCTTTCGGTAAGCCGTTTTTAGTACTTGGTGGCTACACAGGGACTTGAACCCCGGACCCCAGCATTATGAATGCTATGCTCTAACCAACTGAGCTATGTAGCCAAGTGGCGCGCATTATTCCCCTGAAATGGAAAAGCGTCAAGCGTAAATTCAAAATATTTCTTCTTATTTTCAACCGCTTATCCTCCCGCGCCGAAAAAAGGCGCGGGAAGGGCTTTCAACGCAGCTGAAATCTTCCGGTGTTGGCACTCAAGGCATGGCTGCCCTGGCTCAAGGTGTCCGCCGCGAGATTCACGGCCCGCGCGCCTTCGAGCAGACGAACCGCCGCTTGATCGACCTGCTGGATATTGCCGCTGACCTCATCGGCGGTGCTCGCCTGTTCCTCGACCGCCGTGGCGATTTGCGCGAGGGTGTCGGTGACACTCTGCACGGCGCTGGCGATCTCCCCCAGGCGTTCGCCAAGTCCCGTGACCGCTTCCGCGTCCGATTGCGCCTGGCCGCAGGCAGCCTCCATCAGGCTCACGGCTTCATTGACCGTGTTGCGCAGGCTGTCGACCGTACCGGCGATCTGCGCTGTGGACGATTGCGTACGTTGCGACAGGCTGCGTACCTCGTCGGCTACCACGGCAAAACCACGACCTTGTTCGCCGGCGCGAGCTGCTTCAATAGCCGCGTTGAGCGCCAGCAGGTTGGTCTGCTCGGCGACGCCGCGAATGGTATCGACCACCAGTTGAATCTGCTGCCCTTGCTCGCTGACCCGGCCGAGCGCTGCGGCAGTTTCGTTCAGGCGCTGATTGAGCTGCTGGATGCTCGCCGTGGTCCGTTGACTGTCACGGCTACTGTCGGCGGCAATGCGCCGGGTGTGCTGAGCGCTGCCGGAAGCCTGTTCACAACTCTGCGCCACGCCTTGAGACGTCGCCGCCAGTTGCGTGGCGGCTGCGGCGATCTGGCTGATCTGCAATTGCTGCGCTTCGACTTCGCTGAGAGCGCCGCTGGAGTGATCGTTGAGGCTGCGCACGGCGTTGCTCAGTTGCGACGTCTCGTGATCGACACCCAGCAGGCTGGTGCGCAGTTGCACTACGGCCACGTTGAGTGCGGTGCTGATCGAGGCGAGTTCATCGCGACCCACGACCGGCACCTGCAGGCTCAGATTGCCGTCGCGCAGCGCTTCGGCGAGCACGGTGATGCCGCTGGCGCTACGACGGATCGAGGCTTGCAGGCAGACGAACAAATACAGCGCCGCCAGCAACAGGAAACCGAACACAGCCGCGACAACGATGAACTGACGAATCGCCGATCCGTGGTAGTCATCCAGCCGCTGATCCAGCGACATCAGCGATTGCTGGCGCAGCGTGGCGAGGTTGCCGAGCAGGGCATCGAGAGTGCGCTCGAATTCTTCAGGCTTGAGATTGATGCTGCCGCCGAACACGCCGTCATCCAGCACTTTCAAACCGGAGTCCAGCTGTTTAAGGCTGTCGTGATATTGCCCGGCCCAGCCTTGCAGGGCTGGCGGCAGACGCGCTTCGAGCAGGCTCGCGGTTTTCACCAGCTGCTCGCGGGCATCGCCGATGCGGCTGCGCAGGTCGCGCAGTTGCAGACGGCTTTGCAGGGTGAACTGGCCGGAAACCACGGACGCCTGGCCGACGGCTGCCAGCCGACCGACCCGCTCGATCAGGTCTGGTGCGTGCTGGGTGGAAATCTGCGTCAGCAGATAGGTCTCCAGCCACGGCGCGAGGATCAGGCGATTGTCCATCGCGATCTGTTCGCGCAAGGCTTGCAGGGCGCTGAGGGCGTTGGTGAAACGGTCGTAACCGTCCGGCCACCAACCGACACCGGAAAGGCTTTTCGAGTCCAGGCCATTCAGCGCGGCTTGCAGGGCCTGATAGCGGGTCTGGGTTTCACCTTCCGCGCCTTCGGCTTGCAAGGCATTGCCCAAGTCCAGCGTCGCCTGGGCAACAGCAGGTTGTACGCCATCGAACGCAGCCATCGCGGCAAGGGTCGCTGGCGTCGGCTGGCGGTTGGTTTCCGTGGCGCGCCAGCGGGCGGCGCGGTCGCGTTGGGCGGCGAGCAGGTTGTCGAGAGCATCGAGGGCGAGCAACTGCCGCACACCGGCACGTTCGCCGGCGATCAGGTTGAGTTTGTCGCGATAGTCCTGGCCGATCATCAACAGGCTGCCGGCCAATGGCAGGATAAACAGCAGAAACAACAACTGGAATTTACGCGCGAAGCCAAACCGCCCCAGCAACCTGATCCCCGGTGATAAGAAAGCCTGCATGCCCCATGACTCCTCTGGACACCACGCACCATCGGCGTGCATCGCGGTCGTTGCGACCGGGATTGGTGCCCTGCTAAAAGGCCTCGAAAGTTCACCCTTGCCCGCTCTGTAGGCAGGCTCTGTAGCGAAACTTCCCATTCTCGATGCCCTTTGTAAGGGCGCCGCGTTCAAGCGGATAAGCAAGGCAAGATTCAGACCATGGCGTTGCGCTATCACTTGTAGCGCGACGACTGAATAGTTCGTTAGCTGGCTAAGGGGATGGCGCTGGCGCACCGAAAAATGGCACATTGACGCACCTGCCCGCGTGCATCCATCTGCAGTCCGGAAACTCCCATGGCTATCAGCAACGTTCAGACCGCCGCTGCCTCGGCGTCCGCTCCTTCACAAAGCAGCCCTTTGGTGATGCGCATCATCGGCGCGGTGGCGCTGGCGCATTTGATCAACGACCTGATCCAGTCAGTGCTGCCGTCGATCTATCCGATGCTCAAGGCCAACTATGGCCTGAGTTTCACCCAGGTCGGCCTGATTACCCTGACATTCCAATTGACCGCTTCGCTGCTGCAGCCGTGGGTCGGTTATCACACCGACCGGCATCCGAAACCGTGGCTGTTGCCGGCAGGTTCCGTGTGCACGCTGATCGGGATTGTGATGATGTCGATGGTTGGCAGTTTCCCGTTGATTCTGCTGGCGGCGGCGTTGATCGGTATCGGCTCTTCGACCTTCCACCCTGAAGCTTCTCGTATCGCGCGTCTGGCGTCGGGCGGGCGTTTCGGTCTGGCGCAATCGACGTTCCAGGTCGGTGGTAATGCGGGTTCGGCATTCGGCCCGTTGCTGGCAGCGGCGATCATCATTCCTTTCGGCCAGGGTAACGTGGCCTGGTTCGGGCTGTTCGCGGTGTTTGCGTTGTTCGTGCTCTATCGCATCAGCCGCTGGTACGCCCATCACCTGAACCTGTTCAAGCTCAAGGCTGGCCAGGCCGCCACTCATGGACTGTCGAAGGGCAGAGTGATCAGCGCGTTGGTGGTGCTCGGGTTGCTGGTGTTCTCCAAGTATTTCTACATGGCCAGCCTGACCAGTTACTTCACCTTCTACCTGATCGAGAAGTTCGACCTGTCGGTGGCCAGTTCCCAGCTGCATCTGTTCCTGTTCCTCGGCGCAGTGGCGGCGGGCACGTTCTTCGGCGGGCCGATTGGCGACAAGATCGGGCGTAAGGCGGTGATCTGGTTCTCGATCCTCGGCGTGGCACCGTTCACGCTGCTGATGCCGCATGTCGATCTGTTTTGGACCACTGTCCTGAGCGTGGTGATCGGCTTCATCCTCGCTTCGGCGTTCTCGGCGATCGTGGTGTACGCGCAGGAGCTGGTGCCGGGCAATGTCGGGATGATTGCCGGAATGTTCTTCGGTCTGATGTTCGGCTTCGGCGGGATTGGCGCGGCGTTGCTCGGTCATCTCGCGGACATTCACGGCATCGAGTACGTGTACTTCCTGTGCTCGTTCCTGCCGCTGTTCGGGGTGCTGGCGATCTTCCTGCCGAGAACCAAAAAGGCCTGACGGGCCGAATTTCAGGCACAAAAAAGCCGCGTATCAAACGCGGCTTTTTCATGGGTGCAGCTTTTACACGTTGAAGCGGAAGTGCATCACGTCGCCGTCTTTGACGATGTAATCCTTGCCTTCCAGGCGCCATTTACCGGCTTCCTTGGTGCCCGCTTCGCCCTTGTACTGGATGAAGTCGTTGTAGGCGATCACTTCGGCGCGGATGAAGCCTTTCTCGAAGTCGGTGTGGATCACGCCAGCGGCTTGCGGTGCGGTGGCACCGACGCGGACGGTCCAGGCGCGGACTTCTTCGACACCGGCGGTGAAGTAGGTCTGCAGGTGCAGCATTTCGTAGCCGGCGCGGATCACGCGGTTCAGGCCAGGCTCTTCCAGGCCCAGGGCCTCGAGGAACATGTCTTTCTCTTCACCGTCGTCCAGCTCGGCGATTTCCGCTTCGATCTTGTTGCAGACCGGAACGACCATGGCGCCTTCTTCTTCGGCGATGGCCTTGACCACGTCCAGGTGCGGGTTGTTCTCGAAACCGTCTTCAGCGACGTTGGCGATGTACATGACCGGCTTGGTGGTCAGCAGGTGGAAGCCCTTGATGATCGCTTTTTCGTCGGCGCTCATGTTCTTCATCAGGCTGCGTGCAGGCTTGCCTTCAGTGAAGTGCGGGATCAGTTGCTCGAGCAGGGCCTTCTGGGCCACTGCGTCCTTGTCACCACCCTTGGCGTTGCGCGCGACTTTCTGCAGTTGCTTCTCGCAGCTGTCGAGGTCCGCGAAGATCAGTTCCAGGTCGATGATTTCGATGTCGCGCTTCGGGTCGACGCTATTGGAAACGTGGATCACGTTTTCGTCTTCGAAGCAGCGCACGACGTGAGCGATCGCGTCGGTTTCGCGGATGTTGGCCAGGAACTTGTTGCCCAGGCCCTCACCTTTCGACGCGCCGGCAACCAGGCCTGCGATGTCGACGAATTCCATGGTGGTCGGCAGGATGCGCTTTGGATTGACGATGGCCGCCAGAGCGTCCAGACGCGGATCCGGCATCGGCACGATGCCGCTGTTCGGCTCGATGGTGCAGAAGGGGAAGTTCTCGGCCGCGATCCCGGATTTGGTCAGGGCGTTGAACAGGGTGGACTTGCCGACGTTAGGCAGGCCGACGATGCCGCAATTGAATCCCATGGTGTTTCCCCTCGGATTAGAGTCAGGCCTTCTGGCTGTGCAGGTTTTTCATCGCGCGGTTCCATTCACCGGCGAGGATATCCGGCAGCACGCCGAGGGCAAAGTCGATGCTGGCATCGAGTTTTTCCTGTTCGGCGCGTGGCGCACGACCCAGGACGAAATTTGAAACCATACTGGCGACGCCCGGGTGGCCGATGCCAAGCCGCAGGCGGTGGAACGTATTCTGATTGCCCAATTGCGCAATGATGTCGCGCAACCCGTTGTGACCGCCATGGCCGCCGCCGACTTTGAGTTTGGCGACGCCCGGAGGCAGATCGAGTTCGTCGTGCGCCACCAGGATTTCTTCAGGCTTGATGCGGAAGAAACCGGCGAGTGCCGCCACGGCCTGGCCGCTGCGGTTCATGTAGGTGGTGGGAATCAGCAGACGAACATCCTGACCCTGATGCGAGAAGCGCCCGGTCAGGCCGAAATACTTGCGATCGGCCACGAGATTCACGTTCTGTGCGTGGGCGATGCGCTCAACAAAAAGGGCCCCTGCGTTATGCCGGGTCTGCTCGTATTCAGCGCCTGGATTTCCCAGGCCAACGATCAGTTTGATGGCAGTCACGATAGGGGCCCTTCCTTTGAGTGGTGGATAACATCGCCGCGATCAGGGAAGGCGGCGAAAGTGGACGAAAAATGCTCATTTACCATGGATGTAAACTCCGCGTTCCCGCCCGCTTTCTCGCTACGTTCCAGTCCGCGATGTTACCTGCTCACTCAGGCATGACAGAGTGAATTACTCTGCTGCGCCTTCTTCGGTAGCTTCTGGAGCAACACGTGGAGCGTGGACGTTGGCAACAGCCAGGTCGTTACCGTGAGCCAGAGCAACGAACTCAACGCCTTTAGGAGCTTTGAGGTCGGACAGGTGAACGATGGTGCCGATTTCAGCGTTAGCCAGGTCGACTTCGATGAACTCAGGCAGATCTTTCGGCAGGCAGGAAACTTCGATCTCGGCAACAACGTGCGAGATTTCGCCGCCTTTCTTCACTGGAGCAGCTTCGTTGATGAAGTGCACAGGAACGATAGCGGTCAGTTTCTGGCCAGCTACAACGCGTACGAAGTCAGCGTGCATCACGTGGCCTTTGGCCGGGTGACGCTGCAGAGCCTTGATGATCACGTTTTGCTTGGTGCCACCAACGTTCAGCTCGATGATGTGGCTGTAAGCCGCTTCGTTTTCGAGCAGTTTGGCAACTTCTTTGGCCAGCATGCTGATGGATTCAGGGGCTTTGTCGCCACCGTAAACAACAGCTGGAACCAGGGCAGCGAGACGACGCAGGCGGCGGCTCGCACCTTTCCCCAGGTCGGAACGCGCTTCAGCATTCAGAGTAAAATCGTTCATTTTGTATCTCCAAAATAGCCATGACCGAGTGGCGTTTGCGACCAGCGCCGAACACGGTATGGGCAAAAAAGCCCCGCCCCGGCAGGAATGCCGGGGCGGGGCGCTTTTCGTCAACGAGACATTTCGAGAAGGGCAGGGCCCTTAACGGAACATCGCGCTGATCGATTCTTCATTGCTGATGCGGCGAACCGCTTCGGCAACAACCGGTGCGATATCCAGTTGACGGATACGTGCACAGGCTTGTGCTGCAGCGGACAGCGGGATGGTGTTAGTGACCACCAGCTCGTCCAGCACGGAATTTTCGATATTCTCGATGGCCCGACCCGACAGCACAGGGTGTGTGCAGTAGGCAAAGACCTTGGCTGCGCCATGCTCTTTCAGGGCCTTGGCCGCGTGGCACAGAGTGCCGGCGGTATCGACCATGTCATCGACCAGGATGCAGGTACGCCCTTCGACATCACCGATGATATGCATCACTTCAGAGTGATTGGCTTTCTCACGGCGTTTGTCGATGATCCCGAGATCCACGCCCAGGGATTTGGCAACGGCACGTGCACGCACGACGCCACCAATGTCCGGGGACACGATCATCAGGTTCTCGAAGCGCTGATCTTCGATGTCATCCACCAGAACCGGGGAGCCGTAGATGTTATCTACCGGAATATCGAAGAAACCCTGAATCTGGTCAGCATGCAGATCAACCGTGAGAACACGGTCGATGCCGACTACGGTGAGCATGTCAGCAACGACTTTCGCGCTGATAGCCACACGTGCGGAACGCGGACGGCGATCCTGACGGGCATAACCAAAATAAGGAATAACAGCAGTGATACGAGTAGCCGAGGAGCGGCGGAAGGCATCAGCCATCACTACCAGTTCCATCAGGTTATCGTTGGTCGGAGCGCAAGTCGGCTGAATAATGAAGACGTCTTTACCACGAACGTTTTCATTGATCTCGGCTGTAATTTCACCGTCGGAAAATTTACCGACAGAGATGTCACCGAGAGGGATATGCAGCTGACGTACGACACGCCGAGCCAGATCGGGGTTAGCGTTCCCCGTAAAGACCATCATCTTGGACACGCGCAGTACCTGAAGGCTGAGGGTATACCTGGATGAGTATAGGAAAATGGCAGGGGCGGCTGGATTCGAACCAACGCATGGCAGGATCAAAACCTGCTGCCTTACCGCTTGGCGACGCCCCTGTATCTGTTGCTTGCAAGTGCCGGGCACTTGGTTCCTTTAGAGCAGACTTTGCAGCTTGCGATGCAACATCGAAACGTTGCTTCCTTTTGCTACAAATCCTGTAAGGGTCTCTGTCAGAAGGGCCGAGACTTTATCAGCTTCAGCTTTGCTTGGGAAGCCCCCAAACACACAACTTCCAGTTCCGGTGAGTTTTGCTTCGGTAAAATTACCTAACAAATTCAATGCGTTACGTACTTCTGGATAACGCCTCGAGACCACCGGCAAGCAGTCATTTCGACTGTTTCCCTCGGGAACGGGGCGCACTTTAATGGGCGGCGTGTTACGTGTCAACAAAGGATCTGAAAAAATTTCTGCCGTACTAACAGAGACTTGCGGAACGAGCACGACGTACCACGGTTCGGCGGGCTCGACCGGGGTCAGTTTCTCGCCGACACCTTCGGCGAAAGCTGCGTGGCCACGCACGAACACCGGCACGTCCGCGCCCAGTGTCAGGCCCAGTGCTGCCAGGCGATCTTCATCCCAACCCAGTTGCCATAAGTGATTGAGGCCGAGCAGGGTGGTGGCCGCATTCGAGCTGCCGCCACCAATGCCGCCGCCCATCGGCAGGATCTTGTCGATCCAGATATCGATGCCGAGCGAGCAGCCGGATTGTTCCTGGAGTTTCTTCGCAGCGCGCACGATCAGGTTGCTGTCGTGGGGCACGCCGTCGAATTCGGTGTGCAGGCGAATCACGCCGTCGTCACGCACGGCGAAGGTGATTTCGTCGCCGTAGTCGAGGAACTGAAAAAGCGTCTGCAACTCGTGATAACCGTCTTCACGGCGACCGAGAATGTGCAGCATCAGATTGAGTTTGGCCGGCGAGGGCAGAGTGAGGCGTGGAGCGGTCATGCGTTATTGCCCCAATTTGCGCGGTTGCCAGGTCTTGATGACCAGCGTCACGTCCAGGTCGGTGCCGTGCAGCTTGATCCGCTCGGGCAGCCAGTAACCGTTCTGTTCGGCGTAGCTGAGGTATTCGACCTGCCAGCCATCCTGATCCAGATTGGCCAGACGGCTGTTGCCGTCCAGAGTCAGACGGCTTTTGCTGTCCGGTGCCGGGAGGCCGCGAACCCACCACGCCAGATGCGAGACCGGCAGTTTCCAGCCCAGCTGCTCTTCGACCAGCGCTTCCGGAGTCGGCGCTTCATAACGGCCCTGATTCGCCACTTCCAGCGACACCGCGCCCGGGCGGCCGGTCAGTCGAGCGGCGCCACGACCCAGCGGGCCGGACAGACGAATGTCGTAGTAGTCCTGACGTTGCAGCCAGAACAGCGTGCCGCTGCCCGAGTCTTTCGGGGCGCGGATGCCGATCTTGCCGTCGATCTGCCAGCCGTCGAGGCCGGTCAATTGCTGTTTGTGTTCGCGCCATTGGCCCGGATTGCCGTGGCCTTCGACCGATTCACGAGCGCCGAAACCCGCGCAACCGGCGAGCAGGGCGATGAAGCTGAAAACTATGACGTGGCGCAAAAACATGAGTTAAAGAGTCTCGGATCCGGTCAGGCGCTTGATGGTGCTGCGCAGGATGGTGCTGTCAGGCTGGTCCTTGAGGAACTTGCCCCAGATTTGTTTCGCTTCGCGCTGCTTGCCCTTGGCCCACAGCACTTCGCCCAGGTGCGCGGCGACTTCGTGATCGGGGAAGCGCTCAAGGGCCTGACGCAGGTATTTCTCGGCGTCTTCCAGATTGCCCATGCGGAAGTTCACCCAGCCGAGGCTGTCGAGAACCGCCGGGTCTTCCGGGTTGATCTGGTGCGCCTGCTCGATCAGCGCCTTGGCTTCAGCGTAGCGGGTGGTGCGGTCGGACAGGGTGTAGCCGAGGGCGTTGAGGGCCATGGCGTTGTCCGGATCGCGCTTGATGATCAGGCGCAGGTCTTTTTCCATCTGCGCCAGGTCATTGCGTTTTTCCGCCTGCATTGCACGGGTGTAAAGCAGATTCAGATCGTCCGGGTATTGCTGCAACGCTTGTTGCAGGACTTTCCAGGCCTTGTCGCCCTGATTGTTGGCGGACAGGGTTTCGGCTTCGATCAGGTACAACTGGATCGCGTAATCCGGCTGCTCGTCACGCTCGGCGGCCAGTTTGCTCTGGGCTTCGGCGGTCTTGCCGTTGTTCATCAGAATATCGGCCTGACGCAGCTGCGCCGGCAGATAGTCGTTGCCCGGGCCGACCTGGGCGTACTCGATGAGCGCGCCTTGCGGGTCGTTGCGTTCTTCGGCAATGCGGCCCAGGTTCAGGTGCGCCGAATCGACATGGCTTTCCCGGGCGATCAGGTCTTCCAGATAGCCCTTGGCCTCGTCCCAGGCCTTGGCTTCCAGGCAGACCAGCGCCAGGGAATAACGCAGTTCGTCGTCTTCCGGGTATTGCTGAACCAGGGTGGAGAACTCGACCTTGGCGTCGTCCATCCGGTCCTGTTCCACCAGCATCCGCGCGTAGGTCAGGCGCAGGCGCTTGTCGTCCGGATACTTCTTGATGCTCTTTTGCAGCAGCGGCAGCGCTTCGTCGCCGCGATTCAGCCCTTGCAGCAGGCGCGCGCGCAGCAGGATCGGGGCGATCTCGCCGTCTTCCGGCGGGTTGTCTTCGAGCAGGGCAAGCGCACCTTTGGTGTCGCCATCCTGCTGCATCAGCAGGGCCTTGCCGAAAATCAGCTGATTGTTGTTCGGGTGACGCTGCAACAGGCGGTCGAAGCTTTTCATCAGGCCGTTGCGGGTTTCCTGATCGGTGTCGGCGGCCGACAGCGCGAGGAAGTCGAAATGGGTGTCGCCTTTGCCCTGCAGGACTTTCTCCATATAGACCATCGAGTCGTCATAACGCCCGGCGCGAGCCAGTTGCACGGCGGCGGCGCGTTGCGCTTCGAGGTCGTCCGGGGCGTTTTTCGCCCAGATCAGCGCGGTATCGAGAGCCGGCTGATCGGCACCCAGATACTCGGCGATGCGGAACGCACGCTCGGAAACGCCCGGGTCCTGGGTGTTGATGGCCTGGGTCACGTAGTTGTCCAGGGCAATGTCGAAACGATTGCGCTGGCCAGCGAGCTCGGCGCTCAGCAGGCTGAACACCGTTTCCTGGCTGAACGAGCTGTAAACCTTGGGCTTTTCAGGGGCCGGCGTGGTGTCTTCGACCGGTGAGGCACCGTCCTGCGAAACGGGGACCAAGGCCTGGCAGCCGCTGAGGAAGACAAAAGCGAGGAGCAACGCGGAAGATCTATTCATATAGGAAGAGGACGACTAACCTGCGGTCGGATCATCATGACACAAGCCTTCGGCCAAACATAACCGAGTCTCGATTGTGGCCATTATAGGGGCCGACAATTGGGACAATAGTCAGCGGTAGTTGTTCTGAATCTGACGAAGTAGGACAATTGCCGGCTTCACGTCACCATCAGCGACCTTGAATGGCCTTCCTTGCACTCGGTATCAACCACAAGACTGCTTCAGTAGACGTCCGCGAGCGCGTGGCCTTTACCCCTGAGCAGCTGGTGGAGGCCTTGCAGCAGCTCTGCCGACTCACCGACAGCCGCGAAGCTGCGATCCTCTCCACCTGCAATCGCAGTGAGCTGTATATAGAACAGGATCAGCTTTCGGCCGATATCGTGCTGCGCTGGCTGGCCGACTATCACCATTTAAGCCTCGATGAGCTGCGCGCGAGTGCTTATGTGCATGAAGATGATGCGGCAGTTCGTCACATGATGCGCGTCGCCTCCGGGCTCGACTCGCTGGTGCTGGGCGAACCGCAGATTCTCGGCCAGATGAAATCGGCCTACGCCGTTGCCCGCGAGGCCGGCACCATCGGGCCGCTGCTCGGGCGACTGTTTCAGGCGACCTTCAACGCCGCCAAGCAAGTGCGTACCGACACCGCGATCGGTGAGAACCCGGTGTCCGTGGCGTTTGCCGCCGTTAGCCTGGCCAAACAGATTTTCAGCGACTTGCAACGCAGCCAGGCCCTGCTGATCGGCGCCGGCGAGACCATCACCCTGGTCGCCCGTCACCTGCATGAACTGGGGGTCAAGCGCATCGTGGTCGCCAACCGGACGCTCGAGCGCGCCAGCCTGCTGGCCGAACAGTTCGGTGCCCACGCGGTGTTGCTCTCGGACATCCCGGCCGAACTGGTGCGCAGCGACATCGTCATCAGTTCTACCGCCAGTCAGTTGCCGATCCTCGGTAAAGGCGCGGTGGAAAGCGCGCTGAAGCTGCGCAAGCACAAGCCGATCTTCATGGTCGACATCGCCGTTCCCCGTGACATCGAGCCTGAAGTCGGCGAACTCGACGACGTTTACCTCTATAGCGTCGACGATCTGCACGAAGTGGTCGCCGAAAACCTCAAGAGCCGTCAGGGTGCAGCGCAGGCGGCTGAAGAGATGGTTTCGGTCGGCGCCGACGATTTCATGGTGCGCCTGCGCGAGCTGGCGGCGGTCGACGTGCTCAAGGCCTATCGTCAACAGAGCGAACGCCTGCGCGACGAAGAACTGCAAAAGGCCCTGCGCCTGCTGGCCAACGGCGGCAACGCCGAAGACGTGCTCGGGCAACTGGCCCGTGGCCTGACCAACAAACTCCTGCACGCCCCGAGCGTGCAGTTGAAAAAGCTTTCTGCCGAAGGCCGCCTCGATGCGCTGGCCATGGCTCAGGAACTCTTTGCCCTCGAGGGCTCACCGGATAGCTTTTCGGATAAAAAACCGCAATGAAAGCGTCACTGCTCAATAAGCTGGACATTCTCCAGGACCGTTTCGAGGAACTGACCGCGCTGCTCGGCGACGGCGAAGTCATTTCCGACCAGACCAAATTCCGCGCCTATTCCAAGGAATACGCCGAACTTGAGCCGGTGGTACAAGGCTATAAAAAGCTGCTCGGCGTACAAAGCGATCTTGAAGGCGCGCAGGCGCTGCTCAAGGACAGCGACCCGGACATGCGTGAAATGGCCGTGGAAGAAGTCCGCGAAGCCAAGGAGTTGCTGATCACGCTGGAATCCGACCTGCAACGCATGTTGCTGCCCAAGGATCCCAACGACGGGCGCAACGTGTTTCTCGAAATCCGCGCCGGCACCGGTGGCGACGAGGCGGCGATCTTCTCCGGCGACCTGTTCCGCATGTACTCGCGTTACGCCGAACGGCGTGGCTGGCGCGTGGAGATCCTCTCGGAAAACGAAGGCGAACACGGCGGCTATAAAGAAGTCATCGCCCGCATCGAAGGCGACAACGTTTACGGCAAGCTGAAATTCGAATCCGGCGCGCACCGCGTACAGCGTGTACCCGCCACCGAATCCCAGGGCCGAATCCACACCTCGGCCTGCACCGTGGCGGTATTGCCTGAGCCGGACGAGCGCGAAGCCATCGAGATCAACCCGGCGGATTTGCGCGTCGACACTTACCGCTCCTCCGGGGCCGGTGGTCAGCACGTCAACACCACCGATTCGGCGATCCGCATCACCCACATACCGACCGGCACCGTTGTCGAGTGCCAGGAAGAACGTTCCCAGCACAAGAACCGTGCCCGGGCGATGGCCTGGCTGGCGGCCAAACTCAACGACCAGCAGACGGCGGCGGCGGCCAACGCCATCGCCAGCGAACGTAAATTGCTGGTGGGTTCCGGTGACCGCTCCGAGCGCATCCGTACCTACAACTTTGCCCAGGGCCGGGTCACCGACCACCGCGTCAACCTGACCCTGTATTCCCTCGACGAAATCCTCGCCGGTGGCGTCGAAGCGGTGATCGAGCCGTTGCTGGCCGAATACCAGGCCGACCAGCTCGCAGCGATAGGTGAGTAAATGACCATCATCGCCAGCCTGTTGCGCGCCGCCGAACTGCCGGACTCGCCCACCGCGCGTCTGGATGCCGAATTGCTTCTGGCCGCCGCGCTGGGCAAGTCGCGCAGTTTTCTCCACACCTGGCCCGAGCGCATCGTGCCCAGCGAAGCCGCACTGGTTTTTGCCGAGTACCTGCAACGTCGTCGCAGCGGCGAGCCGGTCGCCTACATTCTGGGTCAGCAGGGTTTCTGGAAGCTGGATCTGGAAGTCGCGCCGCACACGCTGATCCCGCGCCCGGACACCGAACTGCTGGTGGAAGCCGCACTGGAATTGCTGCCGGCGACCCCGGCCAAAGTTCTCGATCTGGGCACCGGCAGCGGGGCGATTGCCCTGGCTCTGGCCAGCGAGCGCCCGGCGTGGAAAGTCACCGCCGTGGATCGCGTGCTGGAAGCGGTGGCCCTGGCCGAACGCAATCGCCAGCGCCTGCACTTGAACAACGCCACGGTGCTGAGCAGCCACTGGTTCAGCGCCCTCGAAGGCAAGCGTTTCGAGTTGATCATCAGTAACCCGCCGTACATTCGCGCGGCCGATCCGCATCTGGTGGAAGGCGATGTGCGCTTCGAGCCGGAAAGCGCCTTGGTGGCCGGCATCGACGGGCTCGACGATCTGCGCCTGATCATCGCTCAGGCGCCGGCGCATCTGGAGGCCGGTGGCTGGCTGATGCTCGAACATGGCTATGATCAAGCCGAAGCCGTGCGCGATCTGTTGCTGACGCACGGTTTCGACGAAGTCCACAGCCGCACCGATCTGGGCGGCCATCAACGGATCAGCCTGGGGCGCCTGCCGTGCTGAATGATCAGGAATTGTTGCGCTACAGTCGGCAGATCCTGCTGCAACACATCGACATCGATGGCCAGTTGAAGCTCAAGGACAGCCGGGTATTGATCGTCGGCCTCGGCGGTCTCGGCGCGCCGGTGGCGCTGTACCTGGCGGCGGCGGGTGTTGGTGAATTGCACCTGGCGGATTTCGACACGGTCGACCTGACCAACCTGCAACGCCAGATCATCCACGACACCGACAGCGTCGGCATGAGCAAGGTCGACTCGGCGCTCAAGCGCCTGAGCGCGATCAACCCTGAAATCAAACTGATTCCTCATCGTCAGGCGCTGGACGAAGATTCTCTCGCCGCAGCCGTGGCGTCGGTGGATCTGGTGCTCGACTGCTCGGACAATTTCTCCACCCGCGAAGCGGTCAACGCCGCTTGCGTGGCGGCGCGCAAGCCCTTGGTCAGCGGCGCCGCGATTCGCCTCGAAGGGCAACTTTCGGTGTTCGACCCGCGTCGCGCCGAGAGCCCGTGCTACCACTGCCTGTACGGCCACGGCAGCGAAGCCGAACTGACTTGCAGCGAAGCCGGCGTGGTCGGGCCGCTGGTCGGTCTGGTCGGCAGCCTGCAAGCGCTGGAAGCCTTGAAGTTGCTGGCGGGTTTCGGCGAGCCACTGGTGGGGCGTCTGCTGTTGATCGATGCACTGGGTTCGCGATTCCGTGAGCTGCGGGTCAAGCGCGACCCGGGTTGCAGCGTCTGTGGTTCGCAGCATGCGTGAAGCGCCGATTGCCGTCTTCGATTCCGGCGTCGGCGGTCTGTCGGTGCTGGCGGAAATCCAGCAACTGCTACCGAATGAATCGCTGCTGTACCTCGGCGATTGCGGCCATATTCCTTATGGCGAGAAAACTCCGGAATTCATCCGCCAGCGTTGCAGCGTGATGGCCGGTTTTTTCCGCGAGCAGGGCGCCAAGGCGCTGGTGATCGCGTGCAATACCGCGACCGTGGCTGGCGTCGCTGATCTGCGCCGGGACTTTCCCGAATGGCCGATTGTCGGCATGGAGCCGGCGGTCAAACCGGCCGCCGCCGCCACCCGCAGCGGCGTGGTGGGCGTGCTAGCCACTACCGGCACTTTGCAGAGTGCGAAATTTGCGGCGCTGCTCGATCGTTTTGCCACGGATGTGCGGGTCATCACGCAGCCGTGCCCCGGACTTGTCGAGCGGATTGAAAGCGGCGATCTTCACAGCCCCGAGTTGCGTGCATTGCTCAAGCACTACGTCGATCCGCTACTGGCGAACGGTTGCGACACGATCATTCTGGGCTGCACCCACTACCCGTTTCTCAAGCCGATGCTCAAGTCGATGATCCCCGAGAGCATCAGCCTGATCGACACCGGCGCGGCAGTAGCCCGCCAATTGCAGCGGCTGCTGGCCGAGCGGGATCTGCTCGCCGAAGGGCCGAACCGACCGGTCAGATTCTGGACCAGCGCCGATCCCGAGTCTTTGCGCAACACGCTGGCCCTGTTGGGCCAAGTCGCCGGCGACGTCGAAAAATTCACCTTGTAAAAAAAATGTGAAATATCTAAAAAGTCAGCTGAACTTCTGACCAAGCGCAGATTTCTATAGCGCAGAGTGACCTAGAAAAACCAAACGATCGTTCCGGAAAAGGAAGTTTCAACGTGAAGCGACTATTCTGCTTGGCCGCGATTGCGGCTGCACTGATGGGGCAAAGTTTTACCGCACAGGCTGCTGGCGTCGAGTTTGCAGTGGGTGCCACCAGCGATTCGACGATGACTTATCGCCTGGGCATGAATTTCGACTGGGACAAGAGCTGGCTGCAAAGTGACGTCGGTCGTCTGACCGGTTACTGGAGCGGCGCCTATACCTATTGGGAAGGTGACAAGACCTCCAGCAACAACAGCCTGTCGTTCTCGCCGGTGTTTGTTTACGAGTTTGCCGGTCAGTCGGTCAAACCATATGTCGAGGCGGGGATCGGCGTGGCGCTGTTCTCCAACACCGAGTACGAAGACAACAAGCTCGGCGGTTCTTTCCAGTTCGAAGACCGTATCGGTTTCGGCCTGCGCTTCAATGGCGGGCATGAGGTGGGAATCCGTGCGACGCACTATTCCAACGCCGGTCTGAGCAGCGACAACGATGGGGTCGAAAGCTACGCATTGCATTACACGATGCCGCTATAAGCCCCCAGAAAGTAAGCCCCATAAAAAAGGAGCGCCTGGCGCTCCTTTTTTTATTCAGCGATACGCCGTGGCAATTCCCTGGCGTTCGTCGATGCATTCCGGTGCGCCCATTTCGAACTCGCGGCAGATCAGCGGACGCTTCTCGTAAATCGTGCACATCATCGTGTCGCGATCCAGCGCCGCGCACCAGCCGTCGTCCAGACGCAGCATCACCTCACCACCCCAATCGTCGGTATCGATAAAACGCTCGGGTACGCCGGTGTCGGTGATCAGCATCACTTCGAGCTGGCAACAACAGGCTGCGCAGGTCGAGCAGGTGACCACGGGTTCGGCGATTTGCCGGTGGGGAATGGTTTTCATGGCGCCAGTGTACGGCAGTGGCCGATGACCGTGTGAAAGGCCTGACAGGCGTTTAGCGCGCCAGTCGCCGGGACAACTGGTGCAGCAGCGGAAACAGCAACGCCCACAGCAGCGCGATGCCGATCAGAGTCGGTAACTCACCGAAAGGAAACTGCACACCGGCCAGTCGTCCGCCGGCGCCATAGGACAGCGGGCCACCTGCCGCCCCCAGCAGGCTGGCCAGCCACCACGGCCTCGCGCTCCATTGCAGGCAATGACGCAATGTCGTGGCAAACAACGCCCACAGCAACATCAGCCACAGCGGAATCAGCGGTGACAGGTCCTTGAACTCGAAAACCCCGAAACCGCGCAACACGCTGTCCACCGCCGTGCCGATGATCACCACGCTGAGGATCAATCGGCCTTCCTGCGCCCAACTGCTGATCCAGCACAGATGAATCACCAACACCGCCAGCGCCAGCAGCAACCACAAACTGTTACCACCGAGCACGCAGGCCAGCCAGCCGATCTGGAATAGCACCGCGTTGGCCAACCGTTCAAGCATCGAAACGGCCCAGCAAAGGCGCGGTCATTGCCGCCGGTTTCGCCAGCACCAGCTGTGCAGTGCCGATGGTGCGTTCGAGAAATCCACCCTCGCAGTAACACAGGTAGAACTCCCACAGCCTGAGGAAGTAATCGTCATAGCCCAGTTCGGTCAGACGGCCGTGAGCATGGCGAAAGTTCTCGTGCCACAGACGCAGGGTGCGGGCGTAATGCAGGCCGAAGTCTTCCATGTGCAGCAGGTTCATGTCGGTGTCGCGGCCGACGATTTCGAGCATTTTCTGTACGCAGGGCAGGGCACCGCCGGGGAAAATGTAGCGCTGGATGAAGTCCACGCCACGGCGGGCCTGTTCGTAACGCTGTTCGCGGATGGTGATCGCTTGCAGCAGCATCAGGCCGTTGCTCTTGAGCAGCTGCGCGCATTGCTTGAAATAGGTCGGCAGGAAGCGGTGGCCGACCGCCTCGATCATTTCGATCGACACCAGTTTGTCGTACTGGCCGGTGAGATCGCGGTAGTCCTTGAGTAGCAGCGTCACCTGATCCTGCAAACCGAGGCGTTCGATGCGGGCCGCGGTGAAGGCGAACTGCTCCTTCGACAGCGTCGTGGTGGTGACTTTGCAGCCGTAGTGCTGCGCTGCGTAAAGCGCCATGCTGCCCCAACCGGTGCCGATTTCCAGCAGATGGTCGCCGGGCTTGAGCGCGAGCTTCTGACAGATCCGCTCGAGTTTGTTCAGTTGCGCCTGCTCCAGGCTGTCGTCAGGGCTGAGGAACTGCGCGGCCGAATACATCATGGTCGGGTCAAGAAACTGCTCGAACAGGTCATTGCCCAGATCGTAATGAGCGGCGATGTTTTTCTGCGAGCCCTTGCGCGTATTGCGGTTGAGCCAGTGCAGCCCGCGCACCAGCGGGCGACCGAGCCGGGCCAGGCCACCTTCCATCCCGTCGAGCACTTCAAGGTTGCTGACGAAGACCCGCACCACGGCCGTCAGGTCCGGCGAGCGCCAGTAGCCATGGATGAAAGCTTCACCCGCACCGATCGAACCATTGCCGGCGACCAGGCCCCAGACGGCCGGATCCAGAACTTGAATCTCGCCCACCAGGGCGCTGCCCGGCGTGCCGAAGACGTGGCGCTCGCCGTCCTCGATGACGATCAGTTGACCCTGCTTGAGCTGCTCCAGCTGGCGCAGTACTCCCCGGCGCAGCAGCGAACCGCTCAGGCCGTGAGGGCTGAACAGGCTCGCTTTGGCCGAGACGCTAGTGGATTTCATGGTGGCGTTCCTCGGTCGGTACAGTGGCGGTTCGAAAACGGTCGTCGGCGCGTTGGTGGTCATACACCGGGGTGCGCTTGAGCAACAGGCGCAACGCCTGCCAATAGATCGCCAGCGCGGTCTTGGCGGTCATCCAGGGAAAGCGCCACAGGTGCCGGTGCAAGTGGTGTCGATCAAGGGGTTCACGTCGCAGGTCGAGGGTGGCGTCGAACAGTTTTTGCTCACCCTGCCAGTCGGCCATGTGTACGCCCAAAGTCTGCGCGGCCGGGCTGAAGCTCATGCGGTATTCCAGGTCCGGCGGCAGGAACGGCGACACGTGAAAGGCCTTGGTCACGGCAAAGTGCTGATGAAAGTCCTGCAGATGAGTCGGCGCTCGAGCCGGCAGCACGTAGTGATAACGCTCGCGCCACGGTGTGTTGCGGACTTCGCAGAGAATCGCCGCCAGTTGGCCGTCGGCCTCGTGGCAATAGAAAAAGCTCACCGGGTTGAACGACAGGCCCCAGCTGCGCGGCTGGGTCAGCAGGCAGATCGAGCCTTGCGGCGCATGGCCCAGGGCTTCGCCGACCAACTGGCGCACCGCATCGCTCAGGCGCACGCCCCGGCCGGTGAAGGTTTTAAGGTAATCGGTTTCGCGAAATGAAAACGGTGCAAAGCGGCTGGCGCCTGCCAGTCGGGACAGGCCCAGCACCGCTTCCTGTTCAGCCAGATCCAGATACAGCATGCCGATCCGGTAACGGAATTGATGACGGCGCGGTGCGAATCGCCGATGGGCAATCCAGCCACTGTAGAGCGCGCTGTTCACAGACTTTCTCCAAAGGCTGCGGCCACGCGCAGGGCGCTGACCACGCCGTCCTCATGAAAACCGTTGGCCCAATAGGCGCCGCAGTAATGCGTGTGTTGCGCGCCGTCGATTTCAGCCCAGCGCTGCTGTGCCGTCACCGCCGCGAGGCTGAATTGCGGGTGGGCATAAGTGAAGCGCGCCAGCACTTTGGACGGCGTGATGCCAGCGCTCTGGTTTAGGCTGACGCAGAACGTGGTGTCGCTCTGGATGCCTTGCAGAATGTTCATGTCGTAGGTCACGGCCGCCCGGGTATGACCGGCTCCGCCGAGGCGATAGTTCCAGCTGGCCCAGGCCCGTTTGCGTGTGGGCAGCAGGCGGGTGTCGGTGTGCAGCACCACTTCGTTGTCGGCATAGGGCAGGGCGCCGAGGATTTCCCGTTCTTTATCGTCAGGATTTCCCAGCAGTCGCAGGGCCTGGTCGCTGTGGCAGGCCAGCACCACTTTGTCGAAACGTTCGATGCCGGCCGGGCTGTGGATAACCACGCCGTGCGCATCGCGATCGATCCGGCCTACCGGGCAGTTCAGGCGGATACGCTCCTTGAACGATGCGGTCAGCGGCGCGATGTAGGCACTGGAGCCGCCCTCGATGACCTGCCATTGCGGACGGTTGCTGACCGACAGCAATCCGTGATTCTCAAAAAACCGCACGAAGAACTGCAATGGAAAATTGAGCATCTCGGCCATCGGCATCGACCAGATCGCTGCGCCCATCGGCACGATGTAATGCAGGATGAAGCGCTCGCCGTAAGCGCCGGCCTTGAGGTAATCGTCGAGTGTGGTGTCCGCGGTGATCCGCTGTTCGGCAAGGTCGCGCCGGGCTTCTTTATTGAATCTCAGAATGTCGCGCAACATGCCCCAGAATCCGGGGGACAGCAGATTGCTGCGTTGGGCGAACAGGCTGTTGAGGTTGTTGCCGTTGTATTCCAGGCCTGTGTCCGGATCGTTGACCGAAAAACTCATCTCGGTGGGCTTGAAGGCCACGCCCAACTGGCCGAGCAAACGAATGAAGTTCGGATACGTCCAGTCGTTGAACACAATGAAGCCGGTGTCCACCGCATACTCGCGCCCGTCCACGGTGACCGGCACCGTGTGCGTATGACCGCCGACCCGGGCGTCGGCTTCGAACACGGTGATGTCATGTCGGCGAGCAAGCAGGTATGCGCAGGTCAATCCTGCGATGCCACTGCCGATAATGGCGATTTTCATGTTGCATCCTTGAGCGGCGGGTTGCTGCGCACCATGCGCTTGCCGATCGCCAGTTGTACCCGCGCGGGCATTTTCGACAGTGGCCACAGGGCCGCGATGAACAGCGCCGGGAAAGCGATCTCAAGCGGCCGGTCCTTCAGCTTGGCGAAGATATGCCGCGCGGCTTTATCCACAGGCCAACTGAGCGGCATCGGGAAGTCATTTCTGGCGGTCAGGGGCGTATCGACGAAGCCTGGACTGATTACCGTGACTTCAATGCCTTCGGCCGCCAGGTCAATGCGCAGGGATTCGAACAGATAGCGCAGCCCGGCCTTCGACGCGCCATAGGCTTCGGCGCGGGGCAACGGCACATAGGTCACCGAGCTGGCCATCCCCACCAGATGCGGTGCCGTACCGTTGCGCAGCAACGGCAGGGCGGCTTCGATGCAATAGCTGCTGGCGAGCAGGTTGGTGCGCACTACGTGTTCGACGATCGACGCGTCGAATTGACGGGCGTCGACGTATTCGCAGGTGCCCGCGTTGAGGATCACCGAGTCCAGAGAGCCCCAGTCCGCTGCGATCTGTTCGCCGATTTCACGCACGGTCTGACTGTTGGTCAGATCGCCGGGCACCACCAGTACCTGTCCCGGATAACGTTGCGACAGCACTTTGAGCGGTGCGACCTGACGGGAACTGACCGCCAGATGTGCACCGGTCTTGAGGATTTCTTCTGCCAATGCTGCACCGATGCCACTGCTGGCACCGGTCAGCCAATATCGCCGTGGAGCTGTACGACTCATCCCAATCTCCTTTTCAGCCAGGCGATCACCCGGCCCAATACGGGTAAATGTTCATAAAGCAGCGCTCCGGCATCGAAGTAATCCCGGTGGCGGTAAACCTTGTCGCTCCAGAGCAGGTGCGAGCAGCCCGCGACGCGTATCAGTTGCCCACCGCTCAGACGCGGGTGGCGGTAGCTCATGACCCAACGCAGATAGCCTTCGCCGTCGCTGATCTGGTCGAAGCCGTGGAAATCGAAGCGCAGTTCGTTGACGTTGGCGTACAACTCACTGAAGTAAGCGCGCAGGTTCGTCAGCCCCTGCACTTCGTGTAGCGGGTCGGTGAAATGAATGTCCTCGCTGTACAGCTCGTCCAGGGTGCGCAAGTTGTCTTTGTTCAACTGTGCGAACCGCTGGGCGAAACTGCGCAGAAATTCACTCATCGCTCTCTCCTTGAGACGCGCGTGACGGCAGGTTCTTGAACGCTGTCAGCGCCCGTTCCCGTGATGCGCTCAGATTGACGATCGGCGCCGGATAGTCCGCCACGCCGAACAAACCGCCGGCACTGGCCGGGTTGTGGACTTCTTTCTTGTTCAGGCCGGCCAGTTCCGGAAGCCAGTGCTTGATGAACAAGCCTTCGCTGTCGAATTTTTCCGACTGACTGACCGGGTTGAAGATCCGGAAGTACGGCGCCGAATCGGTGCCGGTCGAGGCGCTCCACTGCCAGCCGCCGTTGTTGGCGGCCAGGTCGCCGTCGATCAGGTGGCGCATGAAGAAACGCTCGCCTTCGCGCCAGTCGATCAACAGGTTCTTGGTCAGAAACATCGCCACCACCATTCGCAGGCGGTTGTGCATCCAGCCGGTTTCCAGCAATTGGCGCATGGCCGCGTCGATGATCGGCAAACCGGTGCGGGCTTCCTGCCAGGCGGCCAGATCCGCAGGCGCATCGCGCCAGGCCAGGGCCTCGGTTTCCGGGCGGAATGCGCGATGGCGTGAAACCCGTGGGTAACCGACGAGGATGTGTTTGTAGAACTCGCGCCACAGCAACTCGTTGATCCAGGTGACAGCCCCGACCTTGCCGCTTTCGAATTCGCCCTGATTGCTTTGCAGGGCGGCGTGCAGGCATTGGCGCGGGGAGATCACGCCAGCGGCCAGATAAGCCGAGAGCTGGCTGGTGCCGGGTTTGGCCGGGAAGTCGCGTTCGCTCTTGTAGTAGTCGATCTGCGCATCGGCGAACGTGTCGAGTCGGCGCCGGGCCTCGGTCTCACCGGCGGGCCACAGGGCGCGCAGGGATTCGCCCGGTGTCGGGAACCCTTCGACGGCTTCTGGAATGGGGTCGCTGGCGATGTTCAGCGCTTGCTGTTTGCCCGGGGCCTGTTTCAGCGACGGCATCGAGCGGTGCAGGCGCTCGTAGCAGACCTTGCGGAACTGGCTGAACACCTGAAAGTAAGTGCCGGTTTTGGTCAGTACGCTGCCGGGTTTGAACAGCAATTGGTCGAGGTAGCTGTGGAAGGTGATGCCTTCGGCTTGCAACGCCTCGGCAACGGCCTCGTCGCGACGGCTTTCGTTGATGCCGTATTCCTCGTTGACGTGCACGGCCTCGATCTTCAGTTGACGGCACAGTTCCAGCAGCACGGCGGGTGCCTGATCCCAGTGAGGCGCGGTGCGGATCAGGAGCGGGATGTTCAGGGCACCAAGGCTTTTGCTCAAATCGCGCAAATTGCGCAGCCAGAAATCGATCTTGCACGGCGCGTCGTCATGTTCCTGCCATTGCAGCGGGCTCAACAGGTACACAGCCACGGTCGGGCCACGCTCGGCGGCGGCCGCGAGGGCGGTGTTGTCGTGTTGGCGCAGGTCGCTGCGCAGCCAGATCAATTGCATGTCGGTCTCTGTCTGAATCATTAAATCAACCCACGCTGAATGAGTACCCGATGCGCCGAAAGAGGATCTTCGGCCAGGAGCAGATCAGCGAAGTCGGAAGTCTTTGCGGACAACTCGGCGTGGTGAATGCACACCGTGGGTCCGGCAATCAGTTTCGGGCAGCTGACGCCATTCAACAGTTTCGGTAGCTGCGCAAGGTTCAGGGCTTTGCTGGAATACAGCAGTACGCCACGGGCTTGCAGGGTATCGGTTGCCAGTGCCAGCTCTCCGGCCGGCAGCGGCCAGTCGAACACCTGCACCGGGCAATCGGCGCTGCTGATCAGCCAGGCGCAGAGCCACAGGTGCGGCTCCAGCGGTAAATCCGAGTGATTGATCAGCAGCAGCGGCGCGGTGCGCAACTGACGGTTGTTATGGTAGATGCGTGCGCCGAATTTGCTGCGTAACCAGGCAAAAAAGAACACGCGCTCCATCTGCGCGCCGAACTGGCCCTGCCAGCGCTGTTCGAGATCGCTCAGCAGCGGCAGCAGCAATTGCTCGCAGAGTGTGCGTGGCGGATACAGCGCCATCGCCTGGTTGATGCTGTCGTCGAGGCTGCGCTCGTTCAGGTGAGTGACCGCAAGCAGGGCGGCCTGGCGCAATGGATGCCATTCGTCCTGCGCCGGTTCGTTGATTGCCTGCGCGGTGTCGAGCAGCGGTTTGACCTGGCTGACCGCCACGCCGCGGTTGAGCCAGGTGAGGATGTTCTGGATGCGCTGCACATGGTCGGCGCTGTACAGACGATGACCCTTGGGTGTGCGCTGCGGAACGATCAGCCCGTAGCGTCTTTCCCAGGCGCGCAGGGTCACGGCATTCACGCCGGTCTGGCGCGCGACTTCGCGGATCGGCAGCCAGCCTTCGTCGAGGGCTTTCTTGAAGTCGGCGCCGAGGTCTTCACGGGCGCTGGTGTCGGGTGAGTCGTTCATCAAATGGCGTTTCGCAGGCTGAGGTTTTCCGGATGCGGTTGCAGGTACACCTGCTGCGCGATGTAGGGATCCGGGTGGAGGCGAAAGTGATGCTTGAGCAGCGTCAGCGGCACCACCAGCGGCACGATGCCGTGCCGGTACTGGCCGATGATGTGTTGCACTTCCTGTTTGTCTTCGGGGGTGATGACCTGTTTCAGGTAGCCACTGATGTGCTGCAGGACATTACTGTGGGTGCGGCGGGTGGCGCATTTTTTCAGCGCCGCCATCAGTTCACTGAAATAGCGCGGGCCGAGTTCGTCCGGCGCTGTCTGGCCCATGTTGCCCAGCAGATTGCCCAGCGTCTTGTATTGCACCGGGTTGTGGGCCATCAGCAGGTATTTGTAGCGCGAGTGAAATTCGGTCAGTGCACGGCGGCTCAAGCCCTGCTCGAGCACCTGCTGCCATTCGCGGTAGGCGAGCACGCGGGTGATGAAGTTTTCCCGCAGCACCGGATCGTTCAGGCGCCCGGCTTCCTCCACCGGCAGATCCGGATGCTGCGCACAGAACGCCTCGGCGTAAATGCCACGCCCGCCACCATTCACCGGTGCACCGTTGGCGTGGTAGACCTTCACGCGCTCCAGACCGCAGGAGGGCGATTGCTGCATGAAGATGTAGCCGCAGATGTCACTGAGTTCCCCCGCCATTTTCTCGCCGTAAGCGGCCAGTGGCTGGGTGACGTTAATCGACGGATTGACGGTGCCGACCGCTTCAGGCTTGGCCGGGTCGCCCACAAGTCGAATCGGCTCGCGGGGAATTCCCAGACCGATCGCTACTTCAGGACAGACGGGAACGAATTCAAAATGCTCGGCCAAGGTGCGGCTGCACAGCCGCGATTCCTTGTGTCCGCCGTTGTAGCGGACCTCGGCGCCCATCAGGCAGGCGCTGATGGCGATTTTCGGTAGGGACGTCGATGAGTCGGACATGCAGCAACCTCGAATCTAAACCTGTACAGAAAAACTGATCTGTACAACATGCCTTCAGCATAGATTCATGGGTGTACAAGTCAAATTGTTTGTATAAGTTTTTTTGAGGTTTTTAGCGCCAGCCCATTTTCCAGCGTGAGTCATCCTGCAGGACCTGCCAGTCGCATTGCTCGGTACGCCGGGTCAGCACCGCCTGCAATTCGATCGCCAGCACCGTACCTTCTTCGTCGCGGAACAGTTCGGTCACCAGAAAATGCTTTTCACGGTTTTGCGGGTGGGCTGCTGTCCATTTCGACAGCAGCAATTTGCGCGGATTGATACGGTTCACTGCAGGTGTTCGTGCAAGCGTCTTGCAGCCTCCTGACCACTGAGCCACGCCCCTTCGACCCGACCCGACAGGCACCAGTCGCCACAGGCGTACAGGCCCAGATCGGCATCGGCCAGGGTGCCCCATTCATGACTGCTGGCCGGCCGGGCATAGAGCCAGCGGTGGGCGAGGCTGAAGGTCGGGGCCGGCATGGCGCTGTGCAGCAATTCGGCGAAGGCGCCGTGCAATTGTTCGATCACCGCTTCCTTGGGCAAGTCGATGTGCTGCCGGCTCCAGGCACTGGTGGCGTGCAGGACCCAGGTGTCGCACGTGGTGTCGCGTCCCGGTTTGCTGCGGTTGCGGGCCAGCCAGTCGAGGGCGCTGTCCTGGACGAAGCAGCCTTCGATCGGCGTATCCAGCGGCGTGTCGAAGGCGAGGGCGACCGCCCAGGTCGGATCCATTTTTACCCCGGCGGCGGCACCGGCGAGTTTCGGCGCGGCGGCCAGCAGGGCGGTGGCCTGAGGCGCCGGCGTGGCGATCACGACGTGGCTGAACGGCCCGTGGGTGAAGCCTTCGGCGTCCTGCAGGTGCCAGTGTTCTTCACCGCGATAGACCTCGGTGATCCGGCAGGCGAACTGCACTTCCAATCCATCGAGCAGGCCTCGGGTGATGGCGCTCATGCGCGGCGTGCCGACCCAGCGGGTCTGTTCGTCCGGCGACAGGTTCAATTGCCCGCCATGAAAGGTGTAGAGCTGCGGTGCCCATTCGGCGACCCAGCCTTTGCTTTGCCAGCGCTGGACTTCGGTCACGAAGCGTCGGTCACGGGCGGTGAAGTATTGCGCGCCCATGTCCAGCGAGCCGGCGTCGCTGCGCTTGCTCGACATGCGCCCGCCGCTGCCTCGGCTTTTATCGAACAACTGAACGGTATGCCCGGCATCCGTCAGGGCCTGGGCGGCGGAGAGTCCGGCGATGCCGGTGCCAATGATTGCGATAGGTACAGTCATAGGGGCCTCGTTTACCTTTCTGTACAGACTACGCCGTGGATGAAACCTGTACAATTCTGTTTTTTGGTATAACTTCCAGCGTTCTGGTTCTGACAGCTTGGCCTATGGTTAAACAATAGAGCCTGCCCGATAGAAAAGATCCCTGTTTATAAAAATAGACTAGTGATCGGGGTAAAACGCCACGCGAGGTAGAAGTCATGCACATATTGCTGACCGGCGGTACTGGATTGATCGGACGTCAGCTTTGCCGGCACTGGTCCGGGCAGGGTCATCGCCTGACGGTCTGGAGTCGTCGTCCGGAAAAAGTCGCGAAAATCTGTGGCGACCAGGTGCGTGGTATTGCGCGTCTGGAGGAACTTGGCGAGGAGCCGGTCGACGTGATCGTTAACCTCGCCGGCGCTCCGATTGCCGACCGGCCGTGGACCCATCGGCGAAAGGCATTGTTGTGGAGCAGCCGGATTACGCTGACCGAATCGTTACTGGCGTGGCTGGAACATCGCGGGCAGAAACCGTCGCTGCTGATCTCGGGTTCGGCCGTGGGTTGGTACGGTGACGGCGGCGAGCGCGAGTTGACCGAAGACTCGCCGCCGGTGATCGACGATTTCGCCAGCCAGTTGTGCATCGCCTGGGAGGAAACCGCGCAACGCGCCGAAGCGATGGATATTCGTGTGGTGCTGGTGCGCACCGGGCTGGTGCTGTCGGCCGAGGGCGGCTTTTTGTCGCGCCTGCTGCTGCCGTTCAAGCTTGGGCTGGGCGGGCCTTTGGGCAATGGTCGGCAGTGGATGCCGTGGATTCATATCGATGACCAAATCGCCCTGATTGATTTTCTTCTGCACCGCAATCAGGCGAGCGGTCCTTATAATGCGTGCGCGCCGAAACCTGTGCGCAATCGCGAATTCGCCAAGACGCTGGGCAGCGTGCTGCACCGCCCGGCGTTCATGCCGATGCCGGCCCTCGCGTTGAAGGTCGGGCTCGGCGAGATGTCATTGCTGTTGCTGGGTGGCCAACGGGCCACGCCGAAACGCTTGCTGGAAGCGGGATTCACTTTCCGGTTCACGGATTTACGCGCGGCCCTGGACGATCTTTCCGGCCGCCTCTGAAATAGGACGTTGCATGACCGATCACGCCTTGCTTCTGGTCAACCTGGGTTCGCCGGCCTCCACTTCGGTGGCCGACGTGCGCCGCTACCTCAATCAATTCCTGATGGACCCGTACGTGATCGACCTGCCGTGGCCGGTGCGGCGGCTGCTGGTGTCGCTGATCCTGATCAAGCGCCCGGAGCAGTCGGCCCATGCCTACGCTTCGATCTGGTGGGACGAAGGTTCGCCGCTGGTGGTGCTCAGTCGTCGCCTGCAACAGCAGATGAAGGCGCAGTGGACTCACGGTCCGGTTGAGCTGGCCATGCGTTACGGCGAGCCGTCGATCGAGACAAGCCTGCTGAAACTGGTTGCGGCGGGGCATAAACGCATTACCCTCGCGCCGCTTTATCCACAGTTCGCCGACAGCACCACCACCACGGTGATTGAAGAAGCCAAGCGTGTGGTGCGTGAGAAAAAGCTCGATGTGCAGCTGTCGGTGTTGCAACCGTTCTACGATCAGCCGGAATACCTCGACGCGCTGGTGGCGAGCGCCAAGCCGCACTTGCAGCAGGATTACGATCACCTGTTGCTGAGCTTCCACGGTTTGCCGGAACGGCATCTGACCAAGCTCGACCCGACCGGCAATCATTGCTTCAAAAATGAAGATTGCTGCAAGAACGCCTCGGCGGCCGTAATGGCCACCTGTTATCGCGCCCAATGCCTGCGCACAGCGGCGCTGTTCGCTGAGCGCATGGGGCTACCGGACGGCAAGTGGTCGGTGTCGTTTCAGTCGCGGCTGGGCCGGGCGAAGTGGATCGAACCCTACACCGAAGCGCGGCTGGATGAGCTGGCCAAAAACGGCGTGAAGAAGATTCTGGTGATGTGCCCGGCGTTTGTTGCCGATTGCATCGAGACCCTGGAAGAGATCGGCGATCGCGGCAAGGAACAGTTCTGCGAAGCGGGGGGAGAGGAGTTGGTGCTGGTGCCGTGCCTGAATGACGACCCGCAATGGGCGAAGGCGTTGGCAACGCTGTGTGAACGGGCGCCACTGGCCCTTTGATGATCGTCGATGATTGATCGTTCCCACGCTCCGCGTCACTGGACGCGGAGCGTCCCCAGAGGCATTCCCACGCAGAGCGTGGGAACGATCAGTGTGGGGTGATCCGCGTGGGAACGATCTTGAAGCCAAGGCTTAGATCAGCGGCTCATCCGCCTTCTTGTGCTTCCAGCTGTCATTGCCCGGCAGGATCAGGTTCAGCGCAATCGCCACCACCGCGCACAGCGCGATGCCTTTGAGGCCGAAGTCGTCCGGGCCGGTGCCGGTGCCGACCAGCACACCGCCAATCCCGAACACCAGGGTCACCGACACGATCACCAGGTTGCGCGCCTCGCCCAGGTCGATCTTGTGACGGATCAGGGTGTTCATCCCCACCGCCGCGATCGAACCGAACAACAGGCACAGAATCCCGCCCATCACCGGCACCGGAATGCTTTGCAGCAGGGCGCCGAACTTGCCGATGAACGCCAGAGTGATGGCGAAGATCGCCGCCCAGGTCATGATTTTCGGGTTGTAGTTCTTGGTCAGCATCACCGCGCCGGTGACTTCCGCGTAGGTCGTGTTGGGTGGACCGCCGAACAGGCCGGCTGCGGTGGTGGCGATGCCGTCACCGAGCAGGGTGCGATGCAGGCCTGGTTTCTTCAGGTAGTCGCGACCGGTCACGCTGCCGACCGCAATCACGCCGCCGATGTGCTCGATCGCCGGGGCCAATGCTACCGGGACGATGAACAGGATCGCCTGCCAGTTGAACTCCGGCGCGGTGAAATGAGGAAGCGCAAACCATGGGGCCGCCGCAATCTTAGCGGTGTCGACGACACCGAAATAGAAGGACATGGCGAAACCCACGAGCACGCCGGAAATGATCGGCACCAGGCGGAAGATGCCTTTGCCGAACACCGCCACGATCAACGTGGTCAGCAGCGCCGGCATCGAGATCATCATTGCGGTCTGGTAATGGATCAACTCCGAACCGTCGCCGGCCTTGCCCATCGCCATGTTCGCGGCAATCGGCGCCATGGCCAGGCCGATGGAGATGATCACCGGGCCAATTACGACTGGCGGCAGCAGACGGTCAATGAAACCGGTGCCTTTGATCTTCACGGCCAGGCCGAGGAAGGTGTAGACGAAACCGGCCGCCATCACGCCGCCCATGGTCGCGGCGAGGCCGAACTGGCCCTTGGCGAGAATGATCGGGGTGATGAAGGCGAAGCTCGATGCCAGGAACACCGGCACCTGACGCCCGGTGACGATCTGGAACAGAATCGTGCCCAGACCCGCGGTAAACAGTGCCACGTTCGGGTCCAGGCCCGTGATCAGTGGCATCAGCACCAGGGCGCCGAAAGCCACGAACAGCATCTGTGCGCCGGACAGCACCGTGCGCCAGAGCGGATCGTTGAACTCTTGCTGCATGCTTACGCGTCCTTCTGCTTGGTGCCGAAGATCTTGTCACCGGCATCGCCAAGCCCAGGAATGATGTAACCGTGCTCGTTGAGTTTCTGATCGATGGACGCGGTGTAGATGATCACGTCCGGGTGAGCTTTCTCGACAGCGGCAATGCCTTCCGGCGCGGCAACCAGCACCATCGCGCGGATGTCCTTGCAACCGGCCTTCTTCAGCAGGTCGATGGTCGCAACCATGGAGCTGCCGGTGGCGAGCATCGGGTCGATGATCATGGCCAGGCGTTCGTCGATTTCCGGAACCAGTTTTTCCAGATAGGTGTGGGCCTGCAGGGTTTCTTCGTTACGGGCAACGCCGACGGCGCTGACCTTGGCACCCGGGATCAGGCTCAGCACGCCTTCGAGCATGCCGATGCCGGCACGCAGGATCGGCACGACGGTAATCTTCTTGCCGGCGATTTTCTCGACCGACACGGTGCCGCACCAACCTTCGATATCGTAGGTTTCCAGCGGCAGGTCTTTGGTCGCTTCATAGGTCAACAGGGCACCGACTTCCTGCGCGAGTTCGCGGAAATTCTTGGTGCTGATGTCTGCACGGCGCATAAGGCCAAGTTTGTGACGGATCAGCGGATGGCGGATCTCTTGGATGGACATGGGGAAAGGCTCCGGCGGCGGGCAAAAAAACCGGCCTAGATTAATCTATCCGAGGGTGATGTCCTATAGGACATACAGTACGTTAGTCCACAAATGCTTGATTCGGCCCCGGTTGATGCGTACCTTTGCCCGCTTTTCCGAAATCCGTCCCCCCTGGAGAGCGCCATGTCCGCTGATCTCGAGCATATCCGTCAAATCATGCGAGAGGCTGACTGCCTGTACACCGAAGCTGAAGTCGAGGCTGCCATTGCCCGCGTCGGTGCACAAATCAACGAACAACTGGCTGACAGCAACCCGGTGGTGTTCTGCGTGATGAACGGCGGCCTGATCTTCTCCGGCAAACTGCTGACCCATCTGCAGTTCCCGCTGGAAGCGTCCTACCTGCACGCCACCCGCTATCGCAACGAAACCAGCGGCGGCGATCTGTTCTGGAAAGCCAAGCCGGAAGTCTCGTTCATCGACCGCGACGTGCTGATCATCGACGACATCCTCGACGAAGGTCACACCCTGGGCGCGATCATCGACTTCTGCCGTCACGCCGGCGCACGTAAAGTGCACACCGCTGTGCTGATCGACAAGGACCACGACCGCAAGGCTCGTCCTGACCTCAAAGCCGACTTCGTCGGTCTGCCGTGCATCGACCGTTACATCTTCGGCTACGGCATGGACTACAAAGGTTACTGGCGCAACGCCAACGGAATTTTTGCCGTCAAGGGAATGTAATCAATGAACACGCCGGGCTTTCTTGATCAAACGCTGTTTGCCGAGTTGGCCGAGAAAGCCGCGGCCAGTCCTCGCGGGCGTCAGCACCACAACTTCCATCAGATGGAGGAGGCCTGCCACCGCATGGCGGTAGGGCTGCAACCTTGCACCTACATTCCGCCACACCGTCATTTGGGTGACAACAAGGCGGAAACCTTGCTGGTACTCAAAGGAAAGCTCGGTTTGCTGATCTTTGACGAAACCGGTGCGGTGGTGAAAAAGCAGGTATTGCAGGCCGGTGGCGAGTGCCTTGGGGTGGATCTGCCAGTCGGGGTATTCCACGGTCTGGTCGTTCTGGAAGCCGACAGTCTGATGTTCGAGTGCAAGGCTGGGCCCTATCGTCCGGTTGGAGAGGGCGAGCTTGCGCACTGGGCCCCACGCGAAGGCGAGGCCGGGGTTGCGGAGTATCAGGCCTGGATGCACGCGCAATTCGACTGAGCGAATCCGCAATGAAAAGGCGCAAGCGTCCGTAGGTGAAGCTTGCGCCTTTTGCTTTACAGAACCCTGTAAAACCCGTGCTAGAGTGCTCGGCCCCGCCCCCCGGAGCCTGTCATGAGCCTCTTGATCCGCAGCTGCGCCGCCCTGTTGCTGACCCTCAGCCTGCCCCTGGCCGCCGCCCCGATGCACAGTCAATTCCTGCCGCCGGACGACCTGACCCTGCGCGATGCCGAACCCGAGCAGCAGCAACTGTTGCAGGTCACCGATTATTCCGTGGTCGTGGGGGCCCAGCGCCAGTCCAACCAACAGCCGATCCCGGTGACCTCGCCATTGATGATCCGCCTCAAGGGCAAATCCCTGAACAAGGGCGCGACGATCAATCAGGTGCTGGTCAACTTCGATGGCGAAAGCAAAAGCCTGAAAAAACCGATTTATGACGACAAGAGCAAGACCCTGACGCTCTTCTACCCGCTGGCCCAGTACCGGGTGGTGATCGATCTGTTGCGCAACGACACCGTGTATTGCCAGTTCCTGACCTATGCCAATGGCCACATCTGGGCCGATTTGCACACCGGCAGCACGCGCTCGCGTTGAGCCTTGTGCCTGCGCAGGGGTAAACTGCCCGCCCCGTGAAATGTCTGCGAGCTGGAGTCGGCAATGCGTAAAGATAAGAAGCAAGTGATTGGTGACGAGATCGGCGATGAGCAGATCAAGCTGTTCCTCGATTTTGAGCCGGTCGACGCCACCTCGCCGTCGCTGCACAAACTGGTCAAGGCTTACCGTGGCCTGCGCATCGACGATTTCGAGCGTTTTCTGACGTTCTTCGTTGCAGCCGGTTATGACGTGGACGGCAAGGACGAGCACGGCAAGACCTTCGTCGACCAGATCCGCGATCAGCGCAACGCCCCGGAATACATCGAGCTGATCGAGAAAGCACGCGGCTGATCGCCCGAAGTTTTCCACAGGCATAAAAAAACGCCCCGCACTCACCGAGTGCGGGGCGTTTTTCATGGAGCCGAATCAGGCGTAGCTTTCGGTCTCGTTGCTGGCTTCAACCAGTTCCAGCGCGACGTTGTTCTGCGTGTTGATCTTGCGATACAACGCAGCGTCGGTTTCCAGGACCTTTTCACGGGCCGGGAAGATTTCCGCCAGTTTGGCAGCCCATTCACCCTTGGCCTTGGCCGGGAAGCACTTCTCGATCAGTTCGAGCATGATCGAAACGGTCACCGAAGCGCCTGGCGAAGCGCCGAGCAGGGCGGCGAGGGAGCCGTCCTTCGCGGCCACCAGTTCGGTACCGAATTGCAGGATGCCGCCTTTTTTCGGGTCTTTCTTGATGATCTGCACCCGTTGGCCGGCCACTTCGAGGCGCCAGTCTTCGGCTTTCGCCTCGGGGTAGAAACGGCGCAGGGATTCCAGGCGCTGTTCCATCGACTGCATCACTTCGCTGACCAGGTACTTGGTCAGGTCCATGTTGTTTTTCGCCACGGCCAGCATCGGCCCGATGTTGCCGGCGCGAACCGACAGCGGCAGGTCCATGAAGGAGCCATGCTTGAGGAACTTGGTGGTGAAGCCGGCGTATGGCCCGAACAGCAGGGATTTCTTGCCGTCGACCACGCGGGTGTCGAGGTGCGGCACGGACATCGGTGGCGAACCCACGGCGGCCTGGCTGTAAACCTTGGCCTGGTGATGCTTGACCACTTCCGGGTTGTCGCAACGCAGCCACTGGCCGCTGATCGGGAAGCCGCCGAAGCCTTTGCTCTCTTCGATGCCCGAGGCTTGCAGCAGCGGCAGGGCCGCGCCACCGGCGCCGAGGAATACGAACTTGGCGTCGACTTCACGGCTGCTGCCGCTGTTGACGTCCTTGATGCTGACGGTCCAGCCGTTGCCGTTACGCTTGAGGCCGGTCACGCGCTTGCAGTACTTGACCTGGGCATCGGGTGCGCTGGTCAGGTGCTTGAGCAACTGATTGGTCAGGGCGCCGAAGTTGACGTCGGTGCCGTTGATCACGCGGGTGGCGGCGAGCACCTGGTCTTTCGGACGACCCGGCATCATCAGCGGCATCCACTCGGTCATCTTCGCCTTGTCTTCGGTGTATTCCATGTCGGCGAAGGCGTGGTGCTTGCGCAGCGTATTGAAACGTTCCTTGAGGAACGACACGCCTTTCTCACCCTCGACGTAACTCAGGTGCGGCACCGGGCTGATGAAGGATTTGCACGAGCCGAACGTGCCTTTCTTGGTCAGGTACGACCAGAACTGCTTCGACACCTCGAACTGGGTGTTGATGTGCACGGCTTTCTTGATGTCGACGGTGCCGTCGGCAGCCTGTGGCGTGTAGTTCAGCTCGCACAGGCCGGCGTGGCCGGTACCGGCGTTGTTCCAGGGGTTGGAACTCTCCGCGGCACCGGAATCCATCAGCTCGACGACTTCCAGCTTGATCGCCGGGTCGAGCTCTTTGAGCAGTACTGCGAGGGTGGCACTCATGATGCCGGCCCCAACCAGAACTACGTCGACTGCTTCGTTATGCGCCATTTAACGCGTCTCCAAAATCTGCAGCACCAAATTGTCGGCATGGCTGCCAGGCGTCCAGGGCAGGTCAGTTGAGCCCCGGGTATCCTTGGTCAGGTGTGCCATGTCCGAATCTTCGCAATTTTTCGCAACTTCGACGGATGCGTGCGGCCTGGCTTCAAGAGTCCTATGAACTCATTTCGGCACGGGGCTGGCAATTCGACTTATGGTCGAGACATCCGTTTGTGCAACCAAATCCGTAGCGGACAGGCTTCAGGCTCCGGTATTCGAGGCGTTCCCGTTCCTGTGTCGTTGGGCTGTTTCAGACGCTAATGGTGCATGTTCAGACGCAAAACTATTCATTTGCTCGCCACACTCTTGTGAAGTTGTGAAAACCCGTTTTTTTCACGCTCTTTTGAAGACGTGAACCTCAAAAAGGGCTGTCCGGGGCTGGCACCGTGCCCGAGGGGGCAAACAACTCAGTGGCCGAGCGTCATGACAGCTCTGCAGATTCGCGAAAAGCGGGATTTGCCAGGGAAACAGCAAGCACGCCAGCTTCACTCGATCTGTGTGGGCGGCTCTCTGTGGGCGATTTGGATGCCAATGCAAGCGCATTGACGCTGTTGCGGGGCCCGATCAGGAGACGTCCTTATAATCGGGGGGAGATTGTATCGAAGAAATGCGGGGAGTTGGTCGAGTTTAATGACTTTTATTAGGCATCCGGTCAGATGCTCAACATCGCCTGAGCACGTGCGCGTGGGCGCTGCTGTTCGACCCGGGCGCTGGCGGGAAGTGGCTGGTGCAACCAGTTGAGGCGGATTTCCTCGATTTCGACCCAGCCGCCACCCATCGGTTGCAGGCTGCATTGCTTGAAGGCCTGGCAATGGCCGTTGCGGTCGAGCAGGGCGAAGCTGCGGTGCAGCGGGCGTGGGGCGAACAACGAGATCAGATAGCGCATGGCAGTGCTCCTTTTGGGGATCTGTGAGCAAGATTGTCAAAAGGCCGTGACGCGAACGTGTATGGGGAGTGAAGAATGTGTGACAGGAACCGCTGGCGGCGGGTTTTGTCTGACATTTCAGTGCTGGTGACCCACAGTGGCCCACCGCTATACTGCCGGCCTGTCTGTGCCTGATTCTGGAGAGAAGAGCATGTTGCAACGCCTGTTGTTCGGTTTGATCACTGTGACCAGTTTGACCCTGGTTGGCTGCGCCCACAGCCCGCAACAACTGAGCCCGGAACCGAAGCTGACCACTCAGCTGGCACCGGTCGGCCATGGTCAGCCTGTCGTGGTCCGCGTGGTCGACGGTCGTCCGTCGCCAACTCTCGGCACCCGTGGCGGCCTGTACCCGGAAACCAGCGCCATCACCGTGCAGCGCGAGCAGATCCTGCCGAAGCTGCAGGCCCAGGCTGAAGCCGCCGTGCGTCTGCTCGGGTTCACCCCGACCAACAACGCGCCCAATGCACCGCAACTGACCGTGACCCTGGCCGAACTGAAATACCAGTCGCCGAAGGAAGGCATGTACGTGACTGAAGCCACCATCGGTGCGACCTTCCGCTCCGACGTGCAGAACGCCAACCGTCGCTACAGCGGCCGTTACGGTGCCTCGCTGGACCAGCGTTTCGGCATGGCGCCGAACCAGGAAACCAACACCAAACTGGTCAGCGACGTGCTGAGCGATGCGCTGACCCGTCTGTTCAAGGACCCGACCGTGGGTCAGGTCCTCGCCGAGTAAGTGTTCGGTTGATGTGAAAAAGCCCGGGGCCAGTGATGGTTCCGGGCTTTTTCGTTCAGGCAGCTTGCGAATAGAAGTCGAGGACGCTGACACCAGTCAGCAAATCAGTCTCGGGCAAGTCCGCATGCTGGTGCCCGCCGAGGGCGCAATACACCAGCCAGTGACGGTCCTGAACATTGAAGGCCAGGCTGCCGACGAGGGTCTGCTGTTCGTCGGACGGGGAGATGAGGTACAGGCGATCCTGGTTTTCAGCGTGAAGCATGTCGCGTTCCGTGTCGGTTTCGAGGCGCGCAGGGTGACTGAAACAAATGACGATGCCGTGACACAGGACAGCCATCGGTCGATTGAGGGGTTATTTGTCGCAAAGGCTAGGGCAGTCGGGGAGGGTTTCGGTAGAATCCGCGCCGCGGTCGTCGGTCTGGCGTTCGCCATACCGGTTTAGATTGAGGTCTGTGATGTCGCTGCACTTGATGACGCTGTTTACCGCCCATCCCGCCAAACTGATCAACCTGCTGGCCCTTTTGCTGGCCTTCCCCGGCAGTTGGCTGCTGCACGCGACCCGCCGCCGTGAACAACGGGCGATGGCCAGTATCGCGGCCCAGCGTCAGAGTCAGCCGGATCAGGAACCGGTGCTGGATTGGGCGACCCTGCGCATGAACCGCTTCTTCTACCGCTTCGGTTTTGCCTGCCTGGGCCTGGCGTTGCTGGTGTCCTGGATCAGTACCCGCTTCTGAACGAAAAACGGCGCCCGAAGGCGCCGTTCTTGTATCCAGCCGACACCGCTTACAGCGGCAGTCCAGCCTTGACCCGGTACTGATTGCGCACCGGCGTCGCATATTGCAGCACCAGATACGGACGATGCTCTTGCGGGCAAGCGTCCAGACGGCTTTGCCATTCTTCCTGGGCCTTGGCCAGTTCCTCGGCACCGAACACTTCGGCAGCCTTCGGTACGTTCAACTGCGGATCGGCATCAGCCCACTGCGCGTATGCCAGGTAATGCACCGGGAACAACCGGTAGCCGCCGAGAATCTGCTTGTCCATTTCGACCGCCAATTGCTTGGTGTCCTCGAACAGCTCGGTGATCGGCGCGGCGAAGTTCACGTGCACCCGGCCCTTGTAGCCGGTGATGCCCTTGGCAATGCTCACGTCATCCTCGCCCGGCGCCTTGCTGTAGGTGCCGGTGGTGGCGCGGATGTACAGCTCGCGGGCCTTGGCCTGGTCGCATGGGTCGTATTCGTAGCTGATCGACACCGGGCTCAGGTTCAGCGACTGAATGACTTCGCCGAACGGCTCGTCCTTGCGGCTCATGTGGAACATCTTGAGGATCGCCGACTCGGTACGGTCGTCGCCGTCCTTCGCGCGGCCTTCGGCCTGGGCGATCCAGATCGAGGCGCAGTCATTGCGGATCGAGTGGTTGATGTAGGCCGACAGCAGTTGGTAAGCGGCCATTTTCTCGCGGCGCCCGGTGATCGAGCGATGCACGATGAAGCTCTTGTTCAAGCGCATCAGGTCGCTGACGAACGGCTTTTGCAGCAGGTTGTCGCCAATCGCGATGCGCGGGGTCGGCAGGCCGGCGTGGTACACGGCGTAGTTGACGAAGGCCGGGTCCATCACGATGTCGCGGTGGTTGGCGATGAACAGATAAGCGCTGCCGGACTTGAACTGCTCGACACCGGTGTAGGTCACGCCGTCGGTGGCGCGCTCGATGGTGTGGTCGACGTAGAACTCGACCTTGTCCTGCAAAGTGGCCACGGAGGTCACGTCGGCAAACTCACGACGCAGCCGATGGGCTATAAGTGGTTTGAGCATCCAGCCGAAGGCACCGGCAAAACGCGGGAAGCGGAAGTGGGTGAGGATATCTAGAAACGCCTTGTCGCCGAGCAGTCGCGCCAGTACCGCAGGTACTTCGCTGTCGTCGTAAGGTCGGATGGCATCGAATTCGCCCATCATGCTCTCTTGTTGAAACGGCTAGGGTAAGTAAAGGTTTTGATCGAAAACCAACGGGGCACGGTCTGAAAAAGTAGCCAGACAAAAATAGCCCTGCAAATAGACCGGCGATTATACGCACAAGTCACCCGGGAGACCGCGATGCTGGAAAGCGCAGTATATGAATGTCCGTATTGTGGTGAAGAGGTCGAGACGACCGTGGATCTCTCCGCTGGCGACCAGACCTATATTGAAGACTGTCAGGTGTGCTGTCGGCCGATCACCTTTGTATTGCAGGTCCATGGAGAGGACTGGTTTCTGGAAGTCTTCAGCGAAAACGAGTGAGGCGCGGCCATGCAGCGAATCTACGAGCCGGAAAACCTGATGGAAGGCGAGATGCTCAAGGGCATGCTCGCCAGCGAGGGCATCGAAGCGCATCTGGTCGGGCGCGATCTGCTGGGCGGCACGGGGGAGTTGCCGATCTTCGGACTGTTGGGCCTGTCGGTCGATAACGACCAGGCCGAATACGCCCGCGAGCTGATCAGTGCGTACAATGCCGCGCTGCCGCTGCCCGGCGATGAACCGGACAGCTATCCCGGGACGCTGGTCTGTTAGGCTGGCGTTCGTTTTATTTGTGAGTCGTGCTGCCCCATGTGTGGACGTTATGCCCTGTTTCGCTGGAACCGCGATTTCGCGAGCCTGCCAGGTTTTCCCGCCGATCAGCAGGCGCAGTGGAACATTTCCCCCAACGATTCGGTGTTGATGCTGCGCGCCGAACCCGACGGCCAGCGCACGCTGGCCCGTGCCCGTTGGGGGCTGACACCGCCATGGCTGACCGACATGTCGCGCACCCCGGCCCATGCCAGGGCCGAAACTGTCGCCGAACAGCCGATGTTCCGTGAAGCCCTGCGCTTGCGTCGTTGCCTGCTGCCGGCCAACGGTTTCTACGAATGGCGCGGCAACGTGCGCAAACGGCCGTACTGGCTGACGCCGGGGGAAGGGGCGTCGTTGTTTTTTGCGGCGATCTGGGAAGCGTATCCGGTGCAGGAACAGGTGTGGCTGAGCACGGCGGTGATCACTCAGTCAGCGGCCAGTCAGCGCCGGCCGTTGATTCTTGATGAGGCGGGGCAGGCGGCGTGGCTTGATCCTGAAACGCCATTGCATGTTCTGCAGGGTTTGCTCGCCAGCGAACCCGCCGCCTTGCGCGAGCGGGTGCTGGCGAATCTGGTCAATGATCCGAAGCTCAACGGGCCGGAGTGCCTGACTCCGGCCTAGCAGCAGATCAAGAGCCCCCCTCACCCTAATCCTCTCCCGGAGGGAGAGGGGACTGACCGAGAGATATTGCAGTAATACACCGACTTGAAAGTTCTTTGCTGAATCCATAATCGACACTAATTACCAGGTCGATGTATGACGGAAGACTGCTCGGTCGGCTCCCTCTCCCTCCGCGAGAGGGCTGGGGTGAGGGGGGTGGCTCTTAAACCTTGAACTGGTTGATCAACCGCCGCTGCTGCTCCGCCAGTTTGGTCAGATCGGCACTCGCCGAACTCGACTCATCCGCACCACCCGCCACCTCATTCGCCACCTGACCGATATTGATCACGTTGCGGTTGATATCGTCGGCCACCGCGCTCTGTTCTTCGGCGGCGCTGGCGATCTGGGTGTTCATGTCGTTGATCACCGATACCGCCTGAGTAATGGTCTCCAGCGCCTCGGCTGCCTTGGCCGCGTGCTGCACGCTTTCGTCGGTACGATTCTGGCTGTCTTCCATGACCCGCACCACATCGCGGGTGCCCTGTTGCAGTTGCTGGATCATGCTCTGGATTTCTTCGGTGGCCTTCTGGGTTTTCTGCGCCAGGTTGCGCACTTCATCGGCCACCACCGCAAAACCGCGTCCTTGTTCACCGGCGCGGGCCGCTTCGATCGCCGCGTTGAGGGCCAGCAGGTTGGTCTGCTCGGCGATTCCGCGAATGGCGATCAGGATCGCGTTGATGTTTTCGCTGTCCTTGGCCAGGGTCTGCACCACGTCCACGGCCTTGCCGATTTCTACGGCCAGCACGCCGATCGAATTCGACGTGTCGCGCACGATCTGCATGCCCTGACTGGCGGCCTGATCGGCGTGGCTGGCGGCTTGTGCCGCTTGGGTCGCGTTGCGCGCCACGTCCTGCGCGGTGGCGGTCATTTCCTGCACGGCGGTGGCGACCTGATCGATCTCGGCCATCTGTTTCTGTATGCCGATATTGGTCCGGATCGCGATGTCGGCCGTGTGCTCCGAGGAATCGCTGACGCTCTGTACCGACGACACTACCTGCGTGATCATCCCCTGCAATTTGGCGAGGAAGGTATTGAAGCCTTTGGCGATTGAACCGAGTTCGTCATTGCGATCACTGGTCAAACGACGGGTCAGATCACCTTCGCCCTGGGCGATGTCATCGAGCATGGTCACCATTTGCTTCAGCGGACGGGCGATGCCGTGGCCCACCAGCCAGATCACCAGCAAGCCGAGACCGGCAATGATCAGACCGACCATGGCCATGCCGAAGGTGTCGGATTTGCGCTGGGCGTCGAGGTCACCTTGCAGCTTTTGCAGGTCGGCCATCACCGCGTCGAGCGGCAGTTGCAGCATCAGCGTCCAGCGCGCGTCGGTCTGGCCGATGCCGAACGGCAGGTACAACTCGATCCGGCCTTGCTCTTTATTGACGGTGTACGTCACTTCGCCGCGCTTGAGATTGGCCATGTTGGCAATCTGTTGGGCGTCGAGGATGTCGCTGACCTTCTCGCCGAATTTGCTCGGGTCCTTGGTGTAGGCGACGATCCGGCCGTTGCCGCCGATCAGGGCCATCTGTCCGGCGCCGCTGTACAGTTTCTGGTTGGCGCCCAGGAGCATTTCCTGGATGAAGTTCACCGACAGGTCGGCGCCGACGATGCCCTGGAACGCGCCGTTGAGCATGATCGGTTCAATAAAGGAGGCGAGCATGACGATCTTGTCGCCGACCTTGTACGGGGCCGGATCGATCACGCAGGATTTTTTGGTTTCCTTCGAGCACAGGTAGTACTCGCTGGCGCGCACGCCGGTGGACAGGACTTTCTGGTCGTCGACGTCCACCAGTTTGTCCAGACCGAGGGTGCCATCGTCGTTGCGGAACCACCACGGCAGGAAACGCCCGTTGGCGGCGTCGATACCGACCACGCTGGTGCCGACGTAGGCCGAATCGTTGTGGTCGAGTGCGTTCTTTTCCCAACCGATGTAGGTGCCGAGAATCTTCGGGTTCTTCTCGACGTTTTCCTTGATCAGGCTGATCAGTTGCTCACGGCTGACGGTCAGTCGCGGCTGGCCATCGGCGCCCGGCGTGCCGAGCAGGGCGTTGACGCGCACCAGCCCACCGGCAATCAGAAGCGGCGCTTCCAGTTCGCGCTGGATCTGGCTGACCTGGGTTTGTGCCAGCGAGGTCAGGCGCTGTTCGATGACTTGCTCGAACTGGGCCTGGGTCCGTTGCTGGACCATTTCCTGGGTGCGGGCACCGGAGAACAGCGCGTACAGCACCAGCGCGGCGACTACGCTGAGTACGATGGCGCCGGCCAGGGCGGCTACGGAAAACTGGATCGACTTGAACTTCATGGGAGCTCCGCACGCGAGAGGACGTCTGCGCTGCTGTATCGGCAGCCACTATTGCGCCATGAGGTAAAGGGGGAGTAATTGCAGCGCAATGTCGCAAATGGATCAGTGCGCGACGCAGTTGCAGCGGGCCTGGTGGCGGATGTGAATTTTTTCCTACAGGTCTGGCGGGAGTTTTCTGAAAGTAGATGCAACACGTCCGTTGTATCTGGCGTCGATACAATTACCCGCCTAGGATACGCGGCAGGTTTTCAGGGAGCTTTTGAATGAACAAGACATTGGTTGTAAGTGCACTGAGTGCAGCGCTGTTGCTGGCCGGTTGTCAGTCGGTCAACACCACCAGCGGCGGTGCCGTGGGCGTGGAGCGCAAGCAGTACATGTTCAGCATGCTGTCCTCGCAAGAGGTCGACCAGATGTATGCCCAGTCCTACCAGAAGACCGTGGGCGAGGCGTCCAGCAAAGGCGTGCTGGACAAGACCAGCAACGATGCCAAACGCATTCAGGCCATCGCCAACCGGCTGATCGCCCAAGCACCGAATTTCCGTCCGGATTCGGCGCAGTGGAAATGGGAAGTGAACCTGATCAAGAGTGACGAGCTCAACGCCAACTGCGGTCCTGGCGGCAAGATCATTTTCTACACCGGGCTGATCGACAGTCTGAAGCTCACCGACGATGAAATCGCCGCGGTCATGGGCCATGAAATCGCCCACGCCCTGCGCGAGCATGGTCGTGAAGCCATGTCCAAGGCCTATGGCATCGAAATGGCCAAGCAGGGTGCCGGTGCGTTGCTCGGCCTGGGTCAGGACAGCCTGGCGCTGGCCGACACTGTGGCCAACTACGGCATGACGCTGCCCAACAGCCGCGCCAACGAAAACGAGGCCGACCTGATCGGTCTGGAACTCGCCGCGCGTGCCGGGTACAACCCGAACGCCGCCATCACTTTGTGGGACAAGATGAGCAAGGCCTCTGAAGGCGCACCGCCGGAGTTCATGAGCACTCACCCGTCTTCCAGCAGCCGCACGGCTGCGTTGCAGGCGGCGATTCCGAAGGTCATGCCGCTTTACGAGAAAGCGCCCAAGTCCTGAAACCATGATCGCTCCCGCACTCGGTGCGGGAGCGATCTGCCGGATCAAACCCAGCCGCTGCTCTGCATCGCCTTGTACACCGCGACGATCGCCAGGATCAGGAACGCCGAGGCGGCCAATCGACGGATCAGGGTCAACGGCAGTTTCTCCGCCGCAAAATTACCCGCCAGTACCACCGGCACGTTGGCAATCAGCATCCCCGCCGTCGTACCGATAATCACCAGCCACAGCTCCGGGTATTGCGCGGCCAGCATCACGGTGGCGATCTGAGTCTTGTCGCCGATTTCCGCGAGGAAGAACGCAATCAGCGTGGTCAGGAATGGCCCGAACTTGCGGGCGGTGCTGGCTTCATCGTCGTCCATCTTGTCCGGTACCAGCGTCCACAGGGCGGTAGCGGCGAAGCTCGCGGCGAGAATCCAGTGCAGGACGGAATCGGAGAAGAAGCTGCCGAACCAGGCGCCGACCGCACCGGCTGCCGCGTGGTTGGCCAGGGTCGCAGCGACGATACCGGCAATGATCGGCCAGGGTTTGCGGAAGCGAGCGGCGAGAATCAGCGCGAGCAGTTGCGTCTTGTCGCCGATTTCGGCCAAGGCAACGATTGCGGTGGGAACGAGTAACGAGTCCAGCATCAGGATTTCCTAAGGGGCGGGTCGACACGGCTATGACACGTACAGCCTTCCCGCCCCGGGTAAGGTGTGCGTGTCATAGGTCTTGTCAAACCCTGCGATCCGTCTGCTGCGGACGCTTGGGTCGCATACGCCATGATCTGAGGATCAAGTATGTTGACGTATGCCGGACGAGCTTGGCGCTCGTGGGAGACTACTCCCCTAGGACGGAGCGGATTCTGCCTAGGCGGAATCCATTCGGCAAGTGCTAATTTTCAGCCGCGCTTGGCCCGGTAAATCCGGAAACCATTGCCTTCGGCCTTGATCGCGCAGACCCCGAGATGCTCTTCGATCAACGGTTGATACTTCAGGAAACTGTTGGCAACCAGGCGAAGTTCGCCGCCGTTTTTCAGATGCTTGGCCGCTTTTCGCAGCAAGTTTTCGGTGGCGAAATAATCGGTGTGCACGCCGACGTGGAACGGCGGGTTGCTCAGAATCGCGTTCAAACCCATCGGCGCGGCGTCGATGCCGTCACCGGTCAGTACCTCGGCTTCCAGACCGTTGGCCGTCAGGGTCAGCCGGCTGCTGGCGGCGGCGAAGGCATCAACGTCGAGCAACGTGACCTGATTGTGCGGGTAACGACGCTTGACCGCCGCACCGAGTACGCCGGCGCCGCAACCGAAGTCCAGCAGATGACCGCTTGGCAGTTTGTCCAGGTGCTCCAGCAGCAGGGCGCTGCCGCGATCCAGTCGGCCGTGGCTGAACACGCCCGGCAGGCTGATGACTTTCAACGGGCCTTCGGCCAGCGGCAGTTCGTAGGTCTGCGCCAGGCTTTCCAGCGGTTTGGCTTGCGGGGCGTTGGCCACGGTCACTTGCCACAGCTGGCAATGGCGCGCGCTGTCGAGCTTGCGTGGTTTGCCGAACGGGTTGAGCTGTTTGGAGGCGCCTTCGATACCGCTGCGTTTTTCCCCGACCAGATACACCTCACGCCCGGCCAGGCGCGAAGCCACGGCGTTGAGGATGTAATCGGTCAGATCCTTGGCCTTGGGCAGGAACACCACGGCGTTGGTGAATTCGCGTTCCGGGACGTTCACGCCAAAGTGGCTGCGGCCTTCGAAACGCGCATCGAGCGCGGCCTGGTCGCCGGCGTGCCAACACCAGCCAAACGCATCGGGCAGGCGCCCCAGCAGATCATCGGCAGGCAAACCGGCCAGCAACACCGAACCCTGGAATAACTCGGCCTGACGAAGCAGTACTTCACTGCGCGGATCCATAACTGCTCCTGTGAAAAAAAGTGCCGCAGTTTATCAACTGACGACCCGCAGCGCCTTACCGCTGTAGAACGCCTGGGTGTTTTCCACCAGTTGGCCGACGATACGCTGCCGCGCTTCGCGGCTGCCCCAGGCGTTGTGCGGGGTGACGATCAGGCGCGGGATGTCGGCAGCCAGCAGCGGATTGCCGTTGGTCGGTGGTTCGACGCTCAGTACATCGGTGGCCGCGCCGCCCAGATGACCGCTGCGCAAGGCGTCGGCCAGGGCCTGTTCGTCGATCAGCCCGCCCCGGGCGGTGTTGACCACGAACGCGCCGGGTTTCATCGAGGCGAGTTCGCGGGCGCCGATGAAATGCCGGGTGTGTTCGTTGAGCGGGCAGTGCAGGGTGAGGGCGTCGATCTGCGGCAACAGTTCTTCCAGCGGCAGACGATCCGGACGGGCCGGGCGCCCCGGAATCTGCCCCAGCAACACGCGCATGCCGAAGGCTTCGGCCAGACGCGCGACCGCGCCGCCGAGTTCGCCGTGACCGAGCAAACCCAGGGTTTTGCCTTCCAGTTCGACGATCGGGTAATCCAGCAGGCAGAACTGTTTCGCCTGTTGCCAGCGGCCTTCGCCGACGGCTTTTTGATAATCGGCCAGGCGTGTGGCGAGGTTGAGCAACAGCATGATCGTGTGTTGCGCCACCGACGGCGTGCCGTAACCCTGGCAGTTGCACACCGTGATGCCGTGGGCGCGAGCGGCGGCCAGATCGACGTTGTTGGTGCCGGTGGCGGTGATCAGGATCAGCTTCAACTGTGGGTTGGCGGCCATGGCGTCGGCGTCGATGAGGATCTTGTTGCTGATTGCCACGGTCGCACCTTGCAGGCGTTCGCTCACCTGCGCAGGCAACGTCTGGGCGAACAGTTGCAGATCGCTGAAGCAGTCACGCAAAGGGCTCAGATCGAGATCGCCAAGATCCAGCGACGGGTGATCGAGGAATACGGCGCGGTGGGCGTTCGTCATCAACTGTACCTGTTGTGCTTTGAAGGGAAGGCGTAATCTGCCGAGCCTACCAGATGAAACAACTCGTTACGCTTGGCCGAAAGGAGCCCCCATGTACTGGACCGAATTCTTGACCGTTGCCCTGATCCACCTGTTGGCCGTCGCCAGCCCCGGTCCTGATTTCGCCGTGGTGGTGCGCGAAAGCGTGACCCACGGGCGACGCGCGGGGACCTGGACCGCGTTGGGCGTGGGCACGGCGATTTTCCTGCACGTGGGTTATTCGCTGCTGGGAATCGGGCTGATCGTTTCCCAATCGATCGTATTGTTTAACGCCTTGAAATGGGCGGCCGCCGCGTACCTGCTTTACATCGGCTTCAAGGCTTTGCGTGCGCAACCGGCGAAAACCGTGACCGACGACCTGCACAAAGAAGCTGGCGAGCGCACCGCCCGGGGCGCCTTCACCTCAGGCTTCGTGACCAACGGTCTGAACCCGAAAGCCACGCTGTTCTTCCTGTCGCTGTTCACCGTGGTGATCAACCCGCACACCCCGCTGACAGTCCAGGCCGGTTACGGCATTTATCTCGCCGTCGCGACCGCCACCTGGTTCTGCCTGGTGGCCATGCTGTTCAGCCAGCAGCGCGTGCGCGCCGGTTTCGCCCGCATGGGCCACTGGTTCGACCGCACCATGGGCGCGGTGCTGATCGCCATCGGCGTGAAACTCGCGTTCACCGAGATGCATTGATCCTTCTGGGCTGTCATCTGTTTCGGCAAATGCTGGCGCAAAGCTAGCATTTGTACGGCTCTGCAAATCATTCCTTTGGCTGATTTGGCTGACGTATAACGGTTCTAGAGTACGAAACTCCAAAGCCAACACCGTGCAGTCAGAAAAGGGATTCTTATGTTGCAGACTCGCGTTATTCCGCCCGCCGAAGGGGCGTACCAGTATCCACTGCTGATCAAACGGCTGCTGATGTCGGGCGCCCGTTACGAGAAAACCCGCGAGATCATCTACCGTGACCAGCTGCGCTACAGCTACCCGACCCTGATCGAGCGGGTCGCGCGGCTGGCCAACGTACTGACGGCGGCCGGCGTGAAGGCCGGTGACACCGTGGCGGTGATGGACTGGGACAGCCATCGCTACCTCGAGTGCATGTTTGCGATTCCGATGATCGGCGCGGTGATCCACACCATCAACGTGCGCCTGTCGCCGGAACAGATCCTCTACACCATGAACCACGCCGAGGACCGCTTCGTGCTGGTCAACAGCGAGTTTGTCGGGCTGTACCAGGCCATCGCGCCACACCTGACCACGGTGGAGAAAACCCTGCTGCTGACTGATCTGCCGGAAAAAACCGCGGATTTGCCGAATCTGGTGGGGGAGTACGAGCAACTGCTGGCGGCCGCGAGTCCGCAGTACGACTTCCAGGATTTCGACGAAAACTCGGTCGCCACTACGTTTTACACCACGGGCACCACCGGCAATCCGAAGGGCGTGTACTTCACCCATCGGCAACTGGTACTGCACACCATGGGCGTGTCGACCATCATGGGCGCCATCGACAGCGTGCGGCTGCTGGGCACCAACGACGTGTACATGCCGATCACCCCGATGTTCCACGTGCATGCGTGGGGTCTGCCGTATGTGGCGACCATGCTCGGGCTCAAGCAGGTTTATCCGGGGCGTTACGACCCGGAGTTTCTGGTCGAGTTGTGGCGCAAGGAAAAGGTCACATTCTCCCATTGTGTGCCGACCATCCTGCAGATGGTGCTCAACGCCAAGGGCGCGCAAGGCACCGATTTTGGCGGCTGGAAAATCGTCATCGGCGGCAGTGCGCTCAATCGTACGCTGTACGAAACGGCCAAGAGCAAGGGCATTCAACTGACGGCCGCCTATGGCATGTCGGAAACCGGGCCGCTGGTCTCGTGCGCGCACCTCAACGATGAATTGATGGCAGGCACCGAAGACGAGCGCACCACCTACCGCATCAAGGCCGGCGTGCCGGGGCCATTGGTCGAAGCGGCGATTGTCGACACCGAGGGCAATTTCCTCCCGGCGGACGGCGAGACCCAGGGCGAACTGGTGTTGCGTGCACCGTGGCTGACCGAGGGTTATTTCAACGAACCGCAGAAGGGCGCCGAGCTGTGGGCCGGCGGCTGGCTGCACACCGGCGACGTCGCCACGCTGGACAGCATGGGCGTGATCGACATTCGCGACCGGATCAAGGACGTGATCAAGACCGGCGGCGAGTGGATCTCCTCGCTGGACCTCGAAGACCTGATCAGCCGTCACGTCGCGGTACGTGAAGTAGCAGTGGTGGGCATCGCCGATCCGCAGTGGGGCGAGCGTCCGTTTGCCTTGCTGGTGGTGCGTGAAGGGCACGCTATCGGGGCGCGCGAGCTCAAGGAACACCTCAAGCCATTCGTTGAATTGGGGCACTTGAGCAAGTGGGCGATCCCGAGCCAGATCGCGCTTGTTACTGAAATTCCCAAGACCAGTGTCGGCAAGCTCGACAAGAAGCGCATCCGCCTCGACATCACCGAATGGCAGGCCAACAACAGCACCTTCCTCTCGACGCTCTGAGCCTCCTCTGGCGCGCCGAAAACGGCGCGCCAGACCCACCAAGCAAGCGCTTGGCTTGTGAAATTCGAATTTTCAGCCATCCTTGCCGTGCCGACATGTGTCGGACTGGCGAAAGGACTGTTCCAGAGTGGCCGGCAGCTGCAAATCACACTTTAGAGGGATCAAGCAGTACCACCTGCTGGCTATAGTCCGCTCAAGGATTTTTAAGAACGGGGCAAACGCACAAACGGGGCGATGCAACATTGAAGCGATCTCGGGAAGCCTCTGGCGCCCGGTCCTTCAGGCGTTTTTAAAAGTACTCACTGCCATAACAATAATGCACATGGAGTAGCGTCGATGACCTCAGTAAACCAGTTCTGGCGCCGGGCAAAGCTGCCTCTGGCCGTCAGTCTTGCTTCTTCGCTCGCCGGGCCCGCATTCGGCGTCAGTTTCAACGTCGGTGAAATCGAAGGCCAGTTCGACTCCTCCCTGTCGATCGGTGCCAGCTGGTCCACCCAGAGCCCGAACAAGAACCTCATCGGCGTCAACAACGGCGGTCACGGTCTGTCCCAGACTTCCGACGACGGCCATGCCAACTTCAAGAGCGGCGAAACCTTCTCGAAGATCTTCAAGGGCATCCATGACCTCGAACTGAAATACGGCGACACCGGCGTGTTTGTCCGTGGCAAGTACTGGTACGACTTCGAACTGAAGGACGAGAGCCGCGAGTTCAAGGACATCAGCGACAGCAATCGCAAGGAAGGCGCCAAGTCCGCCGGCGGTCAGATCCTCGACGCCTTCGTCTACCACAACTATTCGATCGCCGATCAGCCGGGCTCCGTGCGTCTGGGCAAGCAGGTGGTGAGCTGGGGTGAAAGTACCTTCATCGGCGGCGGCATCAACTCGATCAACCCGATCGACGTGTCCGCGTTCCGTCGTCCGGGCGCCGAGATCAAGGAAGGCCTGATCCCGGTCAACATGTTCTACGTGTCCCAGAGCCTGACCGAAAACCTGTCCGCCGAAGCCTTCTATCAGCTCGAGTGGGACCAGACTGTCGTCGACAACTGCGGCACCTTCTTCTCCCAGCCGGACATCATTGCCGACGGCTGCACCGACAACCTGCGCGTGCTGAACAAGCGTTCGCAAATCCCGGCCATTGCCCTGGGGCCATTGGCTGCCAACGGCGTCGACGTCAACGAGGAAGGCGTGCTGGTACGTCGCGGTCCTGATCGGGATGCCCGAGACAGCGGTCAGTGGGGCGCGTCCCTCAAATACATGTTCGAGCCACTGGACACCGAGTTCGGTGCCTACTTCATGAACTATCACAGCCGTGCGCCGATCTTCAGCGCCACGGGTGCACCGCAATCGGTCTACAACGGCGTGGCGGCATTGCCGGCAGCATTCCGGGCCCTGGGGCCGCTGGTGGTTGCAGGCAACTCGAACTACTTCGTCGAGTATCCAGAAGACATCCGCCTGTACGGTCTGAGCTTCTCCACCACCCTGCCTACCGGCACCGCCTGGAGCGGTGAAATCAGCTACCGTCCGAATGCGCCGGTACAACTGAACTCTACCGACATCCTGTTCGCCGGTGTGCGTCCCTTGGGCGGCACGTTTGCGAACGCATCGCTGCTCGACGGCGTGCCGGGTCAGGATCTGCACGGTTACGAGCGCAAGGAAATCACTCAACTGCAGACCACCTTCACGCACTTCTTCGATCAGGTCATGGGCGCGAGCCGTCTGACGCTGGTGGGTGAAGTGGGCGCGACTTACGTGGGCGGTCTGGAGAGCCGATCCGACAAGCGCTATGGCCGCGACCCGGTCTTCGGCCCGGGCGAATTGCCAGCCACCGGCGGCACCAACACCTGCGTCAACATCCTCAACAACGGCACCATCAATGGCGCCGGGCCCGGCTCCCCGCAGAACAACCGTAGCCGCAATTGCAACAATGACGGTTTCACCACGTCGGTGTCCTGGGGTTATCGCGGTCGCGCCATCTGGGAATACAACGACGTATTCGCCGGCGTGAACCTCAAGCCGAACGTGGCCTGGTCCCATGACGTCAGCGGCTACTCGCCAGGCCCTGGCGGCAACTTTGAAGAAGGTCGCAAGGCGGTGAGCCTGGGCGTCGATGCCGAGTACCAGAACACCTATACCGCGAGCCTGGCTTACACCAACTTCTTCGACGGCAAGTACACCACCGTGGATGACCGCGACTTCGTGGCGCTCAGCCTCGGCGTGAACTTCTAAGCACTGCATTCAGGACGAACGAATTTATGAAAATAACAAAGAGTCTGTTCCACGCCGGTGTTCTGGGCCTGTCGCTGCTGGCGACCGGCGTCATGGCGGCAGTGCCTGCCGCCGAAGCGGACAAACTGGGCAAGAGCCTGACCCCGATGGGCGCCGAAATGGCCGGTAACGCCGACGGCTCGATCCCGGCCTGGAAACCGATGCCAAAGAACGCCGGCACTGTCGACAGCAAAGGCTTCCTGTCCGACCCGTACGCCAGTGAAAAACCGCTGTTCACCATTACCAAACAGAACGTCGATCAGTACAAGGCCAAGCTCGCGCCGGGTCAGTACGCGATGTTCCAGCGTTACCCTGATACCTTCAAGATGCCGGTCTACCCATCCCATCGCGGTGCCACCGTGCCGGATGCGGTATTCGCCGCCATCAAGAAGAACGCCACCACCACGACGCTGGTGTCGGGCGGCAACGGCCTGGAAAACTTCGATACCGCCGTGCCGTTCCCGATTCCGAAAACCGGTGTGGAAGTCATCTGGAACCACATCACCCGCTATCGCGGCGGCAGCGTGACCCGTCTGGTGACCCAGGCCACGCCGCAACCGAACGGCTCGTTCAGCCTGGTGTATTTCCAGGACCAGTTCGTGTTCCGCGACAAGATGAAAGATTACGATCCGGCGAACCCGGGCAACATCCTGTTCTACTTCAAGCAGAAAGTGACCGCGCCGGCACGTCTGGCCGGTGGTGTACTGCTGGTGCACGAAACCCTCGATCAGGTGAAGGAACCGCGTTCGGCGTGGGTCTACAACGCCGGTCAGCGTCGTGTGCGCCGCGCACCGCAAGTGTCCTATGACGGCCCGGGTACCGCGGCGGATGGTCTGCGTACTTCCGACAACCTGGACATGTTCAACGGCGCACCGGATCGCTACGACTGGAAACTGGTCGGCAAGCAAGAGATGTACATCGCCTCCGACAGCTACAAGCTCGACGATCCAAAGCTCAAGTATGCCGACATCATCAAGGCCGGGCACATCAACCAGGATCTGGCGCGCTATGAACTGCGTCGCGTCTGGCACGTGACCGCGACCCTGAAGGAAGGTCAGCGTCACATCTACGCCAAGCGTGACTTCTTCATTGACGAAGACACCTGGCAAGCGGCCGTGATCGATCACTACGACGGTCGCAACCAACTGTGGCGCGTGGCGGAAGCTCACTCCCAGGACTACTACAACGTGCAGGTGCCTTGGTACACCCTGGAAACCCTCTACGACCTGCAGTCCGGCCGCTACCTGGCTCTGGGCATGAAGAACGAAGAGAAATCGGCGTATGACTTCGGCTTCACTGCAACCACCGCAGACTTCACGCCCCAAGCCCTGCGCCAGGACGGTATTCGCTAAGCTCCTGTAAACCGAGGCCGCATCCTCGTTAAAACGCCCCGACCGGTTCGGGGCGTTTTTTTGCCTGTCGCTTTTTCCGTAGCCTTTTTGTAGCCATTTGTAGCAACGACCTTCATAACCGCTCCGTTTAAGGCTAGTCTGCGGGCATCTGCTACGCCGCCAACAGCCATACGAACAAGAGCCGGCCATGACTGATCTGTCCCCACTTCCGGGCCCTGCAAGCGTTGCCGTCGCGGCACTGGACGGACGTTTTTTCCGTCCGCCGCTACCCGACGGCTACGTGCTGCGACCCCGTTTGTGCGAGCGCCTGAGCGCCGGGCTCGGAGGGCGTTTGTTGCTGGTCAGCGCCCCGGCCGGGTTCGGCAAGAGCTCGCTGGCGGTGGAGTTCTGTCAGAGTCTGCCGGCGCACTGGCAAAGCCTGTGGCTGGGTCTGAGTCCGCGGGACAACGATCCGGGGCGGTTTCTCGAGCGACTGCTCGAAGGTCTGCAGGACTATTTTCCGCAATTGGGCAGCCGGGCACTGGGACTGCTGAAAATGCGTCAACGTCATCAGCCGTTTGCGTTCGAAGAATGGCTCGACGGCCTGCTGGATGAACTGGCGCTGCATCTGCAACCGACGGCTCCGCTGCTGTTGGTACTGGATGACTACCACCTCGCTCAAGGGCCGGTGCTCGACCGTTGCCTGCAATTTTTCTTCAATCATTTACCGGACGGCCTGGTGGTCATGGTCACCAGTCGGCAGCGCCCGGACTGGCACCTGGCACGTCTGCGCCTGTCGCGCCAGTTGCTGGAACTGCACGAACAGGACCTGCGCCTGACCCACGACGAAGCCTTGGCACTGCTTGATCGTCACAGCAGTTCCCTGCGCGGTGAAGCGCTGGAAAACCTGATCCAGCGCAGCGAAGGCTGGGTGGCCGGGCTGCGTTTCTGGCTGCTGGCGATCGCTGAAGTCGGCACCGAATCAGCCTCGCCACAAGCGTTGAACGGCGGGGAAGGGCTGATCCGCGAATATCTGCTGGAAGAAGTCATCGATTGCCTGCCCGCCGAGGTCCAGGCGTTTCTTTATGACACCGCGCCGCAGGAACGCTTTTGCAGCGAGCTGTGCGACGCGGTGCGCGAAGCCCACGACAGTGCGGAAATCCTGCGTTTCCTGCTGGCGCATCAGGTGTTCCTCGTGCCGCTGGACGAGCATGGGCACTGGTATCGTTATCACCACCTGTTTTCCGACCTGTTGCGCAGCCGGCCTATCGCCCGGGCACTGGTGCCGGCCGCGACGCTGCATCTGCGCGCCTGCCGCTGGTTCAATGCCCAGGGCCTTCTGGATGAAGCTGTCGAGCAGGCGCTGCGCGCAGGGCATCTGGACGTCGCGGCCAATCTGGTACAAAACCTGTCCGAGGAACAACTGCTGGCCGAGCAAAACGTCGGCATGCTGCTGCGCTGGAAAATGGACCTGCCCGACAGCCTGCTGATCAGCACCCCGCGCCTGATCGTGTTGTACAGCTGGGCGCTGGGGCTGGCCTGTCAGCTTGATGCGGCCGAAGAGCTCGCCAGTCATCTGAGTCGTTTTCTGCCGGCACCTTCGGCCACCGCCCAGAAATCCATGCTGGCCCAATGGCTGGCCCTCAAGGGCATCATCGCCCGCGGGCGGGGCCATCGCGAGCAGACCATCGAGTATTGCAGCGAAGCACTGGAAAGCCTGCCGGCCAAGCGTTACGGCCAGCGTCTGATGTGCCTGTCGACCCTCTCCAATCTCGCGATTGCCGACGGCGATCTGTGGCGTGCACGGGGCCTGAACCGCGAGTCGCTTGAGCTGGCGCAGCGGGTCGGCAATCCCTTGTTCGAGGCGCTGGCGCATTATGATCGTGCCCGCGTCCTGCAGGCCCGCGGCGAAATCCTGCGCGCGCTCGATGAAGTGCGCCAAGGGTTGGAGCGCTTGCGCGGATTGTCCGCGCAGCGTTTGTACGCCGTGCGTGCGCGACTGACGCTGTATGAGGGTTTTCTGCTGGCCATGCGATTGCAGCCTCAGGCGGCAAGGGCGCGATTGCAGGCGGGCCTGACTGAAGCAAGGGCCTGTCGTGACATCAGCGTGCTGATCGGCCACTGCGTGATCGCCCGGCTCGACGGCAGCAGCGGCGATTTCGCCAAGGCCTTCGCCGAACTGGCCGAAGCCGAAAGGCTGATGCACATATGGGATGTCCCGCCGATCTACTACCTGGCGATGATCACCCTGGTCAAATGTGAGCTGTGGCTGGCTCAGGGGCGTATCGATCTGGCCGAAGCCTGGCTGGCGCGACTGGGCCAGACCTACACCGGTGAATACGCGGCGGCACCGCCGGAATTTCATCCGCAACTGCCCTTGCACGTCGAGCTGCAACAGGCGTTGCTGGACGTCATACAGGGGCAACCGATGCTCGCCGAAGGGCGATTGAACGTGCTGCTGGAGAACGGCCAGCAAACCGGACGGCAACTGCTCAGCGTGATGGCGCTGACGCAAAAAGTGGTGTTGCTGTTGGCAAACAATCGTGAGCCTGAAGCGCGCAAGGCATTGAGTCAGGCATTGGAAGCGGCGTCCGGCGGCGTCCTGCAACCTTTCGATGTGCTGGTCAAAGAGCATGCTGACTGGTTGCGCGGGCAACTGTCACTGACTGCACCGACAGCTGCCGGTCAGCAATTGCTGGAACATTTCCCCCAGGCGCCGGCTCGTCCTGCAGCGGAATCCACGACGACCGAATCGCTCAGCAGTCGTGAGCTCGCCGTCCTGAGGTTGATCGCTCAGGGCTGCTCGAATCAGGAAATCAGTGATCAGCTGTTCATCTCGCTGCACACCGTGAAAACGCACGCCAGTCACATCAACAGCAAGCTGGGTGTGGAACGGCGCACGCAAGCGGTGGCGCGGGCGAAAGAGTTGGGGGTGTTGAACTGAATCTGCTGTTTTGCGCTGTGTCGGCATCCTGCGAGCCAACAACGTAAAATGGCGGAAATCAGCCTCTGCGCACTGTCTTCAATGTCTGTTCAGGATCTCCCATGACCGCTGCAAATCCCGCGCTCATTCGCGAAACTTTCCCCGTCGGCCCGCTCCAGTGCAACTGCACGATCATCGGCGATCCGATCACCAAAAAAGCCATTGTCGTCGATCCGGGCGGCAACCCTGACCTGATCATGGCCCGGCTCGATGCCCTCGGTCTGAAAGTGGTCAGCATCATTCACACTCACGCGCACCTCGACCACTTCCTGGCTTCCGGACAGATGAAAGAGAAGACCGGCGCCACCTTGCATCTGCACAAAGAGGATCAGTTCCTGTGGGACAACCTCGAGATGCAGTGCCAGATGTTCGGCGTGCCTTACACCCCGGTACCGTCTCCCGATCGCTGGTTGAGCGATGATGAGGAGCTGGCCTGCGGCTGTGGCGTGGCGCTGCACACGCCGGGGCATACGCCAGGTTCCATGAGCTTCTGGTTTTCCGAGGCTAAGCTGTTGATTGCCGGCGACACGCTGTTTCGTCGCGGAGTAGGGCGCACGGATTTGTGGGGCGGCGATCAGGCGACCATCGTGCGATCGATCAAGCAACGGCTATACACCCTGGATGAAGACGCTACCGTTGTAGCCGGGCATGGTCCGGATACGCGTCTGGGGGATGAGATGCGCGAGAACCCGTTTGTGCGTGCCTAAACATTTTGTCACGGGTGCCCGGCGGAATTTTTGTGCATTGTCATGATCCAACGCCCGCACGGGCCAGTTGCCAATGGCCGCTGCACCACAGAATGCAAAATGTAGGAGCACTCCATGTTCACCACGCGTCGTTTGATTATTGTCGCTACTGCCGTGGCCGTCTTGTCCGGCTGCGCCTCGCCCAACCCGTATGACAATCAGGGTCAGGCCGACGGTGGCTCCCAGGGCATGAGCAAAACCGCCAAGTACGGTGGCCTCGGTGCGCTGGCCGGCGCGCTGGCCGGTGCCGCCATCGACCACAACAACCGCGGCAAGGGTGCGCTGATCGGCGCAGCCGTCGTCGGTGCCTCGGCCGCCGGTTACGGCTACTACGCCGACCAGCAGGAGAAAAAACTGCGCGCCAGCATGGCCAACACCGGGGTTGAAGTGCAGCGTCAGGGCGACCAGATCAAGCTGATCATGCCGGGCAACATCACCTTCGCCACCGACTCGGCGAACATCGCCTCCAGCTTCTATCAGCCGCTGAACAACCTGGCCAACTCGCTCAAAGAGTTCAACCAGAACCAGATCGAAATCGTCGGCTACACCGACAGCACCGGCAGCCGTCAGCACAACATGGACCTGTCCCAGCGTCGTGCGCAGAGCGTGGCGACCTACCTGACTTCGCAAGGCGTCAGCGGTGCCAACCTGAGCGCCCGCGGTGCCGGCCCGGATAATCCGATTGCCAGCAATGGTGACGTCAACGGCCGGGCGCAGAACCGCCGCGTCGAGGTTAACCTCAAGGCGATTCCGGGCCAGCAGTACGGTGGTCAGCAGCAGCCGGGCACGGTTCAGCAGTACCCGTAACCGTCAGGTACAAAAAAGCCCCCGGACAAGTGATTGTCCGGGGGCTTTTTGTTGGCGTGAAGGCTGATTACTTCTTCAGGCCGTAATGCTCGTCGAGCATGCCCGGCGAGTTCGGGGTCTTCGGCGCGTAGTCACGCGGCGGTTCCTGATCCCGTGGTGGCGTCAGGCGTTCCCGTGGGGCCTGTGCCGCGTCGGCGTGCAGCGAGGCCAGCAAGCGTTGACGGGTCTGCTCGTCCAGGGCCAGGCGGTTGGCACCCTCGGCGAGGTGATCCTGCACTTCCTGATAGCTCTGGGTCAGCTTCTTGACCAGATTGGCGGTGCTGTTGAAGTGGGTCACCACTTCGTTCTGATAACTGTCGAAACGTTCCTGAATATCATCCAGTTGACGCTGCGTGCGGCTGGGCGCGGCGTTCGGCGCAACGCGAGCGATCAGGAAACCAATGGCGACACCCACAACCAGGGCAAGAGTCGGTAACAACCAAACTAAGAGCGAGTGTTCCACGAGTCCTTCCTCTATAAACGGCTTTGCTTTACGTTAACGGCTCGAACCTGCGCTGTATACCGCGATTCACTCGCAATAGACTGGCACAGACAATTTGCTAGACGAGTCGACCCGATCCGAGGTCACGGAGTTCCTTCCTTGCTGATGCGTGAAACCCCTGTAGTGATTGATGGCCCGGTGGGGCAACTTGAGTCTTTGTATCTGGACAATGAGCAGCCACGCGGCATCGCGCTGATCTGCCACCCGAACCCGGTGCAGGGCGGCACCATGCTCAACAAGGTCGTCTCGACCCTGCAGCGCACCGCGCGCGACGCCGGCCTGATCACCTTGCGCTTCAACTATCGCGGCGTCGGTGCCAGCGAAGGTTCCCATGACATGGGCACCGGTGAAGTCGATGACGCCCAAGCCGCTGCCGCATGGCTGCTGGAAAAACATCCGGATCTGCCGCTGACCCTGTTCGGTTTCTCGTTCGGTGGATTTGTTGCAGCAAGTCTCGGCGGTCGTCTCGAATCCCGGAGCATCGCGCTCAAGCATCTGTTCATGGTCGCGCCGGCGGTGATGCGTCTGGGCAATCAGGATCAATTGCCGCAGCAGGGTGAGCTGACCGTGATCCAGCCGGAAACCGATGAAGTGATCGATCCGCAGCTGGTCTACGACTGGTCTGACAAACTCCCGCGCCCCCATGAGCTGCTGAAAGTGGCAGAATGCGGACACTTTTTTCATGGCAAGCTGACCGATCTCAAGGATCTGATCCTGCCGCGTCTCTCGAATTGATTGCAGTCTGACAAGCGATTACCCATGACGAACCGTACCCGCATCCTCACCGGCATCACCACCACCGGCACCCCGCACCTGGGCAACTACGCCGGCGCCATCCGCCCGGCGATCCTCGCCAGCCGCGACAGCAATGCCGACTCGTTCTACTTCCTGGCCGACTATCACGCCCTGATCAAGTGCGATGACCCGCTGCGCATCCAGCGCTCGCGTCTGGAAATCGCCGCGACCTGGCTGGCCGGTGGCCTGGATGTGGATCGCGTGACCTTCTACCGTCAGTCCGACATCCCTGAAATCCCCGAGCTGACCTGGCTGCTGACCTGCGTTGCCGCCAAAGGCCTGCTCAACCGCGCCCACGCCTACAAGGCTTCGGTGGACAAGAACGTCGAGACCGGCGAAGACCCGGATGCCGGTATCACCATGGGCTTGTACAGCTATCCGGTGCTGATGGCGGCGGACATTCTGATGTTCAACGCGCACAAGGTGCCGGTCGGCCGCGACCAGATCCAGCACGTGGAAATGGCCCGTGACATCGGCCAGCGCTTCAACCACCTGTTCGGCCAGGGCAAGGAGTTCTTCACCATGCCCGAAGCGCTGATCGAGGAAAGCGTGGCCACGTTGCCGGGCCTGGACGGTCGCAAGATGTCCAAGAGCTACGACAACACCATTCCGCTGTTCTCCAGCGCCAAGGAAATGAAGGACGCGATCTCGCGCATCGTTACCGACTCCCGCGCGCCGGGCGAAGCGAAAGATCCGGACAACTCGCACCTGTTCACTCTGTTCCAGGCCTTCTCCACGCCGGCGCAGGCCGACGAATTCCGCAGCGAACTGCTGGGCGGTCTGGGTTGGGGCGAGGCGAAGAACCGTCTGTTCCAGCTGCTGGACAACGAGTTGGGCGAGTCCCGCGAGCGTTATCACCAGTTGATCGAGCGTCCGGCAGATCTGGAAGACATCCTGCAACACGGCGCCAAAAAGGCCCGTGCGGTGGCGACGCCGTTCCTCAACGAGCTGCGTGAAGCGGTCGGCCTGCGCTCCTTCGTCAATCAGGTTCAGGTGGCCGCGACCACCAAGAAGAAAGCCGCGAAAGCCGCACGTTTCGTCAGCTTCCGTGAAGACGACGGCAGCTTCCGTTTCCGTCTGCTGGCGGCCGACGGCGAGCAATTGCTGCTGTCGCGCAACTTCGCCGACGGTAAAACCGCCGGTCAGGTGACCAAGCAGCTGCAATCGGGTCAGGCGCTGGATGTGCGCAGCGAAGAGCTTAGCTTCAGCGTCTGGCTGGAAGGCGAGTGCGTTGGCGACAGCCCGGCGTTCGCCGACGTGGCTGCGCGGGATGCGGCCGTCGAGGCCTTGCGGGTCGCTCTGACACCGGTTCAGGAATAATCAACGGGCCGGCCCGACCAAGGGCCGATTGCCATTCCCACGGGCCATCGCTACAGTGACGGCCCGTTTTTGTTGCCTTGCTAACGAATTATGACGCCCCTAGAACGATATCAAGCTGATCTGAAACGCCCGGACTTCTTCCATGATGCGGCGCAGGAAACTGCCGTGCGTCATCTGCAACGCCTGTACGACGATCTGATCGCGGCCGAGCAGAACAAGCCGGGTTTGCTGGGCAAGCTGTTTGGCAAAAAGGATCAGACGCCGGTCAAGGGCCTGTACTTCTGGGGCGGCGTGGGTCGCGGCAAGACTTACCTGGTGGACACCTTCTTCGAAGCACTGCCATTCAAGGAAAAGACCCGCACTCACTTCCACCGCTTCATGAAGCGCGTGCACGAAGAAATGAAAACCCTCGGCGGCGAGAAAAACCCGCTGACCATCATCGCCAAGCGCTTCGCGACGGAATCGCGGGTCATCTGCTTCGATGAGTTCTTCGTCTCCGACATCACCGACGCCATGATTCTCGGCACGCTGATGGAAGAGCTGTTCAAGAACGGCGTGACCCTGGTCGCCACCTCGAACATCGTGCCGGACGGCCTGTACAAGGACGGTCTGCAACGCGCGCGCTTCCTGCCAGCCATCGCGCTGATCAAGCAGAACACCGAGATCGTCAACGTCGACAGTGGCGTCGACTACCGTCTGCGCCACCTCGAACAAGCGGAACTGTTCCACTTCCCGCTCGACGAAGCTGCTCACGAAAGCCTGCGCAAGAGCTTCAAGGCACTGACCCCGGAATGTACGGCGGCAGTGGAAAACGATGTGCTGATCATCGAGAATCGCGAAATCCGTGCCCTGCGCACTTGCGACGACGTGGCCTGGTTCGACTTCCGCGAGCTGTGCGACGGCCCACGCAGCCAGAACGACTACATCGAACTGGGCAAGATCTTCCACGCCGTGCTGCTCAGTGGCGTGGAGCAGATGAGCGTCACCACCGACGACATCGCCCGTCGCTTTATCAACATGGTCGACGAGTTCTACGACCGTAACGTCAAACTGATCATTTCTGCCGAAGTCGAGTTGAAAGACCTGTACACCGGCGGACGCCTGACGTTCGAGTTCCAGCGTACCCTCAGCCGTCTGCTGGAGATGCAATCCCACGAATTCCTGTCCCGGGCACACAAGCCTTAAGCGGATTCGGCAAACAAAAAGGGCCTGCAGATGCAGGCCCTTTTTTGTGTCTGGTCGAATCGTCAGGCAGCTTGCTGGAACTGCTGCCGGTACTGGTTCGGCGACAGTTCGGTGTGCTGGCGGAACAGCCGTGCGAAGAAGCTCGCATCGTCGTAGCCGACTTCGTAGCTGATGGTCTTGATGCTCTTGCGACTGCCGGAGAGCAAGCCCTTGGCGGTCTCGATGCGCAGCCGTTGCAGATAGTGCAGCGGCTTGTCGCCGGTGGCGGTCTGGAAGCGGCGCATGAAGTTGCGGATGCTCATGCCGTGCTCGCGCGCCACGTCTTCGAAGCGGAACTTGTCGGCGAAATGCTCTTCGAGCCAGTGCTGGATCTGCAGGATAATCACGTCCTGGTGCAACTTCTGACCGCCGAAACCAATGCGTCCCGGGGCGTAGCTGCGCTGCACTTCATAGAGAATGTCGCGGGCCACAGCCTGGGCCACATTGGCGCCGCAGAAGCGCTCGATCAGATAAATGTAGAGATCGCAGGCTGAGGTGGTGCCGCCGGCGCAATACAGGTTGTCGGCGTCGGTCAGGTGCTTGTCCTGATTGAGATAGACCTGCGGGAAGCGCTCGGCGAAGGCATTGAAGAAGCGCCAGTAGGTGGTCGCTTCCTTGCCGTTGAGCAGCCCGGCCTCGGCCAGCCAGAACACCCCGGTGGCCTCGCCGCAGAGCACGGCGCCTCGGGCGTGCTGTTCGCGCAGCCACGGCAAGATTTGTGGATAACGTTGGCACAGCGTATCGAAATCGTCCCAGAACGCCGGGAGGATGATGACGTCGGCGTTTTCAAGGCCACCGTCCACCGGCATGACCACGTCACTGAAGCTGTTCACCGGTTTGCCGTCGGGACTGACCAGGCGGGTTTCGAACGCCGGAGTCAGGCCGTGGCCCAGTTGTTTGCCGTAACGCAGGCTGGCCAGATGGAAGAAATCCTTGGCTTGCATGAGGGTGGAAGCGAAAACCCGGTCGATCGCCAGGATGCTGACGCGCCGCAAGGGCGTGGAGACTTGCTTGGGCATAATTCAACTTTTGTTTTTATAAGGGAAAGTGGTCACCAGACGGCTGGATCGTCTTATTTTTTGTCGGATGTGTCCAGTGTCCTGTATCGGAAGCGAGGCTTAGTCTCTGAAGGTCTGATCCCTCCAACAATAAAGAAAAGGTGCCGCATGATTCCCAGAACCTTGTTCAGCTCCGAGCACGAATTGTTCCGCGACAGCGTACGAACATTCCTCGAAAAAGAGGCCGTGCCGTTCCATGGGCAATGGGAAAAACAAGGCTACATCGACCGCAAACTGTGGAACAAGGCGGGGGAGGCGGGGATGCTCTGTTCGCACCTGCCGGAGGAATACGGCGGGTTGGGCGCAGATTTTCTTTACAGCGCGGTTGTCATCGAGGAAGTGGGGCGGCTGGGTCTGACCGGCATCGGTTTCTCGCTGCATTCGGACATTGTTGCGCCGTACATCCTGCATTACGGCAGCGAGGCGCTGAAGCAGAAGTACCTGCCAAAACTGGTGTCCGGCGAGATGGTCACCGCGATCGCCATGACTGAACCGGGTGCCGGTTCCGACCTGCAAGGGGTCAAGACCACGGCGGTGCTGGATGGCGACGAATATGTGATCAACGGCTCGAAAACCTTTATCACCAATGGCTTCCTAGCGGATCTGGTGATCGTCGTCGCCAAGACCGATCCCAAGGCCGGCGCCAAGGGCACCAGCCTGTTTCTGGTGGAGGCGAACACGCCGGGCTTCGACAAGGGCAAGCGCCTGGAGAAGGTCGGAATGAAGGCGCAGGACACCTCGGAATTGTTCTTCCAGGACGTGCGAGTGCCGAAAGAAAACCTGCTGGGTCAGGCCGGGGCAGGGTTTGCCTATCTGATGCAGGAACTGCCGCAGGAGCGTCTGACCGTGGCGATTGGCGGTCTGGCTTCAGCCGAGGCGGCGCTGCAATGGACGCTGGATTACACCCGCGAGCGCAAGGCGTTCGGCAAGTCGATTGCCGACTTCCAGAACACCCGCTTCAAACTGGCGGAAATGGCCACCGAGATTCAGATCGGCCGGGTGTTCGTCGACCGCTGCCTGGAGTTGCATCTGCAAGGCAAGCTCGACGTGCCGACGGCGGCGATGGCCAAGTACTGGGGCACCGACCTGCAATGCAAGGTGCTCGACGAGTGCGTGCAGTTGCATGGCGGCTACGGTTTCATGTGGGAATACCCGGTGGCCCGGGCCTGGGCGGACGCGCGGGTGCAGCGGATCTATGCCGGTACCAATGAAATCATGAAGGAGATCATTGCGCGGTCGCTTTGATCCGAGCGTGTGATCGTTCCCACGCTCTGCGTGGGAATGCCGCCATGGACGCTCTGCGTCCGCTTTGGGAGTGAGGCGGAGCATCGCGGTATGCGTTCCCACGCTGAGCGTGGGAACGATCATCGTCCTGGATCACGGCGCCGGGTTCGGATGGTCCTTGTGAATCGCTTCGATCCCTTCCAGCACTTCCCTCGACAGTTTCATCTCGTAGCTGGCGATGTTGCTGTCCAGTTGCTCCAGCGTCGTCGCCCCGATGATGTTGCTGGTGACGAACGGTTGCTGATTCACAAAGGCCAGGGCCATTTGTGCCGGATCCAGGCCGTGTTCACGGGCCAGCGCCACGTAACGGCTGCAGGCCGCCTCCGATTGCGGGTTGAAATAGCGGCTGAAGCGGCTGTAGAGGCTCAGGCGGCCTTTCGGCGGACGCGCCCCACCTTCGTACTTGCCCGACAGGAAACCGAACGCCAGCGGCGAATAGGCGAGCAGGCCGCACTGTTCACGGATGGCGATTTCCGCCAGGCCGATCTCGAAACTGCGGTTGAGCAGGTTGTACGGGTTCTGAATTGACACGGCGCGCGGCCAGCCACGGGCTTCGGCCAGGGCGAGAAAGCGCATGGTGCCCCACGGGGTCTCGTTGGACAGACCGATGTGGCGGATCTTGCCGGCCTTCACTTGCTCATCGAGTGCTTCAAGGGTGTCTTCGAGCGGCGTCAGGTTGGCTTCGGTCTGGTGCTTGTAGCCCAGCTGTCCGAAAAAGTTGGTGCTGCGCTCCGGCCAGTGCAATTGATACAGATCGATGTAGTCGGTCTGCAGGCGCTTGAGGCTGGCGTCCACGGCCTCGGTGATGTGCTGGCGGTTGTGGCGCAGGTTCTTGTCGCGGATGTAGTCGATGGTGTTGCCGGGGCCGGCGATCTTGCTGGCGAGAATCCAGTCGGCGCGGTCGCCACGGCTCTTGAAGTAATTGCCGATGTAGCGCTCGGTGGTGGCGTAGGTGTCGGCTTTTGGCGGCACCGGGTACATTTCGGCAGTGTCGAGGAAATTGATCCCGGCCTCTTTTGCCCGTTCGATCTGGGCGAAGGCTTCAGCTTCAGTGTTTTGCTCGCCCCAGGTCATGGTGCCGAGGCAGATTGCACTCACGTTCAGGTCGGTACGGCCTAGCTGGCGATAGTCCATCGGGTGCTCCTTGGGCAAAACAAGCATAAAAGCAGGTTGAAATTTTTTTCGCAATCTGCATAATTGCCGACCTCTTTCTGCAGTGGAAGTGATGCCCCGCCGCCGAAGAATCTTGCCGTTGAACGGACGCGCCGACCCGAGCCCCCGAAAGCGTCTGTATCCGGCTGCCTTTGACTTGTCAAAGTACGCACTATTCAGTAAGATCCGCCGTCTTATTTACAGGCGGCCCCTGAGGCTATAAAGAATGAAAACTTTTACTGCTAAACCGGAAACAGTAAAGCGCGACTGGTTTGTCGTCGACGCTGCTGGTCAGACCCTGGGTCGTCTGGCCACCGAAATCGCGAGCCGTCTGCGTGGCAAGCACAAGCCTGAGTACACTCCTCACGTTGACACCGGCGACTACATCGTCGTAATCAACGCCGAGCAGATCCGTGTTACCGGTGCTAAAACCACTGACAAAATGTACTACTCCCACTCCGGTTTCCCGGGCGGCATCAAGTCGATCAACTTTGAAAAGCTGATCGCCAAGGCCCCTGAGCGCGTGATCGAGACCGCGGTTAAAGGCATGCTGCCTAAAAACCCACTGGGTCGCGACATGTACCGTAAGCTGAAAGTCTATGCGGGCGCTGCACACCCTCATACTGCTCAGCAGCCCCAAGAACTGAAGATTTAACGGAATAGTTCATTATGTCGGCGACTCAAAATTACGGCACTGGCCGTCGCAAGACCGCAACCGCACGCGTTTTCCTGCGTCCGGGTACTGGTAACATCTCCATCAACAACCGCTCCCTGGACACGTTCTTCGGTCGCGAAACTGCCCGCATGGTAGTTCGTCAGCCGCTGGAACTGACTGAGACTGTCGAGAAGTTCGACATCTACGTCACCGTCATCGGTGGTGGTGTAAGTGGTCAAGCTGGCGCAATCCGCCACGGCATCACTCGCGCTCTGATGGACTACGACGAAACCCTGCGTAGCGCTCTGCGCAAAGCTGGCTTCGTTACCCGCGACGCCCGTGAAGTTGAACGTAAGAAAGTTGGTCTGCGTAAAGCGCGTAAGCGTCCGCAGTACTCGAAGCGTTAATTTCGCTTCCACGTTCAAAAAGAACGCCCGATTCCTCACGGAACCGGGCGTTTTTTTTATGCGTGCGATTTCTTGAATAATTGCGCTGTGACAACTTGCCACATTCGTAGACCCCCTATACTACAAGGCTTGAGGGCCAGCCCTCCGGGTAATTACCTTGTCAGAATTGGGGGTTTTCATTACCATTCGGCAAAATTTTTATAAGTACATAGTTTCAATTTAGTAGACGCCTGATTTAACAGGCCACAAAGCTGATGGGAGAGGACTGAATGAGCAATGACGGCGTGAATGCAGGCCGGCGTCGCTTCTTGGTAGCAGCCACATCCGTGGTGGGTGCTGCAGGAGCGGTGGGGGCTGCGGTCCCGTTCGTGGGGTCATGGTTTCCCAGTGCCAAGGCGAAGGCTGCCGGAGCACCGGTGAAAGTGAATGTCAGCAAAATCGAGCCAGGACAGCAGATGATTGCTGAATGGCGCGGCCAGCCGGTGTTCATTGTCCGCCGTACCGAGGAAATCCTGGGGAATCTCAAGAAGATCGAGGGCCAGCTCTCCGATCCGACCTCCAAAAACTCCACGCAACCCACTTATGTCGACCCTGAAGTGCGTTCGATCAAGCCGGAAATCCTCCTGCTGATCGGGATCTGCACTCACCTGGGTTGCTCACCGACCTTCCGTCCCGAAGTGGCACCCGCAGATCTGGGCAAAGACTGGGTAGGCGGCTATTTCTGCCCTTGCCACGGTTCCCACTACGATCTGGCTGGCCGCGTCTACAAGTCGCAACCTGCGCCTTTGAACCTGCCAGTACCCCCGCATTCCTATGAGACCGATGACCTGATTGTCATTGGCGTCGATACGGAGAAAGCGTGATGAGCAAGTTCATGGATTGGGTTGATGCGCGCTTCCCCGCCACCAAGATGTGGGAAGACCATCTCAGCAAGTATTACGCTCCAAAAAACTTCAACTTCTTCTACTTCTTCGGCTCGCTGGCGCTGCTCGTTCTGGTCAACCAGATCGTCACCGGTGTCTGGCTGACGATGAGCTACACCCCGTCGGCGGAAGAAGCGTTCGCCTCCGTCGAATACATCATGCGCGACGTTGAGTACGGTTCGATCCTGCGCCTGCTGCACTCCACCGGCGCTTCGGCGTTCTTCATCGTGGTCTATCTGCACATGTTCCGTGGCCTGCTCTACGGTTCGTACCAGAAACCGCGCGAGCTGGTGTGGGTCTTCGGGATGCTGATCTACCTGGCGCTGATGGCCGAAGCCTTCATGGGTTACCTGCTGCCGTGGGGCCAGATGTCCTACTGGGGTGCCCAGGTGATCATTTCGCTGTTCGGCGCGATCCCGGTCATCGGCAACGACCTGACCCAGTGGATCCGCGGTGACTACCTGATTTCCGGGATCACCCTGAACCGCTTCTTCGCCCTGCACGTGGTTGCCCTGCCGATCGTGATTCTCGGTCTGGTGGTGCTGCACATCCTGGCGCTGCACGAAGTCGGTTCGAACAACCCGGACGGCGTGGACATCAAGAAACACAAAGACGAAAACGGTATCCCGCTGGACGGTATCGCCTTCCACCCGTACTACACCGTAAAAGATATCGTCGGCGTCGTGGTGTTCCTGTTCATCTTCTGCTTCATTGTGTTCTTCTTCCCGGAAATGGGCGGTTACTTCCTCGAAAAGCCTAACTTCGAGCAAGCCAACCCGTTCAAGACCCCTGAGCACATTGCTCCGGTCTGGTACTTCACACCGTTCTACGCAATCTTGCGTGCGGTCCCTGACAAGCTCATGGGTGTTATCGCCATGGGGGCGGCGATTGCGGTGCTGTTCGTCCTGCCGTGGCTCGACCGCAGCCCGGTCAAGTCGATGCGCTACAAAGGCTGGATGAGCAAGATCTGGCTGGTGGTGTTCTGCATTTCGTTCGTGATCCTCGGCATTCTGGGTGTTCTGGCCCCGACGCCAGGCCGTACGCTGCTGTCGCAGGTCTGCACCTTCCTGTACTTCGCCTACTTCATTCTGATGCCGTTCTACACCAGGCTCGAGAAGACCAAACCGGTTCCGGAAAGGGTGACTGGCTGATGAAAAAGTTATTTTTTGCTCTGATTTTTGCTGCTCTGCCAGTGCTGTCTTTCGCGGCCGAACACGGTGGTCCGGAACTGGAAAAGGTCGACATCGACGTTTCCGACAAGGCTGCCCTGCAGGATGGTGCGCGTACTTTCGCCAACTATTGCATGGGTTGCCACAGTGCCAAGTTTCAGCGTTACGAGCGTGTGGCCGATGACCTCGGCGTTCCGCACGAACTGATGCTGGAGAAACTGGTGTTCACCGGCGCCAAGATCGGCGATCACATGAACATCGGCATGCAGCCGGCCGACGCCAAGACCTGGTTCGGCGCAGCGCCGCCGGACCTGACGCTGGTGGCTCGTGTTCGCGGCACTGACTGGCTCTACGGTTACCTCAAGTCGTTCTACGAAGATCCTGCACGTCCATGGGGCGTGAACAACAAGGTCTTCCCGAATGTCGGCATGCCTAACGTGCTGGTCGGCCTGCAAGGTCGTCAGGTCGTGGGTTGCAAACAGGTACAGATCGTCGAAGACGGCAAGAAGCAATATGACCCGCTGACCGGTACGCCTCTGACTCATGAAGCGTGCGATCAACTGACCATCGTGCCGAAAACCGGAACCCTCAACGAAGAGCAGTTCGATGAGAAGGTCAAGAATCTGGTAACCTTCCTGGCTTACTCGGCTAACCCGGTTAAGCTGCAACATCAGCGCATCGGTACTTACGTCTTGCTGTACCTGGCGTTCTTCTTTGTGTTCGCCTACCTGCTCAAGCGTGAATACTGGAAAGACGTGCACTGATACGCTTCAAGCAATTGCTGTTAATCGCGCGCGCCCAAGGGCGCCTCTGAAAACGCAACGCCTGGTTCGCCAGTCGTTGCGGGAGGCGCCCTCTGGGCGCGCGCGTTTTTCCGGCTCCGACTATTTCAACAAGCGAGGAGGATCGCCATGGGCGTGACCAATCGGTTGGCCTGTTACTCCGACCCCGCCGACCACTATTCCCACCGAGTGCGCATCGTGCTTGCAGAGAAGGGTGTCAGCGCCGAAATCATTTTTGTGGAGGCTGGTCGTCAGCCGCCTAAACTGATTGAAGTGAACCCTTACGGCAGTCTGCCCACGCTGGTCGATCGTGACCTGGCGTTGTGGGAGTCGACCGTGGTGATGGAATACCTGGATGAGCGTTACCCGCATCCGCCATTGATGCCCGTGTACCCGGTGGCGCGTGCCAACAGCCGTCTGCTGATTCACCGCATTCAGCGTGACTGGTGTGGTCTGGTGGATCTGATTCTGGATTCGCGCACCAAGGAAGCGGCCCGTGCCGTGGCGCGCAAGGAATTGCGCGAAAGCCTGACGGGCGTGTCGCCGCTGTTTGCCGACAAGCCGTTTTTCCTCAGTGAGGAACAAAGTCTGGTGGATTGCTGCCTATTGCCAATACTCTGGCGTTTGCCGATTCTGGGTATAGAACTGCCGCGGCCGGCCAAGCCGCTGCTTGATTATATGGAGCGTCAGTTTGCGCGTGAGGCTTTCCAGGCGAGTCTGTCTGGTGTCGAACGCGACATGCGCTAAGGCTTAAGGAGCCGCTATGAACTCCAGTCGACCTTATCTGGTCCGCGCGCTCTACGAGTGGATTGTGGATAACGATTGCACCCCGCACATGCTGGTCAATTCCGAGTACCCGGCGGTGCAGGTGCCACAGGGCTTTGCCAGTGACGGGCAGATTGTCCTGAACATTTCGCCGAGTGCCGTGCGGCACTTGCACATGGACAACGACGTTGTGACCTTCGAAGGTCGCTTCGGTGGCGTCCCGCACAGTCTGTACGTGCCGATTGCTGCAATCCTGGGGATCTATGCCCGGGAGAACGGTCAAGGCATGGTGTTCGATCTGGAGTCGCCGATGGATGACGAAGACGAGATCGATCAGGATGACGATGTTCCGCCACCGGACAGCGAGCCACCGCGCCCAAGCGGCCGGCCAAGCCTGAAAGTGGTGAAGTAATAAAAAAGGCGATCCGGTTGGATCGCCTTTTTTGTGCCTGCGTTTTGCGGTCAGTCGATGTATTCGAACAGCTTCACAATCTTCTGCACACCGGAAACGCCCTGCACCAGATTGGTCGCCTGGGCGGCTTCCTGTTTGGTCAGCAGGCCCAGCAGATAGACGATGCCGTTCTCGGTCACGACCTTGATCCGCGAGCCGGGAATGCTGGCGTCGGTGAGCATCTGGGTCTTGATCTTGGTGGTCAGCCAGGCATCGTTCTGGCGGGCCAGCAGGGAGGAGGGCTGCAACACTTGCAGTTCGTTATGGACCTTTTTCACGCGCTGAACGTTGGCGGCGGCCCGTTCGGCCTTTTCCTTGAGGTCTGCGCGCGGGGTCTGGCCAGCCAGCAAAACGACGCCGTTGAAGCTGGTGACGACGATGTGCGAGTCGTTGTCCAGGGCCGGATCGGCCTTGGCCACGTTGACGCCGACTTTGGTTTCGATCAGCGAGTCATCGATCTTGCTGCCGAAAGTGCGGGTGCCGCGGTCGTCTTCGATCGGCGCTTCACGGCTGGCATTCACCACCGAGGTGCAGCCGCTGATGCCGAGGCACAGGGTCAAGGCCAGAAGGCCAAGGCGATTAGGGGTCATTCTTCACTCCCGAACAGTTGGCTGTCGATCAGATCGCAAAGGCAATGGATCGCCAGCAAGTGGACTTCCTGAATACGTGCGGTGACGTTGGCCGGTACGCGAATCTCGACGTCTTCGGGCAGCAGCAGCGAAGCCATGCCGCCGCCATCGCGTCCGGTCAATGCTACGACAATCATTTCGCGATCATGTGCGGCCTGGATCGCCTGAATAATGTTCGCCGAGTTGCCGCTGGTCGAAATCGCCAGCAATACGTCACCCGGCTGGCCGAGTGCGCGGATCTGCTTGGAGAACACTTCGTTGTAGCTGTAGTCGTTGGCGATCGAGGTGATGGTCGAGCTGTCGGTGGTCAGCGCGATCGCCGGCAGGCTAGGGCGCTCACGCTCGAAACGGTTGAGCAGCTCCGAGGAGAAGTGCTGGGCATCGCCGGCCGAGCCGCCGTTGCCGCACGAGAGCATTTTCCCCTCATTGAGCAGTGCGTTGACCATCACCTGGCTGGCTTGCTCGATGTGCGGTGCAAGTACGTCCATCGCCTGTTGCTTGGTGTCGATGCTGGCCTGGAAAAGCTGGCGAATTCGGGATTGCATGTCCATCTGTGTGACCTTAATTAGCGCGGCTGTCCGGCACGTGAATGTGCAGCCCGCAAAGCAAAGAGCAAAAGTGTTGAGTGAAAGTGTCCGGGTCGGAGCAGGCGGTCAACTGTCGAACGCATTCTGCAACCAGTTCAGCTGACCCTGGTGGCTGTCGATGGCCACCACGTCGAAGCGGCAGGGGGAATTGGCCCAACGCGACTCGCGCTGAAGAAAATACTGTGCGGCGAAAATCAGTTTCTGCCGTTTGCGCCCATCGATGCTGTCGAGTGCGCCACCCCATTGAGTGTTCTTTCGGTAACGGACTTCGACGAATACTACTGTATCGCCATCAAGCATGACCAGATCAAGCTCACCGCGTTTACATAACCAGTTCTGCGCCAGCAGGCGCAGACCCTGGTGTTGCAAATGCTCGAGCGCCTGACGCTCGGCATCCTTGCCGCTTTGCAGGTGTGACCTGTCGGGCATCAGCGTGGAGTGTCCGGCAGGCGCTGGATTTGACCGCTGACGAACTGTGCCCATGGCAACTGACGGACGACGCGTTGGGACTGGGTCATTCCCAGGCTGCCCGACTGGCCTTCGATGCGGCTGTCCGGCAATGCTTTCAGTTGATCCAGACGTGGCGCCAGACGATAGGCATCGACGCCCATCGCATACAAGCGACCGAGGCTACCGGCAGCTTGTGGCCATTGCGCGGTGACCTGCTGACGCAGCGGATCGCTGGTTTCCAGCAGCCACGGGGTTTCGCAGAAGCGCACGCCGTTCATGTCGTTGTACTGGTTCACGTCACCGCTGGCGCTGAACACGTGGGAGGTCGCATAGACCGGCACGTCACCGGCGTACTGAAAGTTCAGGGTCGGCTTGATCTGCTGCGCCTGCTGCGGGGTGGCGGCAAGGAAGATGAATTCGATGTCCTGGCGACGCGAAGGCTGGGCGGCTACGTTGGTGCCGGCAGCATTCTGCAGGCTCTTGGCGCGGGCTTCGCTCTGACGCAGCTGGAACATGTCGGCGATCTGCTGGGCCAGTTGCACTGGCTGGTCGACGCGTTCGGTGGCAACGATGCTGCCGCCGTTTGCTTGCCAGTCCTGGCTGAAGGCGCGCAGGACGCGGTCGCCCCATTCGCCTTTCGGCACCATGATGGCGGCGCGATGCAGACCGTCGGCACGGGCGCGGCGTGAGACTTCGCGGGCTTCGTCTTCAGCGGCCAGACCGAACTGGAACAGCTGCGCCGGACCTTGATCGCCTTCGCTGTAGTTCAGGGCGAGGGTGGTGATCGGCAGTTGCGGGCGAGTGCTCAACTGTTTGACCAGCGGTTTCTCCAACGGGCCGACGACCAGTTGCACGCCATCGGCCTGGGCCTTGCGGTAGAACTCGTCGAGGTTGGTCAGTTTCGAGCTGTCGTAGAACTCGATGGCCGGTGGTTTCTGGCCGGCTTGCTGAGCCTGATAGTGCGCGGCCATGAAGCCGTCACGCAGGGCCTTGCCGACCGAGGCCAGTTGGCCGTCCTGTGGCAGGAGCAGGGCGATCTTGCTCAGGGGCTGGCTGGCCAGTTCCTTGAGTTTGGTCAGGGGCAGCGGCAGGTTGATCGCGGCTGGGTGCTTTGGATGCTGATTGCGCCAGTTGTCGATGGCGGCTTGCTGCTGTTCCAGAGTGCCGGCGGTTTTCACGGCCAGAGCCAGGCTCATCCAGCCGCCGAGGTCATCGGTGGTGTTCGCTTGCAGTTGATCGGCCGGCAGCGATGCAATCAGGGTCCAGATCGCTTCGTGGTTCTTGCTGGCGGCTTCACCTTCCAGCATCGGCGCGATGAAGATGCGCTCGCGGGCGGCCGCCAGGGTCTGGCCGTCGGCTTCAAGGGCGCGGGCGTGAACCGTGCCGGCGCGAACTTGCAGCGGTACCGACATTTCGCTCAGGCGTTGCAGGCTTGGATGGCTCAAGGCAGTCAGCGCGGCTTTCGGCTGGTTGCGAGTCATGGCCAGCTCAGCAGACAGCGTGCTGGCAAATGCCTGCTGGCCCGGCTGGAGTTGCTCCATCGGCACTTGCTGCAGGATTTGCGCGGACTGTCCGGCATTGCCCTGGCGGTATGCCATGTCTGCCGCACTCAGGCGCAGCAGAGCGGCCTTGTCCGGCGATTTGGCCTGGGCAGCCTGTTCGAGCAGTTGCTCGATGGTGGCATCCGGGGTCCGTGGAAGTTCGCCAAGGCTGGAGGAAGGGGAGCTGGCGCAAGCCGCCAGCAAGGCAGCGAGGCAGAGGGCAGTGAACAGCCGCAGGCAAGCGATCATGTAAGTGTTCCTGATACTCGATCAAATTAGCGTCGAATTGTACCCAAGCACTGGCCGGGGCGCGATGTTACTGGCGTGAAACCGTCAATTTAGCTGATACAAAGAGTGCGCAGCCTCACAATGGTGCGACAAACCGTGTCCGACCCGGACGCGTCGACCGGCGCACGACGCGCTACAATGGCGGCTTTTACCGATCATGAGGTGTGCGCTTTGACTGCTCCAGGTCCTTTGAATTCCGCTGCGGGCTCGCTTTATGTGGTGGCGACGCCCATCGGCAACCTGGATGACATCAGCGCCCGGGCGTTGAAGATCCTGCGCGAGGTGGCGCTGATCGCCGCCGAAGATACGCGCCATTCCCAGCGCCTGATGCAGCACTTTGGCATCTCCACGCCGCTGGCAGCCTGTCATGAACACAACGAGCGGGATGAGGGCAGTCGCTTCATTACCCGTCTGTTGGCGGGCGACAACGTCGCACTGATTTCTGATGCCGGTACGCCGCTGATCTCCGATCCCGGTTATCACCTGGTGCGTCAGGCGCGTGCGGCCGGGATCAATGTGGTGCCGGTGCCAGGTGCGTGCGCGTTGATCGCGGCGTTGTCGGCTGCCGGTCTGCCATCCGACCGCTTTATCTTCGAAGGTTTTCTGCCGGCCAAGGCTGTGGGGCGCAAAGCACGCCTGGAAGCCATTAAAGAAGAGCCGCGCACGCTGATTTTCTACGAGGCGCCGCATCGCATTCTGGAATGTCTGCAGGATATGGAAGCGGTGTTCGGCGCTGATCGCCCTGCGTTGCTCGCTCGTGAAATCACCAAGACCTTTGAAACGCTCAAGGGCTTGCCGCTGAGCGAGTTGCGGGCATTCGTCGAGGCCGACAGCAATCAGCAGCGTGGCGAATGCGTCGTGGTGGTGGCGGGCTGGACCGCGCCGGAGTCTGAAGATGCCGTCAGCAGCGAGGCGATGCGCATCCTCAACCTGTTGCTGGAAGAGATGCCGCTCAAGCGTGCGGCGGCTCTGGCGGCGCAAATCACCGGTGAGCGCAAAAACGTGCTGTATCAGGTGGCGCTGGACCGGCAAAAAAACGCGTAACCCGTCGCGCAGACCGGTTTGCGGGCTATTAGCGCTTGTTCTTCGGCCGCTCTGCCGTTAACCTGCGCGGCGGAGAGTCGATCGGACAGTCGCTGCCCTCTATGAAAATTAGGGGGGGGAGGAAAGTCCGGGCTCCATAGGGCGAAGTGCCAGGTAATGCCTGGGAGGCGTGAGCCTACGGAAAGTGCCACAGAAAATAACCGCCTAAGCGCTTCGGCGCCGGTAAGGGTGAAAAGGTGCGGTAAGAGCGCACCGCACGTCTGGCAACAGTTCGTGGCTAGGTAAACCCCACTTGGAGCAAGACCAAATAGGGTCCCAAGGCGTGGCCCGCGCTGGGACCGGGTAGGTTGCTAAAGATGTCCAGTGATGGCCATCGTAGACGAATGACTGTTCAAGACAGAACCCGGCTTACAGATCGACTCTCCACCTTTTTCTTTTCCCTGCTTGAATTAAAGGCGACAGGGCTGTTTATTATCAGCAGGCCTGCGCTGAAACCGGCAGCGGCAAACGCAGTAATAGCCATTTCCCACCGTGCTTCAATCAACAGCAGAAGCGCTTTTGTAATACCGAAAAAATCTTACTCTTAACAAATTACTTTAACTTTCGAGCGCAGCTTTCAGTGCTGCTTCAAGTTATTGGATAAAAGCATCCGCCAGATTCTCGTTGCTCCTCCTTTTATGCTCCTAAATCTCCGTTCTGTAAGGGTTTTCCTTTAATCCGCGCCTTGACGGTGTGGTGGGCGCATTCCTATAGTGTGCGCAAGTGGCGGAAAGTGGCATGAAGTGGGTTTTTTGAGCTCAAAACGATAAAAATTGGAGAAACGCAGACGTGTTTCGCGGAGCTAACGCTATCAGTCTCGACGCAAAGGGCCGTCTCGCCATGCCGAGCCGGTACCGTGACGAGCTCGATTCGCGCAGTTCCGGCCAGTTGATCGTGACCATTGATGCCGTTGATCCATGTTTGTGTGTCTACCCGCTCGATGAGTGGGAAATTATTGAAACCAAGTTGCGCGCGCTCCCTTCGCTTCGCGAAGAGAACCGTCGTCTGCAACGTTTATTGATTGGTAATGCCGTTGACCTCGAGCTCGACGGCAGTGGTCGTTTCCTGGTGCCGCCGCGCCTGCGCGAATACGCGAAGCTCGACAAGCGCGCGATGCTGGTGGGCCAACTGAACAAGTTCCAACTGTGGGACGAAGATGCCTGGAATGCGGTTTCTGCCGCTGACCTGGCTGCCATACAACAACCGGGCGCCATGCCTGACGAACTGCGTGATCTGATCCTGTGACTATTGATAGCGGCTTTAACCACATCACCGTACTGCTTGACGAAGCCGTCGAGGCTCTCGCCGTACGTCCTGATGGCTGCTATCTGGACGGCACGTTCGGGCGCGGCGGGCACAGCCGGTTGATCCTGAGCAAGCTCGGGCCGGATGGTCGGCTCATCGGATTCGACAAGGATCCTCAAGCGATTGCCACCGGGCAAACGCTGGCGGCCGAAGACGGCCGCTTTGTCGTTGTGCAGCGCAGCTTTGCCGAGCTTGGGTCGGTCGTTGCCGAACAGGGTCTGGCCGGCAAGGTCAGCGGCATTCTGCTGGATCTGGGCGTGTCTTCGCCGCAGCTCGATGATGCCGAGCGTGGCTTCAGCTTCCTCAACGATGGCCCGCTGGACATGCGCATGGATCCGTCCCGTGGCATCAGCGCAGCCGAGTTCGTCAATACCGCGCCAGTGGAAGAAATCGCCCGTGTTTTCAAGGAATACGGCGAAGAACGTTTCTCCGGCCGCATGGCCCGTGCCGTGGCCGAGCGTCGTGACATCACGCCGTTCGAACGCACCGCCGATCTGGCCGAAGTCCTGAAAGTCGCCAACCCTGCGTGGGAAAAGGGCAAGAACCCGGCAACCCGCGCTTTCCAGGGCCTGCGAATTCACGTCAACAACGAACTGGGCGATCTGGAAGCGGGTCTTGAAGCCGCGCTCGAATGCCTGGAAGTGGGCGGTCGTCTGGTCGTGATCAGCTTCCACTCGCTGGAAGACCGTATCGTCAAACTGTTCATGCGCAAGCTGGTGAAAGGCGAAGCCGACAACCTGCCGCGCAACCTGCCGGTTCGCCACGTTGCGTTCGAACCGAAAATCAAAGTCCATGGCAAAGCGCAGACGGCCTCCGACGCCGAACTCAAAGCCAACCCACGTTCCCGTAGCGCCGTCATGCGCGTCGCGGAGAAGCTGCGGTGAGCAAGCTTTTCGCCAAGCCACTGCCCGGCGGCAGCTTTTTCATGCTGCTGCTGTTCATCGGCGTGCTCGTGTCGGCCATCGGCGTGTCTTACAGCGCCCACTGGAACCGGCAGTTGCTCAACACCCTGTACAACGAACTGAGCGTGCGCGACAAGGCGCAGGCCGAGTGGGGGCGCCTGATCCTGGAGCAAAGCACCTGGACCGCCCACAGCCGGATCGAAGTGCTGGCCACTGAACAACTGAAGATGCACATCCCAGGCGCAGCTGACGTGAAGATGGTGGCGCCATGATGAAACTCGAGGGGGCTCTCTTCCCGTGGCGCTTCCGTTTGATGGTGGCACTGCTCGGCGTGATGGTCGCGGCGATCTGCTGGCGCATCATCGACCTGCAAGTGGTTGACCGTGACTTCCTCAAAGGTCAGGGCGATGCGCGCAGTCTTCGGCACATTCCGATTCCGGCTCACCGTGGTCTGATTACCGACCGTAACGGTGAGCCTCTGGCCGTGAGTACCCCGGTAACCACGCTGTGGGCGAACGCCAAGGAAATGCAGACCGCCAAAGAGAAGTGGCCTGCGCTCGCTGCCGCGCTGGGGCAGGATCCGAAAGCCCTGGCCGAACGTCTCGAAGCCCAGGCCAACAAAGAATTCATTTATCTGGTGCGCGGGTTGACCCCCGAGCAGGGCCAGGCCGTGCTCGACCTGAAAGTGCCGGGCGTCTACGGCATCGAAGAATTCCGCCGGTTCTATCCGGCCGGTGAAGTGACGGCGCACATGGTCGGGTTCACCGACATCGATGACCACGGTCGTGAAGGCGTCGAACTGGCCTACGATGAATGGCTGGCCGGCGTGCCCGGCAAGCGGCAAGTCATCAAGGATCGGCGCGGACGGCTGATCAAGGATGTCCAGGTCACCAAAAACGCCAAGGCCGGCAAGCCCTTGGCGTTGTCGATTGACCTGCGTCTGCAATACCTGGCCAACCGCGAGCTGCGCAACGCGATCATCGAGAACGGCGCCAAGGCCGGCAGTCTGGTGATCATGGACGTGAAGACCGGCGAAATCCTCGCCATGGTCAACCAGCCGACCTACAACCCGAACAACCGTCGCAACCTGCAGCCGGCGATGATGCGTAATCGCGCGATGATCGACGTGTTCGAACCCGGTTCGACCATGAAAGCGATCTCGATGAGCGCCGCGATCGAAACCGGCCGCTGGAAACCGAGCGACACCGTCGAGGTGTATCCGGGCTCCCTGCAGATCGGCAAGTACACCATCAAGGACGTATCGAAGACCGAAGGTCCGGTGCTCGACCTGACCGGCATTCTGATCAATTCCAGTAACGTCGGCATGAGTAAGGTCGCGTTCGATATCGGCGGCGAAACCATTTTCCGCCTCGCACAGAAAGTCGGCCTCGGCCAGGACACCGGCCTCGGCTTCCCGGGCGAACGTGTCGGCAACCTGCCGAACTACCGCGAGTGGCGCAAGGCCGAGACCGCAACGCTGTCGTACGGCTACGGTATTTCGGTGACGGCAATTCAGCTGGTGCACGCGTTCTCGGCGCTGGCCAACAACGGTCGTCTCGCACCGCTGACTCTGATCAAAACCGACAAGGCGCCGCAGACCACCCAGGTGCTGCCGGAAGCCGTCGCGAAAACCATGCAAGGCATGCTGCAACAGGTGATCGAAGCCCCGCGCGGCGTGTTCCGTGCGCAGGTGCCGGCGTATCACGTGGGTGGCAAGTCCGGTACCGCGCGTAAAACGTCGGTCGGCACCAAGGGCTACGCCGAAAACTCTTACCGCTCGCTGTTCGCCGGTTTCGGCCCGATGAGCGATCCACGTTATGCAATCGTCGTGGTGATCGATGAACCGACCAAGGCCGGTTACTTCGGTGGTCTGGTCTCGGCGCCGGTGTTCAGCCGTGTGATGTCGGGCACTCTGCGCCTGATGAACGTCACCCCGGACAACCTGCCGACCACACAACAGGCCAACGCCACCCCGGCCGTTCCGCTGAAAGCCAATGGAGGGCGCGGCTGATGTCTCTGAGTCTGAACAAGATTTTCCCCCACGCCGGCCACGATCTGTTGATCCGTGAACTGGCGCTCGACAGCCGTAACGTTCGCGCGGGTGACCTGTTCCTCGCCGTGCCGGGCGGCAAGTTCGACGGGCGTGCGCACATCGCCGACGCCTTGCAGCGCGGTGCTGCTGCCGTGGCTTATGAAGTGGAAGGCGCCACCGTGCTGCCGATCACCGAAGTGCCGCTGATTCCGGTCAAGGGCCTGGCAGCGCAGCTGTCGGACATCGCCGGGCGTTTTTACGGTGAGCCGAGTCATCACCTGAACCTGATCGGCGTCACTGGCACCAACGGCAAGACCAGCGTGACTCAACTGGTGGCGCAGGCGCTGGACCTGCTCGGCCAGCATTGCGGCATCGTCGGCACTTTGGGTTCCGGTTTTCATGGCGCGCTGCAAAGCGGCCTGCACACCACGCCGAATCCGATTGCCATGCAAGCGACCTTGGGCGACCTGAAAAAGGCCGGCGCCAAGGCCGTGGCCATGGAAGTCTCGTCCCACGGTCTGGATCAGGGCCGGGTCACCGCGCTGGCGTTCGACGTGGCGGTGATGACCAACCTGTCCCGCGATCACCTGGATTACCACGGCACCATGGAAGCGTACGCCGAGGCCAAGGCCCGGCTGTTCGCCTGGAATGACCTGAAGTGCCGCGTGGTCAACCTCGACGACGATTTCGGCCGGCAACTGGCCGTTGAAAAGCGCGAATCGCGGCTGATCACTTACAGCCTCCTCGACAGCAGCGCCTACCTCTATGTGCGTGAAGCGCAGTTCGACGACCACGGCGTGCGCGCCACGCTGGTCACGCCGCAGGGCGAACACCATCTGCGCAGCACGCTGCTCGGTCGTTTCAACCTGAGCAACGTGCTGGCCGCCGTCGGTGCGCTGCTCGGTCTCGACTACGCGCTCGACGAAATTCTCAAGGTGTTGCCGAAACTCGAAGGCCCGGCCGGACGCATGCAGCGTCTCGGCGGTGGCACCCAGCCGCTGGTGGTGGTCGATTACGCCCACACCCCGGACGCGCTGGAAAAAGTGCTGACCGCGTTGCGCCCGCACGTAAAAGGCCAACTGCTGTGCCTGTTCGGCTGCGGCGGTGATCGCGATCGCGGCAAACGTCCGCTGATGGCCGAAGTGGTCGAGCGTCTGGCCGACCGCGTGCTGGTGACCGACGACAATCCGCGCACCGAAGACCCGGCGGTGATTTTCGATGACATCCGCGCCGGCTTCACGGCTGTGGATAACGTGACGTTCGTGGCTGGCCGTGGCCAGGCCATCGCGCAACTGATTGCCGGCGCTTCGGCCGACGACGTGATTGTCCTGGCCGGCAAAGGTCACGAGGACTATCAGGAAATCAACGGCGAGCGCCATGCGTTTTCCGATCTGGTCGAGGCTGATCACGCCCTGACCGCGTGGGAGGTGGCCCATGCTTAAGGCCCTGAAACTCAGCGAACTGACCAACGCGCTTGACGCCCGTCTGGTCAGTGCCGACGCCAGTTTTGACGGCGTGAGCATCGACAGCCGCGCGATCAAGGCTGGCCAACTGTTTATTGCCCTGACCGGCCCGCGTTTCGACGGTCATGACTATCTGAATGAAGTCGCCGCCAAAGGCGCCGTTGCGGCATTGGTCGAGCGCGAAGTCGCCGACAGCACGCTGCCGCAATTGCTGGTCAAGGACACCCGCCAGGCCCTCGGCCAGTTGGGTGCGCTGAACCGTGCCGCATTCACCAAACCGGTCGCGGCCGTTACCGGTTCCAGCGGCAAGACCACGGTCAAGGAAATGCTCGCGAGCATCCTGCGCACGCGCGGCTCGGTGCACGCGACCCGTGGCAACCTGAACAACGACCTCGGTGTACCGCTGACCCTGCTCGAACTCGCCCCGGAACACAGCGCGGCAGTGATCGAACTGGGCGCCTCGCGCCTGGGTGAAATCGCTTACACCGTAGGGCTGACCAAGCCGCACGTGGCGATCCTCAACAACGCCGGGACCGCCCATGTCGGTGAGTTCGGCGGGCCGGAGAAAATCGTTGAAGCCAAAGGCGAAATCATCGAAGGGCTGGCGGCCGACGGCGTCGCCGTGCTGAACCTTGATGACAAGGCGTTTGGTATCTGGAAGACCCGCGCCGGCGCCCGCAAGGTGCTGACGTTTGCCTTGAGCAACACTCAGGCGGATTTTTACGCCAGCGACCTGGCCACCGATGCCCGCGGCTGCCCGGCGTTCAACCTGCACAGTCCTGAAGGTGTGGAACGGGTTCAGCTGAACCTGCTCGGCACCCACAACGTCGCCAACGCCCTGGCCGCCGCCGCTGCCGCTCACGCACTGGGCGTGTCGCTGTTCGGCATCGCCACCGGGCTTGGCGCGGTACAACCGGTCAAGGGTCGCACCGTCGCGCAACTGGCTAAAAACGGCATGCGCGTGATCGATGACACTTACAACGCGAACCCCACCTCGATGTGCGCGGCCGTTGATATACTCGCCGGCTTTTCCGGCCGCACCGTCCTGGTGCTCGGGGATATCGGCGAGTTGGGCGACTGGGCGGAGCAGGGGCACCGCGACGTGGGCGAATACGCCCGAGGCAAGGTTTCCGCGCTATACGCCGTCGGGCCGAACATGGTCCACGCCGTGAACGCATTCGGTAACGAGGCGCATCACTTCGGCACCCAAGCCGAACTGATCCAGGCCCTCGACGCCGAGCAGGACAAAAACACCACCATTTTGATCAAGGGTTCGCGCAGCGCAGCGATGGAAAACATCGTTGCGGCCCTGTGCGGGTCCAGTCTGGAGAAACATTAATGCTGCTGCTGCTAGCGGAGTATCTGCAACAGTTCTACAAAGGCTTCGCGGTCTTCCAGTACCTGACCCTGCGCGGGATCCTCGGTGTGCTGACCGCGCTGGTCTTGTCGCTGTGCTACGGCCCGTGGATGATCCGCACCCTGCAGAACCGTCAGATCGGCCAATCGGTTCGTAACGACGGCCCGCAATCGCACCTGTCCAAATCCGGTACGCCGACCATGGGTGGCGCGCTGATTCTGTCGTCCATCGGCGTCAGCACCCTGCTGTGGGCTGACCTGAGCAACCGCTACGTGTGGGTCGTGCTGCTGGTGACCCTGCTGTTCGGCGCCATCGGCTGGGTCGACGACTACCGCAAGGTTATCGAGAAGAACTCTCGTGGTCTGCCGAGCCGCTGGAAATATTTCTGGCAGTCGGTATTCGGCCTCGGTGCGGCGATCTTCCTTTATATGACTGCTGCCACTCCGGTGGAAACCACCCTGATCCTGCCAATGCTCAAGGACTACAGCATTCCGCTGGGCGCAGGCTTCATCGTGCTGACCTACTTTGTGATCGTCGGTTCGAGCAACGCGGTCAACCTCACCGACGGCCTCGATGGCCTGGCGATCATGCCGACAGTGATGGTCGGCGGTGGCCTGGGCATTTTCTGCTACCTGTCGGGTAACGTGAAATTCGCTGAATACCTGCTGATCCCGTACGTACCGGGCGCAGGCGAACTGATCGTGTTCTGCGGCGCGCTGATCGGTGCCGGCCTGGGCTTCCTGTGGTTCAACACCTACCCGGCGCAAGTCTTCATGGGTGACGTCGGCGCACTGGCGCTGGGCGCAGCCCTGGGCACCATCGCGGTGATCGTCCGTCAGGAAATAGTCCTGTTCATCATGGGCGGGGTGTTCGTGATGGAAACCCTGTCAGTCGTCATTCAGGTTGCGTCCTTTAAGCTGACCGGTCGCCGTGTGTTCCGTATGGCGCCGATTCACCACCACTTTGAACTCAAGGGCTGGCCCGAGCCGCGCGTGATCGTCCGTTTCTGGATCATCACCGTGATTCTCGTGCTGATCGGCCTTGCCACCCTGAAGCTGAGGTAGAACGAGTGTCTCTGATCGCTTCTGACCACTTCCGCATCGTTGTCGGCCTCGGCAAGAGCGGCATGTCCCTGGTTCGCTTCCTGGCGAACCGGGGCGTGGCGTTTGCCGTGGCCGATACGCGGGAAAATCCACCGGAACTGGCCACGCTCCAGCGTGACTATCCGCACGTGGAAGTGCGTTGTGGCGAGCTGGACGTCGAATTCCTGTGCCGTGCCGATGAGCTCTACGTGAGCCCCGGCCTGGCGCTGGCGACCCCGGCCCTGCAAGCCGCCGCGGCCCGTGGCGTGAAGCTGTCCGGCGACATCGAGCTGTTCGCGCGTAACGCGAAGGCGCCGATCGTGGCCATCAGCGGTTCCAACGCGAAAAGCACCGTCACCACCCTGGTCGGCGAGATGGCGGCTGCGGCCGGCAAGCGCGTGGCCGTGGGCGGCAACCTCGGTACGCCGGCGCTGGATCTGCTCAGCGATGACGTCGAGCTGTACGTGATGGAGCTGTCGAGCTTCCAGCTGGAAACCACCGACCAGCTCAACGCCGAAGTGGCGACCGTGCTCAACATCAGCGAAGACCACATGGACCGCTACAGCGGTCTGCCGGCCTATCACCTGGCCAAGCACCGGATCTTCCGTGGTGCGAAGCAGTTCGTGGTCAACCGTCAAGACGCCTTGACCCGGCCGCTGATGGGCGAGGGCCAGCCGTGCTGGACCTTCGGCCTGACCAAACCCGATTTCAAGGCATTCGGCCTGCGTGAAGAGAATGGCGAGAAATACCTGGCCTTCGAATTCCAGAACCTGATGCCGGTGCGCGAATTGAAGATTCGTGGCGCCCACAACCAGTCCAACGCCCTGGCGGCGCTGGCGCTCGGCCACGCGGTCGGGCTGCCGTTCGACGCCATGCTGGCGGCGCTGCGCACCTTCGCCGGTCTCGAACACCGCTGCCAGTGGGTACGTGATCTGGACGGCGTCGGTTACTACAACGATTCCAAGGCCACCAACGTTGGCGCTGCACTGGCTGCCATCGAAGGCCTGGGTGCGGACATCGACGGCAAGGTCGTGCTGATCGCCGGTGGCGACGGCAAGGGCGCCGACTTCAAGGACCTGCGCGATCCGGTGGCGGCCCATTGCCGCGCCGTGATCCTGATGGGCCGCGATTCCGACAAGATCGGCGAAGCGATCGGCGATGCCGTGCCGCTGATTCGCGCGACCACGCTGGTCGATGCGGTGGCCCAATGCCGCGCCGCCGCCCAACCGGGTGACGTCGTGCTGCTGTCGCCGGCCTGCGCCAGTTTCGACATGTTCAAGAACTACGAAGACCGTGGTCACCAGTTCGTCCGCGCCGTGGAGGATCTGGCATGAGCTTGAGAAACATCATCAAGCCATACCCGTCGCCGCTGATCACCGGACGCGGGATCGACCTCGACTTCCCGATGCTCGCCGGTTGCCTGGCGTTGCTCGGTCTGGGCCTGATCATGATCGCTTCGGCATCGACAGAAGTCGGCGCGGCGCAGTCGGGCAGCGCTCTTTATTACATGACCCGTCACCTGATCTACGTGGTGCTGGGCCTGGGCGCGTGCGTCGTCACCATGATGATCCCGATCGCCACCTGGCAGCGGCTGGGCTGGCTGATGCTGATCGGTGCGTTCGGTCTGCTGGTGATGGTGATCATCCCGGGGATCGGCCGTGAGGTGAACGGCTCGATGCGCTGGATCGGTTTCAGCTTCTTCAACGTTCAGCCGTCCGAGATCGCCAAGGTGTTCGTGGTGATCTACCTCGCCGGTTATCTGGTGCGTCGTCAGAAAGAAGTGCGCGAGAGCTGGATGGGCTTCTTCAAGCCGTTCATCGTGCTGCTGCCAATGGCGGGCCTGTTGCTGATGGAGCCGGACTTCGGTGCCACCGTCGTGATGATGGGCGCCGCGGCGGCGATGCTGTTCCTCGGCGGGGTCGGGCTGTTCCGGTTCTCGCTGATGGTGGTGCTGGCCGTCGGTGCGGTGGTGTTGCTGATTCAGATGCAGCCGTACCGGATGGCGCGTCTGACCAACTTCGCCGACCCGTGGGCCGACCAGTTCGGCGCCGGTTATCAATTGTCGCAAGCCTTGATCGCGTTCGGTCGCGGTGAATGGCTGGGCGTTGGCCTGGGCAACAGCGTGCAGAAGCAGTTCTACCTGCCGGAAGCCCACACCGACTTCGTGTTCTCGGTTCTGGCCGAAGAGCTTGGCGCCGTGGGCTCGCTGTGCACCGTGGCACTGTTCGTGTTCGTGTGTATTCGCGGCATGTACATCGGTCTGTGGGCCGAGAAAGCCAAACAGTTTTTTGCCGCTTATGTTGCCTACGGCCTGTCGTTCCTGTGGATCGGCCAGTTCCTGATCAACATCGGCGTGAACGTCGGCCTGTTGCCGACCAAGGGCCTGACCTTGCCGTTTCTCAGTTACGGCGGCAGTTCCCTGGTGATCTGCTGCGCCTGCCTTGGCCTGTTGTTGAGAATCGAGTGGGAGAGCCGGACCCACCTGGGCAGTGAAGAGATGGAATTCCATGAGAGCGACTTCGCCGAGGAGCCGAACCATGGGCGCTAACGTATTGATCATGGCCGGCGGCACCGGTGGCCACGTGTTCCCGGCGCTGGCCTGTGCCCGCGAATTCCAGGCGCGCGGCTATACCGTGCACTGGCTCGGCACGCCGCGCGGGATCGAAAACGATCTGGTGCCGGCGGCGGGTCTTGAACTGCACCGTATCAACGCCACTGGCCTGCGCGGCAAGGGCAAGCTGTCGCTGCTCAAGGCGCCGTTCATGCTGCTGAAATCGGTGTGGCAGGCGCGGGCGATCATTCGCCGCTTGCGTCCGGTGTGCGTGGTCGGATTCGGCGGCTATGTGACCGGTCCCGGTGGTCTTGCCGCCAAACTGGCCGGCGTGCCGGTGATCGTTCATGAGCAGAACGCCGTGGCCGGCACCGCCAATCGGTTGCTGGTGCCGTTCGCCGCCCGGGTGTGTGAAGCCTTCCCCGACACCTTTACCCTGTCGGACAGCCGCCGTACCACCGGTAACCCGGTGCGCAGCGAGCTGTTCCTCGAAACACCGCGCCCGGCCCTGGCCGGACGCAAGGCGCGTTTGCTGATCCTGGGCGGAAGCCTGGGCGCAGAGCCGTTGAACAAGTTGCTGCCTGAAGCCCTGGCACAAGTCGCTGCCGACTTGCGTCCGGAAGTGTTCCATCAGGCTGGCAGAAACCACGATGAAGTGACTGCAGAGCGCTACCGCGCCGCCGGCGTGGATGCGCAGGTGCAGCCGTTCATCAAAGACATGGCCCAGGCCTATGGCTGGGCTGACCTGGTGGTGTGCCGCGCCGGCGCATTGACCATCAGTGAACTGGCCGCCGCCGGTCTGCCCTCGATGCTGGTGCCCTTGCCCCACGCGATCGACGATCACCAGACCCGCAACGCCGATTATTTGGCCCGCGAAGGCGCTGCCTTCCTGATGCCGCAAAGAACGACTGGTGCCGCGGACCTTGCCGCGCGCCTGACAGAGGTCTTGATGCAACCGCAACGACTCGAACAAATGGCCCAAGCGGCCCGCCGTCTGGCGAAACCCGAAGCCACCCGTAGCGTGGTCGATACCTGTCTGGAGGTGGCCCATGGTTGAGAATCAGAAAGCCATGCCGCAACCGGAAATGCGCCGCATCCGTCGCATCCACTTCGTCGGGATCGGCGGCGTGGGCATGTGCGGCATCGCCGAAGTGCTGCTGAACCTGGGCTATGAAGTGTCCGGTTCCGACCTGAAAGCTTCGCCGGTGACCGAGCGCCTGGAATCCTTCGGTGCGCAGATCTTCATTGGCCACCGTGCCGAGAACGCCGCAGCCGCCGATGTGCTGGTGGTGTCGAGCGCCGTCAATACTTCCAACCCGGAAGTGGCGACTGCGCTGGAACGCCGCATCCCGGTGGTGCCGCGTGCCGAAATGCTCGCCGAACTGATGCGCTACCGTCACGGCATCGCCGTCGCCGGTACTCATGGCAAGACTACCACTACCAGCCTGATCGCTTCGGTGTTCGCGGCCGGTGGCCTGGATCCGACTTTCGTCATCGGTGGCCGTCTGAATGCCGCGGGCACCAATGCCCAGCTCGGCACCAGCCGTTACCTGATCGCCGAAGCCGATGAAAGCGACGCAAGCTTCCTGCACCTGCAACCGCTGGTGGCCGTGGTCACCAACATCGACGCCGACCACATGGCGACTTACGACGGTGACTTCAACAAGCTGAAAAAAACCTTCGTCGAGTTCCTGCACAACCTGCCGTTCTACGGTCTGGCGGTGATGTGCCTGGACGATCCGGTAGTGCGTGAAATCCTGCCGCAGGTCAAACGCCCGGTCGTCACCTATGGCTTCAGCGAAGACGCCGACGTGCGCGCGATCAATGTTCGCCAGCAAGGCATGCAGACCTTCTTCACGGTGCTGCGCCCTGATCGCGAGCCGCTGGATGTGTCCGTGAACATGCCGGGCAACCACAACGTGCTCAACTCCCTGGCGACCATCTGCATCGCTACCGACGAAGGCGTCAGCGATGAAGCCATCGTCCAGGGTCTGTCCGGGTTCCAGGGTGTCGGTCGGCGCTTCCAGGTTTACGGCGAACTGCCGGTGGACGGCGGCAGCGTGATGCTGGTCGACGATTACGGTCACCACCCGACCGAAGTCGCAGCCGTGATCAAAGCCGTGCGCGGTGGCTGGCCTGAGCGCCGCCTGGTGATGGTCTACCAGCCGCACCGCTACAGCCGCACCCGCGACCTGTACGACGATTTCGTCAATGTACTGGCCGATGCCAACGTGCTGTTGCTGATGGAAGTTTATCCGGCCGGCGAAGAGCCGATCCCGGGTGCCGACAGCCGCAAGCTGTGCAACAGCATCCGTCAGCGCGGTCAGCTCGATCCGATCTACATCGAGCGCGGCGTCGATCTGGCGCCGCTGGTCAAGCCGCTGCTGCGCGCCGGCGACATTCTGTTGTGCCAGGGCGCCGGTGATATCGGCGGCCTCGCACCGAAACTGTTGAAAAGCGAGTTGTTCGCCGGTGCCGTGGCGGCATCGGTCGAGGGGAAGTTGAAATGACTGCTGCCTACGCCAACCTGTTCTCCACCATCGCCCCGAAGGACTTCGGCCGTGTGGCCGTGCTGTTCGGTGGCCTGAGTGCCGAGCGTGAAGTCTCGCTGAAGTCCGGCAACGCCGTGCTCACTGCGCTGCAAAGCGCGGGTGTGGACGCGTTCGGCATCGACGTCGGCGCCGATATTCTGCAGCGCCTGCTGAGCGAAAAGATCGACCGCGCGTTCATCATCCTCCACGGTCGCGGCGGTGAAGACGGCAGCATGCAGGGCCTGCTCGAAGTGGCCGGCATTCCGTACACCGGCAGCGGCATCCTGGCTTCGGCGCTGGCGATGGACAAGCTGCGCACCAAGCAGGTCTGGCACACGCTGGGGATTCCGACGCCGCGTCACGCCGTGCTGCGCAGCGAGGCCGATTGTATTTCGGCAGCGACGGAACTGGGCTTCCCTTTGATCGTCAAACCGGCGCATGAAGGTTCAAGTATCGGGATGGCCAAAGTGAGTTCTGCGTCCGAGTTGATCGACGCATGGAAAGCGGCCAGTACCTACGATTCGCAAGTGTTGGTCGAGCAATGGATCCACGGTCCGGAGTTCACCATCGCCACCCTGCGTGACCAGGTGTTGCCTCCCATCGCCCTGGGTACGCCACACACGTTCTACGACTACGACGCCAAGTACATCGCCAACGATACCCAGTATCGGATTCCGTGCGGGCTCGATGCAGCCAAGGAAAAAGAACTCATGGACCTCACGGCGCAAGCCTGCGAGGCGCTGGGTATTGCCGGTTGGGGCAGGGCGGACGTGATGCAGGACGCCGACGGCAAATTCTGGTTCCTGGAAGTCAACACCGCTCCCGGCATGACCGATCACAGCCTGGTACCGATGGCGGCGAAAGCGGCCGGTCTGGATTTCCAGCAACTGGTTCTGGCCATTCTGGCCGCCAGTGTCGATGCCGACGGCAAGAAAGAGGCGCGAGGTTAAGACCATGCAAGGCGCTCATCTCAGACATCAGCCACCCGCACCCGGCCGCAAGCCGGTGCCGCGGGGTGCCAGCCGAATGGTGGCCAAAGAGCCGATGTCCGCGCGCCTGCCAAAAGCCAACTTCGGCTTTTTGAAAGGTCTGTTCTGGCCGGTGCTGCTGGTGGCCCTGGGGTTCGGCACTTACGAAGGCGCACAGCGTCTGCTGCCGTACGCCGACCGGCCGATCACCAAGATCGCGGTGCAGGGCGACCTGAGTTACATCAGCCAGCAAGCGGTGCAGCAGCGGATCGCCCCTTACGTGGCGTCGAGCTTCTTCACCATCGATCTGGCGAGCATGCGCACCGAGCTGGAGCAGATGCCGTGGATCGCCCACGCCGAAGTACGTCGGGTGTGGCCGGACCAGGTGGTGATCCGCCTCGAAGAGCAACTGCCGGTGGCCCGTTGGGGCGACGAGTCGTTGCTCAACAACCAGGGCCAGGCGTTCACGCCCAAGGAACTGGCGAACTACGAACACCTGCCGCAGCTGTTCGGTCCGCAGCGGGCCCAGCAGCAAGTGATGCAGCAATACCAGGTGCTGAGCCAGATGCTCCGGCCATTGGGCTTCTCGATTGCGCGGCTCGAGCTGCGTGAACGCGGCAGCTGGTTCCTGACCACCGGTGCCGGCAGTTCCGGCCCCGGGATCGAGCTGCTGCTGGGACGCGGCAACCTGGTGGAAAAGATGCGCCGCTTCATTGCCATCTATGACAAGACGCTCAAAGAACAGATTACGAACATTGCGCGCATCGATCTGCGCTACGCCAACGGCCTCGCTGTTGGCTGGCGGGAACCAGTAGCGCCGACGACAGCCCAACCCGCTGTCGCAAAGAATTAAGAAGAGGCAGGACCCATGGCAAACGTGCAAAGCGGCAAAATGATCGTCGGTCTCGATATCGGCACCTCCAAGGTGGTGGCGCTGGTCGGCGAGGTTGCGGACGACGGCTCGCTGGAAATCGTCGGGATCGGCACTCATCCGTCCCGCGGCCTGAAAAAAGGCGTGGTGGTCAACATCGAGTCCACCGTGCAGTCGATCCAGCGCGCGATCGAAGAAGCTCAACTGATGGCGGGCTGCCGCATTCACTCGGCGTTCGTCGGCGTGGCGGGCAATCACATTCGCAGCCTGAACTCCCACGGCATCGTGGCGATTCGTGATCGCGAAGTCAGCTCGGCTGACCTGGAGCGCGTACTCGACGCCGCCCAGGCGGTGGCGATCCCGGCCGACCAGCGTGTGCTGCACACCCTGCCGCAGGATTACGTGATCGATAACCAGGAAGGCGTGCGCGAGCCGCTGGGCATGTCCGGCGTACGTCTGGAAGCCAAGGTTCACGTGGTCACCTGCGCCGTAAACGCCGCACAGAACATTGAAAAATGCGTGCGTCGCTGCGGTCTGGAAATCGACGACATCATTCTCGAGCAACTGGCCTCGGCCTACTCGGTCCTGACCGACGACGAAAAAGAGCTGGGCGTGTGCCTGGTCGACATCGGCGGCGGCACCACCGACATCGCGATCTTCACCGAAGGCGCGATCCGCCACACGGCCGTGATCCCGATTGCCGGTGACCAGGTGACCAACGACATCGCCATGGCGTTGCGCACCCCGACCCAGTACGCCGAAGAGATCAAGATCCGCTACGCCTGCGCGCTGGCCAAACTGGCCGGTGCCGGCGAGACCATCAAGGTGCCGAGCGTCGGCGACCGTCCGCCGCGCGAACTGTCCCGTCAGGCCCTGGCCGAAGTGGTCGAGCCGCGTTACGACGAACTGTTCACCCTGATCCAGGCCGAGCTGCGTCGCAGCGGCTACGAAGACCTGATCCCGGCCGGCATCGTGCTCACCGGTGGTACCTCGAAGATGGAAGGCGCCACGGAACTTGCCGAAGAAATTTTCCACATGCCGGTCCGCCTGGGCGTGCCGCATGGCGTGAAAGGCCTGGATGACGTGGTACGCAACCCGATTTATTCCACTGGCGTTGGCTTGTTGATGTACGGCCTGCAGAAGCAGTCCGACGGGATCTCGTTCTCGGGCATCGGCAGCCGCGACAGCTACAGCAACGATGAGCCGCAGGCGCCGTTGCTGGACCGTTTGAAGAAGTGGGTTCAAGGCAACTTCTAACGCTTTACCGCAGCACCGCAACAAACAGCAGTAGGCGAAAAAACTAGAGAATGTAAGGAGAGGGAAAATGTTCGAACTCGTAGACAACATCCCCGCAAGCCCGGTAATCAAAGTTATCGGTGTTGGCGGTGGCGGCGGCAACGCTGTCAATCACATGGTCAAGAGCAACATCGAAGGCGTGGAATTCATCTGCGCCAACACCGATGCTCAAGCGCTGAAAAACATCGGCGCGCGCACCATTCTGCAACTGGGCACCGGTGTGACCAAAGGCCTGGGCGCCGGCGCCAACCCGGAAGTCGGCCGTCAGGCTGCGCTGGAAGATCGCGAGCGCATCGCTGAAGTGCTGGCCGGCACCAACATGGTGTTCATCACCACCGGCATGGGCGGCGGTACCGGTACCGGTGCGGCGCCGATCATCGCCGAAGTGGCCAAGGAAATGGGCATCCTGACCGTTGCGGTCGTGACCCGTCCGTTCCCGTTCGAAGGCCGCAAGCGTATGCAGATCGCCGATGAAGGCATCCGCATGCTCTCGGAAAGCGTCGACTCGCTGATCACCATTCCGAACGAAAAACTGCTGACCATCCTCGGCAAGGACGCAAGCCTGCTGTCGGCTTTCGCCAAGGCTGACGATGTACTGGCCGGTGCCGTTCGCGGTATCTCCGACATCATCAAGCGTCCGGGCATGATCAACGTCGACTTCGCCGACGTACGCACCGTGATGAGCGAAATGGGCATGGCGATGATGGGCACTGGCTGCGCCAGCGGTCCGAACCGTGCACGTGAAGCGACCGAAGCGGCGATCCGCAACCCGCTGCTGGAAGACGTGAACCTGCAAGGCGCACGCGGCATCCTGGTGAACATCACTGCCGGTCCTGACCTGTCCCTGGGTGAGTACTCCGACGTGGGTTCGATCATCGAAGCCTTCGCTTCCGAGCACGCGATGGTCAAGGTCGGTACCGTTATCGATCCGGACATGCGCGACGAACTGCACGTGACCGTGGTTGCCACTGGTCTGGGCGCGAAAATCGAGAAGCCTGTGAAGGTCATCGACAACACCGTTCACACCTCGATGGCGGCTGCTCAAGTGCAGCAACCGGCACCCGCTCGTCAGGAACAGCCTGCGGTGAACTACCGTGACCTGGACCGTCCGACCGTCATGCGCAACCAGGCTCAGGCCGGTGCTGCGACTGCCGCGAAGATGAATCCGCAAGATGACCTGGACTACCTGGACATCCCGGCTTTCCTGCGTCGTCAGGCCGATTGATGAAATGTATCAGGGGTATTCAGGTGATTGGTGTTCAGCAAAGGCTCGGTCTGCTATCATCGCCAGCCTTTGTTGATACCAGTTCGCAATTTGCGCTGAAGCGGCCCATGCCATGATTAAACAACGCACACTGAAAAATATTATCCGTGCCACCGGTGTAGGTCTGCACTCCGGGGAGAAGGTTTACCTGACCCTCAAGCCTGCACCTGTCGACACCGGGATCGTCTTTCGTCGTGCCGATCTCGATCCGGTTGTCGAGATACCGGCTCGTGCGGCCAACGTCGGCGAGACAACCATGTCGACGACGCTGGTCAACGGTGACGTGAAGGTAGACACGGTGGAGCACTTGCTCTCGGCCATGGCTGGCCTGGGCATCGATAACGCCTACGTCGAGCTCTCCGCGTCTGAAGTCCCGATCATGGATGGCAGCGCAGGACCTTTCGTATTCCTGATTCAATCGGCTGGCCTGGAAGAACAGGACGCCGCCAAGAAATTCATCCGCATCCTGCGTGAAGTGACAGTGGAAGACGGCGACAAGCGCGCCACTTTCGTCCCTTTCGAAGGGTTCAAGGTGAGCTTCGAGATCGATTTCGATCACCCGGTTTTCCGGGACCGCACCCAAAGTGCAAGCGTGGATTTTTCCAGCACTTCGTTCGTAAAAGAAGTCAGCCGCGCCCGTACTTTCGGTTTCATGAGTGACATCGAGTACCTGCGCAAGCACAACCTCGCACTCGGCGGCAGCGTGGAAAACGCGATCGTGGTCGATGCCGATGGCGTACTGAACGAAGACGGCCTTCGCTATGAAGACGAATTCGTGAAGCACAAGATCCTCGATGCGATTGGCGACCTGTATCTGCTGGGCAACAGCCTGATTGGTGAGTTCAAGGGCTTCAAGTCCGGCCACGCACTGAACAACCAGCTGCTGCGCAAGTTGATTGAGCAGAAAGATGCCTGGGAAGTCGTGACGTTCGAAGACGCCAGCACTGCACCAATCTCTTACATGCGCCCGGTTGCGGCGGTGTAAGTAAAAAACCTCTCTAGTTTTTTGAAGGCCACCTTTGGGTGGCCTTTTTTTATGCCTGTTTTCAGGCCACGACGACCCGGTTTCGCCCACCTTCCTTGGCCTGATACAACGCCTTGTCCGCCGCGAACAACAGCTGCTCCAGACTGATTTCGCTCGTCGCCGTCCAGGTACTGATACCGACGCTCACGGTCATCGGTGACTGGTCTTTATTCAGGCTCGGCAATTGCTCCACCGCTGCACGAATGTGCTCGGCGATCTGCTGCGCCCCGACGCTGTCGGTTTCCGCGAGGATCACCGAAAACTCCTCACCGCCATACCGCGCCACCAGATCCGCCGGACGCCGCACATTGGCGGTGATCACTCTCGCCAGTTCACGCAACGCCTGATCCCCGGCCTGATGCCCGTGGCGGTCATTGAATGCCTTGAAGTGGTCCGCATCGATCATCAGCAATGACAGGGGTTGGCCCGAGCGTTGGGCGCGGAACCACTCGTGGCGCAGCGACTGGTCGAGCATCCGCCGGTTGGCGACCCCGGTCAGGGCATCGGTCGCCGCCAGTTGCGCCAGTTCGTGTTCGGCCCGTTGCCGCAGTCGCAGCTCCCGGGCCAGCAGCCAGGTCAGCCACAGCAGGCCGGCACACAGCACGCCGGTGGCGCCGCTGATCAGGATCGCCGTGCGTCGCCACGCGCCGAACACTTCCTCGCTGGACAGGGCAACGATCACCGTCAGCGGCAGATTGCCGACCCGCGAATAGGTGTACAGCCGTTGCTGATAATCCATGCTCGAAATGCCGTTGAAACTGCCATTGCCGTTGCTGTCGCGCAGAATCCGCACCACATTGGGCCGGGCAGCAAAGCTCTTGCCGATCGAATCGCTCTGCAGATAAGGCTTCTGCGCCAGCAGGATGCCGTCGTTGTTGATGATGTTGAGGGTGCTGTCGATGCCGATGTCGAGACTGTTGAACAGCTGATCGAAGTAATCGAGTTTCATCGACGCCACGGCCACGCCCAGAAACTCGCCGGTGTCCGAAGAGATGCGCCGGCTGAAACTGATCCGCCACTGGTTCGCGTCATCGCAGTCGCAGCGGGGTTTGAACGGACGGCTGATGAACATGCCGGTGTCGCGGTTGAAGGCGTGGGCGAGGAAGTAGTCGCGGTCGGCGAAATTGCCTGGCAGCGGATCGACCCGCGAGGAATCGGCGATCACCTCGCCATGCTTGTCGAGCAACAGGATGTCGCCCTTGAAGCGCGCGGTAGTAGAGCGATCGAACAACGCCAGATGGCGAATCTGCGGTGACACATCTTTCAGGTCGTCACGCTGGGCGGCAGCGATCAGCCCTTGCAGCGTCAGGTCATACAGCTCGACGGTGCGCAGCACGTCGGCGTCGATCAGCTGGGCGATGGTGGTGGCGCCGCGGGTGGCTGATTCCTGCGCGTTGGCGTGTTCGCGGATCAGCAGAAACGTCACGATGCACACAATCGCGATCACGCTCAGCAGACTGCCGAGGATCAGCAGCAGCTCGGAGCGTCCGGTCGTGCCGGGAACGGTAGGGGTGCGGCTCGCGATCATGGTTCGGTTTCGGTAAGGGATTCTTGTAAGCGTAGTCGTACCCGCTTCGCTGCCACAGGCAAGAAAAAGGCCAGCGCATCAGGCTGGCCTTTTACTGTAGCGCCGATCTTAGAAGACGTTGATCGGGTAGTCGATGATCACACGGTATTCATCTGTGTCCGTATCCAGCGCGCCGTAACCGTTGCCGCCACGGTTGGTCGCCCATTGCAGATGCACCGCGAGGTCTTTGGCCTGGCCGCTCTGCACCACGTATTTAAGATCGATGTCCCGCTCCCAATGCTTGGCGTTGCGGCCTTCGGCGCTGTACCACAAGGCGTAACCTTTGCTGCCCGGATCGACCTTGGTCAGGTCCAGCGTGCCGCGCGAGTAAGACAGCGCCGAGGTCAGGCCCGGCAGGCCGACGCCGGCGAAATCGTAGGCGTACTTGAGTTTCCACGAGCGCTCGTTCGGGCCGTTGAAGTCCGAGTATTGCTGCGAGTTGTCGAGGTAAACGCTGTCACCCTGGCTGATGTAATCGAACGGCGTGTTGCCGTTGACCCGCTGGTATGCAGCGGTAACGCTGTGGTTGCCGATACCGACGGTGAAATGCAGGCTGTAGGTGTTGTTGTCGATATTGCCCAGCAGCGCGTCGCCGGTGTCTTGGGTGTGATAGAAGTGCAGGCCCGGGTTGAGGGTCACCCGATCATTCAGCGCCCAGGTGTAGTCGAGGTCGTAGTAGTACTGGTTCCAGATGTCCTTCAGCTCGGACGCGTACAGGCTGCTGGTCAGGCCTTCGACGCCGCTCCAAGCCACGCCGGCCCAGTTCAGGTGCTGGCTCTTGTCGCCGTCGGCGAGGGTGCCGTAAGAGGTGCCGATGCGTTTGTGGCCGCTCTGGTTGTAGGGCTTGGTGAAGCTGGCCTGGCCGCCTTCGATCATCCAGCCATCGAAGCTGTGGTTGGTCAGGCTGAGGCCGCGAAAGGTCTGCGGCAGCATGCGCGTCTCGCCACCGGCGATCACCGGGTTGGCGAGGAACAGATCGCCGGCCTTCAGCTCGGTATCGAACGCACGCATTTTCAGAGTGCCGCCCGCCGTGGAGAACGAGCCCGGCGCTTTGCCGCTGCCGTCACTGACCGGCAGGATGCTGGAGTTGTCGGTGCCGCCACCGCCATCAAGTTTGAGACCGAGCATGGCGTGGGCATCGATGCCGAAACCAACCGTGCCTTCGGTGTAGCCCGACTCGAATTTGCCGAGGAAACCCTGGCCCCACTCGATGTTGTCATCCGTCTGCTGCAGGCGGTTGCGGTTCATGTAGTAGTTGCGGGCGTTGAGGTTGAGACTCGCGCCTTCGACGAAACCCTGTTTCTCGGCTTCGGCAGCGTGGGCGGCGGGGGCAATCGTTGCGGCAATTGCAATGAACAGCGGGGTGAAGCGAACTGGGTAACGCACGTGCGGTAAAGCTCCTTGGGGTCAACTGACACTTCAATGTCTGAGGTGCGGGATGTTTCTAATTGTTAAAGACGAACCGGACAGCTTACAGACCACAACGAAAAAAGGCCGCTGAAAATCAGCGGCCTGCAAGGACGACGGTTGAACGGGAAGAGCCAAACAACCGCGTCGAGGGAAACGATGCGAGGTGCGCGACTCAGCTGTCTTTCTCTGAAGCCTGAGTCTGGGAAGTTGCGGCCTGAGGGGCTTGCGTGGCGTCTTGAGCCTTGGCCATCACTTCTGCCTGATGCTGTTCGAATGCGTGAGCGCGAGCGGCGTTTTGCGCTACGAACGACTGCGATTCTTCAGCCATCGCCATCGGCGACAGGATCAATGAGGACAAAACGAAAGCGCTGGCAATACCCATACTGTTGGACATCTTGAAAACCTTCTTGCTTGGCAAGTGCTGTTTGGTGCGGGCAAAGATAAGGTTGCCGGGCGTTGGGAAACAGCGTGATTTTCATAAATGACTGTTACAGCAAAAGCAAAAGTCACCCCCTCATCGGAACGCCGCCCGCCCAGCCCTCTCCCCCAAGGGGGCGAGGGGGAAAGGGAGCCGATCTTCATGCTTTTCAAAGCCTGAGTTCGACTGGATTTTTCAGGTCGGCGTAACTCGAGAGAACAACTCGGTCAGTTCCCTCTCCCTCCGGGAGAGGGTTAGGGTGAGGGGGCTTTTCAGACCGGGAGGTGGATTCCGAAAGTATTCATCCCGCGATCACTGCGCACGAACACATCGCCGCCATGCATCAGCGCAATCGCCTTGACGATCGCCAGCCCCAGTCCGTGGTTGTTGCCGCTGTTGCTGCGCGACGCATCGACCCGGTAGAAACGCTCGAACAAGCGTGGCAAATGTTCGCTGGCAATCGGCGAACCGGGGTTGGCCACGCCGATGCTGACCTGATGTTCCTCGACCGCGATCTGCACTTCGATCACCTGACCGGGCGCGGTGTGTTGTACCGCGTTGCTCAGCAGATTGATCAAGGCCCGGCGCAGATGAGCGATCTCGATCTGCACTTGCGCATCACCGCTTACCCGAACCTGGACTTGCGCGTCTTCGAGGATGAAGTCGAGGTATTCGAGGGTGGTTGCCACTTCATCGGCCAGCGAGGTGGACGTCAGTTTGGTGGCCTTGCTGCCCTGGTCGGCGCTGGCCAGGAACAGCATGTCGTTGATGATCGAGCGCAGGCGTTCCAGCTCTTCGAGGTTGGATTGCAGCACTTCGAAATAATGCTCGGCGGAGCGCCCGCGAGTGAGGGCGACCTGGGTCTGGCCGATCAGGTTGGTCAGCGGCGAGCGCAGCTCATGGGCGACGTCGGCGTTGAAGGATTCGAGCCGCGAATAGGCCTGTTCAACCCGCTCCAGCGTCGAGTTGAACGAGTCGACGAACTGCTCCAGCTCCGGCGGCAACGGCGACAGACGCAGGCGCCCGGCCCGCAACGGCGGCGCCAGACGCTGGGCTTCGTGGGACAGTTTGATCAGTGGTTTGAGGCCGATCCGCGCCACCCAATATCCCAATGCCGATGCCAGCAGCACGCCGATCACCGCCAGGCTGACCAGCGCGATCAGCAACTGATGCTGGGTCTGGTGAAAGGTCTCGGTATCGATGCCGATCATGAAGCGTAGCGGCGGGCGCTGATCCTTGGCCGGCAGTTCGGTGAGCAGCACTTTGAGCGGATAAGGATGGTCGGGCAGTTGCAGGTCGCGCATGCCCAAGGGGCCTTGGGCGAATGAGCGGATCAAGGCATCCGGCTCGCCGAACTCGTAGCCCGGATTGCCGCTGACCACCCAGAAACGGATGCGCTTGTCCTCTTCGCCCAGCAGCTTGAGCTTGGCGTTGATCTTCACCCAATGCTCGGGGGTGCCATAGCGGTTGAGCGCGGACTCAAGCACGCTGTAACGCGCATCGAGTTCCGCTTCCGGCAACAGACCCAGGCCTTTGTCCACTTGTTGATACAGCGCGCCGCCGATCAACAGGAACACCAGCAGCGCCACCAGCGTGAACATTCCGCTCAGGCGCAGGGCGATGGAATTACTGGACACCACGGCTCTCCAGCACATAACCCATGCCGCGGATCGTGTGCAGCAGTTTCTCGTCGAACGGCCCGTCGAGCTTGGCTCGCAGGCGTTTGATCGCGACTTCGACCACGTTAGCGTCGCTGTCGAAATTGATGTCCCAGACCATTTCCGCAATCGCGGTTTTCGAGAGGATTTCGCCCTGACGCCGGGCCAGCACGCTGAGCAGCGAAAATTCCTTCGCGGTCAGATCCAGCCGGGTGCCGGCGCGGGTGGCCTTGCGGCTGATCAGATCGATCCACAGGTCGGCGATGCTCACTTGGACCGGTTCATGACCGCCACTGCGCCGGGTCAGCGCTTGCAGGCGCGCCACCAGTTCGAGGAAGGAAAAAGGTTTGCCGAGGTAATCGTCGGCGCCGTCGCGCAGGCCGCGGATCCGGTCTTCGACCCGCTCGCGGGCGGTGAGCATGATCACCGGCGTCTGCTTGCGCGCACGCAATGCGCGCAGTACGCCGAAGCCATCGAGGCCCGGCAGCATCACGTCGAGGACGATCACCGCGTAGTCGCTTTCCAGTGCCAGGTGCAGACCCTCGACGCCGTCGCGGGCCCGATCCACGGTGTAACCCTGTTCCGTCAGGCCGCGGTGCAGGTAGTCCGCGGTTTTCTCTTCGTCTTCGATAATCAGAACGCGCATGACCCGCCTCAGTCTGTCGTTGCCAGCGCCGCGATGGGCGCAGGTTTGGGCTTGTGGAACAGCCGCTCAAGCCACAAGTATATGACCGGCGTGGTGAACAGCGTCAGCATCTGGCTGACCAGCAGGCCGCCCACAACCGCTATCCCCAATGGTTGGCGCAGTTCGGCACCGGTGCCGTAACCGAGCATCAGCGGCAGTGCGCCGAGCAGGGCGGCGAGGGTGGTCATGATGATCGGCCGGAACCGCGTGATACACGCCTCGAAAATCGCATCCTGCGGCGACAGCCCGCGATGACGCTGCGCTTCAAGGGCGAAGTCGATCATCAGGATGCCGTTCTTCTTCACGATACCAATCAGCAGCACCAACCCGATCAACGCCATGATCGAAAAGTCCTGGCCGCAGATCCACAGCATGATCACCGCACCCAGACCCGCCGCCGGCAAGGTCGAAATGATCGTCAGCGGATGGACGAAGCTCTCGTAGAGCACGCCGAGAATGATGTACACCGCCACCAGTGCCGCGAGAATCAGCCACGGCTGACTTTTCAGCGAGCTCTGAAACGCCTGCGCCGCACCCTGGAAGTTGCCGCTGATCGCGGTCGGCATGCCGATCTCGGCCTTGGCCTGATTGAGCAGGATCACCGCGTCGCCCAGTGCCACGCCGGGCGCCAGGTTGAACGACAGGTTGGCAGCCGGGAACATGCCGTCGTGGGCGATGGACAGCGGACCGATGGTCGGCGCGTCGAATCGGGCCAGCGCCGACAGCGGCACCATCTCTCCGCTCAGCGGTGAGCGCAGGTAGAAATAGTTGAGGCTTTCGGCCTTGCCGCGCTGCTTGGTGTCCAGCTCCAGAATCACGTTGTACTGGTTGACCTGGGTCTGGAACTCGTTGATCTGCCGCTGGCCGAAGGCGTCGTACAGCGCCTCGTCGACATCACTCGCCGTCAGGCCGAAACGCGCGGCGGCGCTGCGGTCGATGCTGATGTGGGTGATGCTGCCGCCCAGTTGCAGGTCGTTGGAAATGTCACGGAACGCCGGGATGCTGCGTAGCTTTTCGGTGAGTTTCTGGGTCCAGGTGGCGAGGGTCGGCCCGTCGTTGCTCTTGAGCACGTATTGATACTGCGCACGGCTCGGGCCGGAACTGAGGTTGATGTCCTGGCCGGCGCGCAGGTAAAGCACGATGCCGGGGACTTTCATCAGTTGCGGACGAATACGGTCGATGAACTGGCTGGCTGAAACATCGCGGTCACCGCGTTTTTTCAGGGCGATCCAGAAGCGGCCGTTGGCGATGGTCTGGTTGCTGCCGGACACGCCCACCGAGTGGGAAAACGCCTGGACAGCCGGGTCGGCGGCGACGATTTCGGCCATTGCCAGGTGTTTTTTCACCATGTCGCTGTAGGAGATATCGGCGGCGGCTTCGGTGGTGCCGAGGACGAAACCGGTGTCCTGAACCGGGAAGAACCCCTTGGGGATAAACACGTAGCCGCCAATCGCCAGCGCAACGGAAATGCCGAACACGCCGATCATCAGTTTCTGGTGGGCGAGGGCGCGGCGCAGGCCTTTTTCGTACCAGCCGAGCAGGCGTTCGCTGAAGCCCGGTTTGTCATGGGCGTGATGCACCGGTTTGCGCATGAACAGCGCTGCCAGCGTTGGCGCCAACGTCAGCGAGACCACCACGGAAATCATGATGGTCGAAGTGGCCGTCAGGGCGAATTCCTTGAACAAACGCCCGACCACGCCGCCCATGAACAGCAGCGGAATGAACGCCGCCACCAGCGAGAAACTGATCGACACCACGGTGAAGCCGATCTCGCCGGCGCCCTTGATCGCGGCGTCGCGCATGCTGTCGCCGGCCTCGAGGTGACGGTGGATGTTTTCCACCACCACGATCGCATCGTCGACCACGAAGCCCACCGCCACCACGATGGCGACGAGGGTCAGGTTGTTCAGACTGAAGCCGAGTAAATACATTAAGGCGAAACTGGCAGTCAGCGACACGCCGAGCACCGCCGAGACAATCATCGTCGCCGACAGCTGGCGCAGGAACAGCGCCATCACCGCCACCACCAGCAGGATCGCGATCAGTAAGGTGATTTCCACTTCATGCAGCGAGGCGCGGATGGTCTGGGTGCGGTCGATCAGGGTTTTGACCTGCACCGAGGCCGGCAGCATGGCTTCGAGGCCGGGCAGGGCGGCCTGAATCCGGTCTACGGTTTCGACGATGTTGGCGCCGGGCTGGCGGGAGATCACCAGGTTCACGCCCGGTCGATCGCCGGCCCAGGCTTGCACGTAGGCATCCTCCGAACCGTTGACGACTTTCGCCACATCCTTGAGGTGAACCGGGGCGCCGTCCTTGTAGGAAACGATGAGCTGGCTGTATTCCTCGGGGTGGAACAACTGGTCGTTGGTCGACAGCGTGGAAATGCTCGAATCGCCGTACAGCGCACCTTTGGCGAGGTTGAGGCTGGTCTGCTGGATCGCCACACGAATATCGGCGAGGGTCAGGCCGATGGCCGCCAGTTTGTCCGCCGAAGCCTGAACGCGGATTGCCGGACGTTGCTGACCGGTGATGTTGATCTGGCCCACGCCGTCGATCTGACTGATCTGACGCGCGAGCAGGGTTTCCACAAGGTCGCTGAGCTCGGTGCCGGGCATTTGCGTGGAGCTGACGCTGAGGATCAGCACCGGGCTGTCGGCCGGGTTGACCTTCTTCCAGGTCGGCAGGGTCGGCATGTCTTTCGGCAGTTTGCCGGCGGCGGTGTTGATCGCGGCCTGCACTTCCTGGGCGGCGGTGTCGATGCTCTTGTCGAGGGTGAATTGCAGGGTCAGCAGGCTGGAGCCCAGCGCACTGCTGGAGGTCATCTGGGTCATGCCGGGGATGGCGCTGAACTGCACCTCCAGCGGCGTGGCCACGGACGAAGCCATGGTGTCCGGGCTGGCGCCGGGTAACTGTGCTGAGACTTGAATCGTAGGAAATTCCGCTTCCGGCAGTGGGGCAATCGGCAGGCGCGGGAAGGCAATCACCCCGACCAGCACCAGCGCGATGGTCAGCAGAATCGTCGCCACCGGGTGATCGATGCACCAGGTCGAAACGCCTTTGTGCTGTTTCATGGCTTGGGCTCCGCTTGCACTACCTGCGGCGGTTCGCTCATGACCTGCACGGTCGAACCGGGCTTGAGCCGCGACTGGCCATCACTGACCAATACGTCGCCGGGCTTCACGCCTTTGATGATGTCCTGGCCGCTGCCTTGATAAACCATCTGCACCTGCACCGCTTCAACCTTGTCGCCGTTGACCCGGTACACGAAGTGCTGATCGAGACCGCGTTGTACGACGGTGGGCGGAACCACCAGCGCATCTTTATCTAGCGCTGTCTGAATCTTTACCGTCACCAGCAGGCCGGGCCAGAGCTTCTGGTTCGGGTTGTCGAATTCGGCCTTGGCGCGGATGGTGCCGGTGTTGGCATTGATCTGGTTGTCGATCAGGGTCAGGTGACCTTCGCCCAGCAGATTGCCGGTTTCGCCGTCGGTGTCGGCGCCGATGTACGCCTTGACCTGTGCGCGCTGCGGGTCGCTGATCAGGCCTTGCAGGGTCGGCAGCATTTGCTGGGGCAGGGAAAACTCTACGGCGATCGGGTCGATCTGGGTCACGGTGAACAGGCCCTGGGTGTCGGTCATGCGCAGGAAGTTGCCTTCGTCGACCGTGCGAATCCCGACCCGGCCGGTGACCGGGGAGCGAATCTGGGTGTAGGAAAGTTGTACCTGAGCCGCGTCAATCGCGGCCTGATTGCCCTGGGCGGTGGCCTTGAGCTGGTTGACCAGTGCCTGTTGCTGGTCGTAAGTCTGCTTGGAGACGCCGTCGTCGACGCTGAGCAGTTTGTAGCGCTTGAGGTTCACCAGGGCGACTTGTAGTTGCGCCTGGCTTTCGCCCAGTTGTGCCCGGGCCTGATCGAGGCTGGCGCGGATCGAGCGGTCGTCGATGGTGGCGAGCAGGTCGCCTTGTTTTACCAACTGACCTTCCTTGACCAGAAGCTTGGTGAGGATGCCGTCGATCTGTGGGCGCACCACGACGCTGTGCAACGAGAGGACCGAGCCGATGCCGATGGTGTAGCGGGGGACGTCTTTTTCGCTGACGGCGACGACCCGCACCGGGATGGCGGTGGGGGCTACGAGTTTGGCCGGGGCGGGTTTCAGGGTGAACCACAGGGCCCCGGCTGCGAGGGCGATCAGCAGGATAGCGAGCAGGGCTTTTTTCTTCTGGGTTTGCATGCTTGTGGGGCGCCAGGGGGACGGGGTTTGGGCAGGTTTTGTCTTTATAAACTTGTTTGGGGGTCAGGAGGGTGACGGCTAACTGACGGCGCTGTCAGTTTCGGCTTTTGACTTGGCGGCCTTTGGGCCGGCCATGCTTTGGGTGTTTGGGGTGAATATCCGTTTCTGCGGGTGTTGCGGCTGGCGGTTCCGCTCTTACAGCGGGTCACTTTGGCAAACGCCCCAAAGTAACCAAAGGTCTGGGCCCCTGCGTTCGGCGCCTCGCTGTGGCTCGGCGTTCCTTCGTTCCGGGATTCATCCGGGGGCATCGCCTACGGTTTGCTTCGCTGCACCTCCTCTCGATGCATGCGGCTGCGCCGCACGGTCGCTGCGCTCCCACCCCCGTATAAATCCCTCCACTCAGCCTTCCGATGGGGCCGGCACGTCAAGAGCGGTACTCGAGCTAACGCTCATCGTTTTGAGTGGTGAAGAGCGTAGTGCGGTGCTGCTCAAAACTGGAGTTCAGCTCGGTGATTCAGGTCGGTGTATTCCGTATAAACAACACCGTCAGTTCCCTCTCCCTCCGGGAGAGGGCTAGGGTGAGGGGAGCTTTTGAGGTTGTTTAAATCTCAACAACTACACCGGATCCTTCCCACAAGGTTTTCAGGTTGTCCGTCGGAAGTGCGCTCTCTAGTCTTTGGCTGTCGCTGCCAATTCAGCGAACAGGTGTGGAAACCTGATTTCAAGTAGTTGCAAAGCATCTCCCCGTAATCGTTGCCGATGTCTTCTTTCGTCTGCAAACTGCGTCGCGGCGGCTGTGCGCAGGCAGACTTCGGTCTGGCCGGTTGCCTACTTATCGGTTTTCCACCCTGCGTACAGCTGCCACCTCTTGTCGTGTGGAAACGACAAGGGATGGCTCCATAGCCAAGTAGGAGTTTTTCATGGACAAACTGATACCCGACCCACCCCTCGAATCACCCACCCCACTCGAAGAGGCCATGCGCGCCGAAGACCTCGCCCGTAACCGCGAAGCCATCAAACGCGCCCTCGACTACTACCTCTGCCCCAACCCCACCAAACCGCGCCCGAGCACGATGTATATGGTCACTCCCAACGTCGACACCGAAAGCCTGCTGGCCAATGCCTGCGAGTCCCTGGCGTCGGCCAGTACCATCGCCAGCAATTTCGCCAATGAGCTTTCGGGCCCGCAGCGCAGTACGGCACTGGGAATCCAGCAGATCATCATGCTGGCGGAGCTGGCGGTGAACCGGGCGCTGGATCGGGTTGATCCGCAAACGTGATCCGCTAGTCGAAGAGTCCCGAAAAGGCACAGGTCGTACCCTTTTTGGGACTCTTTAAACTCCGCTCACGCAGGTATACTGCGCGCTTTCGCGGCTCGTCCACCGGGCCGGTCTTTTTGCTTCGCGGAGCTTTCATGACTTCCCCAATCGACAACGCTGTGAGCGATGTCCCGGCAGAGCTGGCTGAGGCCGGCGATACCAAGCCGACCATTCCTGCGTTCAAGTTCCCGTTCAAGCCAGGTGAGCTGGCGGCTGCCAAAGCGGCGAAGCAGCCGCAGTTCAAGGGCAAAGACGGTGATCGTCACGCCAAGATTCCGGGTGTGGCGCCTTCGGGTACTCGCCGTTCGATGGGCAAGCGCTGATTCCATCCCGCCTCGGCCGTCGCTGTGATTTTCGGTCACAGTGATGGCTAATTGCTCAGTTCCTGAGCCAGATCAACGTTTAACCAGTGAGTGCGCTTAGAGTCAGCAGCCCTGCCGACTCTTTCCAATAAAACGAGCGCGCTTTCCATGAAGATCAATCTCCCGGTGACCGGGCGCAATGTCGATGTTGCGCCGGATGCGAACATTCTCTCGACCACCGATCTGACCAGCGCGATCACCTACGCCAACGACGATTTCATCAGGATCAGCGGTTACAGCCGCGACGAGCTGCTGGGTGCGCCGCACAATTTGCTGCGTCATCCGGACATGCCGGCGCAGGCGTTTGCCCATATGTGGCAGACGCTCAAGCGCGGGCGGTCGTGGATGGGGCTGGTGAAGAATCGTTGCAAGAACGGTGATCACTACTGGGTCAGTGCCTATGTCACGCCGGTCACGCAGAACGGTGCGGCGGTGGAGTATCAGTCGGTGCGCACGCGGCCGGATACGCGGCAGATTGCGGTGGCGGAGCGGGCGTATGCGCAGTTGCGCGAGGGGCGGGTGGCGCGGTGGCAGTGGCTGCCGGTGTTGAGTTTGCGGGCGCGGATCATGGCGTTGACCAGTTCGGTGCTGGTGGTGGTGCTGGGGATTGAAGCCTGGCTGCGGCCGGAGTCCATGGGTATCGAAGCCGCTGCGCTGGTGGCCGGCAGTGGTGCGTGTGCGTTGGGCGTGGGTTGGTTGTTGCGGCCGCTGGAGCGTTTGACCGAGCGTGCGCGGCTGATTGCTGACAACCCGTTGAGTCAGGGCATTTATACCGGGCGGCGGGATCAGTTCGGGCAGATCGAGTTTGCGTTGCAGATGCTCGAAGCCCAGGTCGGTGCGGTGGTGGGGCGGATCGGTGATGCTTCGCAGCGATTGGCCGGGCATGCGGCGCAACTGGTGGATCATCTGCATAGCAGTCACACCAGCACGTTGGCGCAGCAGGCGGAAACCGATCAGGTGGCGGCGGCGATTCATCAGATGGCGGCCAGTGTGGCCGAGGTCGCCAGCCATGCGCAGCAGGCGTCGGTAGCGGCGGATATGGCGGGGACGGAAACCCGTGAAGGTCATCTGTTGGTGGGCGAGAGTCGCAGTGCGGTGTTGCGGCTGGCCGAGGAGTTGGGGCGGGCGACCGAGGTGATTCATCAGCTCGAAGGTCATAGCAGCGAGATTTCCGGGGTGCTGGAGGTGATTCGCAGCATCGCCGAACAAACCAATCTGCTGGCGCTCAACGCGGCGATCGAAGCGGCACGGGCCGGGGATGCGGGGCGCGGGTTTGCGGTGGTGGCCGATGAGGTGCGGGGTCTGGCTCAGCGCACTCAGCAGTCGACCAACGAGATTCAACGGATGATCAGCACCCTGCAAAACGGCGCGCGGGATGCGGTGCTGGTGATGCAGCAGAGCAGCGAGCATGTGGATAACAGCGTCGAACAGGCGCAGCGTGCGGCCCGGGCACTGGACGGGATCAGCGGGCGGGTCGAGCAGATCACCGAGATGAGTCTGCAGATTGCGGCAGCGGTCGAAGAACAGAGCGCTGTGAGTGAGGACATTAACCGCAACATCGTCAGTATTCGCACGGCCTGTGAATTGACGGTGGATGAGGGGCGCCAGAGCCAGCTCAACTCACAGGATGTGGCGGGGCTGGCGGGGGATTTGCGCTCGCTGGCGCGGGAGTTCTGGGGGCGGCGGCAGGGCGCTTAGGCCGCGCGCAGTGAAATGAACGCGTAGGTCTGTGGCGGCTCGGACACCACTTGTGCCCCGGCCGCCCGTACTTGCCCGGCGATGTCGTCGCCGGAGACATGGAACAGCCATTCACTGGAAACTTCGCTCAATGGCTGCGCCGTGACCTGATCAATCACCGAGGCAAACGCGCCCATGTCCGGCAAGTAAGCGGTAAAGCCGTCGCCCTTGAGCGCGGTGGTGCGGATGCCGAGCAAGCCGCAGATCGCATCCTTGATCCGGATGTCGTCGCGATCCGCCTGACGGGAGCGCTGGATCAGCGTCACCAGTTCCTGATCCACCAGTTCTCCGCCGACGATAAGATCCGGCCCTTGCTCCCACGACTCCGGTGGGCAGTCCTTGGCCGCAGGATTCAACGGAATGTGCGGATTGATTTCGGCGGGATAGATGCGGCACACCAGCGGCCGGCGCTCGTAAATGCGGCACAGTTTATTTTCGTCAAGATTCCGGCAGGGGCCGACGTTGTAGGCGGCGAAAGTGATTGCCACATGGGCGTCGGACATTCCGCTGCGCACCACCGCCGAACGCCGTTGCGCATGTTCGCGCTGCTGTTCCGGCAGGCCCAGGCCGTTGGCAAGAAACGCCTCCACCAGCACGATCACCTGACCGCCGTCGGCCGCCCACATGCGAGCTTCGGCCAAGGTCAGGGGCACGTGGTGATCGGTGCAGCATTTGCCGCAGCCTACGCAGGAAAAGGTCGTATTCATTGAGCGGGCAATCTTCAATCAGGGTGTGAATCGGCGACGTAAAGCCGCCGTACAGGCCCGGAGTGAAGCAAGTTGTGCGCCATGCGCTCAGGGTTTGGCGGTCGGGCGGATCGAGTCCCATTCGGTGACGAACGCGGTTTTCGACTTTTTGTTGTACAGGCACAGCTCCGTGCCTTGCTGGCCCTTCATGTGTTTTTGCGGGTACTGGCCTTGCAGCAACAGCGCCGTGTAGCCGACACGGTCATCGAATTGCGCGGCGTTGCCGACCGGTTTGGCGTTTTTCAGGCCGCTGGCCTTGGTGCAGCTGGCGAGCACGGTTTTGTCGTAGGCCGCCCAGGCATCGGGGCTGGAGGCGTGGGCCAACGGGGCAATGAGGCAAAGCACGGAGAGGGCGAGGCGTTTCATGGTTCGGGCATCCTTGGAGGTTTGATCGCCAAGGTTGGAACATGCCGCAGGATTTTAGTTTGTCAGTCCGGCACCATTTCCCGGCGAACCACATACATTCCAGACATTTCGTACAGGCGCTGCGCTCGCCGGTTGTCTTCCAGCACCTTCAGGTCGACAAATCCTTCGCGTCGATCCTGAAGCGCCTTGAATGCATGAAGCAGCAAAGCCCGACCCAATCCACGTCCTTGGGCGCGAGGATGCACCACCAGGTTCTTGATGTAGGAACTGGTCCAGCATTGCGCCACGCCGATGACGCCGTCGGCATCGCTGGCGATGAAACACAGTGCCGGATCGTATTCCGGATCGTTCTCGAACTGCTTTTGCCACACGTCCAGCGCCGGCACCCGGCCACCGCCTTCGCGGTAGCCGATCTGCATCAGTTCATGCACGGCGGATGCGTGTTCGGCGCTGTAGGTCGTGAGTTCGATGCCGTTCGGCCATTCGATGGCGGGCACGTCCTGGCTCAGGTCGCGCCGCATCAGGAAGCAGAACGTCTCGCACAAGACTCAGTGACCCTGAGCAGCGACATGCTTGGCCGCTTCGATCAGGCAGTGGGTCAGCTCCGGTGAGGAGAACTTGGTCAGCACGCCGTTGGCGCCGGCGAGGCGGGCCTTTTCGCTGTTCATCGCGCTGTCCAGCGAGGTGTGCAGCAACACGTAGAGGTGGGCGAAGTCCGGGGTTTCGCGCAGGGTACGAGTGAAGGCGTAGCCGTCCATCTCGGACATTTCGATGTCGGAGACGATCAGGTTGATCTGCTGCGCCGTGCCTTGCAGGTCCAGCAGGCAATCGATGGCTTCCTTGGCACTGCGCGCGGTGTGGCATTGCAGGCCGAGATTGCGCAGGGTGTGTACCGATTGCTGCAGCGCCACCTGACTGTCGTCGACCACCAGAATCCGCGCGTTGCCCAGCACTTCGGCGTCTTCCATGCTCAGCTCGGTCGGGGCCATTTCGATCTGCGCCGGGGCGATGCCGTGGATGACTTTTTCGATGTCCAGCACCTGCACCAGCGTGCCGTCCACCGAAGTCACGCCGGTGATGTAGGCGCGTGAACCGCCGGAGCCGAACGGCGGCGGTTTGATGTCGGTGGTCAGGCAATGCACGATCTTGCTCACTGCCTGCACGTGCAGGCCCTGTTTCGAACGGCTGACGTCGGTGACGATCAGGCAGCCGCCGTTCGGGTCTTCCAGCGGCCGCTCGCCGATGGCGCGGCTCAGGTCGATTACCGACAGCGAAGCACCGCGCAAAGTGGCGATGCCTTTGACGTGCGGGTGCGACTCCGGCAGCTTGGTCAGCGGCGGGCAGGGGATGATTTCACTGACCTTCAGCAGGTTGATCGCCATCAGCTTGCCGCTGCGCAAGGTAAACAGCAGAAGCGAAAGTGAATCTGCGCGGGCTTTGTTGGAAGACATAAAAACCTTCTGTGGAAAAAGGTGATGGGCGAGAGTGGAAATCGCCAGAAACTATTGATGCCGGGTTATCGGCGTCAAAAGGTTGGGCTTTAGGTTAGTTGTCGGGTGGCTTTGAGATCCAGAGCCCCTCACCCCAGCCCTCTCCCGGAGGGAGAGGGGGCCGACCGAGGTGTCTGGCGTTGTACATCGACCTGAATGACCGAGTCGATCTGGATTCAGTAAAGATCGTTCACGTCGGCGGATTTCTGCAATATCCCCCAATCAGTCCCCTCTCCCTCAGGGAGAGGGCTAGGGTGAGGGTGTGCTTTTAGCCTTTCATCCCCAACCGCTTGGCCATCCGCGCCAGATTCGCCCGGTCCAGCCCCAGTTCACGGGCGGCACTGGCCCAGTTGTCCTGATTGCGCTCAAGCGCCGCGCTGATCAACTGCCGCTGATACTGCTCGGTGGCGGTGCGCAGGTCACCGCTGATCAATGGCAGGGCGGCAGTCGCTTCGGAAGGCACCGACGAGTTATCCACAACCTCGCGCGGCAGATCGAGGTCCATCGCGCTCAGGCTGAGAATCTTCGGTCGCACCTTGCAGTTGCCCAGCGCCTTCAGCGCGCTGCGTCCGATCAAGTGCTCCAGTTCCCGCACGTTGCCCGGCCAGGTGTAAGCCAGCAGCGCCTCCTGGGCGTCGCTGTTCAGGCGCAGGCTGTTGAGGCCCATGCGCGAGCGGTTCTGTTCCAGGAAATAACCGCTGAGCAACAACACATCGCGGCCCCGGTCACGCAGCGCCGGCACCCGCAACGGGTAGACGCTGAGGCGATGGTAGAAGTCGGCGCGGTAGCGGCCGCTGCGCACTTCTTCAGCCAGGTCGCGGTTGGTCGCGGCGATCAGGCGCACATCGACCTGGTGTTCCTTGTCCGAACCCAGACGTTGTAACTGGCCGCTCTGCAAAACCCGCAACAGCTTGGCCTGGACGGTCAGCGACAACTCGCCGACTTCATCCAGAAACAGTGTGCCGCCGTTGGCCAGTTCGAACTTGCCGCGCCGGTCGCTGGTGGCGCCGGTGAAGGCGCCGCGCACGTGGCCGAACAGTTCGCTTTCCACCAACGTGTCCGGCAGCGCCGCGCAGTTGAGGCTGATGATCGGTTTGTCGGCGCGCTTGGAGGCTGCGTGAATGGCCTGGGCCACCAGTTCCTTGCCGACCCCGGTTTCCCCAGTGATCAGCACGGTCAGGTCGCTGCCGCCGACCAGATTGATTTCTTCCACCAGCCGTTTGTGGGCCTTGCTCTGGCCGATCATTTCACGGTTTTGCTGACCGCTGGCCTGACGATAAACCTCGGCGCGCTGGTGTTCGTCTTCAGCGCGAATTGCCAGACGCTCGATGCGTTCAGCGGCATTCACAGTGGCCGATGCGAGACTGGCGAAGGCTTGCAGGGCGTCGAGCTCGATCGGTTCGAAACGCTCGGGATCGAGGGCGTCGAGAGTAATCAGGCCCCAAAGCTTTTCATCGACGAACAACGGACAGCCGAGGCAGTCGTGAACTTCAAGATGATCGTCGAGGCCGTCGACCAGTCCGTCGTAAGGATCGGGCAAGTCGCTGTCGGCGGCGAAACGCGTTGGCCCTTCGCCGGCCAGCAGCACTTCGAAGCGCGGGTGTTCGCTGACCTTGAAGCGTCGACCAAGAGTGTCGGTGCTCAAGCCATCCACCGCCAGCGGCACCAGCCATTCACCGTCAAGGCGCAACAGTGCGGCGGCATCGCAGGGCAGCAGGGCGCGCATGGCTTCGAGCAGGCGTCGATAGCGCTCGCCTTCGGGCAGTTCGCGGGACAGGTCGGAGACCAGTGGGAGCAGGGCGGTGAGCAATGATTTGGCGGACATAAGCTTGTAGTCAAAGAGACACGTTGTAGTCGAAGCGACTATAGAGGCACTTGTGTCGATCTGACTACATAATTTTCAAGCTATTGATTTGTATAGAAAAAATAGTTGGCACGAATACTGGAATGGATAAGGCACTTTTAGAGAAAGCTCAGGAGTCACCCTTATGCTTAGCGTCCAGGATCGTGCCATCGTCAAATCCACTGTGCCTCTGCTGGAAAGCGGCGGCGAAGCGCTGATCACCCATTTCTACCGCATGATGCTCTCCGAGTACCCGGAAGTCCGCCCGCTGTTCAACCAGGCCCACCAGGCCAGCGGTGACCAGCCCCGCGCCCTGGCCAACGGCGTGTTGATGTACGCCCGCCACATCGATCAACTCGACCAGTTGGGCGATCTGGTGGCAAAGATCATCAACAAGCACGTGGCCCTGCAGATCCTGCCGGAACACTACCCGATCGTCGGCACCTGCCTGTTGCGCGCCATCTCCGAAGTACTCGGCGAAGAAATCGCCACGCCGGAAGTGATGAACGCCTGGGGCGCAGCCTACGGTCAGTTGGCCGAGATCCTGATCGGCGCCGAAACCGCCATTTATGACCAGAAAGAGCAAGCCGTCGGCGGCTGGCGCGGGGCGCGGGAGTTCATCGTCGCGGCCAAGGTCGAGGAGAGCGCGGAAATCATTTCGTTCTACTTCGAGCCGGCGGACAAGGGCCCGATTCTCGCAGCCGAGCCAGGCCAGTACATCGGCATGAAGCTGATCCTCGACGGCGAAGAAATCCGCCGCAATTACTCGCTGTCGGCACTGGCCAACAAAGGTCAGTACCGCATCAGCGTCAAACGCGAACCGGGCGGCCGTGCCTCCAATTACCTGCACGATCAACTGCATGTCGGCGCCAGCATCCAGCTGTTCCCGCCATCGGGGGAGTTCACCCTGACGGCCAGCGACAAACCGTTGGTGCTGATCAGCGGCGGCGTCGGCATCACTCCGACTTTGGCGATGCTGGAAGCTGCGCTGGAAACCGAGCGTCCGGTGTACTTCATCCACAGTGCGCGCAACGGCAGCGTGCACGCGTTCCGTGACTGGATCGACGGGCTGGCCGCGCGTCATCCGCAGCTCAAGCGCTTCTATTGCTACGCCGAAGATGATGGTGTGAGCCCGGCGGCGGACAAGGTCGGGTTGTTGAGCGAGGAGCAACTGGGCGAGTGGCTGCCGGCGGAGCGTGATGTGGACGCCTACTTCCTCGGGCCGAAAGGCTTCATGGGGGCGATCAAGCGTCACCTGAAGGCGCTGGGTGTGCCTGAGAAGCAGAGCCGGTATGAGTTCTTCGGGCCGGCTGCTGCTCTGGAATAATTCGGAACCGAGTTGCCTTCATCGTCGGATCGCCGCCCGGGGCAAGCCCGCGATGGGGGCATCGCTAACTTGATTCTTAAATTCTGTTTAAAGGTTAATCGTTTCTTAACCGGTTTATCGTTTATTCCCCGATGCTGATGATAGGCGCTCGTTCGTTTACATGATCAGGATCGCCCCCATGTCGCACTTCGCCTCTTCCCGTCGTTTCAGCCTGGCCACTTTGGGCCTGTCGGTTGCCTTGTTGTCCAGTCCGTTCGCGTTCGCCGAATCCACCTTGATCGAACCCCAGACCCTGATCGTCGATCAGAGCCTGCCCAAGGCCCAGCGTGATGCGATGGAACTGGCGGCGCGGCGTTACGGCAGTTTCTGGAACACGGGTGAAGAGGCGTTGGCCACCGCCGCCCTGTCGCCGCAGTTCGTCGACAAGACCCCGCCGGAAGGCCGGGTGCAGGGGCCGACCGGGCCGCTGCTGGCGTCAAAGTTCTTTCGCACGGCGGTGCCGGACTTGAGTTGCGAGATCGAGCAAATGATCGTCGCCGGGGATCGCGTGGTGGTGCATCTGCACTTTCGCGGGCATTTCACCGGCACGTTCAAGGCTCTCAAAGGGCAGGGCCAGCGTGTAGACTTCCGGGCAACCGATATCTATCAGATCGACAACGGTCGCATCGCGGCCAATTGGCATATCGAAGACAACATCAGCCTGATGGCGCAACTGCAAGCGCAGCCGCCGGCCAGCTGAACCATGGACATGAAAGGGAAACGCGATGAGCGAGGAAACGATTCGATTGGGACGTGAGCGGCGCTATCTGGTGTTGCTGGGCATCATCTGCCTGGCGCTGATCGGCGGCGCGCTGTACATGCAGATCGTGCTGGGCGAGGCGCCGTGCCCGCTGTGCATCCTGCAGCGTTATGCGTTGCTGCTGATCGCGCTGTTCGCGTTCATCGGCGCGGCCATGCGCACCCGACGCAGCATCACGGTGTTCGAGGTGCTGGTGGTGATTTGTGCCATCGCCGGCGCCGGTGTCGCCGGGCATCACGTGTACACCCAGTTCTATCCGGCGGTGAGCTGCGGCATCGATGTGTTGCAACCGATCGTCGATGACCTGCCGCTGGCAAAGATCTTCCCGCTGGGCTTCCAGGTCGACGGTTTCTGCTCGACGCCGTACCCGCCGATCCTCGGCCTGTCGCTGGCGCAATGGGCACTCGTGGCCTTCGTGCTGGTGGTGATCCTGGTGCCGCTGCTGACCTCGCGTAACCGAAAAGCGTTGCGCTGAATCAACTTTTCGGCGCGTGCGCCGATAAACCAAACGCCTCGATTTGCGGTGACGCAGATCGAGGCGTTTTGCATTTCAGGGTCTGTGTGAAAACACCGTGACGAACGGCAAGGAAGGGTGCGACAGGTGTGCGACATGTTGTCACACAGGCCGTGTCGCAGCTCGTTTCACAGGCCCGGATTGGAGTGCTGTTACAAAAAAGGATTGGTCTGTTTCAGCGTTTTTCGGTTTTTGCACGCGTGTGCCGGATCAGGCAGTTTTAACAGACTCCGGCAGATGGCCAAAAGCCTTGGCATATCGGGCTTTGCGCGGATCGCGCCGTGGGAAAAACCCCTCGGAGCTGTCTGAACTGAGGCCGATAGACCTACATTTTTTGGTATTTTTGTTGAGAATCGATTTCGATAACATGCGGAACTTTTGCAAAAACGGTGATGGATTGTTGCTCGGAGCGATAAAAATTATTTCGGGATAAGACATGGTGTATAGGGCGCTACCTATCTACAATCGCCCGCACTGAATTCCCGGCACTGTTCAGCCTTTATTAAGGAGGCGAGCAGGAAGTCGGGTGTCGAGCAGCCGAGAGGCTTGCGAGACACCCAGGTGTCGGTGCCTTCCAACTTTCCGCACCAAATGGAATTGGTCTGTAACAAGGCCTTTGACCACGAATTCGAATAAGAACTGACCGCTGTCCCAGGTTTTGTCGAGCGTCTGACGCGCGACGGGCGGCCCTTATTCAATCCAAAGAAAATGCCAACCCTTGGCAGGGTGAAGTGTTGGCGATCAAAACCCAACTGCATTGCGCAAGCTGCTTTAGAGGTCGTGAGATGAGTAAAAACAGGTACCCCAGATTACTAGGCCTAGTGCCGCTGCTCGGCACGTTGTTGCTGGGAGGCTGCAACATGACCTTGCTCAATCCAACGGGCCAGGTCGGCCTGGAACAGCGCAACCTGATCATCACCGCCACGCTGCTGATGCTGTTGGTCGTTGTGCCGGTCATCGTCATGACCTTCCTGTTCGCCTGGAAGTACCGCGCCTCGAACAAGAACGCCGTCTACACCCCGAAATGGTCGCACTCGACCAAGATCGAAGTGGCAGTCTGGACCATCCCGGTCCTGATCATCATTGCCCTGGGTTACATCACCTACAAGTCGACCCACTCGCTGGATCCGTATCGTCCGATCGAATCCGACGTCAAGCCTGTGACCATCGAAGTGGTCGCGCTGGACTGGAAGTGGCTGTTCATCTATCCGGAACAAGGCATCGCCACGGTCAACAAGATCGTGTTCCCGGCGCACACCCCGGTTAACTTCCGGATCACTTCGGACGCGGTGATGAACTCGTTCTTCATCCCGGGCCTGGGCGGCCAGATCTACGCGATGGCGGGCATGACCACCAAGCTGCACCTGATCGCTGACCGCAACGCTGAAATGGACGGTATCTCCGCCAACTACAGCGGCGCTGGTTTCACCGGTATGAAATTCAAAGCGATCGCAACTTCTCAGGAAGATTTCGACGCCTGGGTAAGTGAAGTCAAAAAGGCACCTAAACAGCTTGAAGCCGCTGAATACGCAGCCCTTGCCAAGCCAAGCCAGAACAATCCAGTCGAGCTCTACTCCTCGGTCACGCCGAACCTGTTCCAGACCATCGTCGACAAGTACGAAGGCATGAAACCGGGCAAGCCGCTGAAGCACGAGAAGAAAGAGAAAGAAGTGGCGGCAACGGATATGGACTCGAATTCGCATTCAGCTGCCGGGGCAGAGGAGTAAACGATGTTTGGTAAATTAAGTTGGGAAGCGATCCCTTTCCACGAGCCGATCGTGATGGTCACCATCTCGATGATCGCGCTCGGTGGTCTGGCGTTGTTCGCTGCAATCACCTACTTCAAGAAGTGGACTTACCTGTGGACCGAGTGGCTGACGTCGGTCGACCACAAGAAAATCGGCGTGATGTACATCATCGTCGCCATGGTCATGCTGCTGCGCGGTTTTGCCGACGCCATCATGATGCGTACCCAGCTGGCCATGGCCACCGAGGGTTCGCCTGGCTACCTGCCACCTGAACACTATGACCAGATCTTCACCGCTCACGGTGTGATCATGATCATCTTCATGGCAATGCCATTCTTCACCGGCCTGATGAACCTTGCAGTGCCGCTGCAGATCGGCGCGCGTGACGTTGCGTTCCCGTTCCTGAACTCCCTGAGCTTCTGGCTGCTGGTATCCGGCGTCGTGCTGATCAACCTGTCCCTGGGCGTCGGCGAATTCGCCAAGACCGGCTGGGTTGCCTATCCACCGCTGTCGGGTCTGCAATACAGCCCTGGCGTGGGGATGGACTACTACATCTGGGCGCTACAGCTATCGGGTCTGGGTACAACGTTAACGGGGGTCAACTTCCTCGCGACCGTGCTGAAAATGCGTACCCCAGGCATGAAACTGATGGACATGCCGATCTTCACCTGGACCTGCACCTGGGCAAACGTTCTGATCGTGGCTTCGTTCCCGATCCTGACCGCTACCCTGGCACTGCTGACCCTTGACCGTTACATGGATTTCCACATTTTCACCAATGAACTTGGTGGCAATCCAATGATGTACGTCAACCTGTTCTGGGCATGGGGCCACCCTGAGGTTTACATCCTGATCCTGCCGGCGTTCGGCATTTTCTCGGAAGTCATCTCGGCCTTCACCGGCAAGAAACTGTTCGGCCACCACTCGATGATCTACGCCTCGGGCGCGATCTCGGTACTGGGCTTCATGGTTTGGCTGCACCACTTCTTCACCATGGGTTCGGGTGCCAGCGTCAACGCCTTCTTCGGTCTGGCGACGATGCTGATTTCCATCCCGACGGGTGTGAAACTGTTCAACTGGCTGTTCACCATCTACCAAGGCCGTCTGCGCTTCACCAGCCAGGTTCTGTGGACCCTGGGCTTCATGGTGACCTTCGCCATCGGCGGCATGACCGGCGTACTGCTGGCCATCCCGGGTGCTGACTTCGTTCTGCACAACAGCCTGTTCGTGATCGCTCACTTCCACAACGTGATCATCGGCGGCGCGGTATTCGGCTACATCGCAGGCTTCGGCTTCTACTTCCCGAAAGCGTTCGGCTTCAAGCTGCACGAAGGCTGGGGTAAAGCAGCGTTCTGGTTCTGGATCTCGGGCTTCTTCGTCGCGTTCATGCCGCTCTACGCTCTGGGCTTCATGGGCATGACCCGTCGTCTGAACGCCACCACCAACCCTGAGTGGGTACCGTACCTGTACGTTGCCATGTTCGGTGCGGTGATGATTGCTGTGGGTATCGCCTGCCAGCTGATCCAGCTGTACGTGTCGGTGCGTGACCGCAACAAGCCGGAAAACATGTGCGAACACGGTGACCCGTGGAATGCCCATACCCTGGAATGGTCGACCTCGTCGCCACCTCCGTTCTACAACTTCGCTGTACTGCCAAAAGCAGACTGCATCGATCCGTTCACCGAGGCCAAGGAAAACGGTACTGCGTACAAGGCTCCGGCCAAGTACGAACCGATCCACATGCCGAACAACACCGCCACTGGCGTGGTGATGGGCGCACTGCTGACCGTGTTCGGTTTCGCGATGATCTGGCACATCTGGTGGTTGGCGATCGCCAGCCTGGCCGGCACTGTCATCTACTTCGTGATTCACGCAGCACGTGACGATCAGGGCTACATGGTGCCGGTTGAAACAATCGAGCGCATCGAAGCCGAGCAGCACAAGCGTCTGGTAGCGGCCGGGAAGATCCCTGCTTCCGCAACCCGTGTTGAAACCAAGTTGGAACAGGCTTAAACAATGTCGAACTTAGTGACCAATGCTGGACACGCCCATGGTCATGACCATGGGCACGATGACCATCACCACGACTCGGGCGAGATGACCGTATACGGTTTCTGGCTCTACCTGATGACCGACTGCATTCTGTTTGCGTCGATCTTCGCGGTGTACGCGGTACTGGTAAACAACGTCGCCGGTGGCCCGTCGGGCCACGACATCTTCGAACTGCCATACGTGCTGGGCGAAACCGCTCTGCTGTTGTTCAGTTCGATCACCTACGGCTTCGCCATGCTGGCGTTGTACAAAGGTAAGAAGCAGCAGGTTCTGGGCTGGTTGTTCATGACCTTCCTGCTCGGCGCAGGCTTCATCGCCATGGAGATCAACGAGTTCCACCTGCTGATCTCCGAGGGCTTCGGTCCTAGCCGTTCGGGCTTCCTGTCGGCGTTCTTCACGCTGGTCGGTACCCACGGTCTGCACGTGTCTGCCGGTCTGATCTGGATGGGCATCATGATGTACCAGGTCAACAAGCACGGCCTGACGGCGACCAACAAGACCCGTCTGAGCTGCCTGAGCCTGTTCTGGCACTTCCTGGACGTGGTGTGGATCTGCGTATTCACCGTTGTTTACCTGATGGGGACCCTGTAATGGCTAATGCACACTCCCATGACAGCCATGATGCTGGCCACGGCAGCGTAAAGTCGTACGCCATTGGCTTCATCCTGTCGGTAATCCTGACCGTCATCCCGTTCGGCCTGGTGATGTTCCCGACCCTGCCGAAGTCGACGACGCTGGCAATCGTCCTGCTGTTCGCCGTGATCCAGGTGATCGTTCACCTGTATTACTTCCTGCACCTGGACCGTTCCATCGCTCAACGTAACAACGTGATTGCGTTCGTCTTTACGGCCATCGTGATCGTCCTGCTGGTCGGTCTGTCGCTGTGGATCATGTTCAGCATCCACACCTACATGATGGCGAAGTGAGGTAAACCCGATGTCGCTCAAGCACTTTATCCAAATCACCAAACCGGGGATCATTTTCGGTAACGTGCTTTCTGTGGCAGGCGGGTTCTTCCTGGCCTCGAAAGGGCATGTCGATCTGGCCGTGTTTCTGGCAGCCATGATCGGCACTTCCCTGGTTGTGGCCTCCGGTTGCGTGTTCAACAACTGCATCGACCGCGACATCGACCTGAAGATGGAACGCACCAAGAACCGGGTGCTGGTCCAGGGCTTGATCTCCCTGAAACTGGCCCTGGTCTATGCGACCGTCCTGGGTGTCGCCGGCGTTGCGTTGCTGTACAAGGTGGCCAACCCGTTGGCTGCCCTGTTCGCCGTGATCGGCTTCATCATCTACGTCGGCTTCTACAGCCTGTACCTCAAGCGCAAGTCGGTTCACGGCACGCTGGTGGGCAGTCTGTCGGGCGCCATGCCGCCGGTGATCGGTTACGTGGCCGTGACCAACAGCTTCGACATGGCCGCGCTGACCCTGCTGGTGATGTTCAGCCTGTGGCAGATGCCGCATTCCTACGCCATCGCGATCTTCCGCTTCAACGATTACCTGGCCGCATCGATTCCGGTGCTGCCAGTGAAGCGCGGGATCCAGGTGGCCAAGAAGCACATCCTGATCTACATCCTGGCCTTCCTCGTGGCGACCTTGATGCTGACCTTCAGCGGTTACGCCGGCATGAGCTACCTCGCCGTCGCCGCGGCCATGGGCATGTACTGGCTGTACATGGCCTGGACCGGCTACAAGGCGGTGGATGACACGGTCTGGGCACGCAAGCTGTTCGTGTTCTCGATCTTCACCATCACCGCGTTGAGCGTCATGATGTCCCTGGACTTCAAGGTGCCGACCGAGCTGCTGCTGACGTACGCGCCGTAAGGTTCGAACGTTGTACGAGAAACCCCGTTCATCGAGAGATGAGCGGGGTTTTTTGTTGCTCGGTTGATGGAGAAACGACGTCCTTTGTCGCGAACAGACTCTCTCCCAAAAGGGTGGCGTAATCAGCCATTCCCCCGAAACGACTAGCTAGAAATCGACAGGTTGCGGTCGGTAGGCAAAAGTCCTAGATTCGGATCCAACTACATGCATCGATCTAGAGGCTGGGCGAAATGACTGAGAGGATGACCTGCGACGAGCGATTCATTGCCCTGGCAAAAGAGCTGAACTACGACATCAATGGCGAGAACACGGTGGGTGGCAATTACGCGCCGTTGATCCGTCATCGCGATGAGATCTACATCAGCGGCATGGTGCCGCGCACCGAGGGCAAGATTCAGTATCCGGGGCGGGTGGGGCAGGAGTTGACGCTCAAGGATGCGCAGGCCGCAGCGAGTATCAGCGCGATGCGCTGTCTGGCCTTTATCGTCGATGCAGTCGGTTCGCTGGACAAGGTCCGGTCGTTGTTGCGGGTCACGGTGTACGTGAAGTCCACGCCGGATTTCGTCGACCTCAGCGAAGTCGCCAACGGCGCGTCGGATGTGTTCAGTTATGTGTTGGGCGATGTCGGGCGACACACCCGTACCACCGTCGGCGTCTATCAGTTGCCGAAAAACGCAGCCATCGAAGTCGACATGATTGCCGCCGTGCACCCATCGGCATAACCGCCAATCTGCGGACAACAAAAAGCCCCGCCTGAATGTCAGAGCGGGGCTTTTTCGTCAGCGCCGGTGTTACTGGGCGGCGATGCTGTAACCGTCGAACGCGGTCTGCTGTTGCAGGGCGGTGATGATGTTCTTGCGGTTGATTGCGTGCTCGGTGCCGGCGTTGTCGACGAAGGTTTCGCCTTCGATTTCTGCATCGTCGCCTTCACCGACGAAGGTGAAGCCGAGGAATTCCAGTGCCTCGCGATCCACGCTCAGGCGCGAGCGCGGTGTGCGCATTGGCAGGGTCACGCTGATGCCGTCCTTGCTGATGCTGAACACTTCAACGTCTTTCTTGGCGCGTGCGGCCTTGCTCTTGCCGCCGCTCGGGTTGCTGATCGCCTGGTGGGTCTGGTTCAGAACCTTGAGGGCCAGGCCATAGACGATTTCCTGGAACGCCGGATCGTCCTTGAAGCTGGACAGGATGCGGCTGATCGGGAATTTGCTGCTCAGATCTTCGAGGGCGGCGATGTCGGCGGCTTCGGCGTCCTTCAGGCGCTTGAGTTCGCCCATCAGCTCATAGGCCTGGTCGTCATCGAAGCGGTCGTGGGCCTGACGGATCGCGGCGCGCAGTTCGCGGATCTGATCGCTTTCGCGGCTCGACTGGAACGCGTCCAGCACCATCTCGCTGATGATCTTCGCCTGTGGGATGTGTTGTGAAAGATTGATGGAGTTTTCGTATTCCGCTTTGGACGACAGAGTGACTACGGATTCAGCGGTGTTGAAATCGGACATTGAAATTTCACTACTTTTTTAACTTGAGATGAGACGAGAAAGCGCTGGGGGCTTTTTCAGGCCGACTAATTTAGGGGAGCGCGGCAGCGTTGTCACGGAGCAAGGGGCCGGTGGTGCCGATTATTTATCCGGATGATTTGTGTTGAGCGACCTGGCACCGCGAGCGCTGTGCCTTATTCATTGGCGACGACATTCCTCGGCAACCGCCCGGACGCCAGAGCACGCAGTGTCCAGTAGAGCTTCAACGAGCGGGTGCTGATCAGGCCGCACAAGAACCCCGAAATAATCGACTTGAGCAACAGCAGGTCCGGGGACGCGAAACGCTCCGGATGCACGTCATGCTGATAATTGAAGTAGTAGTTCGCAGAAAAGAACATCAGGTACATGATCAGGATTTTTGCCGTGCCCGGCATGATCAGGCCTGTCGCGGAGTCGTCGAGCACCACGCCCCGGCGGGAGAACACCAGCCAAGCCGACAGGCTGCCCAGCAACAGCGCGGCGAACCAGGTGCTGAAAAACACGCCCGGGTTGATCGTCAGGTTCAGTGAGTACAGCGACCATGCCAAAAACGCCGGGGGCGTTATCAGCATCGAGACACGACTCTCGCGTCGGGGAGAAAACGACTTGATGCCGAAATAAACCACCAGCAGAAAAATCAGGTAAACCCGTAGCGGAGTGTTTTGCAGAATCGTGAGCATTGCGCAGCATCCATGCTGGAAAAGGAGGAGGGTGGAGCATAGCCGGGGTCACAGTAACCGTCGGCTATTTCAGCCGCAAACGCTCCATCGCGATCACCGACGTTTCAAATCCCAGGCTGGCGAAAAACGCTTCGGCGCCTTCGCGCCCGGCACGCAGGACCCAGGTAATGTCGGTGTTGTCGCCCATTACATGTTCGACCAGCGCCCGCCCGATGCCCGCGCGCCGATGTTGCCCGTCGACCACGACCATCGACAGGTAACCGTTGGACAAGCCATCGGTGATGCCACGGGCGAAACCGACAATTTGCTGGCCGCTCAATGCCACAGCGCTGCGCTGAGAGTTCTGAACAAGCTGTGCGAAATGTTCGGCGGTGCCGGTGCGATGGCCCCAGCCGTGCGCCTCCAGAAACTGCCTTGCTGCCTCCACTTCCGTGGGCAGAAGGTCGCGTATTGAAATGTCTTTGTTCATTCGTTGATTCCGTCCTTGGTGTATTTCCAACAGTAGCGGCGTTGCTTACGGTCTGCCCCACATCTGCATGGCGAACTCGACGAAGCGACGCAGTTTAGGCAACCGATAGCGATCCGGCGCGTAAAGCAGATGCATCGGGCGGTTCGGCGGCTGATAGTCCGGCATCACCACGACCAGTTTGCCGTCGCGCAGATCCTGTTCCACCAGTGCGTCCGGCAGCATCACGATGCCCATGCCGGTGCGCGCGGCCTGATGCAGGCCGGCGGAGCTGTTGATCAGCATCGGGCCTTTGACGTCGACCATGATTTCTCCCTCCGGGCCGCTGAGGCGCCACTGTTTTTCCACCGATTGCCAGTCGTCACCGGCAGGGTAGGCGAACGACAGGCAGTCGTGCTGGCGCAGTTCCTCAGGCGTGAGCGGCATGCCGCGTCGGGCCACGTACTCCGGGGAGGCGCAGACGGTCAGGGTGTAGTCGATCAGCGGGCGGGCGATCAGGTTGGACTGGTCGAAGTGGCCCAGTCGGAAGGCCACGTCGAGACCGCTTTCCAGCAAATCCGGACGGCGGTTGGTCAGGATCACGTCGAGTTTGACCTGCGGACATTGCAGGGAAAACTCACTGAGCGCAGGGGCCAGACGTTCAACGCCAAAGGTCAGCGGCGCAGTAACCCGCAGAATGCCGCGCGGTTCATCAAGCGTCTGCTCGGCGAGGCGTTCGGAGTCGGCGACCAGACCTAACACCTCCAAGCAGCGCTGATAGTAGACGCTGCCGAACTCGGTCAGTCGCTGGCGACGGGTGGTGCGTTGCAACAGTTGCACGCCGAGCCGTTGCTCCAGCGCCCGCAGGTGATTGCCCACCATGGTCGTGGACATTTCGCACTGCAGCGCGGCCGCCGTCATGCTGCCGGACTCCACAACCTTGACGTACACGCTCATCGACTGGAACAGATCCATTATCAAGCCCGGCTTTTAAATGATTGAAGTTTTGCCGAGTTTATCCAGTTCAGGTGGATAACCATACTGCCAGCACCTCACCTCGCTGGAGTTTGCCGACATGACCGCCGCCCTGATGAACACCTATCAACCGCTGGACTTGAGCTTCATCAAAGGCCTGGGCACCCGACTCTGGGATCAGGCGGGCCGCGAGTATCTGGATGCAGTGGCAGGCGTGGCGGTGACCAATGTCGGTCACTCGCACCCGCGCATCGTGTCGGCGATCAGCGAGCAGGCGGGATTGCTGCTGCACACCTCCAACCTCTACAGCATCGACTGGCAACAGTCGCTGGCGCAGAAGCTGACGCGGCTGGCGGGGATGGAGCGGGCGTTTTTCAACAACTCCGGTGCCGAGGCCAACGAAACTGCGCTGAAACTGGCGCGTCTGTACGGCTGGCGCAAAGGCATCGAACAGCCGCTGGTGGTGGTGATGGCCAACGCGTTTCATGGCCGTACCCTCGGCACCTTGTCCGCCAGCGATGGCCCGGCGGTGCGCCTGGGCTTCAATGAGTTGCCCGGGGATTTCGTCAAAGTGCCGTTCGGCGATCTTCAAGCGCTGGAGCAGGTGCAGCGCAAGCATGGCCAGCGTATCGTGGCGATTCTGGTCGAGCCGATCCAGGGTGAAAGCGGCGTGCAACTGGCACCGCCCGGCTACTTCAAGGCCCTGCGTGAATTGTGCAACCGTCACGCCTGGCTGCTGATGCTCGACGAAATCCAGACCGGTATCGGCCGTACCGGCCGCTGGTTCGCGTTTCAGCACGAAGGCATCGTTCCCGACGTCATGACCCTCGCCAAGGGCCTGGGCAACGGCGTGCCGATCGGCGCCTGCCTGGCACGGGGCCGGGCGGCGGATCTGTTCACCCCCGGCAGCCATGGCAGCACCTTCGGCGGCAATCCACTGGCGTGTCGGGTAGGTTGCACCGTGCTCGAGATCATCGAGGAACAGGGTCTGCTGGAAAATGCCAGGGTTCAAGGTGAGCGCCTGCTGACCCGCTTGCGTGCAGAGCTGGCGGACAATCCGAATGTGCTGGCGATTCGCGGGCAAGGGCTGATGATCGGCATCGAACTCAAACAGCCGATCCGCGACCTGACACTGATTGCCGCGCGGGATCATGGACTGCTGATCAACGTCACTCGCGGCAAGACGATCCGGCTGCTGCCGCCGCTGACGATTGATGAGCGGGAGGTGGGGATGATTGTCAGAGGGGTGGCTCGGGCGTTGGGCGAAAGCTGATTGTCCCGGTTGCGTCTGAAATGGCTGCCGTTTTACCGGCAGCCATTTTTATTTAATCAGGATAATCCGACAAATCCGGCGCCAGCATCCGGGTCTTCGGTGCGCCGTTCGCGTTGTGCTGGATGATGTCGTTCGGCTGCCCCTGTTGATTGAAAAACACCTGACCAATCCCCGCCGAATTCCACAGCCGTTCACCCGCTTCGGCGTGTTCCGGCACGTACGGGACGATGCGCATGCGGCGGCGTTTGGTGAGCCAGTTGAGGGGCGAACGCGGTGAGTAGAGCCAGCGATTTAGGCGGTCGAACCATTCCAGCAGGGTGGGCGGGAACTCGTTTTTGATGCCGCTGCTGGTGATCTGCCAGATGCGCGGGCCGGCCTTGCGGTGTCGGATCAGGACTTCGTAGACGAAGGAATAATGCACGTCGCCTGACAGCACCACGTAGCTGCCCGGTGTACGCGAGTGTCGGAAAATGTTCAGGATCACCTGGGCTGCGCCGCGATGGGCCATCCAGTTTTCTGCGTCCACCAGCAGTGGATAACCGCACCAGCTGAATACTCGCTGCACGGTTTCGATCAGCTTCACACCGAAGATCGGTGCCGGCGAAACGATGATCGCCGAAGGGTGGTCGAGCAGTTCCTGCTGCAGTTCGCTCAAGGCTTCCCAGTCCAGCAGGCCCGACGGTTGCTTGAGCGCCATCTCGCTGCGCCAGCGTCGGGTTCGGGTGTCGAGTACCACCAGCGCCGGACTGGTTGGCATTACGAAATGCCATTGCTGAAAGCGCAGAAGTTCCTCAATCAGTTCGTCCTGCACGGGAGTGTCAAGATAGCGGTCGTCACCGCTGGCGCTCAGGCCGCGGGTTTTCTCCAGCACTGCGCCGAATGCTTCCGGATTGTTGCCCCAGCCCTGACACAGCATGTAGGCGATCAGCGCGTTGCCGATGATGCGCTTGGAGAACGGGTGGCCGTAGGCCGTTTCCTCCCATTGCGCGGACAGGTTCCAGTCGTCGGTGATGTCGTGGTCATCGAAGATCATCAGGCTCGGCAGATGCGCCAGTGCCCGGGCCACCTGGCCGAGGCCGGCCTTGAACCCGTCGATGCGGGTCTGTTCGAGGGCATAGCGCTTGAGGCGTTCCGGCGTCAGTGCCGGCGGCTGCGGATTGACCATTGTCCAGGGCGTTGGCGACCACACCAGTAAATACATCGCCATGACTTCGGCAAGCGTCACGAGGTGATTGTCGGCGCTGCTGCTGGTGAAAATCGGCTTGCGCGCCCCCCCGAAAAAGCGCTCGCGCAATGTCTCGTTGCTTTCCAGTGCCGGCAGCAAATCCGCGCGGTGGTAGTAGCTGGCCGGGTGTTCGTAGAGTTTGGCGCTGTCGCTGACCACCGCGCCTTCGAGGTGCTCACCGAACAGACCGAGGCGATCGATCAGGGCATGAATCGCCCGCAACATCGGACCGGCCACGTCGTCGGCGTAAACCTGATCGCCGCTCATCATCAACAGGGCGGGACGTTGCTGCGGATCGGTTTCGGCGGCCAGCAACCGATCAACGCAGAGCAGACCGTCGGCGGCCGGATGATGAGGCTTGCGGCAGGAACCGTGGAGCAACTGGTCGATGCGCGAACGCAGGACGAAGTTCGGGCTGGTGGCGTTGTCGTAGAGCAGGTGTGGCGCCCAGTCGGCGATGGGCTGCTGGCCATCGTTCAACAGGTCGTAGTCGATGCGGGTGTCGCAGGGCAGGGCCGTCTCGAGGGGGACATCGATCAGGTGAACAAATGCCCGGTTGCCTACCGGAATGACCGTGCATTTCCCGGCATCCAGTGGAATGTCTCCTACGCCTTGCAGGCGCAAGGTCAACGACAGCTCGCGGCTGCCGACCAGCCAAAACACTAAGCGTGTCGGTTCCAGTCGGCGCAGCAGTGGCCCGGCCAGAACAGCAGGCAACGGGCTCAGGTCATCAGGTGTCGGAGGCATCGGGGGAAAAGCTCAAGGCGCACAGGCCGGCGATGATAGCGCAGCCGGCGCCTCGAACCCTTAAACCAGGCTTAAGAGCCTGTTTTTTCCAGCTTCAGCGCCAACAGGCGCCATTCGGCAGGTGTCGCGTCGACTCTCGGCTGTTCCTGTACGGAGCAGTCGAAGCGGTACGTCACGTCGTCTCCATTCATGTTCCGCGCGGTGACGGTGTTGCTGAAGGTGTAGACCTGATCCTTGAAGCGTTGCGGCGTCAGGCTTTTGCTGTCGGCAAACCGGGCAGACGCGGGGAAGCGCAAGGTGCTGGTCACGAACGGGCTGCACATGACATACGCGAGCATCGACTTGTCGCCCTGCGCGTCGGCGCGCAATTTTTTGCTCAGCACTGTCAGGGCCTTACGCCCCTCATCGTCACTCTGGTCGATCACGGTTTGCACCGACATCGTCTTCGGCGCGCGACTGGCGTAATTCGGCAGCAACGCGGAGTCCGCTGGAGAGGGTGTGTTGTCCGGCTCGATAGCGGCGAACACCGGCGCGTCTTTCAGTGAAGCAGGGCTTGCAACCGCCTCGGCTTCCGGCAGCAGCGAGGTCGGCTCGGCTTCCCGCTGTGCCGCGACCTTTTCAGTCTGCGCGGCGTCGTAGCGATGCGCCGACGGGAACAATGAAAAAGTGATCGCCAGCACCACCATCGAAACAATGAAACCGCCCGCGACACCGACCAGGTTGGCGTAAAACAGATTCCAGCTGCCGCGGTTTTTCACTACCCAGCGCCACATGAAACCCCAGGCCGCGACAAATGCCAGAAAACGCAGAAACTCCATTCGATCCTTTCCTTAAACCTGCTGAAGCCGGATATCAGCGCCGTTCCGATAACGAGCACTGAAAGATGGGCGGCAAGATATCAAAATAGATTTCTGGCGCCACAAGAACCTTCACACGCCGTGTCGATACAGATCACTTGAGCGCAAAAAACGCCAGAGCGGTAATGCCGGCCACTGTGCCGCAAAGGCCTGCCAGCAGCTGCCGCGCAATCAGGGGCTCGACTTGCGAGCGTCGGGCGACCAGCATCCATACGCCGACCAGCGCCGCGGCGGTCGTCATCATTTCCAGCAATGTGGTCGTCAGACCGGTTACGTGCGGACGGCTCGACCCGAACAGACCGATGTAGAACTCCGAGACCACCAGACCTACCAGCATGCCGCTGGCAGCGCCCAGCAGGTTGGCGAGGAACAGGTTCCAGGTGCCACGATGTTTGACCACCCACACCCACATGGTCACCCAGGCTAAAAGACAAAACGCTGCATCCATCGCACCCCTCCTTTTGAATCAGTTTCGTCAGGCCCATGGCTCCCGGGCCGACACTGGACGGCAAGATAGCAAAATAGTAGCTTCGCGCCACTTTCCTGATTCCTGTAATGGACTACTCATGTCAAAAGTCGCCCCTGCTCTACGCCTGCTGTGCGCAATCACTTTCGCCAGCGCCATGACCCCGGCATTCGCCGCCTGGAAAGAGCACCCGGAAAACAGCTGGAAGTATTTCCTCGCCAATTGTCAGCGCATGCAGGAAAAAATGGCCGACGTCCAGAGCGGTCGCGTGCCCGGCGCCTTTGAGGTGATGGGCGATCTGGAGAACAGCCAGGGGAGCATGAATGAGCACCGCCCAAACCTGCCTCCCCAATACCTCGCCTCCGGGGAATTCGCTCAATGCGAAAACGTGGCGGCCGAGGCCGATGCGATGATTGCCCGTGGCAAAGCCGAGTTCGCCGACAGAATGAACCAGGCCGCGGAGCAAGGCCGCATCGCCCACCAGAACTCCCCCGAATACCAACGCGCCCGTTCACTCGGCTACAGCGATGTCGGTGAAATCTCCTTCCTCAAACTTCACGAAGACATGGACGGCGAAGCGCGCCTGAAAACCATGATGATTACCGTCGATGAAGTCTGCGGCCAATACTTTCGTGCCACGCAATATGTGAAGCCGTATGTGATCTACACCGTGCGGCCGTCGGATGGCGGATGTGGTGAGGAAAAGCGCGTGGCGATTGTCGGCGGCAGGTCGGTGGAGAAGGGTGATTACATCGATGAGCGGGGCGAGTTTCAGTATGTGGGCTGGAAGAAACTGGTGGGGGCGGATGGGTTTCCTACTGAGATTCGGGTGTTGAAGGCTCGGCGCTGACCGCAAAACAGTCACGCCGTCCAGTCACGTCTGGGGGAAATAATTCACCGCCAGAAACAGCAGGGTCGCCATGCCGGCGACCAAGCCACATACCGCGCCGAGCAACTGGCGTGCAACCGGATGTTCGGGTTGACGGCGATTGGCAATCCACAGCCATACCCCCGCCAGAACGCCCGCGCTGGTGAGGAACACCACCAGACTGCGATTCAGGTTGGGTGTCGCCATCGACGTACCGATGACTGCGTCGTAAATCAGCGTGAACACAATGCCGGTAACCACGCCACTTCCGGCGCCGGCAAGGTTGGCCAGCAACAGGTTCCACTCACCCCGTTGCTTCACCACCCAGAGCCAGGTTCCAGCCATCACCAGCAAGCACAACACCGCATCCATTTTGGTTCATTCCCGAGTGCGCGATAACAGAGGCGGTTGACAGGCCTCTGGCGAGTGGACGGCAAGATATCAAAATAGAAGCTGCGCGCCACTTTCTTCATCTGCGTAGCTTAAAGAATGTCCTTCAAATAACCCTTGAGCGCGAGGAGCGGCTGATCCAGCTGCTCCAGCGACTGCGCCTGACTGAAGTCGGTCGACAACTTGTGCAGCTCCCGCCCCAACGGTTTCTCGACGCCACCCAACGCATCCATCGCCAGCGCCAGGCACTCGTTCATCTTGAACTGGATCGTCTCGACATCACCCCGGCGCACCAGCAGTTCGAACACGTCTTTCTGATAGTCGCCCATGACCATGTCATCCCGCAGAATCGGGCTCAGGCCTTCCTCCTCATACGCGAGTTTGAGGGAGAACAGGGCGACGGTTTCCAGTGACGTTTCCATGGAGTGAACCTGTGTGAGATCTCGCCGGAGGGTCAGCGGCACTTTCCGGCAGACGAAAAAAAAGGCCTTGCTAAGCAAGACCTTTTCTAATTTTGGTGCCCGAGGGAGACTGGAGCGTTCCATATAAGTCGTGGTCTGTAGCTTGATTTTACATCAAGGGATACAGACTGTCGGTTGCTGCCCCATCTCCCTTTATCACCTAGCCCTCGAATATACTGAAACTAGACATTTTTGAGTATTGGCTCCCCCGAGCCTGGTCATACACCTAGCTTGGAGCGTCCGATGAAAAATGAAGATGCTAGCGATGAACACTCGCTTGAAGCCGAGCATAAGGCTAGGAGCTTGTTCGACACCATGAAGGCAGAGTTTCCTGTGATCAATCAGGAGATGAAGTCATCCGGCGCCATCAACGCAATGCTAACTATCGACAAAGCTACAGAATCTGCAAATTCGGTGACGTCAATGCTGTCTCGCATAGACAGGCTGGCGAACCCATTAGCCGCGACATTGGCGAGGTCCTCGCAGCTGGATCGAATGCTTCTACCGTCAGAACGCGCTAGGACGATATTGGCCAGTATCGAGCAGTACGCACGACCGTCAGAATGCACTAGGACAATGTTGGCCAATATCGAGCAGTACGCAAGACCGTCGGACAGCACTAAGGCGCTGTTGGCCAATATCGAGCAATACTCACGACCGTCGGACAGCACTAGGACGATGTTGGCCAATATCGAGCAGTACGCACGACCATCGGACAGCACTAGTGCGCTGTTGGCCGAGATCGAGCAGTACTCACGACCGTCGGACAGCACTAGGGCGCTGTTGGCCAATATCGAGCAGTACGCACGGCCGTCAGACAGCACTAGGGCAATGTTGGCCAATATTGAGCAGTACGCACGGCCATCAGAAAGCACCAAGGCGATGTTGGCCAGTATTGAACAGTTCGCAAGAGCGTCAGAAAGCAGCAAAGCAATACTGGCTAGCATCGAAAACTTGCTGGAACCTCATAGCTTTAGAAAGTCTGTGTTGAGAAGTGTTGAGTTGCTCCAACGATTTCCAGTGTTTGAGCTTTTGTCTTCGGCTGATCCTAAAGTTATTACCTCTTTAGTAGATGTGTCGAGTGAGTCTGATTTCGGAAAATTAGATAGCGGTAGAATATCTCAGGGAGTCGAAGCAGGTGCTGTTGCCGATGTAGAATTAATACGTGCACTTCAAACCGCTAAGGAAGGTACAAAGCTCACTCTTCCCGCCCTTGGGTTGCTAATACTGTTATTGCATTCCATAAACTCGATGTATGTCATGGTTGCTCAATGGCATGATTTTAGAGAAAGTGTTTGCGATATTCAGGAGCGTCTCCATGGCGTTGCATCATTATCTCAAGCTCGGAAAGCTGTTCGGTCACTACTGTGTGAAAGTCCTCAAGAATTGGCAAGTAATTTTCGATTAGTTACCGGCAATGGGGTCGCTCTCCGTGAGAAGCCTAGTATGAAGTCAAATGTGATAATCGACTTGCTTAAATACACTCCGGTAGAGGTTTTGGATTCAGCGGATAGGAAATGGCTTTATGTAAGATATAGTCATGGTGGCGTTAAGTTTGATGGCTGGATTGCACGGACATATGTTTCCCCCATGTCTAAGTAAGTATTGCAAGTTTGAGGGGGTATACGCCTTAGATAATCATGCTGGGGGGGTAAGTTTCAATTGCAGGGTTGGAAACTATATCGGGTGTTGAAGTTGATGTTTTTGGAAAAAAAGCGGCCCTAATTAAATTAGGGCCGCTTGTTTTAGGTGCGGCTAATTCATCATCTGGGTTACAAATCTGGAAACTCGCTGAGCCTTTATATCACCCCACGGCATTTTCTTTTTCTGTGGGTAAGTTATATATATCCATCTTCTGGATCTCGTCACTGCGACGAACGCACTGTTTCGCTCCTCATCAATCTCATGCGGTAGTTTTGCACGATAATCCGGAAACACTCCTTCGCACATGCCCATCAAAAACACGATATCCTTCTCTAAGCCTTTCATTGTGTGAACCGTGCTTAAAGTCAAACCCTTAGGGTCATACTCCCCGGCGAGTTGCCCTAAGGCCATTGCGTTTCTGAAGGCTAGCAACGACTCGCCAAGCCCTTTTTTCTTGAAGACGGTCCAACATTCTCTGAATTCATTTATCTCGAGGAGTGATATTTCTACTTCCTCATCCCTTTCTGGAGTGTCTTGTTTGCCGAGCTCTATTAGCTTTCTCTCGAAAGAAATATGAAGTTTTGGAATGCTGGGGTCGTCAAGTTTCAATTTGTGGATTTCTTCCAGAAGATCTGCCTGCAGGTCTGGAAAAGGTATTTCGGCTGAACGAGCCTTTCTGGAAAGTTCAATCAGAACGTCTTCGTCACCCCAAGTAGCCGGATGGTCTACTTTGAGCGCTGAACAAAGCTTTTTTCCGTCAACCCAGTCTTTGGGGTTTAACTTTAGGCGTAGTCCTAAATCTAAAACTTTTCCGAATGTAGAATTAGGCTCCGCGCTACGCTCACCTTTCTTTAAGGAATAAGCTATAGAGTTGGCTTTCAGCTTCTCTTCAAGTGTCAAAAAAACAAACCGATTTCTGCCAATGACGACCATGTTTCTTAATGTTATTCGTCCTTCGATTTCTGAGTGTTGGCCCAACGCAAGGATATTTTTTATACCTTGGCAAATCCATTCTGCTTCAGCGTTCTCATCCTCAAGCGCCGCGATTTTTTGGTCTCCCTTTAATGCGAAATTTGTGACCACTTGAGAGCCTGGTTTTAATTTATTTGCGAGTGCAACGACCGCCTGAGAACTTCTGTAGTTTTCAGTAAGTGTGTAACAATTTGGGGAGAAGTCGCGGACAAAAAAATCGCAAAGAAATTTATGCGACGAACCGTTGAATCCGTAAATCATTTGATTAGGGTCGCCTACCATGAAGACGCTTTTGATACCTTCTCCACAAAGTGCTTTTATGAATTCATATTGAGCAGTGTTAAGATCTTGAGCTTCGTCTACAAGTATGTGTTTGAATTGTGTTCTATAGATTTCTGCGCACCAAGGCTGTTCCATGAGTATGCGGTGGGCATATACGAGAATATCATCAAAATCTATACCACCGCTTTCTATTAAGGTTTGCTGGTAGCCATTGAAGGTCGCCCAGAATCCTTCTTCGGGGTATCGAGATTTAACTTCATCTTCAGTTAATAATTCCCTTTTTATGATTGAAAAACTATCCATATAATTTTGGATGATTTGCGATCTGTTTTTTCTAAGGTTTGCGTCGTCAACTTCTAAAAAGCTGTCGATATCAATCCCGCTATCGCGCAAGGATTGAAGAAATATCGCTTTTCTATCCTGGTCGCGCTCGAAGATTTGAAGATCAACTGGAAGACCAATAGTGTGACCATATTGGCTAACTACTCTTTGGGCCACTGAGTGTATTGTGGATATCCAGCACCTTTCTTCAGATTCATCTAAATCTGAGAGACGGTGCAGCATCTCCTCCGCAGCCTTGTTAGTGAAGGTCAGTGCAATCACTCGATCTTTTCTAGTGGAGGTTATGATATGCCTAACGCGCTCCGTGAGTACCCTGGTCTTTCCTGAGCCTGCTGAGGCAAGCACCTGAATAGCACAATCTAGAGGAGCTAGTATTATCTGCGATTGACTCGAGGAGAGATTCATAGCACGGCCCATCCTTTCTGAATCTTTTCAAAAAAATCGATGACCTTTGGAGGTAAATTTTTGTTATCTAGTTTACATAAAGCCTGAGCGATCATCGGAGCATATCTTGTTTTATTGGAATCCAAGATTTCAAGGATAGCACGGGTGAGGCCTCCCTCTGCTTTGTAGTCTCTTAATTGATCTTCAAATATAGGCTGTCCACATTCTTTACAGGGAGGTCGATTGGTTTTCTTTCTGCCTAACAATGCCCCATCTCTGGTTTTAATCCAATCGTCAATGAAGTTTTCTCCATCTGCATCTAAAATGGTTTTTTCAATCAAGTCATGGTAGCCGTTGCTCAGTAAGTAGCCTTCAAAATCAGTTCCATCGAGTACTGTAATATTGTCATTGTTGCAGATGTCCGTTCCAGGGTGAATGTCTGAATAGTGTTTTTGTAGGCTTTTAATGGCTGCTGCTTCTCCATCGCTAAAAATAAAAGCTGGAATCGAGAAGTCTTTAGCGAATGTCAAAAAAGGTAGGTATTTTTTTCCGGATCCACCGACCCCTATAAACGTTATGCCAAGAGCAAACGGGTCATAGTTGAAATATTTTTTGAACAAGATTGGAAGCGCCTGCTCTTCCGTCTCTCCTTCACATAAGATAATTGCGTTAGAGAATAATAGTTCTCCTCGTGAATGTATAACTTCCCTTTGGAGCCTTCTTTTGCCTTCATCATCTAGGTCTGCTCGCAGCATATCAACGTGAACATCATCTCCGACACGCCTGATGTGTCTGAGATTCTCTTGGCTACACATGGCCGCAAGATAGGGCGAGTGAGTGCTGACTATTACTTGGCGCTTTGAGTCTGCTAATTGTGAGTAAAGGGTTTTTTGCGCATTAGGATGAAGGTGTGCCTCTGGCTCTTCTGCCGCCAGTATTGGAAGGAAAGGTTCTGCTTCGCTGATATGCTTCTCTGCTGTCATGTCTAAGAAGGATTTAACAGTCAACATTGAAGCCCAGCTGCGCGTTCCCATTCCATGGTATTCCATGGAGAACGAATTCGAGGCCGACTCCCCAAAATGAATTGAGAAGTGCTTGGAAAGATCCCGTATTTTCTTGGGAAGAGGAGTGATTTCTGCGCTTCCAGAGCTGCTGAAGGATTGGCTTAATCCTTCAAGATGTTTTTTTAAGTTTTGAAGTTCTGGGCTTTTAGAAACCGCTTCGTCATTTGCTGTTTTGATTATTCCCTCTAGAGTTGCGATATCCTTTTCGTCATAGCTGATATTCGATAATACCTTGCCGATGAATGAGGATTTGTCTCGTAGCTCAAGGTGGATGTCACGCTGAGCGTCAATTGGGATTAATGGTATATTGAATTTCTTATTGCCAAGTCTTGATTCGCGAACTTTTTCAGTTGTCCAGTTAGCTAGGTTTGGCCAACGATCCAGTGTGCTTCTCAAAGTCTCAAATCCGCCCTTAATAGCGTTAGGGCTACTCCTAGTTCTTATAGCGAGAAATTGCTTTCCGTCTGCTTCGGACTGGATGTTATCGCCTAGGTGCTCAGCCCACTCATTAGAGAATTTCTGGGCTCTATCACCATCTTTATCTATAGCGATGACTCTTACATCTACTAAGATGGAATTGGCTCTAGTCTGGTCTCTGGCGATAAAAAGGTCTTCGTCAGCGACATATCGAGAATAATCGCCTAATGCTAGCTGGAAGGCCTTGATAATTGACGTCTTCCCCGAGTTGTTCGTGCCAATCAAAACGGCAACTTTTGGAAGTAGAACTTCAATGTTCTGAAGTCCCCTAAAACCACTGATCCGAATAGTGTCTACTTGGATATCCATTCTGTTGGCACTCCCGATGAAGTTATAGAACTCTACTACTATAGTGTCGCAGTCAACAATAGGGGATGTGGGTGAGATGCACAGACCTTCGATGCCAGCAAATTATTCCACGGCTCAATCACACTTGAGTCTAGGCATCCGTGCTAGCTAGAACAAAAAATCTTTCCACGATTTATTGCTCTCAGCATGATTTTCGCGCTGACAGAACGGTATCAGGTATGAGGGAACGGATACCGAAAAGGGTCTGCCTACAGGGGGAATGTTCTTTAACCTATGAATCAGGTTGACTGGTTCAGCCAGTAAGAAAGACGGACATCCCTTGAAAAATTTCAGCTAGAGCAAACCTGCGAGTCTGATAACCCGTGTAGGGGGCCCCCCTTAGGGAGGACCCGTAAAATCTGACAGTACGACTCCTTCGCCTGGGAGGAGTCGGACACATCAGATCGGCGGATCTGGAGCGATCCGTCGCGTCCGTTCGCGCTGAAGGTTCACGCCGTGGAAAGGGGCGAGGGGCTAATCCATAGGTAGCGAAAACGCGGTGTTCCATGTGTTCCAGAAACGCTAGACGCCAAGTAAATAAAGGCTTTCAGAGGTGGAACACCAAATGCGATAAACGGAACACCAGTTACGCGGAACACGTTTGGTGTTCCGCGAGTGATGTTCCGGTTTAGGGGGAGGAGCGTCACGACTGATAGTCGCGACGCGGGCAATCAAGCGGCGATCAGTTGCTCAATGGAGATTGCACCTGCCTTCGCAGTGACCGTATCTACATTGATTTACCTCGGTCCGAACGGTACATGCAGTGGTACGTAGAGGTCAGTTAGAGAGCTCGAACGCCCCATCGCCTTTTCCGTTGCGTGCAGGTGTGCTGCGATGGCGGCGAAGTCCTGAGCTGCCTTGTCTAGGCGATCGGCCCACATGAACCGTGCTGCACGTAGCTGCTGGTGTCGCAGATCTTTCAAGGTCTGGTTACTCTCTGCAATCATTGCTTCAAGCTTCTTCACTTCATCATCCAAAGCTTGCGTTGCAGTTGCAGTTGCAGTTGCAGTTGCAAGCTTGTCACGGGTTGCTTTTGCAAGCGCTTCTGAGAGTTTTCGGACCGCCTTTTCCGCACGTTGTTCTTCCGTGTCGTTAAGGTAAAGACCACCTTTTCTAAATGTGGTCTGTCTCTGAAGCTTCCATCAGCACAATGATGCTGTTCGCTAGGCTCTTCGGGTTATTAAGGTCGAACACGTCGGCGAGCACCACTGCTGTGCGATGTGACGATCAAGCTGCTACCCGGCCCGGCAAGGTTAGCGAAAACAGATTCCATTCTTCTCGGCGTTTTCACCACTTGAGCGGAGAGCGGCAAGGTGGCAAAAGAGTGTGCACCAGCAGGATTTTCCTCCTAGGTTGCCATATTGGCCACCACAGAGACGGTGGATGTATCGTTATGCCGCGATGAGCAAATTGAGCAAGAGGGTAAATTTAGGTGTTTAGTGAATAAAGATAAACAATGGTGTGTGGCGTGCAGAGAAGTAGTGAATAAGGATGCGACCAAGTGTCACCACTGTGGTGCACTGCAAGGCTGGCGACGCTGGGTTGCTGGCCCTGTGGTCATTTCAAGCCTTTTGTTAACGGTGATTTCCATCTGGGCAGCTGAGCCCGTTAAGCGTTTGTTCGATTCTCAAGTCGCGGATATCAAGGTGTCGTTTCTAAAGGGTGATTCCTATAACACTACTTTTATGCTCGCCAATGTTGGGACCAAGCCGGCTGGCCTTGCGGGTGTCGAAATAAAAACCACAACCGAAGAAGGGTTAAGCACATGGCATATTCTGGATGACGACTTGAAAGGTAAGTTGATAAACCCAGGAAAAGCTTACGTAGTGAAGGCTTTTAACGGAAGTGTAATTCCGTCTGTTATTCCACCTGAAATCAATGAGGTTCTCAGGGCCAGACTTCATATGAAGGAAAACTGTTTTCTGCAAGTGAAATACGTTGAACTCAATGGTTCAGCGGTCACGCGTTCTTTTCCGTTTTTTTGTCAACCGGTTGATTGGCGCGTCGGTGGAGGACTCATAAAAAGCGACTGATCGTAATGCACGGCGTTAAAGGATATCTTTCAAATAACCCTTGAGCGCGAGGAGCGGCTGATCCAGCTGCTCAAGCGACTGCGCCTGACTGAAGTCCGTCGACAACTTGTGCAGTTCCCGCCCCAACGGTTTCTCGACGCCACCCAACGCATCCATCGCCAGCGCCAGGCACTCGTTCATCTTGAACTGGATCGTCTCGACATCACCCCGGCGCACCAGCAATTCGAACACGTCTTTCTGATAGTCGCCCATGACCATGTCATCTCGCAGAATCGGGCTCAAGCCTTCTTCCTCGTACGCGAGTTTCAGGGAGAACAGGGCGACGGTTTCCAGTGACGTTTCCATGGGGTGAACCTGTGTGAGATCTCGCCGGAGGGCCAGCGGCACTTTCCGACAGACGAAAAAAAAGGCCTTGCTAAGCAAGACCTTTCTTAATTTTGGTGCCCCGAGGGAGACTCGAACTCCCACTCCTTTCGAAAACGGATTTTGAATCCGCCGCGTCTACCAATTCCGCCATCAGGGCTCAATGGCGGCGAAGTATAGAGAGGTGCCTACCGTTGGTCAATCACGTTTCATGGTCAATTTTCGATATTTCCGCTAGACTTTCCGGCCCTGCTAGACGAACCCCATCATGCGCGTTGCTGACTTTACCTTCGAGCTTCCTGATTCGCTGATTGCCCGCCATCCTTTGGCCGAGCGTCGCGGTAGTCGCCTGTTGACCCTGGATGGGGTCAGCGGCGCCCTGGCACACCGTCAATTCACTGATCTGCTGGAGCATTTGCGCCCCGGCGATCTGATGGTGTTCAACAATACCCGGGTGATTCCGGCGCGCCTGTTCGGGCAGAAGGAGTCCGGCGGCAAGCTGGAAATCCTCATCGAACGCGTGCTCGATACCCACCGCGTGCTGGCCCATGTGCGTTCCAGCAAGTCGCCGAAGCCGGGTTCGAAGATCCTGATCGACGGCGGCGGCGAAGCCGAGATGCTGGCGCGTCACGATGCGCTGTTCGAGCTGGGGTTTGCCGAAGAAGTGCTGCCGCTGCTTGATCGCGTCGGCCACATGCCGTTGCCTCCTTATATAGACCGCCCGGACGAAGGTTCGGATCGCGAGCGCTATCAGACCGTGTATGCCGAGAAACTCGGCGCGGTGGCGGCGCCGACCGCCGGGCTGCATTTCGATCAGACGCTGATGGAAGCGATCGCCGCCAAGGGTGTCGAGACTGCGTTCGTCACGCTGCACGTCGGCGCCGGCACGTTCCAGCCGGTGCGCGTCGAGAAGATCGAAGATCACCACATGCACACCGAGTGGCTGGAAGTCGGTCAGGACGTGGTCGATGCAGTCGCCGCTTGCCGTGAGCGCGGCGGTCGAGTCATCGCTGTCGGCACCACCAGCGTGCGTTCGCTGGAAAGCGCCGCCCGCGATGGCGTGCTCAAGCCGTTCAGCGGCGACACCGACATCTTTATCTTCCCGGGCCGGCCGTTCCACGTGGTCGATGCCCTGGTCACCAATTTCCATTTGCCCGAATCCACGCTGTTGATGCTGGTTTCGGCATTCGCCGGTTATCCGGAAACCATGGCTGCCTACAAAGCCGCGGTCGATAACGGATACCGCTTTTTCAGCTACGGTGATGCGATGTTCATCACCCGTAATCCCGCGCCGCGCGGCCCAGAGGAAACAGTATGAGTCGCACCTGTCGTATGTCGTTCGAGTTGCTTGCCACCGATGGCAAGGCTCGTCGTGGTCGTCTGACCTTCCCTCGTGGCACCGTCGAGACCCCGGCCTTCATGCCGGTGGGCACCTACGGCACGGTCAAGGGCATGTTGCCGCGTGACATCGTCGCCACGGGTGCGGAGATCATTCTGGGCAACACCTTCCACCTGTGGCTGCGCCCGGGTACCGAAGTGATCAAGGAACACGGCGACCTGCACGATTTCATGCAGTGGAAAGGTCCGATCCTGACCGACTCCGGCGGTTTCCAGGTGTTCAGCCTCGGCGCCATGCGCAAGATCAAGGAGGAGGGCGTGACCTTCGCCTCCCCGGTCGACGGCTCGAAAGTGTTTATGGGGCCGGAAGAGTCGATGCAGGTCCAGCGTGATCTGGGCTCGGACATCGTGATGATCTTCGACGAATGCACCCCCTACCCGGCTGACGAAGACGTGGCCCGTGTGTCCATGGAGCTGTCGCTGCGCTGGGCCCAGCGTTCGAAGAATGCCCATGGCGACAACACGGCGGCGCTGTTCGGCATCGTTCAGGGCGGCATGCACCAGGACTTGCGCATGCGCTCGCTGGAAGGCCTGGACAAGATCGGTTTCGACGGCCTGGCCATCGGTGGTCTGTCGGTGGGCGAGCCCAAGCATGAAATGATCAAGGTGCTGGACTACCTGCCGGGCATGATGCCGGCTGACAAACCTCGTTACCTTATGGGCGTTGGCAAACCGGAAGATCTGGTTGAGGGTGTGCGCCGCGGTGTGGACATGTTCGATTGCGTGATGCCAACCCGTAATGCCCGCAACGGGCATCTGTTCATTGATACAGGCGTGCTGAAGATCCGTAACGCGTTCCATCGCCATGATGATTCGCCGCTGGATCCGACCTGCGATTGCTATACCTGCCAGAACTTCTCCCGCGCTTATCTGCATCATCTGGACAAGTGCGGCGAAATGCTCGGCAGCATGCTCAATACCATCCACAATTTGCGCCATTATCAGGTGCTGATGGCTGGTTTGCGCGAGGCTATTCAACAGGGTACATTGGCCGCCTTTGTCGATGCCTTCTACGCCAAACGCGGGCTTCCCGTTCCGCCTTTGGACTGAGTTTTCTGACCCCAAGATTCAACATTTGCAACTGGAGTGCTAAATGAGCTTTTTTATCTCTAATGCCATGGCTGACGCGGCTGCACCGGCTGCAGCGCCTATGGGCGGCGGCTTCGAGTGGATTTTCCTGGTCGGCTTCCTGGTCATCTTCTACCTGATGATCTGGCGTCCACAGGCCAAGCGCGCCAAAGAGCAGAAGAACCTGCTGAGCAGCCTGCAGAAGGGCGACGAAGTGGTCACCACCGGCGGCATTGCCGGCAAGATCACCAAAGTGGCCGATGACTTCGTGGTTCTGGAAGTTTCCGACACCGTGGAAATGAAGTTCCAGAAGGGCGCCATCGCCGCCACGCTGCCAAAAGGCACGCTGAAAGCGATCTAAGGTTCCAACTTCTACTCAATCGACGGGGCGCGCAAGGCGCCCCGCGTTCATAACGGGCGGCGTGATGCTGAACAAATATCCTCTGTGGAAATACATTCTGATCCTGGCGGTGCTGGCGATCGGTCTGATTTATTCCGCTCCGAATCTATACCCCGATGACCCGGCCATTCAGATCAGCGGCGCCAGCACGGCCCTGCAGGTCAATCAGGCCGATCTGGATCGCGTGAGCACCGCGCTCAAGGAATCCGGGATCAACGTCAAGGCTTCGAGCCTGGCTGCGAACGGCAAGGGCGGTCTGATCCGTCTGACCAAGGCTGAAGACCAGCTGCCGGCCAAGGACGTTGTCCGCAAGGCATTGGGTGATGACTACGTCGTCGCGCTGAACCTGGCACAAACCACCCCGCAATGGTTGCGCAGCGTGGCCGCGCACCCGATGAAGCTGGGTCTGGACTTGTCCGGTGGTGTGCACTTCCTGCTGGAAGTGGACATGGACAAAGCTCTCGATGCCCGCCTGAAAGTCTACGAAGGCGACGTCAAGAGCCTTTTGCGCAAGGAGAAACTGCGTTATCGCAGCCTGCCGCAACTCAATGGCGCCATTCAGCTGGGCTTCAGCGATGCTGATTCCCGCGAACAGGCCCGTGCGCTGATCCGCAAGAATTTCAACGATTTCGACATTGTTCCGGCCGACCTCAACGGTCAACCGGTGCTGCGTCTGGCGATGACCCCGGCCAAGCTGGCGGAAATCCGTGAATACTCCATCAAGCAGAACTTGACCACGGTACGTAACCGCGTCAACGAGCTGGGTGTTGCCGAACCGATCGTCCAGCGTCAGGGCGCCAACCGTATCGTGGTTGAGCTGCCGGGCGTGCAGGACACTGCCGAAGCCAAGCGTATCCTCGGCAAGACGGCCAACCTCGAGTTCCGTCTGGCTGCTGAGCCGGGTGCCTCGAAAGCCACTTCCGAAACCTTCGAGTTCCGCGAAGGCAAGCGTCCTCCTGCCCAGATCGAGCGTGGCCTGATCATCACCGGTGACCAGGTGACTGACGCCAAGGCCGGTTTCGGCGAGCACGGCACGCCTGAAGTGAACATTCGTCTGGATGGCCACGGTGGCGAGCTGATGAGCCGCGCAACCCGTAGCAACGTCGGTCGCAGCATGGCGGTGATCTTCATCGAGCAGCGCCCGGTCACCACTTACACCAAGCAAGTGGTCGATGGCGTCGAGAAAGACGTCGCGGTGCAGACCTTCAAGGAAGAGAAGAAGATCATCAGCCTGGCGACCATTCAGTCGCCGCTGGGTGCGCAGTTCCGTATCACCGGCCTGAACGGCCAGGGCGAGTCGTCCGAACTGGCGCTGCTGCTGCGTGCCGGTGGTCTGGCTGCTCCGATGTACTTCGCTGAAGAACGCACCATCGGCCCGAGCCTGGGTGCGGACAACATCACCAAGGGTATCGATGCATCGCTGTGGGGCATGCTGTTCGTCTCGCTGTTCATCATCGCCATCTACCGTTTCTTCGGCCTGATCGCCACCGTTGCTCTGGCGGTGAACATGGTGCTGCTGCTGGCGCTGATGTCGCTGCTGGGCGCCACGCTGACCTTGCCGGGTATCGCCGGTATCGTGTTGACCATGGGTATGGCGGTCGACGCCAACGTACTGATCTTCTCGCGGATTCGTGAAGAGATCGCCGCCGGCATGACCGTGCAGCGTGCAATCAACGAAGGCTTCGGTCGGGCATTCACTGCGATTCTCGACGCCAACCTGACCACCTTGCTGGTCGGCGGCATCCTCTTCGCCATGGGCACCGGCCCGGTGAAGGGCTTTGCAGTAACCATGTCCCTCGGGGTTCTGACTTCGATGTTCACGGCCATCATGGTCACCCGCGCGATGGTCAACCTGATCTTCGGCGGTCGTGACTTCAAGAAGTTGTGGATTTAAGGGGCTGCCATGTTACGTACAATCAACTTCATGGGCGTCCGCAACTTTGCGTTCGGCGTCACTGTATTTCTGACCTTGCTGGCAATCTTCAGTGTGTTCCACAAGGGCATGAACTGGGGTCTGGACTTCACCGGCGGTACGCTCATCGAGCTGACCTACGAGCGTCCGGCCGATGTCACCAAGGTGCGCGAGCAACTGGTTTCTTCCGGTTATCACGAAGCCGTCGTGCAGAACTTCGGCGCGACCACCGATCTGCTGGTGCGCATGCCGGGTGAAGACCCGCAGCTGGGCCATCAGGTGGCGGAAGCGCTGCAGAAGGTCGGCGGCGACAACCCGGCGACCGTCAAGCGCGTCGAGTTCGTCGGCCCGCAGGTCGGTGAAGAGCTGCGTGACCAGGGCGGCATGGGCATGCTGCTGGCGCTCGGTGGCATCCTGATCTACCTGGCTTTCCGCTTTCAGTGGAAGTTTGCGGTCGGCGCTATCGTGTCGCTGATTCACGACGTGATCGTGACCGTGGGTATCCTGTCGTTCTTCCAGATCACCTTCGACCTGACGGTGCTGGCGGCGGTACTGGCGATCATCGGTTACTCGCTCAACGACACCATCGTCGTGTTCGACCGGGTGCGTGAGAACTTCCGCGTACTGCGCAAGGCTACGTTGATCGAGAACATCAACATCTCGACCACCCAGACCCTGCTGCGGACCATCGCGACCTCGGTTTCGACCTTGCTGGCGATCGCGGCACTGCTGTTCTTCGGCGGTGACAACCTGTACGGCTTCTCCCTGGCGCTGCTGGTGGGTGTTCTGGCGGGTACCTACTCGTCGATCTACATCGCCAACGTGGTGCTGATCTGGCTGAACCTGTCGACGGAAGACCTGATTCCGCCGGTCAACACCGAGAAGGAAGTCGACGACCGTCCATAACGGCCATCGTTTTCCCGGTTGTCAGTCAAAAAAGACGCGAGTTGAACTCGCGTCTTTTTTTTTGCTCCAAGGCTGGGAGAAGCGCGGGCGCGTCCCGCATGTGATGGTCAGGAGGTTCATGTGAACAAGTCGTTGCTGGTTGGTGCGGTATTGGGTGCTGTCGGTGTGACTGCCGGGGGTGCTGTTGCCACCTACAGCCTGGTTAAAAGCGGCCCTGAGTATGCGCAAGTGCTGGCCGTAGAACCGGTCAAAACACAGATCAAGACTCCACGTGAAGTGTGCAAGGATGTGACAGTGACCCGGCAGGCGCCGGTGAAAGATCAACACCAGATTGCCGGCACCGTGGTCGGTGCGCTGGCAGGTGGTCTGCTGGGTAACCAGATCGGCGGCGGCACCGGCAAGAAGATTGCCACGGTGGCCGGTGCGGTCGGTGGTGGTTACGCCGGTAACAAGGTTCAGGAGGGTATGCAGGAGCGTGATACCTACACCACGACTCAGACTCGCTGTAACACGGTGAATGACATCAGCGACAAGGTCGTGGGCTATGACGTCCGGTATTCGCTGGACGGCAAGGAAGGCAAGGTGCGGATGGATCGTGATCCGGGCAACCAGATTCCGGTCGACAAGGAAGGCAAGCTGATCCTGTCGCAGAACGAGCCGGGCCAGTGACTGGTTGATGGCTTATAAGAAAAGCACCCTTCGGGGTGCTTTTTCATGCCCATAAAAAAACACCCCGAAGGGTGTTTTTTTGGTTTCGCGAAGCGCTTAGCGCTTCAGCGAGGCCGGCAGGTGCGGCTGGATCGCCGTCAGAACTGCCTTGAAGCATTTGGTGTTGCCGGCAACGACGTGGCCTTTTTCAAGGAAGTCGTGACCGCCGGTGAAGTCGCTCACCAGGCCGCCTGCTTCCTGAATCAGCAGGGCGCCAGCAGCCATGTCCCACTCGGACAGACCCGACTCCCAGAACGCGTCGAAACGGCCGGCGGCCACGTAAGCCAGATCCAGGCTTGCCGAACCGGCGCGGCGGATGCCGGCAGTCTGGCCAACCAGGGCGCGGAACATGCCCAGGTAGTTGTCGAGGTTGTCCATCTGGTCGTCACGGAAAGGGAAACCGGTACCGAGCAGAGCGCCATCCAGGCTGGTGCGACCGCTGACACGCAGGCGACGACCGTTCAGTTGAGCGCCGCGACCACGGCTGGCGGTGAATTCTTCCTGGCGAACCGGATCCAGAACAACGGCGTGCTCCAGGCGACCACGGTATTTGCAGGCAATGCTGACAGCGAAGTGAGGAATGCCGCGCAGGAAGTTGGTGGTGCCGTCCAGCGGATCGATGATCCACAGGTATTCTTCGCCTTCGATGCCGGTGCCGGCGTGCAGGCCGGTCTCTTCACCCATGATCGAGTGATTCGGGTAAGCCTTGCGCAGGGCGTCGATGATTTTCTGTTCGGCGGCGCGATCGACCTCGGATACGTAATCCTTGGCGTCTTTTTCGTCGACCTTGATGGTATCCAGGCGCTCGATGGAGCGGAAGATCAGTTCACTGGCGCTGCGGGCGGCGCGCAGCGCGATATTCAGCATGGGCTGCATGGATGTGTCACCTAAGGTTGTTAAAGAAAGCCGCGCATTCTATCAGAACTTTTCTTCAGGTGAAGGTCGCTGTTCGCTTTCATAGCTTAACGGTAGGCTGTTCTGTAAGATTTGCACCCCTTTGCCGAGTCCGAGAGCGCCCGCCGTGCTGCAAAATATTCGTGTCGTCCTGGTCAACACCAGCCATCCGGGAAACATCGGCGGGACCGCGCGCGCCATGAAAAACATGGGCCTGTCGCGCTTGGTGCTGGTTGATCCGCGCGTCTTTCCGCATCACGAAGCCGATGCCCGCGCTTCGGGTGCCGGTGACATCCTTGAAAACGCGCAAGTCGTCGCCACCTTGGAAGACGCCCTGGTTGGTTGCAATCTGGTGCTCGGCACCAGTGCCCGTGACCGGCGCATTCCCTGGCCATTGCTGGATCCGCGCGAGTGCGGGACCAAAGTGGTCGAGGAGGCCGGGCAGGGCGCGGAGATCGCGCTGGTGTTCGGTCGTGAAGATTCCGGCCTGACCAACGACGAGCTGCAGCGATGTCACTATCACGTGCACATCCCCTCCGATCCTGAATTCAGCTCGCTGAACCTCGGGGCGGCGGTGCAGGTGTTGAGTTATGAAGTGCGCATGGCGTGGCTGGCTGCACAAGGCCAGCCGAGCAAGATCGAGAAGGAAGAAGTGGCCTCCGTGAAAAGCGCAGAGCTTGCGACCATGGATGAGCTGGAGCGGTTCTATGAGCACCTGGAGCAGACCCTGGTGGCCATCGAATTCCTCGATCCGGAAAAGCCGCGGCACTTGATGGCGCGCCTGCGCCGGTTGTACGGACGCAGCTCGGTCAGCCGGGCGGAAATGAATATTTTGCGTGGCATCCTCACGGAAACCCAGAAAGCGGCCCGTGGCGAGCTCCTTAAGCGGAAGGATTAATGATGTTCGAGCGTTTGCGTGAAGATATCCAGAGCGTATTCCACCGAGACCCGGCGGCGCGTAACGCTTTTGAAGTCCTGACCTGCTACCCCGGCATGCATGCAATCTGGATTCATCGACTGGCCGGCATGCTCTGGCGCAATGATCTGAAATGGCTGGCGCGGCTGGTGTCGAACTTTGGTCGCTGGCTGACCGGGATCGAGATCCATCCGGGTGCCAAGGTCGGTCGACGCTTCTTTATCGACCACGGCATGGGCATCGTAATCGGCGAAACCGCTGAAATCGGCGATGACGTGACGATCTACCAGGGCGTCACCCTGGGTGGTACCAGCTGGAACAAGGGCAAGCGTCACCCAACCCTCGGCGATGGCGTTGTGGTGGGGGCGGGCGCGAAGGTGCTCGGTCCGTTCACTGTGGGGGCCGGCGCCAAGGTCGGGTCCAACGCCGTGGTTACCAAGGAAGTGCCACCGGGCGCCACTGTGGTGGGGATTCCGGGCCGGATCATCGTCAAGTCCGATGACGAGGCTGACGCCAAGCGCAAGGCGATGGCCGAGAAGATCGGCTTCGATGCCTACGGCGTCAGTGAAGACATGCCCGATCCGGTGGCGCGCGCCATCGGCCAGTTGCTCGATCACCTGCAAGCGGTGGACGGACGTCTGGAGGGAATGTGCGGCGCGCTGAAGGATCTGGGCAGTAATTATTGTGCGAAAGATCTGCCCGAGCTGCGTGAAGAAGACTTCGCCTGCGTCAAGGGCAAGGACGAATCCAAGCTCCACTGACGCACTTGCAGGGCTGCTGCCGACCGGTGTGCCATTAGGCCGCAGACCCTGCTATCATTCGCGCGCTCTTTTGCGGGTAAACCCGACTAAAGCACTAGGTCTTATAGTTGACTTAAATGCTCGGGAATTGCATACTCCCGCCCATTCCGAACTCCGTGGTAATTGTCCATGCGACTGACTACAAAAGGCCGATACGCCGTGACCGCCATGCTTGACCTGGCGTTGCACGCGCAACACGGGCCGGTGTCCCTGGCCGATATCTCCGAGCGCCAAGGCATCTCCCTGTCCTATCTCGAACAGCTTTTCGCCAAGCTGCGCCGCAGCAACCTGGTTTCCAGTGTTCGCGGTCCGGGCGGTGGCTACCAGTTGTCCCGCGACATGCAGGGCATCCAGGTGGCTCAGGTGATCGATGCGGTGAACGAATCGGTCGATGCAACAAAATGCCAGGGCCAGGGCGACTGCCACTCCGGTGACACCTGCCTGACCCATCACCTGTGGTGCGACCTGAGCCTGCAGATTCACGAATTTCTCAGCGGTATCAGCTTGGCCGACCTCGTAACTCGCCGTGAGGTGCAGGAAGTGGCCCAGCGTCAGGATCAGCGTCGTTGCAATGGCAAGGCGCCGCGCCTGGACAAGATTGAAGCGTCCGCCGTCGAATGACAGCCAGAGAGCTAGCGGCACGCCAGCCAGCCTGATTTAGGAGATAGTCCATGAAATTGCCGATTTACCTTGATTACTCTGCGACCACCCCGGTCGATCCGCGCGTTGCGCAAAAAATGAGTGAATGCCTGCTGGTCGACGGAAACTTCGGTAACCCGGCGTCCCGTTCCCACGTGTTCGGCTGGAAAGCCGAAGAGTCCGTCGAAAACGCCCGTCGTCAGGTGGCCGATCTGGTCAACGCCGACCCGCGTGAAATCGTCTGGACCTCCGGTGCCACCGAGTCCGACAACCTGGCAATCAAGGGTGCGGCACATTTCTATGCCTCCAAGGGCAAGCACCTGATTACCTCCAAGATCGAACACAAGGCTGTCCTCGACACCATGCGCCAACTGGAGCGTGAAGGTTTCGAAGTCACCTACCTCGATCCGACCGAGGATGGCCTGATCACCCCGGCCATGATCGAAGCCGCGCTGCGCGAAGACACCATCCTGGTGTCCGTAATGCACGTGAACAACGAAATCGGCACCGTCAACGACATCGCCGCCATCGGCGAGCTGCTTCGTTCGAAGGGCATCCTGTTCCACGTCGACGCCGCTCAGTCCACCGGCAAGGTCGAAATCGACCTGCAGAAACTGAAAGTCGACATGATGTCGTTCTCCGCCCACAAGACCTACGGCCCTAAAGGCATCGGCGCGCTGTACGTCAGCCGCAAGCCGCGTGTGCGCATCGAAGCGACCATGCACGGCGGCGGTCACGAACGTGGCATGCGTTCCGGCACCCTGGCGACTCACCAGATCGTCGGCATGGGCGAAGCGTTCCGTGTGGCCAAGGAAGACATGGCTGCCGAAAACGTCCGCATCAAGGCGTTGAGCGACCGTTTCTACAAGCAGGTCGAGCACCTGGAAGAGCTGTACGTCAACGGCAGCCTGACCGCCCGCGTTCCGCACAACCTGAACCTGAGCTTCAACTACGTTGAAGGCGAGTCGCTGATCATGGCGCTCAAGGATCTGGCGGTTTCGTCCGGTTCGGCCTGCACCTCGGCGTCGCTTGAGCCTTCGTACGTACTGCGCGCCCTGGGCCGCAACGACGAACTGGCACACAGCTCGATCCGTTTCACCTTCGGCCGTTTCACCACCGAAGAAGAAATCGACTACGCCGCGCAGAAAGTCTGCGAGGCCGTTACCAAGCTGCGCGCTCTGTCGCCGCTGTGGGACATGTACAAAGACGGCGTCGATATCTCGAAGATCGAGTGGGCGGCACACTAAATATAGAAGCCGCCGGATACAGATCCTGTAGCGACGCGGCGGTTTACGCAGCGCAGTTGCAGGGTCTCAAGAGCGGCCCTGATGAGTGAGGATTGAGAATCATGGCTTACAGCGAAAAGGTCATCGACCACTACGAAAACCCGCGCAACGTCGGCAAGATGAACGCGGAAGATCCTGATGTCGGCACCGGCATGGTCGGCGCTCCGGCGTGCGGCGACGTGATGCGTCTGCAAATCAAGGTCAACGATCAGGGCGTTATCGAAGACGCCAAGTTCAAGACCTACGGCTGCGGTTCGGCTATCGCCTCCAGCTCCCTCGCTACCGAGTGGATGAAGGGCAAGACCCTGGACGAAGCTGAAACCATCAAGAACACTCAGCTGGCCGAAGAACTGGCCCTGCCGCCAGTAAAAATCCACTGCTCGGTTCTCGCTGAAGACGCCATCAAGGCGGCCGTTCGCGATTACAAGCAGAAGAAAGGCTTGATCTGACTTTCAAGATTTGGCGACGAGTAAGGAGTCAACGATGGCTATCAGCATGACAGAAGCGGCTGCTCGACACGTGCGGCGCTCCCTCGACGGGCGCGGCAAGGGTGAAGGGATTCGTCTGGGTGTTCGCACCACGGGCTGTTCCGGCCTTGCCTACGTGCTGGAGTTTGTCGACGAGGTGGTTGCAGAAGATCAGGTGTTCGAGAGTCACGGCGAAAAAGTGATCATCGACCCGAAGAGCCTGGCCTACCTCGACGGCACCGAGCTCGACTTCGTCAAGGAAGGGTTGAACGAAGGCTTCAAGTTCAACAACCCCAACGTACGCGGTGAATGTGGCTGCGGCGAAAGCTTCAACATCTGAGGCTTGTCGTGGGTATTCCTTGTCATTTCGCTTTATTCGAGCTGCAACCGGGCTTTCGTCTGGATCTCGATCAGTTGGCCACGCGCTATCGCGAGCTGGCGCGCGGCGTTCACCCTGACCGCTTTGCCGATGCTTCCGAGCGCGAGCAGCGGTCGGCGCTCGAGCAGTCTGCGCGGCTCAACGATGCCTATCAGACGCTCAAGTGTCCGGCCCAGCGTGCACGCTACCTGCTGGCCATTAGCGGGCATGAAGTGCCGATGGAAGTCACCGTCCACGATCCCGAGTTTCTTTTGCAGCAGATGCAATGGCGCGAAGAGCTCGAAGATCTGCAGGACAGTGCCGATCTGGACGGTGTCGCGGCGTTCAAGCGTCGCCTGAAAACCGCCCAGGAAGAGCTCAACGAAAGCTTCGCAGCCTGTTGGGATGATGCAGCGCAGCGCGAACAGGCCGAACGCCTGATGCGGCGCATGCAGTTCCTCGACAAGCTCACCTACGAAGTGCGCCAGTTAGAAGAGCGCCTCGACGATTAACCCAGTGCCGCTCCGGTCGCACGCCTGATATACAGATAAGTCCTGATCACGATGGCCCTACTGCAGATCGCCGAACCCGGCCAAAGTCCTCAACCGCACCAGCGTCGTCTGGCTGTGGGGATCGACTTGGGTACTACCAATTCGCTGGTCGCTGCGTTGCGCAGTGGTCTTTCCGAGCCGCTGGCCGATGCCGAAGGGCGGGTCATCCTGCCTTCCGCCGTGCGTTACCACGCCGATCGCGTCGAAGTCGGCGAGTCAGCCAAACTGGCTGCATCCTCCGATCCCCTGAACACCGTGCTGTCGGTCAAGCGCCTGATGGGGCGTGGTCTGTCCGACGTCAAGCAATTGGGCGATCAACTGCCGTACCGCTTTGTCGGTGGCGAATCGCACATGCCCTTCATCGACACCGTGCAGGGGCCGAAAAGCCCGGTCGAAGTCTCCGCCGATATCCTGAAAGTATTGCGTCAGCGCGCTGAAGCCACCCTTGGCGGTGAGCTGGTGGGCGCGGTGATCACCGTTCCGGCGTATTTCGACGATGCTCAGCGCCAGGCTACCAAGGACGCGGCGAAACTCGCCGGTCTGAACGTGTTGCGTCTGCTCAACGAGCCGACCGCTGCGGCGGTGGCATACGGTCTGGATCAACATGCCGAAGGCCTGGTCGCGATTTATGACCTGGGCGGCGGCACATTCGATATTTCGATTCTGCGCCTGACTGGCGGTGTCTTCGAAGTGCTGGCCACTGGCGGCGACAGTGCGCTGGGTGGCGATGATTTCGATCATGCGATTGCCGGCTGGATCATCGAGAGCGCCGGTTTGTCCGCCGACCTCGATCCGGGCGCACAACGCAGCCTGCTTCAAACCGCCTGCGCCGCCAAAGAAGCCCTGACGGACTCTGACAGTGTTGAAGTTGCCTACGGTGACTGGAAAGCGCAACTGACCCGCGAAGCCTTCGATGCGCTGATTGAGCCAATGGTCGCCCGCAGCCTGAAAGCCTGCCGCCGCGCCGTCCGCGATTCCGGCGTCGAGCTGGAAGGCGTGCACGCCGTGGTCATGGTCGGTGGTTCGACCCGCGTTCCGCGTGTTCGTGAAGCCGTCGCCGAAGCCTTCGGTCGTCAGCCGCTGACCGAAATCGACCCGGATCAAGTGGTGGCCATCGGTGCCGCGATCCAGGCCGATACGCTGGCTGGCAACAAGCGCGATGGCGGCGAACTGTTGCTGCTCGACGTGATTCCGCTGTCCCTGGGGCTGGAAACCATGGGCGGCCTGATGGAGAAGGTGATTCCGCGTAACACCACCATCCCCGTCGCTCGCGCCCAGGACTTCACCACTTATAAAGATGGCCAGTCGGCCATGGCGATCCACGTATTGCAGGGCGAGCGTGAGCTGATCAGCGATTGCCGCTCTCTGGCTCGCTTCGAATTGCGCGGCATCCCGGCGATGGTGGCCGGTGCGGCGAAAATTCGCGTGACCTTCCAGGTCGATGCCGACGGCTTGCTCAGCGTCTCTGCCCGTGAACTGGGTTCGGGCGTCGAGGCAAGCATTCAGGTCAAGCCGTCCTATGGCCTGACCGACGGCGAAATCGCCAAGATGCTGAAAGATTCGTTCCAGCACGCCAATGACGACAAGGTCGCCCGCGTTCTTCGCGAGCAGCAAGTCGATGCTCAGCGCCTGATCGAAGCGGTGCAGGGCGCTCTTGAGGCGGATGGCGAGCGTTTGCTCGACGCCGAAGAGCGCATGGTCATCGATCTGCAGGTGCAGGAACTGACCGAACTGATGAAAGGCACCGATGGCTACGCCATCGAGCAGCAGACCAAGCGTCTGTCGCAAGTGACCGATGCTTTTGCAGCCCGTCGTATGGATCAGACGGTGAAAGCCGCTCTGTCGGGGCGCAATCTGAATGAAATCGAGGATATCTGATGCCGCAGGTCATTTTTCTGCCCCACGAGAAGTTCTGCCCTGAAGGCATGGTCGTTGACGCTGCGCCTGGCACGTCGATCCTCGAACTGGCTCACGAACACCACATCGAGATGGAAAGCGCCTGCGGCGGCGTCTGCGCCTGCACCACTTGTCACTGCATCATCCGCGAGGGTTTTGACTCGCTGGAAGAAGCTGACGAGTTGGAGGAAGATTTCCTTGATCGTGCCTGGGGTCTGGAAGCCCAGTCGCGCCTGGCTTGTCAGGCGATCGTCGGTGAAGAAGACATCACCGTAGAAATTCCGAAATATTCGCTTAACCATGCGGCCGAAGCGCCGCACTGACTGGTAAGACTGTCATGAGCTACGGTTGGAATGATGTTCAACGTATTGCAGAAGAGCTGGCGGAAGCCAAGCCGGGTGTAGATCCGTTTTCTGTCAATTTCGTCGACCTGCAGCGATGGATCATGGAGCTGCCTGACTTCGACAACAACTCTGGCCGTGTCGGCGAGAAGGTGTTGGAAGCGGTTCAGCAGCTCTGGAATGATGAAATAGACTGATCGTCCTCGCAGGTTAGGCAATACCCAAGAACCCGCGTATAATTCGCGGGTTTAATTTTTCGCAAATTACCGTTTCTGGAGTTACACCATGGCTGTTCAACGTACTTTCTCCATCATCAAGCCTGACGCCGTTGCTAAAAACGTGATCGGCGAGATCACCACTCGTTTCGAAAAAGCCGGCCTGCGCGTTGTAGCTTCGAAACTGAAGCAACTGTCCAAAGCCGAAGCCGAAGGCTTCTACGCTGAGCACAGCGCTCGTGGTTTCTTCGGCGACCTGGTTGCCTTCATGACTTCGGGTCCTGTTGTTGTTCAGGTTCTGGAAGGCGAAAACGCCATCGCTCGCAACCGTGAGCTGATGGGCGCTACCAACCCTAAAGAAGCTGCTCCAGGCACCATCCGTGCTGACTTCGCTGAATCGATCGACGCCAACGCCGTTCACGGTTCGGACTCCGAAGCCGCTGCTGCTCGCGAAATCGCTTACTTCTTCGCAGCTACTGAAGTAACCACTCGCTAAGCATTGGCTTAAGAGTGAAGGTGAATCCATGACGACATCGACTGTTAAAACCAACCTGCTGGGTCTGACCCAGCCGGAAATGGAAAAATTCTTCGACTCAATCGGGGAGAAGCGTTTCCGTGCCGGTCAGGTAATGAAATGGATTCACCACTTTGGCGTCGATGATTTCGACGCCATGACGAACGTCAGCAAGGCCTTGCGCGAAAAGCTCAAGGCTGTTGCTGAGGTCCGTGGTCCCGAAGTGGTCAGCGAGGACATTTCCAGCGACGGCACCCGCAAGTGGGTGGTGCGCGTGGCGTCCGGCAGCTGCGTCGAGACCGTTTACATTCCCCAGGGCAAACGCGGCACTCTGTGCGTTTCGTCCCAGGCAGGCTGTGCCCTGGACTGCAGTTTCTGCTCCACCGGCAAGCAAGGCTTCAACAGCAACCTCACCGCCGCCGAAGTCATCGGTCAGGTGTGGATTGCCAACAAATCCTTCGGCAGTGTTCCGGCTACCATCGACCGCGCCATCACCAACGTGGTGATGATGGGCATGGGCGAACCGCTGCTGAACTTCGACAACGTCGTGGCCGCCATGCATCTGATGATGGATGACCTGGGCTACGGGATCTCCAAGCGCCGCGTGACCCTGTCCACGTCGGGTGTGGTGCCGATGATCGATGAGCTGGCCAAGCACATCGACGTATCCCTGGCGTTGTCCCTGCACGCACCGAATGACGCATTGCGTAACCAATTGGTGCCGATCAACAAGAAATATCCGCTTAAGATGCTGCTCGAGTCGTGCCAGCGCTACATGTCCGAACTGGGCGAGAAGCGCGTGCTGACCATCGAGTACACCTTGCTCAAGGACGTCAACGACAAGCTTGAACACGCCGTGGAAATGATCGAGCTGCTGAAGAACATTCCATGCAAGATCAACCTGATTCCGTTCAACCCGTTCCCGCATTCCGGGTACGAGCGGCCGAGCAACAACGCCATCCGCCGGTTCCAGGATCAGCTTCACCAGGCCGGTTTCAACGTCACCGTGCGCACCACCCGTGGTGAAGACATCGACGCGGCTTGTGGTCAATTGGTAGGGCAGGTGCTGGATCGCACCCGTCGCAGCGAACGTTACATCGCCGTCCGCGAATTGAGCGCCGACAGCGATCTGGCACAGAACGCCGCGAACACTAACTAAGAGAGGATCTCTATGTCCCTGCGCTTTGCGCTGCTGTTGCTGTTGGCCAGCCTGTGTGCTGGTTGTGTCCTGTCGGGTGATTACAACCCGATGAAGACCAGCAAGGGCCGTGACGAAGCGCGGGCTGCCTACGTGCAGCTGGGGCTGGGATACTTGCAGCAGGGCATGACCGAGCGGGCCAAGGTTCCACTGAAGAAGGCCCTGGAGCTGGACGGTTCGGATCCCGACGCCAATGCCGCGCTGGGGCTGGTGTTCCAGGCTGAAATGGAACCTGCGCTTGCTGACGAACACTTCCGCAAAGCCTTGTCCTCCCGTCCCGCCGATGCGCGCATCCTTAACAACTACGGCAGTTTTCTCTACGAAGAACAGCGTTACAAGGAAGCCTACGAGCGTTTTGAACAGGCGGCCGCCGATACCCTGTATCCTGAGCGTTCGCGGGTGTTCGAGAACCTCGGCATGACGGCGGCGAAGCTTGGGCAGCGTGATCTGGCGCAGCAGCAGCTGGAAAAAGCGCTGCGTTTGAACCGTCAGCAGCCACGGGCATTGCTGGAAATGGCTGAGTTGTCATTCGAAGACAGGCATTATGTGCCCGCGCGTGACTATTACGACCGTTTCAGCCAGCTCTCCGAGCAAAATGCACGTAGTCTGTTGCTCGCCGTTCGGTTGGCAAAAGTATTTGAAGATCGCGACAAGGCCGCCAGTGCGGGCCTGCAATTAAAACGACTCTATCCCGGTACGCCGGAATATCAGCAATACCTGTCGGAGCAATGATGAAAGCGGCGCATCCCGAAGTTGTAGCAGCGAATCGCGTTAACCCCGGTGAGACCCTGCGCCAGGCCCGCGAAAGCAATGGCTGGTCGCTGGCCGAAGTGGCCCTCAAGCTCAACCTCACCGTGACTTCCCTGAGCAATCTTGAAGCCGGCGCATTCGACAAGTTGCCCGGGCATACCTTCGCTCGCGGTTACATTCGCGCCTACGCCAAATTGCTCGGCATGGATCAGACCGTTCTGGTCCAGCAATTCGATCAGTCTACCGGCACCGATTCCCAGGGCAGCAACGTCCACGCTCTGGGCCGTATCGAAGAGCCGGTACGGGTTTCCCACACCATTTTGCGTATCGTCAGCCTGTTGCTGCTGATTGCGGTCATCGGCGGTGGATTCGTCTGGTGGCAGGATCAGACTTCGCAGCGCACCAAGGACCTGATTGGCCTGGCACCGGAGCACGTCGAAGTCGAAGGCGCCGACGGCACCACCCAGATTCATCCGCTCGACGAGCCGGAAGACCAGGCCGTCGCGGAAGGCGAAGCCGAGGGCTCGACCGCTCTGGCACTGCCTCAATCGGAATCCACGGCTGAATCGACCGGCGCCGAGACCGAGGCCACGGCTCCAGCCACCGCACCGGTTGCTCCGGCACCTGCTGCGCCAGCCGCTACTCCGGCTGCACCGGCTCATACGCCAGCGCCTGTGGTTGCTGCTCCAGCGAATCCTGCGCCAGCCGCTCCGGCCACGCCTGCACCGACCGTCACTGCCCCGGCAGCCCCGGCCGTCGCTGCACCCGCGCCGACAGCGCCCGTTGTTCCGGCCGCAGGTCAAGGCCAGGTTCAAGTGCAGTTCATCGCCGATTGCTGGACTCAAGTGACCGATGGCAGCGGCAAAGTGCTGTACAGCGGCCTCAAGCGTAAGGGCGACAGCCTGTCTGTCGTCGGCAAGCCTCCGTTTGCCGTGCGTCTGGGCGTTGCCCGTGGCGCGCAGGTCAGCTACAACGGCCAGCCGGTCGATGTCGCTCCGTTCACCAGTGGCGAGACCGCTCGCCTGAAGTTGGGTCAATAAGTCATGCACGGCGAATCTCCAATCAAACGTCGCGAATCGCGCAAGATCTGGGTCGGTAACGTGCCTGTGGGCGGCGATGCCCCTATCGCTGTGCAGAGCATGACCAACAGCGACACCAATGACGTCGCTGCCACCGTCGCACAGATCAACCGTCTGGAAGCCGCCGGCGTCGACATCGTCCGCGTGTCGGTACCGGACATGGACGCCGCCGAGGCGTTCGGCAAGATCAAGCAACTGGTCAAGGTGCCGTTGGTTGCCGACATCCATTTCGACTACAAGATCGCTTTGCGCGTGGCCGAACTGGGTGTGGACTGCCTGCGCATCAACCCGGGCAACATCGGTCGCGAAGACCGCGTGCGTGCGGTGGTCGATGCCGCCCGTGACCGCGGGATCCCGATCCGCATCGGCGTCAACGCCGGTTCCCTGGAAAAAGACCTGCAAAAGAAATACGGCGAGCCGACCCCGGCCGCGCTGGTCGAGTCCGCCCTGCGTCACGTCGAACACCTCGAACGCCTGAATTTCCAGGACTTCAAGGTCAGCGTGAAGGCTTCCGACGTGTTCATGGCCGTTGAAGCCTACCGTCTGCTGGCCAAGGAAATCGTCCAGCCGCTGCACCTGGGCATCACCGAAGCCGGCGGATTGCGCTCCGGTACAGTGAAATCCGCCGTGGGCCTAGGTATGCTGCTCGCCGAGGGGATTGGCGATACTATCCGCATCTCGCTGGCGGCCGACCCGGTCGAGGAAGTGAAGGTCGGTTACGACATTCTCAAGTCTTTGCATCTGCGTTCCCGTGGCATCAACTTCATCGCCTGCCCGAGCTGCTCGCGGCAGAACTTCGATGTGGTCAAGACCATGAACGAGCTGGAAGGGCGCCTTGAAGACCTGCTGGTGCCGCTGGATGTCGCGGTGATCGGTTGCGTGGTCAACGGCCCCGGCGAAGCCAAGGAAGCCCATATCGGCTTGACCGGCGGCACGCCAAACCTGATTTACATCGACGGCAAGCCGTCGCAGAAACTGACGAATGACAATCTGGTGGACGAGCTGGAAAAGCTGATCCGCGAGAAAGCGGCCGAGAAGGTCGAAGCTGACGCAGCGGTTATCGCGCGCGGCTGATCGAACGAATTAAGGAAATTCTGTGAGCAAGTCTCTGCAAGCCATTCGTGGCATGAACGACATCCTGCCGGAACAGACGCCGGTATGGCGTTATTTCGAAGGCACCGTTTCGCGTCTGCTGGATAACTACGGTTACAAGCAGATCCGCATGCCGATCGTCGAGTTCACCGAGCTGTTCAAGCGCTCGATCGGTGAAGTGACCGACATCGTCGAAAAAGAGATGTACACCTTCGAAGACCGCAACGGCGACTCCCTGACCCTGCGTCCGGAAGGCACGGCCGCGTGCGTGCGTGCGGTGCTCGAGCACGGCATCACCGGCGGTGGCCAGGTGCAGAAGCTCTGGTACATCGGCCCGATGTTCCGTCACGAGCGTCCACAGAAAGGCCGTTATCGCCAGTTCCACCAGATCGGTCTGGAGGTGTTCAACCTCGACGGTCCGGACATCGACGCCGAACTGATCATCATGACCTGGCGCCTGTGGGGCGAGCTGGGCATTCGCGATGCGGTCAAGCTCGAACTCAACAGCCTCGGCACCAGCGAGTCCCGCGGCCGTTATCGTGAAGCGCTGGTCGAGTACCTCTCGGCGCACCACGACAAACTGGACGAAGACAGCCAGCGTCGCCTGAAAACCAACCCGCTGCGCGTGCTCGACACCAAAAATGCCGACACCCAGGCCGTGCTGGTCGATGCGCCGAAAATGGCGGATTACCTGGATGACGAATCCCGTGCCCACTTCGAAGGGCTAAAGGCCCGTCTGGATGCCGTCGGCATTCCTTACGTGCTCAACCCGAAGCTGGTGCGTGGTCTGGATTACTACAGCAAAACCGTATTCGAATGGGTCACCGACAAGCTCGGCGCCCAGGGCACTGTCTGCGCGGGTGGGCGCTATGACGGTCTGGTCGAGCAGATGGGCGGCAAGCCGACCCCGGGCGTCGGTTTCGCCATGGGTATCGAGCGTCTGGTGCTGCTGCTGGAAACCCTGCAGCAGATCCCGGAAGAAATCTCCCGTCAGGTCGACGTCTATCTCTGCGCCTTCGGCGAAGAAGCAGAGCTGGCCGGTCTGGCCCTGGCCGAGCGTGTACGCGACCAACTGCCCAACCTGCGCCTGCAAGTCAATGCCGGCGCTGGCAGCTTCAAGAGCCAGTTCAAGAAAGCCGACAAGAGCGGTGCGCTGTACGCACTGATCCTCGGTGACGACGAAATGGCCCAGCAAGTGGTAGGTTTCAAACCCCTGCGTGGCCAGGGCGAACAACAAAGCATTGCCTGGGATGCGCTCGCTGCACACCTGGCCACCTGCGTCGTGCAGGGTTGAAGCTGTCCAAACAGCCGATTTAGCGATTAAGGAGTATTGGGGTGTCGAGTACCGAAGACGAACAGTTGGCGGATTTGAAGGACTGGTGGACACGCAACGGCAAACCTCTGGTCACCGGCGGCCTGTTGGCGCTGGTCATCGTGTTCGGCTGGCAGGCTTATCACAAGTATCAGAGCAACCAGTCGCAAGGCGCCTCGGTGCTCTATCAGCAATTGCTGGAAACCACGCTGACCCCGGATGGCAAGCCTGACGCCGCGCGTGTTGCGGATCTGGCCGGCAAGCTCAACAGCGAATTCGGCGGTTCTGCCTACGCGCAGTACGGCAGCCTGTTCGTGGCCAAGGTCGCGGTCGACAGCGGCAAGCTGGACGACGCGGCGACCGAACTCAAGGCCATCGTTGCCAAACCGGCCAACCCGGCGCTGGGCGAAATCGCCCGTCAGCGTCTGGCGCAGGTACTGGGCGCACAGAACAAGGCCGACGAAGCCCTGAAACTGCTCGAAGGCGATGCCGACAAGTCGTTCCTGGCCACTCGCGAAGAACTCAAGGGCGACCTGCTGGTACAGCTGGGCCGTACCGACGAAGCGAACGCGGCGTATCAAAAAGCCAAGGCGGCACTGTCGGATGAAGCGGCGGTCGGTGGCCTTCAAATCAAGCTGGACGACCTGGCCAAAGGGGATGCGTGACGTGATCCGTTGGAAGCATGCAGCATTGCTGGCTCTGGCCATTCTGGCCGCGGGTTGCAGCAGCAACAGCAAAAAAGAACTGCCACCGGCCGAGCTGACCGACTTCAAAGAAGAAGTGGTCCTGCACAAGCAGTGGAGCCGCTCGATCGGTGACGGTCAGGGCGAAACGTACAACATGCTGGTACCGGCGATCGACGGTGACACCATCTACGCAGCCGACGTGACCGGTATCGTGATGGGCCTGGATCGCGGCAACGGCGACGTGAAATGGAAGAAAGACCTTGAACTGCCTGTGTCCGGCGCCGTTGGCGTGGGTTACGGTCTGGTCATGGTCGGCACCCTGCGCGGTGAAGTCGTTGCCCTCGACGCCATCAACGGTGAAGAGAAGTGGCGCTCGCGCGTCAACAGCGAAGTCCTCGCGCCACCGGCCAACAACGGTGACGTGGTGGTGGTACAGACCCAGGACGATCGTCTGATCGGTCTGGACGCGTCCACCGGCAATCAGCGTTGGGTGTATGACAGCACGCCGGCCGTACTGACCCTGCGCGGCACCAGCGCACCGATCGTCACCAACCGCCTCGCGGTGGCGGGCCTGTCGACCGGTAAAGTGGTCGCTCTCGACATTTCCAACGGCGTGCCGGTCTGGGAACAGCGGATCGCGATTCCACAAGGTCGTTCGGAACTGGAGCGCGTGGTCGACATCGACGGCGGTCTGCTGTTGTCCGGCGGTACCCTGTACGTCGCCAGCTATCAGGGTCGCGTTGCGGCACTGGATCTGGAAAGCGGCCGTCAGCTCTGGCAGCGCGACGCGTCGAGCTACGCCGGTGTTGCCCAGGGTTTCGGCAACGTCTACGTAAGCCTGTCGTCGGGTACCGTTGAAGGCGTCGACGAGCGTTCCACCACAGCACTGTGGAGCAACGACTCGCTGGCCCGTCGTCAACTGTCGGCGCCGGAAGTGTTCTCCAGCTACGTTGCAGTCGGTGACCTGGAAGGTTACCTGCACCTGCTGAGTCAGGTGGACGGTCGTTTCGTCGGCCGCGAGCGCATCGACAGCGACGGCCTGCGTGCCCGTCCGCTGGTGGTGGGCGACACGATTTATGTGTATGGCAACAGTGGCAAACTGGAAGCCCTGACCATCAAGTAACAACTATGCTTGGGGTTAACTCCCCAGGCGGCCTTGCTTCTGCAGGGTTTGCAGCACCCACGGGTGTTGCCCCGAGCACCAGCCGCTGCCTCGCAGCGGCTTTTGTATTTTCTGAAATAACGAAGTGGAGAGCCGCATGGTTCCCGTAATCGCCCTGGTGGGCCGACCGAACGTCGGCAAGTCCACCTTGTTCAACCGCCTGACCAGGACTCGCGACGCCATCGTCGGCGACTTGTCCGGTCTGACCCGTGATCGCCAGTACGGTGAGGCCAAGTGGCAAGGGCGTTCCTACATTCTGATCGACACCGGCGGTATCTCCGGTGACGAGCATGGTATGGACGAAAAAATGGCCGAGCAGTCGCTGCTGGCCATCGAAGAAGCGGATGTCGTTCTGTTCCTGGTAGATGCCAAGGCCGGTTTCACCGCCGCCGACCAGATGATCGCCGAACACTTGCGCAAACGTAACAAGCGTTCCCACGTGGTTGCCAACAAGGTCGACAACATCGACCCGGAAATGGCCCGCGCCGAATTCGCCCCGCTGGGCATGGGCCACGCGATCCCGATCGCCGGCGCCCACGGTCGCGGCATCACGCAATTGCTGGAAGCCGCCCTGAGCGACTTCCCGCGCGATGATGACGAACCGGCCGAAGGTGAAGAGGAAGAAGTGGTCGCCGAAGGCGAGGAAGCCAAGCGCATTCCTGGCCCGAGCGAAAAAGACGGGATCAAGATCGCCATCATCGGCCGTCCGAACGTCGGCAAGTCGACCCTGGTCAACCGCATGCTCGGTGAAGACCGGGTTATCGTCTATGACCAGCCCGGCACTACCCGCGACAGTATCTACATCCCGTTCGAGCGTAACGACGAGAAGTACACGCTGATCGACACCGCCGGTGTGCGCAAGCGCGGCAAGATCCACGAAGAAGTCGAAAAATTCTCCGTGGTCAAAACCCTGCAGGCGATCAAAGACGCCAACGTGGTGATCTTCGTGATGGACGCCCGCGAAGGCGTGGTCGATCACGACCTCAACCTGCTGGGCTTCGCCCTTGAAGCAGGTCGTGCGCTGGTGATCGCGATCAACAAGTGGGACGGCATGACGCCGAGCGAGCGTGACTTCGTGAAGGTCGAGCTGCAGCGTCGGTTGTTCTTCGTTGACTTCGCCGATATCCACTTCATCTCGGCACTGCACGGTACCGGCGTGGGCAACCTTTACGCCTCGGTGCAGAACTCGTTCAAGTCCGCGGTCACCCGCTGGCCGACCAGCCGCCTGACGCAGATTCTCGAAGACGCGGTCAGCGAGCACCAGCCGCCGATGGTCAACAGCCGCCGGATCAAGCTGCGTTACGCTCACCTGGGTGGTGCGAACCCGCCGATCATCGTGATCCACGGCAACCAGATCGAGAAAGTGCCGAAGTCGTACGTGCGCTATCTGGAAAACACTTACCGCCGTGTGCTCAAACTGGTCGGTACGCCGATCCGTATCGAGTTCAAGGGCGGCGAGAACCCGTACGAAGGCAACAAGAACACGCTGACCGACCGCCAGGTCAACAAGAAGCGTCGCTTGATGTCGCACAACAAGAAGGCTAGCAAGAAGCGTCGCGACAAGAAGTAAAAAGAGCAGCTGCGGGTTTCGAGCTGCAAGCTTCAAGTTAAAGCGTGGAAGTAAAGAAGGGCTCTGTTCAGAGCCCTTTTTTGTGGGCGATGGATTGATGCTTGAAACTTGTCGCTTGCAGCTTGAAACTTGCAGCTCACCTGCAAGGGGCTCCCGATGATCACCAGCAAGCTGCCGAATGTCGGCATCACTATTTTCACGCAGATGTCTCAGCTCGCGGCGCAGACCGGAGCGATCAACCTTTCCCAGGGTTTTCCCGATTTCGACGGCCCGCAGGCACTGCGCGACGCGGTTGGTCGACACATTGCCAGTGGCCATAACCAGTATTCACCCATGACCGGCCTGCCGGCGCTGCGTCAGCAGATCGCGGCGAAAATCGCCCGCAGTTATGGCGCCAATGTCGATGTCGATAACGAAGTGACCGTGACCCCGGGCGCGACCCAGGCAATCTTCTGTGCGATCCAGGCGGTTATCCACAGCGGCGACGAAGTCATCGTGTTCGACCCGGCTTACGACAGCTACGAGCCTGCAGTAGAGCTGGCCGGCGGGCGCTGCGTGCATGTGCAGTTGGGCCTGAAAGATTTCTCCATCGACTTCGACAGACTCAGCGCAGCCCTGAGCCCGCGCACGCGGATGATCATCCTCAACACCCCGCATAATCCAAGCGGTGCATTGATCAGCCGTGCCGAGCTGGATCAACTGGCAGCGTTGATCCGTGATCGCGACATCTACGTGATCAGCGACGAAGTCTACGAACACCTGGTATTCGACGGCGTGCCGCACGTCAGCGTGCTGGCCCATGAAGAGCTGTATCAGCGCGCCTTCGTGGTCAGCTCGTTCGGCAAGACCTATCACGTCACCGGCTGGAAAACCGGTTACGTTGTGGCTCCGCCGGCCCTGACGGCGGAGCTGCGCAAGGTGCACCAGTACGTCAGTTTCTGCGGCGTGACCCCGTTGCAGTTTGCTTTGGCCGATTACATGGCCGAGCATCCGGAACACGTCGAAGAGCTGCCGGGCTTCTATCAGGCCAAGCGCGATCTGTTCTGTGATCTGCTGGCGCCGTCGCGATTCAGCTTCACCCGGGTCACCGGCACTTATTTCCAACTGGTCGATTACTCGCAGATTCGCCCTGACCTGAACGATGTCGAGATGGCGATGTGGATGACCCGCGAGCATGGTGTGGCGAGTATTCCGGTGTCGGTGTTCTACCAGAATCCACCTGAAGGCCAGCGCCTGGTGCGCCTGTGCTTTGCCAAACGTGAGGAGACGCTGCGGGAAGCGGCGGCCAAACTATGCGTGATCTGAGTGCGTTGCCCGATCTCAATCTGGCGCTGATCCAGACCAGTCTGGCCTGGCATGATCGTCAGGCCAATCTCGAGCATTTCGACGCCTTGCTGGAGCAGGCGCGCGGTGCGGATCTGATCATCCTGCCGGAGATGTTCACCACCGGATTCTCCATGGAGTCCGAAACCCTGGCCGAAGCCGAAAACGGCCCGACCAGCAAATGGCTGCGGATCCAGGCGGCGAAACTGAACGCGGTCGTCACCGGCAGCGTGATCATCCAGGCCGCCGACGGCAGCCACCGCAACCGTTTGTTGTGGGCGCGGCCGGACGGCGAAGTGCTGCATTACGACAAGCGTCACCTGTTCCGCATGGCCGGCGAGCACAACCACTACACCCCCGGCGAGCGCCAGGTGCAGTTCGAGCTCAAGGGCTGGCGGGTGCGTCCGCTGATCTGCTACGACCTGCGCTTCCCGGTGTGGAGCCGTGATGCGCAGGACACCGACCTGCTGCTGTACACCGCCAACTGGCCGGGTGCGCGGCGTCAGCACTGGAACCGGTTGCTGCCGGCCCGGGCGATCGAAAACCTGTGCTATGTAGCGGCGGTCAATCGCGTTGGCACCGATGGCAAGGGTTTCGCTTACACCGGCGATAGTCAGGTGCTGGACTTCCAGGGCGAGACGTTGCTCGCGGCGGGGGAGGCTGACGGAGTGTTCAAGGTGGTTCTGGAAGCGGCCTCGCTGGCGGCTTACCGCGAGCGGTTTCCGGCGAATCTTGACGCGGACACCTTCGAGTTCACTTAATAGCCCAAGTCGCCTAGATCGTTCCCACTTCGAGGTGTCGAACCGTCCGCGTGGGAATGCCTCAAGGGACGCAGAGCGTCACGAGCTGCATTCCCACGCAGAGCGTGGGAACGATCAGAAAGTGGCAGGAAAAAAAGGCCCCGGAGTTCGCACTCCGGGGCCTTTTTCATTGCAGCGGTCAGTTACGCCGCTTTGGCTTCCGGCTGGCTCAGCGAGCGATTCAGCGCGCTGAACAGGGCCTTGAAGCTGGCGGTGGTGATGTTTTCATCGATGCCCACGCCGTGCACCGCACGTTCGCCGTTCACACGCAGTTCGATGTAGGCCGCCGCCTTGGCGTTGGTGCCCGCGCCGATGGCGTGTTCGTTGTAATCCATGATCTCCACCGGAATCGGCAGACCGGCCACCAGCGCTTCCAGCGCGCCGTTGCCCTTGCCGCGCCAGTGCAGGTTGGTTTCGCCCTGACCCTTGCTCGCCACTTCCACTTCGACGGCGCTGTTGCCGTTTTCTTCCTGCAGACGATGGCTGACCAGCGCGTAAGGGGTGTTGGCTTGCAGGTATTCGCTGTGCAGCAGCGCGTGGATTTGCTGCGCGGTCATCTCCAGGCCCAGGCGATCGGTTTCACGCTGCACGACCTGGCTGAATTCGATCTGCATGCGACGTGGCAGGCTGATGCCGTATTCCTGTTCCAGCAAGTAGGCGATGCCACCCTTGCCCGACTGGCTGTTGACGCGGATCACCGCCTCGTAGCTGCGGCCGATGTCGGCCGGGTCGATCGGCAGGTACGGTACTTCCCACAGTGCGTCGGATTTCTGCTGGGCGAAGCCCTTGCGGATCGCGTCCTGGTGGGAGCCGGAGAACGCGGTGTGGACCAGGTCGCCGACGTATGGGTGACGCGGGTGAACCTGGATCTGGTTGCACTCTTCGACGACCTTGCGCACGCCGTCGATGTCGGAGAAGTCCAGTTGCGGGTCGAGGCCCTGGGTGTACATGTTCAGTGCCACGGTGACGAGGTCGACGTTGCCGGTGCGCTCGCCGTTGCCGAACAGGCAACCTTCGACGCGGTCGGCGCCGGCCATCAGGCCCAACTCGGTGGCGGCCACGCCGGTGCCACGGTCGTTGTGGGTGTGCAGGCTGATGATCACGCTGTCACGACGGTTGATGTTGCGGTGGAACCACTCGATCTGGTCGGCGTAGACGTTCGGCGTCGCGCATTCAACGGTGGCCGGCAGGTTGAGGATGATCTTGTGCTCAGGCGTCGGGTTCCAGACCTCGATCACCGCGTCACAGACTTCCTTGGCGAATTCCAGCTCGGTGGCGCTGAAGGTTTCCGGCGAGTACTCGAAGGTCCACTCGGTGTCCGGCTGCATGGCTGCGTATTTGACGAACAGCTTGGCGGCGTTCACGGCGATGGCCTTGATCCCGTCCTTGTCCTGGTTGAACACGATGCGACGGAAAGAAGGGGAGGTGGCGTTGTACAGGTGAACGATGGCTTTCTTCGCCCCGCGCAGGGATTCAAAGGTGCGCTCGATCAGGTCTTCACGGCCCTGGGTCAGCACTTGAATAGTGGTGTCGTCCGGGATGTGGCCGTCTTCGATCAGAGTGCGCACGAAGTCGAAGTCGGTTTGCGAAGCGGCCGGGAACGAGGCTTCGATTTCCTTCACGCCCACCTGCACCAGGGTTTTCCAGAAGCGCAGCTTTTTCACCGCGTCCATTGGCTCGATCAACGACTGGTTGCCGTCACGCAGGTCGGAGCTGCACCAGATCGGCGCGGCATCGATGGTCTTCGACGGCCAGGTGCGATCCGGCAGGTTGATCACAGGAAACGCGCGGTATTTCGAAGACGGGTCTTTGAGCATGCTCATCGGGAAATTCCTTATTGTCTGGGCCGAAAAGAGGCGGCCTGCCGGTGGAACGAACGTTCTTGGAAAAGCGTGGGACGAGGCGCAGCGATTCAGCCCGGCAGTCGTGCGCTGACAAGGCACAGGCTGCGGTGCTGGCGAAGCTGAATGAGGGTGTGAGAGGTTTTCATGCCTTCAACCCTAACCGCGGGGGATGAGGATGGCAAGCAGTCGAAAAAAATTGAGAGGAATACCCGGAAAGCGGTTTTTTCCGAGATTTTATTCTTGATATGGCACTAATTGTTGGTGGGGATTGCGCGGACCATTCGTCGTGCGCAATCCCTGCTGGAAGGGCTTCAGCCTGAAATCAAGGCTGGAAAGCCCCAATGAAAATCGCCGGATCGACCCGCGCGTCGTTCAGGCTGACGTTCCAGTGCATGTGCGGCCCGGTCGCCCGACCTGTGGCCCCCACCTTGCCAACCACTGCACCGCGTGCCAGTTGTTGGCCGTTCTGCACATCAATCTTCGACATGTGACAGAACATGCTGATAAAGCCCTGGCCGTGGTCGACGAACACAGTGTTGCCATTGAAGAAGTAGTTGCCGATCAGGATTACCTTGCCGGCTGCCGGGGTCTTGATCGGCGTGCCGGCCGGCACCGCGAAGTCCAGACCTGCGTGCGGATTGCGCTCTTCACCGTTGAAGAAACGGCGCACGCCGAACTTGCTCGACAGCGGCCCGTTGACCGGTTTGTCCAGCAGCAGATTGCTCGGCGTATTCGGACTGAAACTGCGGTAGGCCTTGATCTGCTCGGCCAGTTCGCCCTCGATGCGCTTGAGGTTGGCCGGGTTCGGATTGACCTGCTGGGTGTTCTTCAGGGTGATGTGCTGTTCCGGGTATTTCTTGTTACCGACATTGAAGTTGAGGTTGCGGCCGCCACTGCTGATCTGCTGAACGCCGGGTTTGACGGTCAACGGAACGCCGACAATCGCCAGCCAGTTGTTCTGTTCCTTGACCACCAGCACCGGTTTGCCCTGATACGTGGCTTTCGGCGCTTGCGCAGCGGTCCCAAGATCGACGACAGCCACGCCGCCCGGCACCGGTTTGTTCAGCAGGCGGGTGATGTAACTGTCGGCGTGGGCGTTGAAGGTCAGGCAGAGCAACAGCAGCGGAGCGAGAAAACGCGGCATGGATCAGTCCAGTAAAGAGAGAGTGACAGGCGTCAGGTGATTGTCCTCGACGCGCACTTGCAGTTCGCCTTCGCCCAGTCTGGCCTTGAGGCGCTGGCCGGTGTGGGTCTGCGCGGCGTTGCGGATCGCGTTGCCACGCTCATCCAGCAGAATGCTGTAGCCACGGCCGAGGGTCGCCAGCGGGCTGACCACGTGCAGGGTCTGCATCTGGCTTTGCAGTTGTAAACGGCGGCGTTTCAAACCTTCGTTCATGGCACGTGGCAAGCGTTCAGCGAGGCTGTCGAGGCGCTGGCGCAACAGGGCCAGTTGGCGTCCCGGATGTTGCCCGGCGAGACGGGTTTCCAGGCGGATCAGGCGTTCGCGGCGGGTATTGAGCTGGCGCTCGAACGCTCGGCGCATGCGCATGTCCAGATCATCCAGACGTTGTGCCTGCTGGCGCAGACGCTCGCCGGGATGGCGCAGGCGGCGGGTCATGCCTTCAAGGCGCAGGCGATCGCGCATCAGGCGATCACGCATGCGCATCACCAGTCGGCGATGCAGGCTTTCGACCTGCCGGATCAGGTGGCTGGAATCCGGGGCAAGCAGTTCAGCAGCAGCGGACGGCGTCGGTGCGCGCACATCCGCCACGAAGTCGCTGATCGACACATCGGTTTCATGGCCGACCGCACTCACGATTGGCGTAACACAGGCATCGACCGCCCGGGCCACGGCTTCTTCATTGAAGCACCAGAGGTCTTCCAGCGAGCCGCCGCCGCGAGCCAGGATCAGCGCGTCGAAACCACGGGCATCCGCCAGTTTCAGGGCGCGGACGATCTGTGCGGTGGCTTCTCGGCCCTGAACGGCGGTCGGAATCAACGTCAGTTGCACCTGCGGCGCGCGGCGGCGGAACACGCTGATGATGTCGCGGATCACGGCGCCGGTCGGCGAACTGATGATGCCGATGCGCTGCGGGTGTGCCGGCAGCGGCACCTTGCGCTCGGCACTGAACAGGCCTTCGGCGCTTAACTTTTCCTTCAAGGCATCGAAGGCCAGGCGCAGGGCACCGTCACCGGCAGGCTCCACGGTGTCGAGGATCAGCTGATAGTCGCCACGCCCTTCGAACAGCGAGACCTTGCCGCGCACCTTGACCGCCAGACCGTCCTTCAGCGCCTGACGCACCCGCGCGGCATTCTGGCGGAACAGTGCGCAACGCACCTGCGCGCCGCTGTCCTTGAGCGTGAAATACACGTGGCCGGACGCCGGGCGGGCGAGGTTGGAGATTTCGCCTTCGACCCAGATGTTGCTGAACACGTCTTCGAGCAACACTCGCGCGCGGCCGTTGAGCTGGCTGACGGTCAGGACTTCGCGGTCGAGGCCGAGTCTTGCAAAGGGATCTTTAATCATGGGGCGCAGTTTAAAGGCATTCGCCGGTGAATGTCTGGAGGAAGTGTTGCACCAGAGGTGTGGGATTTTGCCGAGATGCGAGGGCGACAGTGCTCTGGCAATCGCCGCTCAGCGGCAGAAATCTCACACCAGCGGGCGCGATGTCCTGCATTGATTCCGGCAGAAGAGCGATGCCAAATCCGGCCTGGATCAATTGCAATTGCGTGGTCTTGCGCGACATCACCCGCGCAGCCTGGGGGAAGAAGCCGTGACGCATGCACAGGTCGGCGCACAAATAACTCAGCCCGCCGCGCTGCGGATGCGGGATGGAGATGAACGCTTCGTCCTTCAATTGCGCCAGATCGACCGCCTCCGCCAACGCCAGTCGATGATCCGCCGGCACGGCAAGCAGCAAGCGTTCGGTATAGAGCGGCACAACCTGAACACCCTCGCGCTGGCGCAGCACCGGTAGGCGCAGAAGACCGATATCGAGCCGGCCCTCGGCCAGTTCTTCAAGTTGTGCCTCCGAGGAGAGCGTGCCGATGTCCAGCGAAACACCGGGTTGCTGCTGCAGATATGCGCTCATGTCGCGCAACAGTCGGCCGCTTATCGGCACGGTGCTGGAGTGACACACGCGCAAAGTGCCGCGCTGCCCTTGGCCAATTTCCGTGGCCAGGGTGCTGGCCTTGTTCAGTTCATTGAGCAGGTTTCTCGCCCGGGGCAGGAACGCTTCGCCAGCGGCGGTGAGCCGGGGCTGGCGCGCGGTGCGTTCGAACAGCGGCGTTTGCAGGCGGGTTTCCATGTCCTTGATCTGTCGGCTCAACGCTGACTGGGCAATGAACAGGCGCTCGGCCGCGGCACTGAAGCTGCCGCTCTCGGCGATTTCCACGAAGTAGCGCAATTGACGGGTTGAAAGCACGAGGCATGCCTTTTTGAGATGGCTTGGCGGTTTCGAAGATATTAGTCGCAACCCTCGGCGCTGGCTAAAGTCATCGCAGGCTTATAAAGGAAGCGAGCGAATGAGCGTGGCGGGGTTGTTGAGCGAATGGTCGTGGGGTGCGCAGGGCTGGGTGGTGATCGGACTGGCCATCGCGCTGGCCTACATCGTGTTCGGGATTGCCGGTTTCGGCACGGCGCTGGTGGCGGGGCCGATCCTGATCCTGTTCATGCCGCTGTCGAAGATCGTGCCGTTGCTGGTGCTGCTGGATTTCGTCGCGGCGTTCGGCAATCTGCTGCCGTCGCGGCGTGACGTGGCGAAAGCGGAATTGCTGCGGCTGCTGCCGTGCATGGCGGTGGGTTGCACGCTGGGGGTGATTTTCTTGCTTAACCTCAAGTCCGATCTGCTGTTGCTGCTGATGGGGCTGTTCATCAGCGTGTACGCGATCTACAGCTTGTGGATCAAGGCGCGACCGGCGCAGTTGTCCGCCGTATGGGCGTTGCCGATGGGCACCGTGGGCGGGCTGTTCGGCGCGCTGTTCGGCAGTGGCGGCTTTCTTTATGCGATCTACCTCAACAGCCGACTGCCCAAGGACGCAGCCCGGGCCACGCAAAGTGCGCTGATCAGTTGCAGCACGGTGGTGCGTTTGAGCCTGTTCGCCATCGCCGGGGTGTATGCCGAGCTACCCTTGTTGATGCTGGCGCTGTGCCTGTTGCCAGCCATGGCGCTGGGCTTGTGGATCGGGCGGCGTTTGACGATGCGCCTGTCCCGCGAGGCCTTCGTGCGGTTGGTGACCTGGCTGGTGCTGGCGAGCGGGATTGCTCTGATCGGCCGCTATTTAAGCACTTGACCGGATTTTGTCAGGGATTAAGCTGCCGGCCGCGTTTGTCGCAGAACATCCTTTGACGCAGCAGGCTTGCATCATGAACTCCCAAAGCATCATCGTCCCGAAAATCTCCAACCTGCCGGTGCACGAGCCCCGGGCCCGGGCGATCCTGCGCTGGCTGGTGCGCAAGAACATCGTCAAGGAAGAGCTGAGCACGTGCGGACGTACCGGCAATCGCATGGCCTACGCCATCGCCGATGGTGCCCGTGCGGTGGTGCTGCACCCCGAGGCGCTGCCGTTTGGCGAGCCGATCAACGGTCTCGAGGTCATCACTAAGCGCTGCATCTATACCCCGGCCAAGGGGTTTCTCGGAGAAGCCGGGTGCGCCGAATGCCGTCAGGAGATCGGCGAAGCGTTGTTCGAAAGCCTGGAAGACTGGATGCCGGGCCGCACCGACAACTTCACCTGTCCTGAATGCGGGCATGAAGACGACATCAACGGTTTCCTGTATTTGCAGGAGTGCGGTTTTTCCAACCTCGGTTTCATCTTCAACAACTGGCTGGAGGCGGGCTTCAAGCAGAGTTTCATCGACGAATTCGCCGACTGGCTGGATCAACCGGTGAGCTGGGTCAAGGTCGAGTTGTGAGGGGCGTTTTTCCCGTACATCAGCAACATTGATATAAGACAAGTTTTACATTGAGCCCGGTAGGGTGTCTGAGTATAATGGCGCGCTTCCATTTTCCCGCTCGGGAGCCCCCGCGATGCTGCGTATCAGCCAAGAAGCTCTGACCTTCGACGACATTCTCCTAGTGCCCGGTTATTCCGAGGTGCTTCCTAACGAAGTCAGTCTGAAGACCCGCCTTACCCGTGGCATCGAGCTGAACATTCCTCTGGTTTCTGCCGCCATGGACACCGTTACTGAAGCCCGTCTGGCAATCGCCATGGCTCAGGAAGGTGGCATCGGCATTATCCACAAGAACATGACCATCGAGCAGCAAGCTGCCGAAGTTCGCAAGGTCAAGAAGTTCGAAGCCGGTGTGGTCAAGGACCCAATCACCATCGAGGCTGACGCCACGGTTCGTGATCTGTTCGAACTGACCCGCATGCACAACATTTCCGGCGTTCCGGTTCTGCACGATGGCGACCTGGTCGGCATCGTCACTTCCCGTGACGTGCGTTTCGAAACCCGTCTGGAAGCCACTGTTCGTGAAGTGATGACGCCCAAAGAGCGTCTGGTCACTGTTCGCGAAGGCGCCGACAAGAACGAAGTCCGCGAGCTGCTGCACAAGCACCGCCTGGAAAAAGTCCTGATCGTCGACGACAAGTTTGCCCTCAAAGGCATGATGACCGTCAAAGACATCGAGAAAGCCAAGGCCTATCCGCTGGCCAGCAAGGACGATCAAGGTCGTCTGCGCGTCGGCGCTGCGGTCGGTACCGGTAAAGACACTGGTGACCGCGTTGCCGCCCTGGTCAATGCCGGCGTGGACGTGGTGGTGGTCGACACCGCTCATGGTCACTCCAAAGGCGTGATCGACCGCGTTCGCTGGGTCAAAGAGAATTTCCCTGAAGTGCAGGTGATCGGCGGCAACATCGCCACCGGCGCAGCCGCCAAGGCTCTGGCCGAAGCTGGCGCCGACGCGGTCAAGGTCGGTATCGGCCCTGGCTCGATCTGCACCACCCGTATCGTCGCCGGTGTCGGCGTTCCGCAAATCAGTGCCATCGCCAACGTTGCCGCTGCCCTCGAAGGCACCGGCGTTCCGTTGATCGCCGACGGCGGCATCCGTTTCTCCGGTGACCTGTCCAAGGCCATCGTTGCCGGTGCTTCCTGCGTGATGATGGGCTCGATGTTTGCCGGTACCGAAGAAGCACCGGGCGAGATCGAACTGTTCCAGGGCCGTTCGTACAAGGCTTATCGCGGCATGGGTTCGCTGGGCGCCATGTCCCAGGCTCAAGGTTCCTCCGACCGTTACTTCCAGGACTCCTCGGCAGGCGCCGAGAAACTCGTTCCGGAAGGTATCGAAGGCCGTGTTCCTTACAAGGGCACCCTGAGCGCGATCATTCACCAGTTGATGGGCGGTCTGCGTTCCTCGATGGGTTACACCGGCAGCGCCAACATCGAAGAAATGCGCACCAAGCCCGAGTTCGTGCGGATCACCGGTGCCGGCATGGCCGAATCCCACGTCCACGACGTGCAGATCACCAAAGAAGCGCCAAACTACCGCGTAGGTTGAGGCTTCAAGCAAAACGTTAAATGACCGGGGCTGTTTTATTCAGCCCCGAGTCGTTTCTGAATCAAAGACTGTTTCTGAATTACTTAGACGAGACTGAATCATGGCCCTCGACATTCACGCTCACCGCATCCTGATCCTCGACTTCGGTTCGCAATACACCCAACTGATCGCCCGCCGCGTGCGCGAGATCGGTGTGTACTGCGAACTGCACCCGTTCGACATGGACGAAGATGCGATCCGCGAATTTGCGCCAAAAGGCGTGATCCTCGCCGGCGGTCCCGAGTCCGTGCACGAAGCCAACAGCCCGCGCTGCCCGCAAGCGGTATTCGACCTGGGCGTACCGGTCTTCGGTATCTGCTACGGCATGCAGACCATGGCCGAGCAACTGGGCGGCAAGGTTGAAGGCTCCGAACTGCGTGAGTTCGGTTATGCCCGCGTTGACGTGGTGGGCAAGAGCCGCCTGCTCGACGGCATCGAAGACCACATCGACGCCGACGGCCTGTTCGGCCTCGACGTGTGGATGAGCCACGGTGACAAGGTCACCAAGATGCCAAGCGATTTCCACATCCTGGCCAGCACCCCGAGCTGCCCGATCGCTGGCATGTTCAACGACGAGCGCGCTTACTACGGCGTGCAGTTCCACCCGGAAGTGACCCACACCAAGCAGGGCGGTCGCATCCTGTCGCGTTTCGTTCTCGACATCTGCGGCTGCGAAGCCCTGTGGACTCCGTCGAAGATCGCCGAAGACGCCATCGCCAACATCCGCGCACAAGTCGGTACCGACAACGTGCTGCTGGGTCTGTCCGGCGGTGTGGACTCCTCGGTGGTTGCGGCGCTGCTGCACAAGGCCATCGGTGATCAACTGACCTGCGTCTTCGTCGACAACGGCCTGCTGCGTCTGCACGAAGGCGAGCAAGTGATGGCCATGTTCGCCGAGAACATGGGCGTCAAGGTGATCCGCGCCAACGCGGAAGACCAGTTCCTGAACAACCTGGCCGGCGAAGCCGATCCGGAGAAGAAGCGCAAGATCATTGGCCGCACCTTCATCGACGTGTTCGATGCCGAATCCTGCAAGCTGGACAACATCAAGTACCTGGCTCAGGGCACTATCTACCCGGACGTGATCGAGTCGGCTGGCGCGAAAAGCGGCAAGGCCCACGTGATCAAGTCGCACCACAACGTGGGCGGCCTGCCGGAAGAAATGAACCTGAAACTGGTCGAGCCACTGCGCGAACTGTTCAAGGACGAAGTCCGTCGTCTGGGCCTGGAACTGGGCCTGCCGTACGACATGGTCTACCGTCACCCGTTCCCGGGCCCGGGCCTGGGCGTGCGCATCCTTGGTGAAGTGAAGAAGGAATACGCCGACCTGCTGCGTCGCGCCGACCACATCTTCATCGAAGAACTGCGCAAGGCCGACTGGTACCACAAGGTCAGCCAGGCCTTCGTAGTGTTCCAGCCAGTGAAATCGGTTGGCGTGGTCGGCGATGGCCGTCGTTACGCCTGGGTCGTGGCCCTGCGTGCCGTGGAAACCATCGACTTCATGACCGCGCGTTGGGCACACCTGCCTTACGAGCTGCTGGAAACTGTCAGCGGCCGCATCATCAATGAAATCGAAGGCATCTCCCGCGTCACTTACGACGTGTCGAGCAAGCCGCCGGCGACCATTGAGTGGGAGTGATCCTGCACAAGCCCTGATGGCTTGAGGTCAGGACCAACAAAAAGCCGCGTGAAACGATGTTTCACGCGGCTTTTCTGTTTCTGGCTTTCAGTGGCTGATTACAACGGTCTGGACCAACCCGCCAGTTTCATGCCTCGCTCATCAAGCGCCTTGAGCAGCGCCTTGATACTGGCGAAGCGCTTTTCATGGACGCTGGGCCATTCGGGGCGCTCGATGAAAACGCGGTTGGATTCGAAGTGGATATCGGTGCGCACGATCGCATTGGCGCGGCTGCGATGAACCAGAAAGGTTTCCCGCAATTCCCTTTTCAAGGTGTACAGACCCGGTCGGGAAAGTAGCCGTTCGATGTCTGGGGTCGTCCGGGCGTACCACGGTGTTTCGACTTGCAGGCGCAGGTCACCTTTTACGAATGCCTGGTTCTTGCCCATTTGATCGGCAAGACTTTTACCGGGATCCGCTTCGATACCGCCGGATTGACCTTCAGCAACATCTTCGGCGCGCAGACCGACGACGCCTTCCAGCTCGCTGACACCGGCAACGCCTTCGAACGTGTTCGAGTGGGAGTTCCCCATCAGTGCCACCCAGTTATGCGGCCCGCGAGCCGCCTGGTCAGCCTCGATCACGGTGTGAGCGTAGTAGTTCATCATTCTCTGGCGTGCCGACGGATCCGCCGTTCTCATTCCTTCAACCCGATAACTGGCCAGGCAGTCGATGGCCTGAACGCGTATCCCGTTGCGATTGGCTTCCTTGACCAGATCGAGAAAGGTGTAGCGTTGCAGCGGATCGGTCACGTGACCACTGTCGAGCTGAATCAGATAGTTCTCCAGATCCCGCGGCATGACCGATGTCCTGGCGTAATTATCCAGCGCGGCCTGATGGAAGTCCGTGAGCAGGTGCTCGGAGTAAAGCGTCTTCACACCCTTGTTGGCCAGGGTTTGCATATTGTCCATCAGCCATTGCTTGCTGCCGATTTCGGCATGGCTTTCGCCAATGACCAGACCGCGAAACTCTGTGAATACCCGCTCGATGAATGCTTGTCCCGACAGTCCTGCTGTCAGCGAATCCATTGATGGGCGTACGGGAAGATGCAGCTCGGCATAGAAACGTATTGCTGCTTCATGCAGTTGTTTTCGCAGCGTCTTGAATGTATCGAGGGGTGAATTGCCGCCCCATGAAGCGACGGAGTCGTTCAGCAGAGAGGCGTCATTGCCCCGCGCCACGTTTTTCAGTTCGGCCCGGGCCTGCACCGCAATCTCATACGGCGAGGTGAAACGGGGTGGATCCTTGATCATCAAATCCGGGGCGGGTGGCGCTTCAATCGCCGGGATGGACGGCTGAATGTCTGGCAGTTGACCGGGCGTAGCGGTGGGATCAATGCGCACGTGTACCTGCGTGAGACCTTCATGTTCTATGGCTTCCAATAGTTCATGCAGGCTGTCGAAGTGGCGCCCGCTGATGGCTGACCATTTCGGCCGGAGGATGGAGAAACCGGCGCTGTCCTGCTGAATCGGTGTACGCACCAGACTGCCATCGCCACTGCGGTGAACAAGGGTGGAGGGCTCCTGCACCATGAACATGCCGCGCCTGGGCAGCGCCTCTTCAAGCGAGCGAGCTGTTGCCGTCGCGGGCGGTGCGCTCAGTTGCAGGCGAAGATCGCTTTTCAATTCGTCGAAGGGACGTCCCAGGATGTCTTTGACTTTTTTGCCCGGGTCAGCTGTAAGCCCCTGAGCCTGACCCACTGCACTTTCATCAACGCGCAATGCCACCGCCCCTTCCAGCTCACTCAGCCCTGCAACGTTGTCGAAGCTGCTGGCGCGGGCCTCATCAACCAGTGCGATCCAGCGATGAGCACCTCGTGCGGCCTGGTCGGCCTGAATCACGGTGTCCGAGTAGTAATTCATCATTTTTCGGCTGCTGGCTTCGGTAGTACCTTCCATCCGTGGAAAGCGCCGGGTCGCCATGCTGTCGATCGCTTGTACGCGGATGTGATTCTTCTGTGCGCCTTTTACCAGCTCGGTGTAGGAATACGGTCCGGCAGGGTCGGTCTTGAACCGCGCATCCAAAGCCTTCAGGTACCGCTCGAGAGCCGGCGGCATCTTGCCGCTCTGGTGAAAAACATCCAGATCCGCTTGATGGAAATCCGTGAGCAAGTGATCCAGGTAAAGGGTCCTGACCTTCTGTTTGTTCAGCACTTTGAGATTGTCGACAAGGGTCTGTCTAGCACCGATGGCAGAACTGTCCTGACCGATTACGAGGCCGGTGCCGTCCTTGAACAGGCGCTTGGTCATTTCGGCAAACGGCGTCGTGGGTTTGAAGAGTGGGACGGCCGGACGCGGGGGAAATTCGGTGGCGGCATAGGCGTTGATGGCATCGTCGTAGAGCCCGCGACGCAGGGTTTTGAAGTCTTGATAGAAACGGTCGCTGCTGTCCTGTGGATCCAGCGGGAAATCATCGACCTGAGCTTCGGCAACGGGTTGCAGCGCCGATCGCGATGCTTGCGGCACATCGTACGTCAGTGGTTGCATCTCCACTTCCGGCAGTGGGTCGGCCGTGTGTCCGAAGGGCCACTTGCCGAAAATTTTCATGCCACCCTTGAGTCCGGGACGGGCCACCGGTTCCCACCTGAGCGCTTCGTTCAAGCGAACCGGGACGTTGCGGTAAAACGAGAAAGGATTGGCCGGATCAATAATGACCCAGCCGCGTAACTGCTCGACATAACGCACCTGATAAAAACCGTCGCTTCCTGCGCGGCGCATGTAAATGTAACGCTTGCCCGACGCGGCCAGGATGATCTCCTGCAGTTTGGAATCACCGGTTTCAACGCGGGTGCCTTCGGTGATTTCAGTCTTGAATGAAGCAAGGAAGTCCTCGGGCTGCGCGGGCAGGACGCGCGTCGGGGCGATTTCCTCCAATGCAGGCAACGGGGGGCGGGCAATCGCCGCTTCGACAAGTTTTTCTTCCGGTGCGAAGACCGTGCTGGCCTCGGCTATTTCCGGGAGACGGCCACTGCCCTTGAGGAAGGTGGCGTTGAAAAGGGTATCGATGGTCGCGAAGATGGCGCCCGTCACTGCAGACTTGCGTTCACCGGGTGTTTTGCCATTGACCGCCTGATCAATCTGCAACCCGACATTGGCGATGCCGGCACCCACGACCGCCAGTGCCACCGGCCAGCCGACAGCGGCCATCGGACCGAACATGCGACCGAAAGCGTTGAGATAGCCGATCCACAGCTTTTTCCGCAGATCGCCATTGGTGTGCATCATGAACGTGGCGTCGCTGATCATCCTGGCGTGAGTGGCGTTGGCGAGGAAGGTGAAGGCATCGCTCTTGAACGTCTCGCTGGTGTGTTCGATCAGGGAGTGATCGGCGCAGTCCCAGGCGCTGACCAGCAGATCCAGGACATGATTGAGCCCGACGTTTTCGACGTGCGGTGGGCGGAAGATCTCAGTGAGCAGATACGTCCCGGGACTCAACAGCGAGAGCCACCCCGGCTTTGCCGCATCCCGCCATGAGGTGTCTTCCATGATGTCGTGATCGGCTACCTGAAAGTGCGCGAGGAAGCGTTTGCGGTCAGCCGGTTGACGGGTTTGCGACAACACCCACCAATGCAGGTCCTCCGCTGTCTCGAAGGCATGCAGGCCCCAGACTTCCCCAGGGGTGTAGAGGATCTTTCGGCCATTGACGTCGGTGATGCACAGAATATCGGTCGCTACATAACCCCCCACCTTCAGCAGGCTCAGATGCATTCCCTTGGCGGGCGCCGCATCCTCCTCCAGCATCTGCAACGTGACGGGCCAGCTCACATTGCCGGCGACAGCCTTGACCACGGTTCGGAAGTTTTCGTCCGACAACCGGCCACCTTCGCGATCCTCCATGGCCTGGGCAATAAAGGTGCACTTGGCCAGGCTGCGAAATGTCCTGGTGTGTTTTTTCCAGAACGAGGCGACCTTTTGATTGAACCGATCGGCGAAATTGATCGCCCAGAAGTCCTTCAGTACCTCGTTTCCATGCAACCGCACTTCATTGGTCTCGTCGAAGTCCTCGGCATCCGGTCCGGTCGTGTAAAAGCCCCCATCGACATCGAGCATGTCCGAGTTGTCCTGATCACCGACGCGGAACCGCTGGATCACCAGTTGCGGCAAGGTCATGGACTCGGTTGGCCGGGCACCATGATGTTCCCAGCCCGTGAAGGCTTTCCAGCTGCTGCTGGAGAACTTGAAGCGGTGCCAGTAAACCTGTTCAGGATCCAGATGATCCACGCCATGTTTGCGCAGGATATCCCTGGCGATATCACTGGCCATTTCGTACATGTCGGGGCAGGCCTGAACCAGTGCGGGTACCAGATTTTTCAGGGCCAGTTTGTCGGCAACATTGGGTAGTGCAGTGTTTTCGGATGTGTCCACGGTCTTTCCTTGAGGTGGTACGGATGGGACCGGATCATTTCAGGCGGGCGTAGGAAGGGTCTGTCGGCTGCTGTGTGTAACGGGTGTCGGAGCAATAGGTATGACGTATGGGAAAAGGATCAGGATCCAGTACGAAAACCCGGCAATTTGCAGCAGTTGAGTCCTGCTTTTCGCTCTGAGGAACTGCGGCCAGTCGCCGCGCTGCCCTTACTGTTTCTCATCTGCGGGTGTATCGTATTCGCCCTTTCGGGCCTGCGGGCCCGCCGCAGATACGTGAGGTAGTTGAGTTCATGTCCTTTACCCGTCGCCAAATCCTCGGTGGCCTGGCCGGTCTTGTTGTCGTTGGCGTAGGAGCGGGGGGCGCGTCGCGTTACTGGCTGGGCAAGATGGCCGATGCCGATGCGGGGCATGACTACGAGCTGATCGCCGCGCCACTGGACGTCGAGCTGGTGCCAGGGCACAAGACCGAAGCATGGGCGTTTGGCCCATCGGCGCCGGGCACCGAATTACGCGTGCGTCAGGGCGAGTGGTTGCGGGTGCGCTTCATCAACCATCTGCCGGTGGCGACCACCATTCACTGGCACGGCATCCGCCTGCCGCTGGAGATGGACGGCGTGCCGTACGTTTCGCAATTGCCGGTGCTGCCGGGCGAATACTTCGATTACAAATTCCGTGTGCCGGACGCCGGCAGCTACTGGTATCACCCGCACGTCAGCAGCAGTGAGGAACTCGGTCGCGGGCTGGTCGGGCCGTTGATTGTCGAGGAGCGCGAGCCGACCGGGTTCAAGTACGAAAAGACCCTGAGCCTGAAGAACTGGCACATCGACGACGAAGGCAACTTCGTCGAGTTCAGCATTCCGCGCGAAGCGGCCCGTGGCGGTACGGCGGGGCGGCTGTCGACCATCAACGGCGTGCCTACGCCGGTGATCGAGTTGCCGGCCGGGCAGATCACCCGGGTTCGTCTGCTCAACCTCGACAACACCCTGACCTATCGCATCAACATTCCTGGTGTCGAAGCGCAGATCTATGCGCTGGACGGCAACCCGGTCGAGCCGCGCCCGTTGGGCAAGGAATACTGGCTGGGTCCGGGCATGCGCATCTGCCTGGCGATCAAGGCACCACCGGCCGGGGAGGAACTGTCGCTGCGCAACGGCCCGGTTCGCCTGGGCACCCTGCGGTCGGTGGCCAACAATGACGCGCCGACCGACTGGCCGAAAGCACTGCCGGCCAACCCGGTGGCCGAGCCGGACCTGGCCAATGCCGAGAAACTCAACTTCAATTTCGAATGGGTCGGTTCGGTGTCGGTGAATGTTGACAACGGCAAGCCGCCGAGCCTGTGGCAGATCAACGGCAAGGCCTGGGACATCACCGACAAGACCTGCGCCGACCGGCCGATCGCCAGCCTGAAACTGGGCCAGAGCTATATTTTCGAACTGAAGAACATGACCCAGTACCAGCACCCGATCCACCTGCACGGCATGAGCTTCAAGGTGATTGCGTCGAACCGGCACAAGATCGTGCCGTATTTCACCGACACGTATCTGCTGGGCAAGAACGAGCGCGCGCAAGTGGCGCTGGTGGCGGATAACCCGGGGGTGTGGATGTTCCACTGCCACGTGATCGACCACATGGAAACCGGCCTGATGGCCGCCATCGAGGTGAAGTGATGCGCCAGATTCGCCCCGCGGCGATCATCGACCGCAGCCGTGATCGCGATTTCATGCGTGAGGCGCTGGAGTTGGCAGCACAAGGCGCGGCCCTCGGCGAAGTGCCGGTGGGCGCGGTGCTGGTGCAGGATGGCGAGATCATCGGGCGCGGTTTCAACTGTCCGATCAGTACCAGCGACCCGAGTGCGCATGCGGAAATGGTCGCGATTCGCGCCGCTGCACAGGCTGTGAGCAACTATCGTCTGCCGGGCAGCACGCTCTACGTGACGCTGGAACCGTGCAGCATGTGCGCAGGGCTGATCGTGCATTCGCGGGTTGCGCGGGTGGTGTATGGCGCGCTGGAGCCCAAGGCCGGGATTGTGCAGAGTCAGGGACAGTTCTTCACTCAGGGCTTTCTCAACCATCGAGTGTTGTATGAAGGCGGGGTGTTGGCGGAGGAGTGTGGGGCGGTGTTGACCGAGTTCTTCCGAGCTCGCCGAACCAAAAGCCCCTCACTCTAACCCTCCCGAAACGTCGGACCGCCCGGAGGGAGAGGGGACTGACCGGGTGACAGATGACGTTACGCCGTCCTGAGATTTTTGAGTCGAACTCAAGTTTTGAAAAGCTCCAGGATCGGCTCCCTCTCCTAGGGGAGAGGGCTGGGGTGAGGGGGGCTCACCGCGGAGTTTGGGAGAGCGGGTTATTTCTTCGCGACAATTACGGCCCGCATCGGCGCCGGCAACCCTTCAATCGTCTTGCTGTGATCTTCCGGATCAAGGAAATCACTCAACGACTGATACTTCATCCACTCTGTCCCGCGCTGCTCTTCAACAGTGGTGGTGCTCACATCCACACATTTCACGTCAGTAAACCCGGCACGACGCAGCCACAATTCCAGCGCCGGCACCGACGGCAGGAACCACACATTACGCATCTGCGCATAACGATCTTCCGGCACCAGCACCTGATGCTTGTCGCCTTCGACCACCAGCGTCTCCAGCACCAGTTCACCACCTTTCACCAGGCAATCCTTCAGCGCCAGCAAATGTTCGATCGGCGAGCGACGGTGATAGAACACACCCATCGAGAACACGGTATCGAAGCCTTCCAGATTCGGCGGCAGGTCTTCGAAAGGGAACGGCAGGTGCCAGGCATTCGGTTCTGACAGATAACGCTGCACCGCCTGGAACTGGCAGAAGAACAGCCAGTTCGGATCGACACCGATCACGCTGTCGGCGCCGGCACCGAGCATGCGCCACATGTAGTAGCCGTTACCGCAACCGACATCGAGGATGCGTTTGCCCTTCAGATCCAGATGCGGAGCGACCCGCGACCACTTCCAGTCCGAGCGCCATTCGGTGTCGACGTGCACGCCGAACAGATCGAACGGCCCTTTGCGCCACGGCGACAGGCCCATCAGTGCGGTGCGCATTTGTGCGCGGGTTTCGTCGTCGCAATCGGTGTCGAGTTTCAGGCCGTCGAGCAGGTCGACTTCGGTCGGCTGGATCTTCGGCAAGGCGTCCAGCGCACTTTGCCAGCGCTCCAGATCGCCGTGACCTTTCTCCATTTTCTTGTCGAGCTGCACTTGCAGGGTGTTGGCCCATTCGGCCAGCGGCGTGCCGGCCAGACGGCGGGCGAGGGGAGACAGATCAATCATGGCAAGGCAATCAACGAGGCAAAGTTAAGACACTGGAACCACGGCACGACTTTCGAGAACCCGGCAGCCAGCAGGCGCTCACGGTGTTCTTCGAGGCTGTCGGGCTTCATGACATTTTCGATGGCGCTGCGCTTCTGGGCGATTTCCAGTTCGCTGTAGCCGTTGGCGCGCTTGAACGCGACGTGCAGGTCGGTCAGCAGCGCGTGTTCTTCGGCATCGTTGAAACGCAGCTTCTCCGACAGAATCAGCGCGCCGCCTGGCAGCAACGATTGGCGGATGCGTGACAGCAACGCCGTACGCTGATCCGGGGCAATGAATTGCAGGGTGAAGTTCAACGCCACCACCGAGGCCGGTTTGAAGTCGAGGGCGAGGATGTCGCCTTCGATCACTTCGACCGGCAGCAACTCCTGGAACATCGAATCCTGACCGTTGAGGTACTCGCGGCAGCGCTCGACCATGGCAGCCGAGTTATCCACCGCGATCACACGGCAACCGTCGGTGCGTACGTGGCGGCGAAGGGCTTGGGTCACCGCACCGAGCGAAGCTCCGAGGTCGTAGAGCACGCTGTTCGGCTGGGCGAACTGCGCCGCGAGCACGCCGAGGTTCTCGACGATGGTCGGGTAACCCGGCACCGAACGCTTGATCATGTCCGGGAACACCCGCACCACGTCTTCGTTGAAGGCGAAGTCAGGCACCTGGGCCATCGGCTGGGCGAAAATGCGATCGGGTTCTTTGCTCACGGCGGTTCCGGCGGTGTCGATGAAAAGGCCGGCATTTTAGCCAAACTGGCGCGCAGATGCGCGGGTTGTCTGATAAACCGTGCTGGTCGGAGTCAGGCTAAAGTTCAAAACTCGATCAACTTAGCCTGAAACCTTCTCGGGTCCAGATTGCGGCAAGACTTACGAGATAATGTAATTGGCTGCGAAATTTCCGTTCACATCGATTCCTGGTTCAACTACCCCTCCATAGTCCTGCACGGTCTGGATGGCGTATACGCCGGAGATGCTCTTGGAGGAGTGATCTACCGTGAGTTTCAGGGTCAAAGATGTCGCGGTATATCGAGTGTTCACCCAGCCCGTTCTGACATCAACGTTGACGCCCGGATCATTGAGTTTGTATTCGCCACTTTGGATGTCGGGAGCAAAGTTGAATTCGAGATTCTCAATCTGCTGCTCAAACTCCTCCTGCGCTCCCGTAATCCTTAAAAAATTGCTGAGAAAGCAATTCACGGTTGGGAAGTAGAAGGCCTCGCCGCTATCAATCTGGCATTTGAAGGTGTTGTTCGTATCGGCGTTTTCTATCTGATTATTCATGGTCGATCCCTCGGGCGATTGACAGGCGGTTTGCTGTCTCTCACTGCACTTTAAGCTGAGGGGGGGCGCGGATTTAACTGTCGGAAATGACAGTTTTTAATGCGATTTTCTAATGAGCTCGACGCTTTTTATCGCAAATCGGCTTTAGCTTCATTCGGATGCTTGAACGCCGAGGCGACGATGCCCCACTGCCCCAGCCAATAACTGAGGATGATGATGTAGGGCGCCGCATTGAACGGTGAGACGAACCGGTTGATACCGATCACGCTGTCGGAAAACACGAACGCCACCGCGCCACCCGCCGCCAGCAATGCCGAACGTTGCGGTACGCCGCTGCCGAGTCGGGCGAGAGCGCGCCAGAGCATGGCGCTGATGGCCGTTCCGTAGACGATCACTGGCACGGTCAACGGGCCGAGTCCGCTGCTGATCAATATGCCCAACAACACTGCACCCACGCTGAGGGCCAGGATCAGCGGCAGCAGGGCCAGGCGTCGGCAATCGCTGAGGTAAGCCTTGAGATACGCCAGATGCGCAACCAGAAATGCGCCGAGACCGAAGACAAACAAATCCCCCGGCCACGCCAGCAGTACATCACCGACCAGCGAGAAAATCAGACCGAGGCTGATCCAGCGGCGATAGTCGCTCGGTGGCGCATCGTGCAGCCAGCCGAGCAACGCCAATACCGGCAGCGGTTTGACCAGCAGGCAAAGCAGCGCCGCGTGGGTGCTGACGCCATAGAGAAAGGTCACGGCGCCCATCAGCGCGAGGATCAGCCAGCCCACGATCAGTTCACCGAAATGGCGCAGTCAAAGGTTTCCACCGGCAACACTTCCGGCGCCCAAGGCTGTTGCGAAGTCAGGCGCAGACGGCCGGTGCCGGGGGCGAACGCCTGGAAGCGCCAGGTCGAGAGACCGGCCGCGCCTACCACGCCGGCGTCTTCCGGATTGCTGTAGACCTCGGGGCTGAGGGCGCGCAATACGCCGCCGGCGGAATCCTGGATGGCCCAGCGGTAGCCGGTGGTGGGGTTGCTCGGGAGCATGACGATCAGGTTTTGCCCGTTGGTGAGGCGCACCGGGCATTCGCTCTGTTTTTCCACGGTCACGTTGGTTTTCGGTTGCGTGGCACAGGCGGCCAGCAGGGCGAGGGACAGGGGGACAAACAGGCGAAGGGGGGACATGGATTCAGTGGCTCCGGCGTTGGCGACGAACGGCGAGCATAACTGAAGATGAGACAAAGTGTGACAACGCCAGGCTTGGCGTGATCGTTCCCACGCTCCGCGTGGGAATGCCGCCCAGGACGCTCTGCGTTCCTTCGCAAGCGTGACGCGGAGCGTCACAGGATGCATTCCCACGCAGAGCGTGGGAACGATCGTTACAGAGTGATCAAAAAAGCACCTTCGCTACATCCGCAAACTTCTTGGCGAAATGCACGGTAATGCCTTCCTTCAAGTAATCCGGCAGCTCTTCGAAGTTGCCGCGATTCGCCTCCGGCAGAATCAACTCGAAGATCTTCTGCCGCCGCGCCGCAATCACCTTCTCGCGCACTCCGCCAATCGGCAGTACATGCCCGGTCAGCGTCAATTCACCGGTCATCGCCACGCCTTTTTTCGGCGCCTGATTACGGGCGAGCGAGAGCAGGGCGCTGGCCATGGTCACGCCGGCGCTCGGGCCGTCTTTCGGTGTCGCGCCTTCCGGCACGTGCAGGTGGACGAAGGCTTCGTCGAAGAACTTCGGATCGCCACCAAAAGATTTGAGGTGCGAACTGACGTAGCTGTAGGCGATCTCCGCCGACTCCTTCATCACATCGCCCAGTTGCCCGGTCAGTTTGAAACCACGATTGAACGTGTGAATCCGCGTGGCCTCGATCGGCAAGGTCGCGCCTCCCATGCTGGTCCAGGCCAGACCGGTGATCACGCCGGTGCCGGACAGCACTTGCTCGTTGCGGAACACCGGATGTCCAAGGGACGCTTCAAGGTCTTTCGGCCCGATCTTGATCACCGCTTTCGGATCGTCGATCAGTTTCATCACCGCTTTGCGCACCAGTTTGCCCATCTGTTTTTCCAGCTGGCGCACGCCGGCTTCACGGGCGTAGCCGTCGATCAAGGCTTTGAGCGCCGTGTCGCTGATGCTCAGGCTGCCCTTGGACACGCCGGCCTTTTCCAGCAGTTTCGGCCACAGGTGGCGTTTGGCGATGGCGACTTTTTCTTCGGTGATGTAGCCCGACAGGCGAATCACTTCCATCCGGTCCAGCAACGGGCCGGGAATCGAATCCAGGGTGTTGGCGGTGCAGACGAACAGGACTTTCGACAGGTCCATCCGCAGGTCCAGATAGTGGTCGAGGAATTCGACGTTCTGTTCCGGGTCGAGGGTTTCCAGCAGCGCCGAGGCCGGGTCGCCCTGGTAGCTCTGGCCCATCTTGTCGATCTCGTCGAGCATGATCACCGGGTTCATCACTTCGACGTCTTTCAACGCCTGCACGAGTTTGCCCGGCTGCGCGCCGATGTAGGTGCGGCGGTGGCCCTTGATCTCGGCTTCGTCGCGCATGCCGCCGAGGCTAAAGCGGTAGAACGGCCGACCAAGGGATTCGGCGATCGATTTGCCGACGCTGGTTTTACCCACGCCCGGCGGGCCGACCAGCAGCACGATGGAGCCGCTGATCTCGCCTTTATAGGCACCGACCGCGAGGAATTCGAGGATCCGGTCCTTGATGTCGTCGAGGCCGGCGTGGTGTTTGTCGAGCACCTTGCGCGCGTGCTTGAGGTCGAGTTTGTCCTCGCCGTACACGCCCCACGGCACCGAGGTTGCCCAGTCGAGGTAGTTGCGGGTGACCGCATACTCCGGCGATCCGGTTTCGAGGATCGACAGCTTGTTCATCTCTTCTTCGAGGCGCTTCTGCACCTGCGTCGGCAGGACTTTGCCTTCCAGACGCTGCTCGAACTGTTCGAGGTCGGCGCTGCGGTCGTCCTTGGTCAGGCCGAGTTCCTGCTGGATGACCTTGAGCTGTTCTTTAAGGAAGAACTCGCGCTGGTGCTCGCCGATCTTGCGGTTCACTTCGGCGGAGATTTCTTTTTGCAGGCGCGCGACTTCGACTTCCTTGCGCAGCATCGGCAGGACTTTTTCCATGCGCTTGAGCATCGGCACGCAGTCGAGCACTTCTTGCAGCTCATTGCCAGTCGCCGATGTGAGGGCGGCGGCAAAGTCGGTCAGCGGCGACGGATCGTTGGGGCTGAAGCGGTTGAGGTAGTTCTTCAGCTCTTCGCTGTACAGCGGGTTGAGCGGCAGCAGTTCCTTGATCGCGTTGATCAGCGCCATGCCGTAGGCCTTGACCTCGTCGGTCGGCTCGGTGGGCTGGTGCGGGTATTCGACTTCCACCAGATACGGCGGGCGATGGTGTTTGAGCCAGGTCTTGATGCGGACGCGGCTCAGGCCCTGGGCGACGAATTGCAGTTTGCCGTTTTCGCGACTGGCGTGGTGCACCTTGACCAGGGTGCCGTATTGCGGCAACGCCTTGGTGTCGAAGTGGCGCGGGTCTTCCTGGGGTGTGTCCATGAAGAACAGGGCCAGGGAGTGGTGTTCGGATTTGCTGACCAGTTCGAGGGTTTCGGCCCAGGGTTCTTCGTTGACGATGACCGGCAGGACCTGGGCCGGGAAGAACGGGCGGTTGTGGATCGGGATGATGTAGACCTTGTCCGGCAGGTTCTGGCCGGGCAGGGCGAGGCCTTTGCCGGGGACGTGGTGTTCGATGTGTTCGGCGTCGGTTTCGGTGATGTCGTCGGGGTTCTCGGGGAATTCTTGCTGGTCGCTCATGGGGCACCTGCGCAATTGGGTATGGCTGTTAGATGGGGCAGGGTTTGGGTGGTTTCAATGGGGGTGGGTGTTTCTGCTTGTGTGTTCAGGGTTTTGACAGGGTTTTGGGGTTGGGCTTGGCGGCCTTTGGGCCGGCCATGCTGGGGATTTATCGAGTACATATCCGTTTCTTCGGGTGCGCCCGCTGGCGGTTTCGCCCTTACGGCGAGGCACTTTTTTCAAACGCCAAAAAAGTACCCAAAAAGGCTCGTCCCGGCGTTCGGCCCTCGCAGGCTCGGGTTCCTTCGCTCCGGCGTCCCTCCGGGGGCATCGACTTCGTCGATGAGTTCGGCTTCGCCAAACGGCGCTGCGCGCCAATCCCCGGATGAACACCTCCACTCAGCCTTCCGAAGGGACGGGTGGATCAAGATCAAGAGCTTTGTCGAGCTAACGCTCATCCTTGAGAGGTGTGGTTTGTGGGCTTTGCAAACTTGAGGTCGACTCGGACTTTCAGGTCGATGTACATCGATTGATCAACTCGGTCAGTCCCCTCTCCCTCCGGGAGAGGGCTAGGGTGAGGGCAGCGTCATGACTGACTCACCACAAGCCTGACTCCCGCAGAGACCTCATCAGCATTTATGCCGGATATCGACTGACCTCAACGTTATCCAGCACCCGATTCACCGCCAGTTCCGCCAGCATGATCACCTGCTGAATGCCCAGGATCCGGTGCCGCTGCGGCGTATCGACAAAAGCCGCTACATCACTGGCCATGACACTTGCGGTAGCCAGGGACTCACAGGCATGGGCCAACAGGCTTTCATCGTCCATGTCTGGCGAGATCTGGAACATCTGGCTCGGTCGGCGACCGGGGCATTTTTTGGGGATGGGATTGAAATGGTGGTCGAGCGCGCGTTCGGCGGCGTCGTGGAGTTTCTTTGAATCGGCGGATTCGTAGGGCGAGGTGTCGTTTGATTCGGGGGGATTGGGTGTTGGCTTTTTCATTTTTTACTCCTCAGGAATGGGTCCATTCCTCTAATTGCCGCGACGCAAAAAGAGGGGTGGCAGCTGTACGCGGGTTCGCGGACCGACCTGAGGCATTCGGCATACCCGAAGGTATCCCGCGCACAGCCACCATATACAAGCACTTGAGGTGCTGCTGTTAAGCGGCGGCAATTATGCCTCAGAAGTTGGGCCGCGACGCCCGTTCGCTGAATTTGCAGCGACCCCCAAAGCCTATCCACCCCATTTCCGACCCACAACCGACGCGACATGTCAGAAACATCCCCCGCAAACACCCCGTCTGTAGGACATACACACCCTGTTTAAAAAACCGCAGCCCACAAAAAAAGGCGACACCCCTCACAGGGCATCGCCTTTTTCCTTACCGCCGCTAAAACTTATTCCGGCAGTTTGTACGCAATCACATAGTCACCCATCTTGGTGCCCAGCGAGCCGTGACCACCCACCACGAGCAGGACGTATTGCTTGCCGTCCTTGCCGGTGTAGGTCATCGGGGTCGCTTGGCCGCCGGCAGGCAGACGCGATTTCCACAGTTCTTTACCGGTGTTCACGTCGTAGGCGCGCAGGTACTGGTCGAGGGTGCCGCTGAGGAAGCCGACGCCGCCGGCGGTGACGATCGAGCCGCCCATGCTTGGCACGCCCAGGGTGAAGCCGATCGGGATGGGCGAGCTGTCGCGGCTGGTGCCGTTTTTGCGTTTCCAGACGACTTTGCCGGTGGTCAGGTCGATACCGGCGACGTAGCCCCAGGCCGGGGCCTGGCACGGTACGCCCAGTGGCGACATGAACGGGTGCATGATCACCGCGTATGGCGCGCCGGTGTTTGGCTGCACGCCAGCGGTTTCGCTCTCGCGTTTGCTGCCGGCCGCGACTTTTTCGCGTGGCACCATTTTCGAGACGAAGGCCATGTAGTTCGGGCTGGTGAACAGCATCTGGCGAACCGGGTCGACCGAGACGCCGCCCCAGTTGAACACGCCGACGTTACCCGGATAGATCAGGCTGCCCTGTTCCGACGGAGGCGTGTATTGGCCTTCGTAGCGCAGTTCCTTGAACTGGATGCGGCACAGCATCTGGTCGAACGGGCTGGCGCCCCACATGGCTTTTTCGGTCAGTTCCGGGGCCAGCAGGTTCAGGTCCGAACGGGCCTGGGTCGGGGCGGTGTGGTCGCCTTTCACGGCGCCTTGCGGAACCGGGATCTCGCGGATCGGGATGATCGGCGTGCCGTCGCGACGGTCGAGGACGTACAGGCTGCCCTGCTTGGTCGGGGCGATCAGCGCAGGCTTGATGCCGTCGGCGGTTTTCATGTCCAGCAGGGTTGGCTGGCTGCCGACGTCCATGTCCCACAGGTCATGGTGGGTGAACTGGTAGTTCCAGCGCACTTTACCGGTGGCCAGGTCCAGGGCCACGACGCCGGCGCTGAATTTCTCGGCGCCCGGGGTGCGGTCGGCGCCCCATTGGTCCGGGGTCTGGTTGCCCAGTGGCAGGTAAACCATGCCGAGTTTTTCATCGACGCTGGCCAGCGACCACATGTTGGCCGAGTTGCGGCTGTAGGTCTGGCCCGGGGCCAACGGTTCGGTGGCGTCAGGGTTGTTGCTGTCCCAGTTCCATACCAGATGACCGTCGCGCACGTCGTAGGCGCGGATCACGCCGGACGGTTCGTTGGTCGACTCGTTGTCGGTGACGTGACCGCCCATGATTACCAGATCACGGGTGATAGCGGCAGGCGAAGTCGAGTAGTAACCACCGGCGGTGAACGGGCCGATACCCTGGGTCAGGTCAACCACACCGTTGGTGCCGAAGCCTTCGCAGATCTTGCCGGTGTCGGCGTTCAGTGCGATCAGGCGAGCGTCGGCGGTCGGCAGGTACAGGCGACGCGGGCAGGCCTGGGCGACGGCTTTGCCAGCCTCGGAGATGACGGCGGACGCAGCGTTTTCAGACTTGGCGTAGGCGGCTTCGTCGTAGTACGACACGCCACGGCAGGTCATGTGGGCGAAGCCCTTGAAGCCGACCGGGCTTTTGATCTGTGGGTCGAAGCGCCACAGTTCCTTGCCGGTGTCCGGGTCCAGTGCCAGCACTTTGCTGTGGGCGGTGCAGGCGTAGAGCATGCCGTTGGCTTTCAGCGGGGTGTTTTCGTTGGTCAGCTCCACCGGGTCATCGGCAGTCGGCAGGTCGCCGGTCTGGATGCGCCAGGCTTCCTGCAGCTTGCCGACGTTGGCCGGGGTGATCTGCTTGAGTGGCGAGTAGCGGTCACCGAACTCGGTACGGCCGTAGGCCTGCCAGTCGCCGTCCGGCATTTGCGGGGCGGTGCTGGTGGTGTCGGCGGTGTCGCGACCCAGTTCGCCAAAGATTTCGCCCGGATGGGTGAACAGGCTGGCCAGGGCGGTGACGCCGGCCAGAATCACGGCCACGGTCAGGCCGCCGGTGCCCATCGGCGCCGGGCCTGCGAGCAGCAGCGGGCGACGGAACCACGGCAGCAGCATCACGAAACCGAGGACAAACCACAGTGCCAGGCGCGGCACCAGTTGCCACCAGTCCAGACCGACTTCCCACAGCGCCCAGACGGTGCTGGCGAACAGCACGATGGCGTACAGGCCCAATGCTGCGCGACGACGCATCAGCATCAGAATGCCGGTCAGCGTGATGCCGATACCGGCCAGCAGGTAATACAGCGAGCCGCCGAGCGTACTCAGCTTGATTCCCCCGGCCAGCATGGCCAGGCCCATCAGCAGAAGCAGAATGCCGAGCAGGTTCGGCAGAAGACGGCTTCGACTCGAAGCACCTTCAGTGCTCATAGTGTGGTTCTCCGTGACGTTTCAAGTAGTCCCGCGCTGTAGTCACTGTAGATGACGATCGGGCGCGGGCATGGTTCAGATAAAAACTTGTCTAGCTATCGAATTTCATCTGCAGGCCTGAGCGGCCTGCATTGGGTCAGAACGACGACTGGATCTTGATCCCGCCGATCAGCGCGTCGTCGACCTTGTCCACACCGCCCGGATGGCGGATGTATTGCAGGTTCGGGCGCACGGTCAGCCAGTTGGTGACGTGCACGCCGTAATAGAGTTCAGCGCTGTATTCGGTGTCCTGCGGCGGCAGGAAGGACGGATCGTAATAGTCGTAGACGGCGCGGGCCTGGTTGGTCGCCTCGGCGTTCTTGCGATAGGCCGGGTTGACGTGGACGCGGGCCAGGGCGAAACCGATGTCGTCCTTGGCGCGGGCGTCGAACAGGCCTTTGTAGACCACGCCGGCCTGGACGTAGTTGTCGATGGCGTTGGTTTTCTTGTCGTGCATCGTGCCGTTGGCGAACACGCTCAGACCACGGGAATTGTCGCTGGCGACGCTGGTGATCTGCTGCTGCACGCCGAGCCACACGCCGTGTTTGCTCGAAGCGCTGCGATAGGCTTCGCCGCTCAGGGCAGCCGGCTGGCCGTTGCTGTCTTTATAGGCGTCGGAGGCCTTGGCGTTGCTGTAGTAGTAACCGGCGCGGTATTCGCCTGGCAGGCCGTTGAGCTTCGGTTTCCACACCAGTTCGATCGGCAGGATCGCGCCCTGGGTGCCGCTGCCGCTGAGCTTGAAGCCGTTACCGCGATCGAGGTTCGACGGGTTCTGCTCGTAGGCGCCGACTTGCGCATACAGCTCCGGCGTCAGGTGATATTTGACGCGCAGCGCCCATTGGCTGACCGGCCAGTTGTACCAGATGCCGCCGACCCAGTTGCCGACTTGCGAGCCGCAGAACGCCAGGTTCTGGAAGTCGCACGGGAAGGTGTTGAAGTCTTCGCCTTCGCCGAAGCGGCCGACCTTGATGTCGAGCTTCTGGTCGAAGAATTTCTGCTGGTACCACATCTGCGTCAGGCGGGTGGTCTGGCCACGGCCCCAGACCTCCTGGGCCGAAGTGAAGCCCCCGACGCGCGGGTCGTTGATGCGGTCGTTGCTGATGTTGTTGCCGCTGCGTTTGGTCACGGTCAACTGAAATTCAGCGTCGTTCCAGCCCAGCAGTTTTTGCAGGTCCAGATGGGTGCCGAGGCCCCATTGGTCGCTGTAGCGGGCGGTGCGGTCGTGGTCGTAGCCGCCATGCTGGTTGCTGCCCATTTCGCCGGTGTAGTCGAGCTTGAAGTCGATACCTTTTGCCGCGAGTTCGTTGCGGGTGCCGTTCCAGTCACCGAGCATCCACGGTGATTCACTGTCGAAGGCCGGGGCGGCCTGGGTGCAGGTGGCGAGGCCAAGGGCGGTGCAGCCGCCGATCAGGCGCAGGGTGGAGATAGCGCTGTCTCGGGAGAACGGAAAATCGGGCATGAATAGGGTCTTTCTTGATCTTTTTGGGGGATAAGCTGGCCGCTACGATTTGACGCAGGCAGTGAAGCGATTCAGCAGAAGGGCGGCAGGATAATGTCCTGTTACAAAAACACAAAGTGCTTTTGCAGACATGAACCCTTTCGGATTCGGTAACAGTGCGGCAATACGGCGCATTGCGGGCGTTGGCGCAGGCTGCGATCTTCTCCGGTTGGCCTACATTTAACCCAAGGCCTTCCACCCGCCCATGCCCTCGGCTAAGGTGCGCGGCTTCTGCATTTTCACTTCGCCCAAAGGCCCGGCATGAACGACCACAATCCCGATCCGCTGCACGGCGTGACCCTCGAACAGATCCTCAATGCACTGGTGACCCACTACGAATGGTCGGGCCTGGCCGAGCGCATCGACATCCGTTGCTTCAAGAGCGATCCGACCATCAAGTCGAGCCTGACCTTTTTGCGCAAGACGCCATGGGCGCGGGAGAAAGTCGAGCGTCTGTACGTGAAACTGATGCGCACCAAGCGACCACTCTGAGATGGACGCCGTATGGCGGCGACGCCTGATTACTTCGGCCGCGGTGCTGGGCTGGGCCGGGCTGGGGATTCAGCTGTACCTGATTTTCTTCGCCCGGCTGAGCGTCGGCGCCAGTCTGCTGGGCGGGCTGGTGAGTTTCTTCAGTTACTTCACCGTGCTCACCAATACCCTGGTGGCGGTGGTGCTGACCTGCGCGGTGACCGATCATGAATCCGCTGCACGACGCTGGTTTCTGCAGCCCTGGGTCAGTAGCGGGATTGCCGTGAGCATTGCGGTGGTGGGCCTGGCCTACAGCATTCTGCTGCGACATCTGTGGCACCCGCAGGGCTGGCAGTTTATCGCTGACGAATTGCTCCACGACGTGATGCCGCTGCTGTTTCTGGCTTATTGGTGGCTGTGTGTGCCGAAGGGCACTTTGCGTCTGAAGCACCTGCCGCTGTGGCTGATCTATCCGCTGGTGTACTTCGCCTATGCGCTGCTGCGCGGGCATTTGCTGGGGGCTTACGCCTATCCGTTCATTGACGTGGCGCTGCTGGGTTATCCACAGGTGTTCATCAATGCCGGGGGGATTCTGCTGGGGTTTGTGCTGATTGCGTTGCTGGTGATCGGGATTGATCGCTGGCAGGGGCGGCGCCTTTAGCAGCGCCGCCGCTCGTATTCACTCTTCTTCGGAGCCTTCGGCGCGCCAGTAACCGACCGCTTTGACGAACTTCTCGTCGAGTCCGTGCTCATCGAGCAGCACCCGACGGATCTGCCGCGAAACCTTGGTCTCGGTCGCCACCCACGCATACAGATTGCCCTTGGGCACCTGCAATTGTTTGACGGTCGTCAGCAGGTTGTCCTTGCCGCCCTCGCGCAGTACCCAGATCACATTGACCTGCGCCGCGCTTTCCAGGGTTTGCTGTTCCTTGCCGTTTTCCACTTCGATCACTACCAGCGCCTTGCGATTGGCCGCCAGGCCTTCGAGGCGGCGGGCGATGGCGGGCAGGGCGGTTTCGTCGCCGATCAGCAGGTAGCTGTCGAAAATGTCCGGCACGATCATCGAGCCACGCGGGCCGCCGATGTGCAGGAACTGCCCCGGTTTGGCCTGTTCGGCCCAGGTCGAGGCAGGGCCGTCGCCGTGCAGGACGAAATCGATGTCCAGCTCTAGCTTGTCGAGGTCATAACGCCGCGGGGTGTAGTCGCGCATTTCGGGCATCGGCACATCGCTCTTGCCGGCGCCGAGCACCAGGGTTTCCAGTGCCGCGGCCTGTTCGGCGTTCTGCGGAAACAGCAGTTTGACGTGATCGTCTGTGCCGAGGCTGATGAAGCCGGCCAGTTCCGGCCCGCCGAGGGTGATGCGGCGCATGCGCGGAGTCAGGTCGACCACCCGCAAGACTTCCAGGCGGCGACGTTTGATTTCATGCATGACGCGGTGAATGGTTTGGGTATCGACTGCGGTCATTCGGCTTTCTCCGGGGCAGATTGAACGGCGGGGCCGTCGACGATGGCTTTGGCGGTGTCGTTGAGCAGGTCGCGTACGCGCAGGATTTCTTCCGGGCTCCAGCGTCCGTGGTGCATCTGCAGGGCGTGACGCAGGTTGTGCACCGCTTCATGAATTTCCGGCGGCCGGTCGTGGCCGCGCAGCGAGCGCTTGCTGACGTCGATGCGCATGCGCACGCCGTCCAGCGCCACCGCTTGTTCGCTGAGGGATTGGCGGCCGGCATCGGTCACCGCATAGCGCTTTTTGCCGCCCTCGGCATCGCCGGTGATCATTTCGCTTTCTTCGAGAAATGTCAGGGTCGGGTAGATCACGCCGGGGCTGGGGCTGTAGGCGCCGTCGAACATGGTTTCGATCTGGCGAATCAGGTCATAGCCGTGGCACGGCTGTTCGGCGATCAGCGCCAGCAACAGCAATTTCAGATCGCCCGGGGCGAATACCCGCGGGCCGCGACCGCCGCGCTCGCGGCCGTGGCGTTTTTCGAAGCCGTCACGGCTGTCGCCGTGGTCGCGGTGGGGGGAATGATGGTCTCTCATTTCAGTCTTCTTTCGTCGTGTTTAGATACAACTTAAGATATATCTTTACGGCTGGGCAAGAGCTTTTTGCCGCAGAGCTGACGAGTGGTCAGCGGTGAGCAAGGCGCGCTGACGGAGGAACCGCCCTACCTGGTTGATCGAGACAGGAATAACCGGAAAGTTAAAGCTATCACTCTATTAATACTTGAGCGTATATTCTAAAAAGATTAGAAAGTGCTGGCTGGTATTGTCGAAACTGCTGTAACGGTTTTTGTAAATAACTGTAGGTAGGGAATGCCTTACAGTCACTTTTGTATATTCTGATTTTTTGATGTTTTTTCTTTCATGTTGCGAGGTTGTTTAACTACAAGTTCGTGGGAAGTTGCCTGCTTACATTCTTGAGACAAGGGTTGATCATGCCCCGGCATTGAACTTCCATGTTTTCGGTACTTATCGACCGGTATGACATGAACTTCAATGTTTCGATTCCCTTAAAAAGAAAACAGGTACTGACCGATGTTCAAGAAAATCGCAATCACCGCTTCTCTCGCTGCCCTGGCCCTGAGCTCGTCCGCGGTCTTTGCCGCCGGTGAAGCCCGTCACTCCATCAGCCTGATCGCCCACGTACCGACCAACGGTTTCTACGTGGTGCCGACCGACTCCGATCTGGTCAACAAGGATCAGGACATGAGCTTCCAGCCAAGCACCGGCAAGATGCGTGAAGTCAATGGTTTCTTCGACGTGCGCAATAACAACGGCTCGGTTCATGCCAGCCTGGAAAGCCAGCCAAAACTGATCGCCGGCAACACCGCCATCGACCTGCAAGTGCTGTTCAACAACAAGGAACTGACCCTGACCCCGCAAATGGTCGTGGGCGAGTCGGAATCCGACGTCAACTTCCGCGCCCCCCTGAAGATCAGTGCCAAGGGCAGCAACTTCCAGCCGGGTGATTACACCGGTGTTGTCGCCATGACCTTCGACGCCGTGCCGCCGATCGGTGGTGGCAAGTAATCGGTTGATCCGCACTCAACGCAGCTTGCCAGAGTCGCGTTCCCCGGCGGGATAAACAGCCTTGTCTGTCCCGCCGGACTTCAACTTTTGTAAATCAGAGTACGAGTTCATGTTCCCGATGACACCCATCGCGGCTGCGCTTGCGCTGTTGTTTTGTGCCAGCGCAGCGGCCGCTTCCGAACCCGCCGGCACGACTCCGCGCAGTCTGTTGGCGCAGGCCAAAGGTTTGCCGGCGGATTTCGAAGAGCACTTTTTCGATGTACCGCTGGCGGTGCGGGTCGAGCTCGATCAGCAACCGCTGGGGGAGGCCATGGTGGTGTTGTCCCGTGATGATCGCGTGACCTTGCTGGAATTCACCGACACCAGCGAAAACCGCTACACCCCCGCCGAACGCGAAAAGTGGGCGGCCTATCTCAAGCCCGGCGTGCCGCTGGGCGCGTGTACCGGCTCCTGCCCTGATCAGGTGCTGGCGGTGCATTACAACCTGGAAAATTCGTTGCTCTCGATTCTCACCGAGAACGCCGAGCGTGACCTGGAAACCAAGCGTTTTCACGATCAACCCGAAGGCGGCAGCAGCGGCCTGATGGTGCGTAACCAGCTCAACCTCAATGGCGGCCAGGATCAGGATCTGGGCGGGCGTTTTGGCCTTGAAGCCAGCGGCAGCCTGGGCAACTGGAGCCAGACCGTCAACATGCAAATGGCTCGCCTCGGCGGCCCGGACGACAAGCTCTATCACGCCGTCCACGAGCTCTACACCCAGCGCGAACTGCAAGGCAATTTCTTTCGCCTGGGCTACTTCACCCCCAATTCCGAAGGGCTGACCCGCCAACCGCGCACGTTTGGCACCAGCCCTGATACCGCCGTCGGCGTGATGTACGGCAGCTCCGACAGCCTGGCTATCAACAACGCCGCGCCCAGCGTCTACCCGATCTACGTCACCGCCAATCGCCAAGGCTCGGTGGAGATCTGGCGCGATGGCCTGCTGATCAACACCCAATCGATACCCGCCGGTTTGCAGAGCCTCGACACCCGGCCGCTGCCCGGCGGTATTTACGAGGTGGAAGTACGGCTGATCGAAGACGGCCAGATCACGTCCAGCACCCAGGAGTTGGTGTACAAGCCCAGCAACTGGCGCAACCTCGACGAGCGCTGGCGCTACAACCTGTTTGCCGGCGAAGAAAAGAAACTGCTGAGCAACTGGGACCAACAATCCAGCGGCAGTCCTACCGCCGGTGCCTCGCTCAACTATCTGTTGCACCCGCGAGTCATCCTTGGCCTGTCGGCACGGCAGATCCGCGAAAAGCTGCAATACGGCACGTCCATCGACTGGACCCTGGCCAATCACATCAGCCTGTATGCCAACGTCTACAAGACCGAGGATCACGGCACCGGTCTGGATTTGCAGAGCCTGTACAACTACGGTTCCGGCAGCCTGGTGATCAGCCACAACCGCAGCTGGCTCGACACCACCGACCAGTACGAAACCCTGCCGGACGGCACCCGGGTGCGCCAGCGCAATGTGTTCATCGGCGAAACCAGCAACTCGTCGCTGGCGCTCAACCACCGGCTCAACAGTCGCAATTCGCTGAATGCACGGGTCTCCCACAGCGAGGGCAATGTCGAAGGCGTCGGCGTGGATCTGGGCTGGACCCGGCGCAGCGAGCTGTTCGGCAATGACGCCAACTGGCGTCTGTCGTTGTTCGACCGGCCGGGCAGTTTCAGTAGCGGCGACGCGCGTAACCGCGGGGTCGATTTGAGCCTCAACATGGCGCTGGGCGCCCCCGGCGAGCAGATCACCGGCAGCATCGGTTCGCGCACCGACCGCGATGGCGGCCGCGACAACAACGCCTCCATCGGCTGGCGCAAGGACCTCAAAGGCCACGTGCTGCAGAACGTCTCGGTCACCGCGCTGACCGACACCTACGGCATCGGTGCTTCGGGCCTGGCCAACTTTCGCACCGATACGGTCAACGGCGACGGCTTCATCCAGCGCTCGTCCTATAACGGCAATTTCACCGGCGGTCTCAACCTCGACAGCACACTGGTGGTCGGTGGTCAGCAGATGCTCATGACCAGCGAGTACGAAATGCGCGGGGCGGGGATGATCGTCGATGTCGAGTCGGATATCGAAGGTATTGCCTTGCGCGCCGACGACTTCAGCGGTGGCAGCGCCGCGCTGAAACCGGGGCGCAACTTCATCCCGATCACTGCCTATCAGAACAGCTCGGTGAGCTTCGACTTCGAGGGCAACAACGTGCCCGCCGCCACCATCGAACCGGCGCGCACCCGTTACCACCTGAACAAGGGCGGCGTGGACTACCGCAAGATCCGCGTGATGAAAACCCTGACCGTGCTCGGACGGCTGGTCAACGAACAGGGCCAGCCGCTCAAGGGGCATCACGTGATCAACCACGCCAGTCGCGGAGTCACCGAAGTCGACGGCTTCTTCTCGATGGAAATGAACGCCGGTTCGCCAACCCTCGAGGTGCGCCAGGATAACCGCCTGCTGTGCCAGTTCCGCCTCGACGCCGATCAGCATCGCAGCGAAAACAACGTGTTGATGATCGGGGATCTGCGCTGCACGCCGGACACCCTGGCCGATACAACCATTACCGATCAGAAGGCGGGCTGAGCGTGAAAAAGCTGACCAGATATTTGAGCTTGTTCGTTGCGCTGAGCCTGCCGCCGGTCGAAGCGGCAAATCAGGAAATCCGCGCGCTGTTTCAGCCGGATCCGACACAGCCAAGCAAGAACGTCTTCATCAACAAGACGCCGAACAGCGGTTATTGCGCAGATTACCCGGACGAGTGCGCCCATCAGGGCATGTTCAGTCTCCGGGTACCGATCCGCTTCTCGACGTTCACGCCTATGTTTTCGACCAATGGCGTGTGGGTGAAGGTGCCCGCGGATTGGCGAGTCGTGAATGTCATCAATCAGCAGACTCAGCAGACTCATCCGGTGGAGGTTCGGATCAGCGGGATCGGTTCGCGATATCGCTTGAGCAAGCCTGTCACCGAACTCACGGGCGAGCCAAACGAAGCGGAGGCGCATCGTAAATTGTGGGTGGGCAGTTCGTGGGTTTATGCCGCGCCTCCATGCGAATACAGCGGAGTCGGCTTTCCCGGCGCCACCACTTACCAGTTTTTCTGGAAGACCCCCGTGCTGGGCAGCTGTAACAAGGTGGCACTCTTCGACATCGGGCATATGGAATTCGAGTATCTGGATATCGCCTACGAATTGCGTACTCCCAATCCGTTGAGCATGGCGACCGGTGTGTACACCGGTTCACTGCCCTACAGCGTCGGCCCCGGCAGCGCGGATTTCAACATGGGGCCTTTCTTTCGGGCGGATGACGCCAACCTGACTCTGGATTTTGTGCTTGATGTGCAGCACGAACTGAAAGTCAGCCTGCCACCGGGCGGCGACAAGGTCACCATGGAGCCGCCCGGCGGCTGGCGCAGCTGGATCGAAACGGGGCGTATGCCCACCGATATCTATCGCGATCAACTGTTTCACATATCGGCCTCGTCGCGCTTCAAGGTGATGATGATCTGCAACTCACTGGGTGGGTCTGAATGCGGCATTGGCAACAATGAAGTGGGCTTCTCCAAGTTTGAGGTCAGGCTCACGCTACCCGCAGGCATCGTCGGTCCGGGTAACAGTGACGGCTGGTCCGGAACGTTGATGCACAACACCTGGCTCGGTCCGTTCGAGCCCACCCGCTACGTCGATCGCAAACCCGGCAACCTGCGCTTTCAGATTCCGCGGCGCTGGATCGAATCCCTGCTCAAGCCCGGCATGAACGGCACGCTTTGGGGCAACGTCACCGTCATTTTCGACTCGGAAGTATGAAACTCCGGGGCAGGTCATTTTTCATTTTCATGAGGTTGAGTTCCATGACTCGAATGTTTTTGCTGTTGCTGTCCGGGATGTTCTGCATGACGGCCCATGGCGGGCCACAGATCAATGTCGGCACGGTGTACGACTATCTCGACGGCGACAAAAGTACCTATCTCAAACGGGTCTTCAACAGCGGTGACAGCACCGCGTTCGTCAAGATCAACGTGCTGGAAATCGTTTATGACGCCGATGGCAAGCCGCAGGAAATTCCCGTCGCCAATGCGGCTGACGGCGCTTCGCGCAACGGCGTGATGGCCAGCCCGGCGCGCTTGATCGTACCGGCGCAGGGCGTTCAGGGCACGCGCTTGCTGTACATGGGAGAGCGGGATCGCGAGCGCTATTTCCGGGTGCGCTTCGTGCCGGTGGTGCCGGAAAAGGAAGATGAATTCGTGGTGTCCCAGGATGAACGCGAAGACTACAAAAAGTCGCTGTCGGCCGGGGTCAACGTCATGACGGGCTTCGGCATCGTGTTCTTCGTGCGGCCCAAAGATGCGCGTTTCGCCACGGTGATCAACGACAGCCCGGAGCGTTACGAGATCCGCAACGACGGCAACACGGTGATGGTGGTCGACGAGTTCAAGAACTGTTCGCTGAGCGATGAAAGCGATTGCGGCGCGACTACCAAACATCACGTCATGGCTGGCAAAAGCTTCGCATTCGACAAGGAAGCCGGTCGCGAATACCGCTTCAAACTGGTTGAAGGCGATAACAAGAAAGACCTCAGGGTGGCTCGCCGCTAAGGCCTGCACCAATGACGCGCCAGGTATCGATCATGAACAAGCAATGCGCCATCGCCGCGCTGATGGCTTTAACCGCACTGACAAGTGTCCCGGGCTGGGCGGCTCGGGAGGAGTTGAACTTCGAGGTGTTTCTGACCATTCCCAGTCGCACCTTTTACGTCATTCCGGCAGAGTCCGACTGGATTCACCGCCCGCAGCGGTTGCTCTGGGACTACAACACATCGACCTTGCGTGGCTTGCGCAAGTCGTTCGACGTGCGCCACGACAGCAGTGCCATCGAAGCGCGTCTGGAACGTACGGGCTCGATGTCCAACGGCCGGACGGGCGAGGAGATTCTGTTGCATGTGAAATTCAACGGTGTGGTGTTGAGTCAGGACACCCGCCCGCGTGAAGTGCTGTCACAGGCCGAGGCGGCAGCGGGCAAGCGGGTTTTGCTGGAAATCGACCCGATCAAACCGCTCGGCGGATTCAAACCGGGGGAGTACGACGGCACGGTGATGTTGTTGTTCAACGCCCGGGCACCGGGAAGTTGATCGCGCACCGTCATCCACGCAGAGGTTCCTGAGATGATCAAGCAAGTCGCTATCGCGCTGTGCCTGGGCCTGCCGGCGTCGGTTCATCCGGCAGTGTTCGCCGCCCAGGAAAAACATACTTTCGAGGTGTCGGTAGACATCCCGACCCTGGGTTTCTACGTGATTCCCAGCGAAGCCGACTGGATTCATCGCGAGCAGACCCTGCCATGGGATATCCACAGCTCGACGTTGCTCGGATTGCGCAAGAGCTTCGATGTGAAAACCGACGGCAGTGCCATTGAAGCGCGGCTCGAGAGTTTCCCTTACCTGACCGCCGGTGGCGATTCACGCGACAACATCGTGTTGCATGTCAGTTTCAACGGCAAGGAACTCACTCAGGACCCGACGCCCCGGCAGGTGGTGTCGGCCGAGGAAGCAATGGCGGGCAGTCGCGTGCAACTGGAAATCGTCCCCCGCGAGCAACCGGGCGGCTACAAGCCGGGTGAATACAACGGCACCGTCAATATCGTGTTCAACGTGGCGGCGCCGACAGGATGAACTGCGCACGCCGGACAAGGACAACCGACCTGACAGGCAAGGAAACAGCCAATGGTTTCAGCTGTACGCAAGTGCTCAAGGATCAGTGCGTTTTGCTTTTGCGGGAGTATTTTTTCCGCGCCAGCGCTGGCAATCACTCAGGAGATTCGCGCCACCTACGTTCCCGATCCCGCCAACCCGCAGAGCAACGCATTCATCAACCAGACGCCGCAGAGCGGCTACTGCGGCCAATACCCCAATGACTGCCGACGCTACAACCTGATGGGGGTTTCGCTGCCGCTGCGCTTCACCTCGGTGCAGGCCATTCGGCCGGAAAGCGCCGAGCGCGATGGCGCGATGTTCAGGATGCCGGCGCAGTGGCGTGGCCTGACGGTGCGCAATATCGTCACCGGTGAAGCCGAGACGGTAGAGGTGCGGATCGGCGGATTTGGCTCGCGTTATGTCCTTAGCGATACGGCAAGTAACCTGACCGGTGTCTCGGGCGAATATGAGTCACATAACGCGCTTTGGGTCGGGAGGGGGTGGGGCTGGGCGCCCAGACCTTGTGAAGACGGGGCAATGGCCTCATACGGACCGGAGTTTTACCGGTTTTTCTGGTTCACGCCGTCCGACGTCGTGTGCAGCAAACCGTCCGCGTTCGAAATCCCGTGGATGACTTACGATTATCTCGACGTGGCCTATGAACTTCGCACACCGAACCCGCTGGGCATGTCGGCGGGAATTTACGCCGGTGAGCTCACCTATGGTGTGGGTCCAGGTCAGGACATCGATGCCGGCAACAACCTGTTGCCTGATACCTCCAGCCTGACTTTCCGGGTTCTTCTCGACGTGCAACATGTGCTGAAGGTCGATATCCCGCCCGGCGGCAACAGAATTGCGCTGGTACCCCAGGGCGGCTGGCAAGCCTGGCTGCAGCAGGGCAGTAAACCGACCCGGTTGTTTCGCGACCAGACCTTCAATATTTCGGCGTCCTCACGCTTCAAGATGTACTTCGAATGCGAGTACGCCGCCGTCGCCTCCTGCGCATTGCGCGACACGGTCAGCGGAGCGACCGACGCGCAGGTTTTCCTGAGCGTCAGCCTGCCCGACAGCATTGCCGACATGGCGGGCCACCCGGTCAAACGCCGTCCATTGAGCAACAGTCCCGATGCCATGGCGTTCCAGCCGACCCGTTTCATGCAACGCGCGCCGGCCACGTTGCACTTCGAGATTCCGGGTGCCCATGTCGAACAGATGCTCCAGCCCGGGAAAGGCAAACGCTACGTCGGCAACGTCACGGTGATCTGGGATTCGGAGGTCTAGAACGTTGCAATGCCCTGAAGGTTTACCTTCAGGGCACCGTACTCAGATCCCGGCCCGGCTCATGGCTTCGCGGGTGAGCTGTCGGCTCAACTGTTTTTCCTGGTAGCCGATGTCACGCAGCAATCGCTCATAGGTGGCATCGCTCATGGCTTGCCCGGTGAGCACTTCCTTGTGTGGCACCGACAGTTTGTCGGCCAGATCCGTGAGGTTCTTTTTGAGAACTGCACGTTGTGCCGACGGCAGGTCAGCCGCCTGCACCCATTGTGTCTGGGCTGTTCGCAAGTCATCCAGCCAGTCGAATTTTTCCAGGTGCATGCGCTTGTTGGATTCGATTTCGCCCGGCCAGTTGTCGCGCAGATAGCGTTCCCAGAACGGCTGTTCAATCATCTGGTTGACCAGTCCGTCGCCTGCCTCGCGTTCGAGCACGGTATCGCGAGCGGTGGTGATCGTCTGGTTATCGACGCCGGCGGTGGGGCGAAACATCATGTCTTCAGACTGCCAGGGCAAGTCGAGACTTTTCGCCAGTCCGGTTTCATAGGCCAGGTGCACTTCGACTTCATCGGGATTGCCTCCGCGAGTGCGAATGTCGGCGCGGGCGATTTCGCCTACCTGATCAAGTCGCGATGCGCTTTTGGCCAGCGTCACCAGTTTGCGTTCAAGCTCTGCCCGGTTGGTCGAGTATGAGTAGGCTTCAGAGGCCAGTGTCTTGACCCCCATGTTGTTGAACAGCTGTGCGCCGGCGTCAGCGCAGCCTTCGGGATCGGTCGACATCAGGAACAGCTCTTCGCGCAATGGCGTGTCGATGTCCATGGCGCCGATCATCCGCCACACGCGGTCGGTCAGTTGATCATTGGCTTTGCCACCCGCTGTGTAGTCGGCCGAGTGGGTAAGATCTTCGATGATCGTGAAGAAACCGTCGGAATTCGGCTCCTCGGCGAGCTCGTGCCAGGCTTCGGGCCGATAGGTGCCAACGCCGGCCGTTTCATTGCGCAACGAGGTATCGACGAAAACGGGCCAGCGTTCCAGCAGATCTTCCGCCGCCCGGGAATAAGTCATGCGCGAAGGGATGCCGACAGATGTCCTGTATTGCTCGTACCTGACACGCACCGCGTCAGAGAGTCTGTCGGCATAGACGCGGCTGCGGGCAATCAACCGTGCGCTGTCGGAGCCCAGCGGTACATTCGGGATGCGCTTGAGCGAGTTGGCGCCCAGATCAAGAAAAAAGCCGCGTGGCCGGGGCTTGTCGAACAAGCCCGATGGCCAGCCTTCGAGGCCGGTGTCGATCAGGCTCAGCACCTTGAGTCGGGGCATGCGCTCGACATTCGGCGCAATGCCCAGTGGATTGTGATCGAGCCTGAGGGTTTCCATGCGCGTCATGTTGCGCAGTTGTTCGGCGGTGCTCGGGGTCAGTTGAATCTGGTTGTCGTTAAGGCGCAGGGTCTCCAGTTGCTGCATCTGGCCGATGGTGTCCGGCAGAGAACTCAGCCCACAGTTTCTGGCACTTAATTGGCGGATATGCCGCAAGTCCTTCAGCAGACCATTCGGTCTGGTGGAGAACGTCGAGCCGTCCAGATTCACGGTCGTGATCTGTTCGAACCAGGATTTGAGTTCTTCCGGCAGTTGTCGCCACCAACGCTCGATATCCTTGGGCAGCCATTCGCTGGACAGGTCCAGCCGATAACCTTCCTGCATGCTGAGACTGCGCTCGCCGAATACTTCGGACTTGCGTTCGAAACACTCCAGCAGACGATCGGCGAGAAACTGTCCGCCGTTCCGTTGATAGTCCCAGTAAGTGCGCGGGATAGTGCTGTCCGGACTTTCAGGATCCCACTCGGTCAGATAGCGCTGACGCCAGGTTTCCAGTGTCTGCCTGAGCCGTTGAAGCTGCTGTTCCAGCAGTTTGATCTGTGAGTGGGGATCACCGTTCGCTTGCAGGGAACGGGTGAAGGCGAGTGCTTCGGCCTGATCGAAATGCGGATAGAGGTTTGCGACTTTCTCCTCTACGCTCAGTGCCGTTTTCGAGTGCCCCGGCCCGCGCAGCAGCAGCTCGGTTTGCAGAGGAACCCGAGGGCGGATGGGCGGCCGTGCGAGCAATGTCCTTCGTTCGGCAGGACGTTCGCTCATGACTTGCACCCACTGTTTGAGCGATTGCCCCTGGCCGAGGCGGTAGCCCAACGCGGCCCGCTTGTCGGCGGGCACGGCCAGCAGAATGGCTTCATACAGATCTGCAGGCGGATGCAGACTGTTGTCCCGGTCATCGCGCACTTCATAGCGGCCACGCTGATCCCTGATCAGTACACGCACGGTACTGGCCTTTTCGTTGCCGACACTGCAGCGAAGCGCGCCGTCATGAAAAAGCTCACGTACTTCAATGCGCAGATCAGCGAAGGCATCGGTGCGTTGCCTCAGAGCGCCAAGAATCAATCGCTCGGTATCGGGCAACCGCAATGCCGGCTCATACAATCCTTCAGTGGCACGCGCCGCGCTGACTTCAAAAGCACTTTCCCGGGCCTGGTCTTTCAGGCGCAGCGGGATACGTCGTTCTTCGCGGATGATGGTCTGCTCGGCCGGTGTCGCGTCCTTCAGCAGCGCCTCGGCAACCCGGGACGGCAGCTGTGGAAACTGTTGTTGCAGCAAGTGAACCTGGGCATCGCCAAGGTGATCATTGGCTTGATATTGATAGTTGAAAATTTCCGGGGTGCGCGTCTCCACTGCATCCGCCAGTTGGTTGCGCAGTGTCTGAGCCCGTTGCGCTCTGGGGTAGCTGCCGCCGAGCAACGACTGCATCTCGGCGTCGTCGAGAAAATCCGTCAGCCGCTCCGGCAGCCTGCCAGCCAACAGGTCAGGCATGCCAATGCTCAGCGTCTGTCCGGCTGTCGCTTGCGGGTTGCCGTACAGGTGAAAATTTCCGTTCGAGTCAGCGCTTTCAAAAACCTTCAGCGCTTTGTCGGCAGGCCAGCCTGGCATGTCCGGGACCATTCGGCTGAACCAATAGGCGGTCGGGGCCAGTGGTTGTCCGGAGCGAATCAACTGGCCGACGTTGCGGGTTTCGTCCCACGTCCGAAAACGAGTCAGGGTATCGGCCAGCAGTGCCGGTGGCGGCGCGTTGTCCATATACATCCGGCGCAGTGATTCTGGCGAGGTGCCGCTGATGCTGCGCAGGTGTTCCAGTTCGGTGTCGCTGTAGCCGTCCACGCTGTGACCCAACCGGCGCATCAGAATCGAACCGTCCCAGTCCTGTGGTTTTTCCCCCTCGTGTACCCACGCGCCCTGTTCGTTGTGGCGCAATTGTGGTGCGTACGCCTGCGGGCGAGTGGGATGCTGGACGCGATGGCGGCCGTTGCTGCGATCGAATTTCACTGCGTAATGCCGACCGTCGAGAGGCAGCAAGGTTTTGCCCGCAAATCGATACAGCCCGGATGCAGAAGGTTTCGCTGCCGGCGGTGGAACCGTGTCTGTTTGCGCGTATGGCGTGAGGTCGGTGTGCCACAAGCGGATTTTTTCGTCGTGTCCCGTCACCGGTTTCATGCCTTCGACCAGTGGCGAGAGTTTCAGAATTTTTTTGGCGGCCAGGCCCCCGACGACAAATGCCGCCAGTTGCACCACATCGATGACGATACCTACGACATGCTCCGCCGCTTCGACCCAGTTTCTGTAACCAAGATCCACTGCGCTTTCGATGACTTCATTGGTCAACTGGAACGCCGTGTAGACCAGCATCGCAACGCCCAGATACGGCACGAACGGCATCAACACGAACAACGACACGTTGAGAATGTCGCCGGCAATCTTCAGGACATTCTCCCACCAGGCCCAGCGTGCCTTGTCGTCGGCGTCGGCGGTCGCCACCGCAATCACGCGTGCGTCGTTGAGAATCTTGTTGAGTCGCTGCTCGAAGAGGTACTTCCACAGCGGCGAGCGGATCGGCGGTGCGCTGAATTGCAGTTGCGGTTTCTCCACCGGTGTTTCCCGCCATGATGGACGCGAATCGCCCGCTTCTTGCGGATACCATTTCACGTAGCTCAGACGTTGTTCGAGCCCGGCAAAAAAATGCCCACGCTGTTCATGATCGACAAACTGGCTGAAAAACTGCCGGTAGCTGAGCCCGGAGGAGGGTGACGTCGCATTGGCCCGAAGTTTCCGGGTCAGCTCTTGCATGAAGTCCAGGGTCGAGGCGTATTCCTTGAGCGGGTGCTCCGGGTCGTGGGGAACATAGGCAATCATTTTCGGAGAGTGAGGCGCCTGTTCCGGATCCGGCCGAATGATCAGGATGCCGGTGAAAGTCAGATCCATCATGCCCAGGTCGCAAACCAGCATCGGCTGGCCGTCCAGTGTCAGAGTCTGACGGCCAAGCAACACTTCGCGGATCAGCGCATGGGCACTGTGACCGATGTCCTTTTTGAGCCGCGCCATCTGCGCAGCGGCCTTGAGCGTCGCTTTTTGGCTTTGCTCGACCCGTGTGCGCAGGTACGTTTCTGCTACCGGTTCCTTGTCCAGCAGGACTGTTTCGAGATGGCGCCTGTAGCGCGCACCAAGGTCCAGTTCCCGGCACAACGTCTGAAACTGACTCACGCTGATTGTCCGGTTGATCGGCGAGGAGTCGAACAAGTCGCGTGCGACGTCGGTTTTGGTAATGAAAGTCGAATAGTTTTGATAGTGCTCGTCGTGTGCGAAGTTATGCAATGCCGCATCAAGCATCGAAACCGTTCTGGCTTTGGAGGCTTTGTTGAAGTTATGGACGTACCAGGGCGTCTGAGCCGAAGCGTATAGCCTCAGATAGGTATTCTTGACGTCGACATCGATCTGGAACTGTTCGAGCAGCCTGGCCTTGAGCAAGGGCTCGGCGAAAGCGTAGATATCCTGAAGGCGCCCGAGCAGGCGGTCGATTCGGTTCTGTGCACCCCACGCCCGACGGTTATCAGCCGACATGCGTTCCAGCTCGCCGGCCGACGCATCGGTCATCCAGGATTCAAGCTGGAGGGGCGTATTGCCTAGCGCATGGGCACGGTGTAACTGCATATCGCTGAAGACCGGATCGATACGCGATTTAATTAAGTCGTAATGTTGCCCTTTATATGTGGATGTTGCAGTCATTGTGCAGGCCTTGAATAAGTAAAGAATTCTCAGCCTAACGTCCAATGAGCGGATTAATTAGTTTAAAAGCCTGTTGCCGAAGTGTCGGGTTAATGTCTGATTTATTGAATATTGGAATGCATAAAACACATAACTATTACCCTTCACAGGTTCAGTTAGTGGTCGATGCCACAGTCGCTGTTTGCGGCGCCAGACACTGCGAATCACTGCCCGGTTGCAGATACGGCATCAGAATCGGTGCCATCCCCTTGAGAACCTGCACCGGCAGGGCAGAAGTGAACTTGAAGTTCTCCGCCGAGCGCCCCGGCACGAACGCGGTGAGCGTGCCGAAATGGTGGTCACCGATGTAAAACACGAAGGTGGCCGTACGGTTGATCGATTTCGAGCTGAGAATCCGCCCGCCGGAGCCGATCGCTTCGATCCGGTTGTCGCCGGTGCCGGTCTTGCCGCCCATGACCAACGGTGTTCCATCGTTCAATTTGAAACTGCCGGAAACACGTTTGGCGGTCCCCGAGTCCACCACTTGCGACAACGCTTCGCGCATTGCCGTGGCGACTTCGGACGGCATCACCCGTTTGCCGACGTGAGGGTCATTGACCAGTTTCGTTTCGTAAGGCGTGCCGGCGGCAAAGTGCAGGCTGTCGATGCGCAGGGTCGGCATACGCACGCCGTCGTTGAGAATGGTGCCGATCAGCTCGGCCAGCGCGGCGGGGCGGTCGCCGGAGCTGCCGATGGCGGTGGCCAGCGACGGCACCAGGTGATCGAACGGATAGCCGACTTTCTGCCAGCGCTGATGAATCTCGAGGAACGCTTCGATCTCCAGCATCGTGCGGATCCGGCTGTCACGGGCGCCCTTGTGCTTGCTCTTGAACAGCCAGCTGTAGACTTCCTGACGCTCGAACTGGCTGGCCTTGACGATGTCCTTGAAGGTCGCGTCGGGATGGTTGAGCAGGTAGCCGATCATCCACAGGTCCAGTGGGTGAACCTTGGCGATGAAACCCTGATCCGGCAGGTCGTAGGTGCCGGGACCGTAGGCCAGGTAGAGCCGTTCCAGGCGTTCGTCGGTGAGTTTTTCGGTGATCTTCACGCCCTTGAGGTGCGAGCGCACAAAGGTGTTGAAGTCTTCCTGGCTGGCGTTGGGCAGCAGGTAACGGTGCACGGCGGCCATGCGGATCGGCGTCGGGCGCATGCTGTCGAGGAAGGTGTCGAGCCGGGCCTGGGTGTCCTTGTTGCGGTACTTCTTCCAGAACTTGAGCAGGAACGAAGTACCTTCGCGGTCGGCGAACGAGGCGAGGTATTCCTGACGGCGCGGGTCGCGATCGTCCTTGAGCAACTCCGCACTGTTGTTCGGGCCGGAGTAGGTGGTGTAGCGCACCAGATCGCGCATCAGGCGAATGAACGGCAGGTTGATCGATTCACGCAGGGCATCGCGCAGGGTCGGCAGGCGGCCGTTGTCTTCCTTGCGAAAGTTATGAAACGTGTGCAGCCCGCCACCGGTAAAAAAAGCTTCGCCGGGACTGGCCGAGTATTTGCGGTCAAGGGCTGCGCCGAGCATTTTCGACAGGTCGTGATCCTTGTTCTGGATCAGGTAATCGATCACCCACAGACTCAGGCGATCCTGCTCCGGCACGTCGACTTTCTTCAGCTCCGGCACGCTCATGGCGGCGTATTTGTCGTGCAGCTCGGCGATGATCTGCAGGTAAGTGGTCAACACCCGCATCTTCGCCGTGGAGCCCAGTTCCAGTTTGCTGCCTTCGTTGATGTCGAACGGCTGGTCGGTGCTATCGGTCTGCACCCGCACACGTGAACCGTCCGGGGTCAGTTCGAACAAGGTGAAGCTGTAGCGCACCTGGGTGGTGCTGGTGGGCGTCAGCAGGCGTTCGCCCATCAGGCCGACTTCGGTGGCGTAGGCCGGGTCGGCGAGTTTTTTCAGGTAGGCGGTGGCCTGGGTTTGCAGCTCGCCCTGCAGGGTGCTGGTGGCCGACAGGTCGAGACGGTCGAGGTCGTACAGCGGACGGTTGAGCATCGATGCCAACCGGCTGCGGGCGACACTGATGCCCTTGTTGGTTTCGATCGGCTGGATCGTCGGCTGGGTCTGCCAGTCGCGGTAGCTGATGGTGCTGGCCAGCGCGGCATCGGCCAGGGCAGCGTCGATCACGCCGTTCTGCTTGAGCAGGCGCAAGTGGCTGTTGGTCAGTTCGACCAGTTCTTCACGGCCCTTGGTCAGGTAATGCGAAGGGCGGCGCTGGGCGATCATCAGCGAGAGCATCTCGCGCAGGGCCAGACCTTTGTCCGCCATGGACTGCGGATCGGTCGCTGAGCTGGATAGTTTGCGGTTGGCCTCATTGAAATCGGCGCCATACCAGACCCGCAGACCCTCGGCCATGCCGTGCACTTCGCCATGCCCCGGCACCGCCGACAGCGGCACGCTGTTGAGGTAGTCACGAATGATGTTCTGCCGCGCCGGCAAGGTGTCCGGGCCGCCCTGATAGGCGCGCACGCTGGCGGAAATCATCTGGCGGATCTTCTCCGCACCGGACACCGTCAGGCCATCGGGCGAATGGCGGTATTTCTCAAGCTGGGTGGCCAGGGTACTACCCCCGGCCGACTGCCCCGGCAAGTGCAGCAACTTGGCGACCTGCGACCACGCGGCCATGCCGAAGCGCGGCCAGTCCACCGCCGGGTTGGCCAGCGGTTGCCTGGGGTCGAGCAGGAAGCGGTTTTCGATGAACAGCAGGCTGTTGACCACCACCGGCGGGATCGAGTCGAAGCTTGCGTACAGCTGCTGCGGATAGTTGTACTGATACAGCGGCGCGGCGCGGCAATCGGTGATCGACAGCCCGGCCTGGATCTTTTCGGAGTAGGGCACGAACAGGCCCTTGTCGGTGTAGTTGAGCAGGGCCGGGGAGAAGCGCGTCTGCTCGGTGATGACGTAGTTGCGCTTGATCAGCCGTGGCAGGAACTCGTCCAGCGAGCTGTATCCCAGACGCAGATCGAATGGCCCGTTGCCCGGATAGCGGATCGCTTCGCTGGGGCCCGGTTGCAATTCGTACTTGAGTTTGGCGGCGTACTGGCTGACCTCGCGGGACTGAAAACGCGAGGTGCGCATTTCCTTCATCGCAGCCAGGCCTACGACAATCGCGATGATCACCAACAGGAGCCAGAAAGCCTTCCACCCATGCCGGTTACGACGGGGTTTTTCAGGTACAGGCGCTTCATCCACACGTTCAGTCGGAACCACTTTTTCACTCGAATCGGTTTGCCACAAAGCGCCCATAGTCGATTGATCCATTCACGCAGATTGATCGGACTTGTCTGAAGCTTAGTCGGTGGTTGGCGTCGGTGAAAAAATTGTGAAGAACGGTGGCCGGCGTCATCTGAGTAAACCTTCAAACCCGGTTGCGGCATGACGTTGCACCATTGCTGTGCAATACTCCGCGCCCATTTGTGCGGTGAATAATCCTCGAAATGCAGGATGGTTTGTCTCGTAAACCTGTGAATTGACGAGGTTTACGTCTGAATCAGATGCCTTTTAGAGTGAAAAAACCTGTCGCAAGCTTTTTATACTGCACGCCCCGCTGATCCCGCAGGTTGCTTCTGCGGGACGGTTCTGCCCACGAAGCAGGGTCGGTATTTACCCAGGCGCAGGCTTATCGGCCGACGCTTGAACACTCGGTGGTCACATCCAATAACAAGACGAGGAAGTCCCCCATGCCAGTCGGCAATCACCCGCCCCATGGCGAAACCGCTCAAGGCGGTCCGCTCAAACGCGAACTCGGTGAACGGCATATTCGCCTGATGGCGCTCGGCGCCTGCATCGGTGTCGGTCTGTTTCTCGGTTCGGCCAAGGCCATCGAAATGGCCGGCCCGGCGATCATGCTCTCGTACATCATCGGCGGTCTGGCGATCCTGGTGATCATGCGCGCCCTCGGCGAAATGGCCGTACACAACCCGGTCGCCGGCTCCTTCAGCCGTTACGCACAGGATTATCTCGGCCCGCTGGCGGGCTTTCTCACCGGCTGGAACTACTGGTTCCTGTGGCTGGTGACCTGCGTCGCCGAAATCACCGCGGTGGCGGTCTACATGGGCATCTGGTTCCCCGATGTCCCGCGCTGGATCTGGGCGCTGGCGGCGCTGGTCAGCATGGGCTCGATCAACCTGATCGCGGTGAAGGCCTTCGGTGAATTCGAGTTCTGGTTCGCCCTGATCAAGATCGTCACCATCATTGCCATGGTGCTTGGCGGCATCGGCATCATTGCCTTCGGTTTCGGTAACGATGGTGTGGCGCTGGGGATTTCCAATCTTTGGGCCCACGGCGGCTTCATGCCCAACGGCGTGACGGGCGTGCTGATGTCCCTGCAAATGGTGATGTTCGCCTACCTCGGTGTGGAAATGATCGGCCTGACCGCCGGTGAAGCGAAGAACCCGCAGAAGACCATCCCGAATGCGATTGGCTCGGTGTTCTGGCGGATCCTGCTGTTCTACGTCGGTGCGCTGTTCGTGATCCTGTCGATCTACCCGTGGAATGAAATCGGCACCCAGGGCAGCCCGTTCGTGATGACCTTTGAACGTCTGGGCATCAAGACCGCCGCCGGCATCATCAACTTCGTGGTGATTACCGCAGCGCTGTCGTCGTGCAATGGCGGCATCTTCAGCACCGGACGCATGCTCTACAGCCTGGCGCAGAACGGCCAGGCGCCGGCCGGTTTCGCTCGCACCTCGAGCAACGGTGTACCGCATCGCGCATTGCTGCTGTCGATCTTCGCGCTGCTGCTGGGCGTGCTGCTCAACTATCTGGTTCCGGAAAAAGTCTTCGTCTGGGTGACCTCGATTGCCACCTTCGGCGCGATCTGGACCTGGGTGATGATCCTGCTGGCCCAGCTGAAATTCCGCAAAGGCCTGAGCGCCACTGAACGGGCCGGCCTGAAGTACAAGATGTGGCTGTTCCCGATCAGCTCGTATCTGGCGCTGGCGTTCCTGGTGCTGGTAGTCGGTCTGATGGCGTACTTCCCGGACACTCGCGTGGCACTTTATGTAGGCCCGGCGTTCCTGGTGCTGCTGACCGTTTTGTTCTACGTGTTCAAGCTGCAACCAAGCGATGCGTCCCAGGGCGCGGTGCGTTCGGCTTCGTAATTCGTTGTTGCTGAAACTCGAAAGCCCTGGTCGAAAGTCCGGGGCTTTTTCGTGGGTGCGAGGTTGATGCCGCTGGTCTGAAAGCGCCGCAAAAAACGACTTCTGATCCAGAGTCATGTTCGAAGGTTTAGCTACGTTGTTTCCAGCGCAGCCGTGAACAGAGGCGCAGGTATGAGGATGAGCGATTTTCTCGTACGAGAACTCGGCCGCCGTCAGGTCGTGCTGTTCTTCCTGCTCGCCACGCTGCTGTACATCCTGCCGCTGATTCTTGCCGACTTCCCCTACATCGACGATAACTGGCGCACGCTGGCCGCCGGCAACGCTTGGGCCGGGCAGGGGCGGTTGTTCATGGACTGGTTGTATCAGGCGCTGACCTTCACCGACGCTGCGCCGAATATTTTTCCTCTGCCGCTGTTGCTTGCCGCCGTAGCGATGTCGTTCGCTTTGACCCGGCTGACCTTCCACTATTTTCCCGAACCGACGCTGGCCTGTTGTCTGGTGCCGTTGCCGCTCTGGTACAACCCGTTTCTGTTGCAGAACCTGTCCTATCAATACGACGGGGCCGGCATGGCCCTGAGTCTGGTCGCGGTGATTTACGCGATCACGTTTTGCGGCGCTTCGCGCATTCAGCGATGGCTGGTGCCGTCGGCGTTGCTGGCGCTGGCGATCGGGTTGTATCAGATCAGCCTCAATGTGTTTCTCGGGCTGTGTTGCCTTGAATTGCTCAGGAATGTTCACGGGCGAATGCCGTGGTCAGCGCTCTGGTGCCAGTCAGGCTGGAGGCTGGCGCAGCTGCTGCTGGCGGTGTCGATCTACAGCGTCACGGCCTATCCGTTCACGGACCACGGGCGCACGCAGTTGCTGAATGCGAGCGCTGATCCGTTGCTGCAGATCGGCATCAATATCGGTCGGGTGATAGAGAAAGTTGCGCTGCTGTTTCACGGCGGCTACACGGCGATTTTTATTGTGCTGGTGCTGTGCGCCGTGTTCGGCGCCGTGCAGTTGGGGCGGCAGATTCGCGAGCGCAACATGTCCCGCGCCAAGGGTTTGCTCTTGAGCTTCAGCTGTCTGCTGGCGTTGCCGTTGATTGTGCTGCTGGTGCCGGGCATGACGCTGCTGTTTCGCGACTTCAACGAAGGCGCGCGCACCCTGATGGGATTCGGTGTGCTGCTGATGTTGCTGTTCTATCTGGTCTGGCTGGGGTTGATGCCGCTGCATCAACGGTTGCCTTTGGTGTTGGCGATTCCGCTTCTGGCCACGCTGTCGCTGTCCTTCGCTTATGGCCGGGTGCTGACGATGGAGAAAACCTTCGCCAGCAGTGCGCTCTACAGCCTGAGCCACGACATTTCATCTCATCGCGAGCTGCGCGAAGCCAAACGGATATATATCTCGGTGACGTACTCCGATCGCTGGCTGGCGGGAACGGTGGGTACGTTCAAACAGTTGCCGGTGCTGCACTATCTGCTGAACATCGATTACTTCATGCTCGCCGAAAACCTGCCCTCGGCCGGCATCACCAACGTGGTCGCCGAGCGCGAACGGCGCAACGCGACCCACGTCGGTCTGATGGGCTATCCACCTTTGGTGGACAGCCTCTATTACCGCCTCTACCTGATTGGCGACTACGGCTTCATCGTGATGAAGGAACCGCCCCACGGCCGCTTGCTGCAATGGTGACCGTTCAGAGTCTAGGCCGCCGCGATTTCCTGCGGCTCGAAACTGTCCGCCCGCGCCATCTGCCACATCCGCGAATAGAACTCGCCGTTCACTTCCCCGGTGAGCAATTCCCCTGGTTTCAGGAACACGTGCAACTGCGAGAACAGTTTGATTTCGGTCGCCGACATGCGCCGCACCAGATGCTTGGCCGACAGTTGCGACGGATGATCGAGTCCGGCGGCGGCGAGCATTTCCGCCAGGGCCTTGAGCGTATTGCGGTGGAAGTTGTAGACCCGCTGGGCTTTGTCCGGCACCACCAGCGCGCGCTGGCGCAGGGTGTCCTGGGTGGCGACGCCGGTCGGGCATTTGTTGGTGTGGCAGCTTTGTGACTGGATGCAGCCGATGGCGAACATGAAGCCGCGCGCCGAGTTGGCCCAGTCGGCGCCGATGGCCAGCACGCTGGCGATGTCGAAGGCGCTGACGATCTTGCCGCTGGCGCCGAGCTTGATCTTGTCCCGCAGGTTCAGGCCGACCAGGGTGTTGTGCACGAACAGCAGGCCTTCGCGCATCGGCACGCCGATGTGGTCGGTGAACTCCACCGGCGCGGCGCCGGTGCCGCCTTCCTTGCCATCGACCACGATGAAGTCCGGCAGGATGCCGGTTTCCAGCATGGCCTTGGCGATGCCCATGAACTCCCATGGATGGCCGAGGCAGAACTTGAAGCCCACCGGTTTGCCGCCGGACAGTTCACGCAGTTGCTGGATGAAATGCATCATCTCGATCGGCGTTGAGAACGCGCTGTGTCGCGACGGCGAGATGCAGTCTTCGCCCATCAGGATGCCGCGGGTGTCGGCGATTTCCTGGGTGACCTTGTGCTTGGGCAGAATCCCGCCGTGGCCGGGTTTGGCGCCCTGGCTCATCTTGATTTCGATCATCCGCACTTGCGGGGTCTGCGCCTGGGCGGCGAAGCGTTCCGGGTCGAAGCGGCCGTCGCTGGTGCGGCAGCCGAAGTAGCCGCTACCCAGTTCCCAGGTCAGGTCGCCGCCGTGTTCGCGGTGATAGGGGCTGATGCTGCCTTCACCGGTGTCGTGGGCGAAATTGCCGAGTTTGGCACCCTGGTTCAGCGCGCGGATCGCGTTGGCGCTGAGCGAGCCAAAACTCATGGCCGAGATGTTGAACACCGACGCCGAGTACGGCTGGGTGCATTGCGGGCCGCCGACGGTGACGCGGAAACTGCTCGGGTCGCTCAACGGCGCCGGACGCATCGAGTGGCCAATGAATTCGAAGCCGGACTGATAGACGTCGATCAGGGTACCGAACGGTTTGTCGGCGGTTTCATTCTTCGCTCGCGAGTACACCAGCGAACGCTGGGCGCGGGAGAAGGGCAGGGCGTCGCTGTCGGATTCGAGCAGGTACTGGCGGATCTCCGGGCGGATGCCTTCGACCAGATAACGGATGTTGCCGAGGATCGGATAATTGCGGCGCACCGCGTGCGGGCTCTGCATCAGGTCGAACAGACCGATCAGGCTCAATACGCCGGTAACGGCGGTGATCGGCCACAGCCAGTCGTGTTCGAGAAAGGGCAGGCTGGCGAGGGTGAAAATCACGCAGACGGCAAAGAAGGCGTAGCGGCTCAGGAGTGACAGGCTCATACGGTTTCCTTGGTTCGGACGGTTTTTTGCGGCAGTCAGGCGTTCTGCGCCTGCAGAAAGATCGAAAACAGCTCCGACTGGGATTTGATCCCCAGCTTGCTGTACATGTGTTTCTTATGGACTTTCACGGTTTCAACAGAGATTTCCAGCTTACGGGCGATTTCTTTACTGGAGCAACCGCTGAGCATCAGGCGCCCGACGTCCAGTTCCCGGGCGGTCAGTTGCGCGCCCTTGAGTTGCTGCACCGATGCTTCGAGCTGTACCCGCCAGTCCGGTTGCGCAGGCACCGGGGCCAATGCCACGGTTTCGTTGATTTCATAGGGCAGGCGCTGGCGCAACAAGCCGAGCACCCACGGCTGGATCAGCGACAGCAGGGCAATCTGCTCGCCGGTGAAGCGTTGTTGGCTGCCCAGCGACAGGCACAACGTGCGGTCGCCTTCGAGTTGGCAATTGAACTGGATTTCGTCGGCCACCACATTCAGACGAAAGTATCGCTGGTAATACTCGGTCAGTTCGAAGTGCTCCGGCGCGACCTCCGACAGGCGATACAAACCGGTGCGCGACTGCTCACGGCAGGCGATGTAGAACGGGTCGAGCAGATAAAGACCGCGCAGATAATCCTGAAACAGCTGGTCGGGACTGCCGTCGGCGCCGGGGCATTCGGCGAACACCTGCGGGTGGCGGTCGGCGCTGAACAGCAGCGCCACCCAGCTATCGAACGGCACGTACTGGTCAAGCAGGCGAACCAGTTGTGCCCAGAAATTCGGCTTGTCGAGGGCGTCGATCAACTGCCCGACGGCGCGGTGCCAGGTGATGTCGTCAAACGAAAGAGTCATGCCTCTACCCCTATCGGGTTACCCCGGCCGCGTAATTCCCTGGCCGGTCGAATGCGAAGCATACTGGCCCACAGACAGCCGCCGGGCAATCTTTCGGCGCCCGGCGCTCATAACAAGGACTCCCCATGAAAGTCGAACTCGCCCAGCTGGCGGGCCGTGACAAAGACACGGCGTACAACCTCGAACGTGCCCTCGCGGCGATGGCGGCCTGCGCCGTCGACACGCAATTGATCGTGTTCCCCGAGACCCACCTGATGGGCTTCCCGACCGCCGACACCGTGGCGCAGATCGCCGAACCGCTGGACGGCCCGACCGTCAGCGCCGTGCAGGTCGCCGCCCGTGAACGCAACCTCGCCGTGGTGATCGGCATGGCCGAGAACGACAACGGCCGCTTCTACAACACCACGCTGCTGATTACCCCCGAAGGCATCGCCCTGAAATACCGCAAGACCCACCTCTGGGCCTCGGATCGCGGTGTGTTCGAGGCCGGTGACCGTTACGCCACCTGCCTGTGGAACGGCGTGCGGGTCGGTCTGCTGATCTGCTACGACATCGAGTTCCCGGAGTCGGCCCGGGCCCTGGCGCAACTGGGCGCCGAATTGCTGATCGTGACCAACGGCAACATGGACCCATACGGTCCGACCCACCGTACCGCGATCATGGCCCGGGCTCAGGAAAACCAGGCGTTTGCGCTGATGGTCAATCGGGTGGAAGCCGGGGATGACGGGTTGATGTTTGCCGGCGGCAGTGCGCTGGTGGACCCGCTGGGCACGGTGCTGTTCGAGGCCGGGCGTGAGGACGGGCGGTTCAGTGTCGAGCTGGATTTCGGTCAGCTGGAGCTGGCGCGCAAGGATTATCGGTATCTGGATGATCAGCGGTTGAGGTTGCCGGGGGAGGTGGTGGAGCGGGATGGTGGTGTTCGGGAGCTTTTGATTCCTGCCCGATGAACCGCTGCCCTCACCCTAACCCTCTCCCGGAGGGAGAGGGGACTGACCGAGGTGCTCGCTCAAGTTACGTCGACCTGAAATTCCGAGTGAACTCAGGTCTTGAAAAGCATGGAGATCGGCTCCCTTTCCCCCTCGCCCCCTTGGGGGCGGTCCGACGTTTCGGGAGGGCTGGGGTGAGGGGGTAAGGATCTCCAGTCGAACAAAAAAACAAGCAACACCCGAAACATTCGCCGAACTCGGCCTCTGCCATAAATCCAATAAAATCCGGAGTAAGTCGCCCATGGCTCGTTTGCAACGCACCCTTTCGCTAGGGGCGGTGGTGCTGTTCGGCATCGCCTACATGACGCCGATCATTGTCCTCGGCACGTTCGGCATCCTCGCCCAGTCCACCGCCGGCATGGTGCCCGCCGCGTATCTGGCGGCGCTGGTGGCGATGTTTTTCACCGCCATGAGTTATGGCCGAATGGCCGCCGCGTTCCCGGTGGCCGGCTCGGCCTACAGCTACGTGCGCAGGGCCATCAGCCCGAAACTCGGCTTCATCGCCGGTTGGGCGGTGCTGCTCGATTATCTGTTTCTGCCGATGGCGATCTGGCTGATCGGCGCCGCGTACCTGGCTTCGGCGTTCCCGTCGATCCCGCAGTGGGTCTGGGTACTGGCATTCATCGGCATCACCAGCGCGATCAACATCATCGGCTTGAAACTGGCCAACGGCATCAACGCCTTGCTGATGCTGGTGCAGTTTCTGGTGCTGATCGCCTTCGTCGCACTGTGCGTGCATTACGTTGGCGGCGATGCCAGCACGCCGTTGTGGTCGATCAAACCGTTCTTCAACGGCGACATGCAGATGCCGCTGATCATGAGCGGCGCGGCCATTGCCTGCTACTCGTTTCTCGGCTTCGATGCGGTCAGCACCTTGACCGAAGAAACCCGCGATCCGCGCCGCACCATCCCTCGGGCAATCATGTTGATCACCCTGATCGGCGGGCTGATTTTTGTCGGTGTCTCGTACTTCGTACAGATCGCCCACCCCTCGTTCCAGTTCGACAGCGTCGACTCGGCGGCCTACGAAATTGCGCGCAACATCGGCGGCGACCTGTTCGTGTCGATCTTCCTGATCGGCCTGATCGTCGGTCAGTTCGCCTCGGGCCTGTCGGCGCAGGCCAGCGGTTCGCGCTTGTTGTTCGCGATGGGCCGTGATGGTGTGCTGCCCAAGTCGTTCTTCGGCACCTTGCACGAGCGCTTCGGCACCCCGGTCAACAGCATCCTGCTGTGTGCGGTGGTGGCCTTGCTGGCGCTGAAACTCGACGTGACCACCTCGACCTCGTTCATCAACTTCGGCGCGTTCCTGGCGTTCAGCCTGGTCAATCTGTCGGTGATTTTTCACTATTGGATCGGCGGCGAGAAAAAAGGCCTGCGCGAATTGATCCTGTTCCTGATCTTTCCGTTCATCGGCCTGGCGGCGGACTTGTGGCTGATGGTCAGCCTTGATCACCTGGCGGTGTATCTGGGCCTGAGCTGGCTGGCGATTGGCGTGGTGTACCTGGCGGTGCTCACGGGTGGTTTCCGCCGGCAGCCGCCGGAGATGGATTTCCAGGAAGCGGCCTGAGGTTCCGGCCGAGTCTTTGCTCATGAACGGCGGGCGTGTGATGCTTGCCGTTTTTTGAGTCAAAGGCTTTCCGTTCATGTCGACCACAAATAATTCCATCATTCGCATTGCTGCCGCATTGCTGCTCAACCCCGACGGCCAGACCCTGCTGGTGCGCAAGCGCGGCACTACGGCGTTCATGCAACCGGGCGGCAAGATCGAACCTCATGAACTGCCGGTGCATGCATTGGCCCGTGAGCTGGAAGAAGAACTGGGACTGGTGATCGATCCGGCGCAGGCGAGCTTTCTCGGCCAGTTCTCGGCGCCCGCCGCCAACGAGCCGGGATTCGTCGTGCAGGCCGAGATCTTTCAGTTGACCATCGATGCTCAAGTGTTGCCGGCTGCCGAGATCGAAGAGGTGATCTGGATTGACCCGGCCACCGACGGCAATGTAATTCTCGCCCCATTGACACGTGACCTGATCCTGCCGTTTTATCGAGCCTCGCTGACCGCGATCGCCTGATCATTCGTGTAAAGGACTTCGTCATGATCCCGCTTCAAGACCTGCTGATTTTTGCCGCCGCTGCACTGCTGATGGTACTGACGCCGGGGCCGAACATGATCTACCTGATCTCGCGTTCGATCTGTCAGGGACGCCGTGCCGGGGTGACTTCGCTGCTCGGCGTGGTGGCGGGTTTCTTTGTGCATCTGTTCGCGGCGGCTGCCGGTTTGACTGCGGTGTTTCTCGCGGTGCCGATGGCCTATGAAGTGTTGAAGTGGGCCGGTGCGCTGTACCTGCTGTGGCTGGCCTGGCAGGCGGTGAAACCCGGCGCCCGCTCGCCATTCGAGGCGCAACAATTGCCGGCGGACTCCTCGCGCAAACTGGTCACCATGGGTTTCCTCACCAGCGCGCTGAACCCGAAAATCGCGGTGTTCTACCTCTCGGTATTTCCGCAGTTCATTTCGCCAGAGCACGGCTCGGTGTTCACCCAGAGCATCATCCTCGGCCTGACCCAGATCAGCGTCAGTTTCTGCGTCAACCTGCTGATCGCGCTGTTCGCGGCGGGCATCGCGTCGTGGTTCGTCAACAACCCGACCTGGCTGGCGGCGCAGCGTTATTTCATGGGCTTCGTGCTGGGCGGCCTGGCCGTGCGGCTGATGCTTGAACAGCGCAAGGCAGCCTGACATGTGGATCGAACGGCTGGACGCCAGTCATGCGCTGGCCTATCGCGAATTGATGCTGGAAGCCTATGACCGGCATCCGCAGGCGTTCACCTCCAGCGTGCGCGAGCGCGCAGTGATGCCGCTGAGCTGGTGGGAATCACGCCTGACCAGCAAGCTCGACGCGGTGTTCGGCGCGTTCGAAGACGGCCGGCTGGCGGGCATCGTCGGCCTGGCGTTCGAGCCTCGGGAAAAGGCCCGGCACAAGGCAACGGTCTTCGGCATGTATGTGTCGGCCGACTTTCGTCAGCGCGGGCTTGGGCTGAAATTGATGGAGGCGGTGCTGGGTGAGGCGCAGCAGCACCCGGCGCTGAAAGTCATTCAATTGACCGTCACCGCCGGCAATGATGCGGCGTTCCAGCTGTACCAGCGCTGCGGCTTCATCCAGTTCGGCCTGGAGCCGATGGCGGTGCGGGTCGGCGAGGACTACTTCGACAAGATCCACATGTGGTGCCCGCCTTCTGTGCCGACCGCCAGCCTCAACGAACCGCGCTGACCCCATCCAGGGTCGAGAACGAAGTGTCCTTGGCCGTCAGCAGGAAATCGCGCATGTACGGCGCGTCCAGCATGTCGGCGCGGATCGCCGCGTACAGCGTCGCGAACAGACCTTTCTCGCCCAGCCGCTTGCCCTTCACGTAACCGCGCGAGCTGTATTCATGCAGCGCCCAGTGCGGCATGCCGCACACGCCACGACCGCTGGCCACCAGTTGCATCATCATCACCGTCAGCTCTGAGGTACGCACCTGCGCCGGTTCGATGTCGGCCGGTTCGAGGAAGCGGGTGAAGATGTCCAGCCGATCCCGTTCCACCGGGTAGGTGATCAGGGTTTCGGTCAGCAGGTCTTCGGGAACGATGTACGGTTTGCTTGCCAGCGCGTGCTGATTGGCGACCGCGAGCATGGCTTCGTAGGTGAACAGCGGCACGTAGGTGATGCCGGCGATTTCCAGCGGGTCGGACGTCACCACCAGATCCAGATCACCCCGGGCCAGAGCCGGCAGCGGGGCAAACGAGAAACCCGAAGCGAGGTCGAGTTCGACTTCCGGCCACGCATCGCGGAACTGGTCGATGGTCGGCATCAGCCACTGGAAGCAGCTGTGGCATTCGATCGCCATGTGCAGACGCCCGGCGGTGCCCCCGGCCAGACGCCCGATATCACGCTCGGCGGCGCGCAGCAGCGGCAGGGTCGCGTCGGCCAGTTGCAGAAGGCGCAGGCCGGCGCTGGTGAAGCGCACCGGTTTGGTCTTGCGCACGAACAATGGCATGCCCATGCGCTCTTCCAGTTCCTTGAACTGGTGGGACAGCGCCGACTGGGTCAGGTGCAGGCGGTCGGCTGCATCGACCAGGCTGTCGGCTTCGCGCAGGGCATGCAGGGTTTTCAGGTGACGGATCTCAAGCACCGCAGGCTCCATGAGAAAAATTTGTGATCAACACGAAAAGGTTGAGTTTGTCTCATGTTGCCCTGGCTGTCGACAATGGCGCCATCTTTTACGCAATGGAGAACACTCGACATGGCCGTGGCACACACCCTGGGTTTCCCGCGCATCGGCGCCGACCGTGAACTGAAAAAAGCCCTCGAAGCCTGTTGGAAAGGCGATCTCGATCAGGCCGCTTTGAATCAGGTCGGCCGCGAGCTGCGTGCCAGACACTGGCAACTGCAGAAGGATGCCGGCATCGACCTGCTGCCGGTCGGCGACTTCGCCTGGTACGACCAGGTGCTGACCCACTCGCTGACCTTCGGTGTGATCCCCGAGCGCTTCGACGGTGTGCGTGACGAGCGCGGCCTGCCGACCCTCGACACCCTGTTCGCCATGGCCCGTGGCGCCACGTCGTCCTGCTGTGGCGGCGAGCACGGCAAGACTCAGTACGCACAAGAGCTGACCAAGTGGTTCGATACCAACTACCACTACCTGGTCCCGGAATTCAGCGCAGGCCAGCAATTCAAGCTGAGCTGGGAGCAGTTGTTCGATGAAGTCGAAGAAGCCAAAGCCCTCGGTCACAACGTCAAACCGGTGATCATCGGCCCGCTGACTTACCTGTGGCTGGGCAAGGCGAAAGGCAACGACTTCGACAAGCTTGATCTGCTTGAGCGCCTGTTGCCGGTGTACAACGAAATCCTCGGTCGCCTCGCCGCACAGGGCGTGGAGTGGGTGCAGATAGACGAACCGATCCTCACCCTCGACCTGCCGCAAGCCTGGAAAAGCGCCTTTGAACGCGCCTATCACATCCTTCAGTATTCGCCGCTGAAGAAACTGGTGGCGACCTATTTCAGCGGTCTGCAAGACAACCTCGGTCTGGCCGTCGGCCTGCCGGTGCAAGGTCTGCATATCGACGCGGTGCGTGCGCCGGATCAACTCGGTCAGGTGCTCGATCGCCTGCCGACCTACAAGATTCTTTCGGTGGGTCTGGTCAACGGACGCAACGTCTGGCGCTGCGAACTGGAGCAGGCGCTGGCGCAACTGCAACCGGCGCAGGAGCGCTTTGGCGACAACCTGTGGGTCAGCAGTTCCTGCTCGTTGCTGCACAGCCCGGTGGATGTCGAGCGTGAAGACAAGCTCGATCCGGAACTGAAAAGCTGGCTGGCATTCGCCGTGCAGAAGTGCGCCGAAATCTCCGTGCTGCGTGATGCGCTGAACGACCCGCAAGCGCCGAAAGTGCAAAGCGCACTGGCCGAAAGCCGCGCGATTCAAGAAAGTCGCGCCCGTTCACCGCGTATTCACAAGGCCGCCGTGCAGGCGCGGATCGAGGCGATCAATGCCAGCGACAGCCAGCGTCATTCGCCGTTCGCCAAGCGCATCGCCGCACAGCAGGCGCGTCTGAAATTGCCGACGTTCCCGACCACCACCATCGGTTCGTTCCCGCAGACCGGCTCGATTCGTCTGGCCCGTCAGGCGTTCAAGCAGGGCAAGCTGTCGACCAACGATTACCACGACGCCATGCGCAGCGAAATCCGCCACGCGGTACAGGTGCAGGAACGTCTGGGCCTTGATGTATTGGTGCACGGTGAAGCCGAGCGCAACGACATGGTCGAGTACTTCGCCGAGCAGCTCGACGGTTACCTGTTTACCCGCTTCGGCTGGGTCCAGAGCTACGGGTCCCGTTGCGTGAAACCGGCGGTGATTTATGGCGACCTGTCCCGTCCTAATGCCATGACCGTTGACTGGATCACCTACGCCCAGAGCCTGACGGACAAGGTGATGAAAGGCATGCTGACCGGTCCCGTGACCATGCTGATGTGGTCGTTCCCCCGTGAAGATGTGTCGCGCAAAGTCCAGGCGCAACAACTGGCGCTGGCCCTGCGGGACGAAGTGGTGGATCTGGAAAACGCCGGAATCAAGATCGTGCAGATCGACGAGGCGGCCTTCCGCGAAGGCTTGCCATTGCGCCGTGAACAATGGCAGGAATACCTCGACTGGGCGGTGGAAGCGTTCCGTCTGACAGCGTCGGGCGTGAAGGATGAAACCCAGATCCACACCCACATGTGCTACAGCGAATTCAATGACGTGATCAAGGCGATCGCCGACATGGACGCCGACGTCATCACCATCGAAACCTCGCGCTCGGACATGGAATTGCTCGAAGCCTTCGAAGCGTTCGACTACCCGAACGACATCGGCCCGGGTGTTTACGACATCCACTCGCCGCGGGTGCCGGACACTGCCGAGATGGTCAAGTTGATGAGCAAAGCCGTGAAGCGCATCCCGGCGCAGCGTCTGTGGGTCAACCCGGACTGCGGCCTGAAAACCCGCGCCTGGCCCGAGACCGAAGCGGCGCTGGTGAACATGGTGGCAGCGGCGCGGCAGTTGCGCAGTCAGTTGGCGTAACGGCAGCACCGGATGAAGAGTGTCGACCGCTCGGCACTCTTCATCAAACTGTCATCGAACTGTGGCAGCGCGCTTGAACAAACTTCATCAGACTCGCGCTCTACTGGGGTTCTGCGTTTCGGTGTTTTTCATGTTCAAGGGATTTTTTGCAATCGCGGCGTTGTTGGCCGCGGTTTTTTTCGTTCCGGCGTCCAATGCGGCGTCGCGTTGCGACGTCAATGTACCGACCGAACGGGTCGATCTGGAGCAGGTGAGCCTGGCCTACCAGAGCATCGGTCGTGCGTCGGATCCGGCGCTGTTGCTGGTGATGGGCCTGGGTGGGCAGTTGATCCACTGGCCGGATGAAGTGGTGGTTGCGCTGTGTCAGCAAGGCTTTCGGGTGATCCGTTATGACAACCGCGATGTCGGTCTGTCGACCTGGCGCCAGACGCCGGTGGAAGCCAACCTGACTTTTGAGGTACTGCGCTACAAGCTCGGCCTGCCGGTGGCGGCGCCTTACAGCCTGACCGACATGGCCTATGATGCGCTGGGCCTGATGGATGCGTTGCACGTCGAGCAATTTCACGTGCTCGGCGCGAGCATGGGCGGGATGATCGCCCAGCACATGGCGGCCATGGCGCCGCAACGGGTCGAGAGCCTGACGCTGATCATGACCAGCTCCGGCGCCGAAGGGTTGCCGGCGCCGAGCGCGGCGTTGGTGCAGTTGCTGGCACGACGTGGCGCGCCCAATCGCCAGATCGCGCTTGAGCAACAGGCCGATCTGCTGGCGGCGCTGGGCAGTCCTTCAGTCAGCGATGATCGCGAGGCGTTGCTGCATCAAGCGGCGCTGTCCTATGACCGAGCGTTCAATCCCGAAGGCGTGAAGCGCCAGATCATGGCGATCCTCGCCGAACCGAGCCGGGTGGCGTTGCTCAATCAACTACGCGTCCCGACGCTGGTAGTGCATGGCACGGCGGATCCTTTGTTGCCGGTGATGCACGGCGTACATCTGGCGGCACACATTCGTGGTAGTCAGCTGCGGCTGATTCCGGGGCTGGCGCACCGTTTTCAGGAAGCGTTCAAGGAGCCGTTGCTGGCGGCGGTGTTGCCGTATCTGCGCGAGCACCGCGAAGACACGTCGCACTGGGCGCAGATCGAGCCGGTGGCGGAAGGGAATTTGTTGTAGGGAGAGTAGGGCGAAGCCTCGGGGGTGTCAGTCGCCAAGGCTTCTCCGATCCGCGCGTTTGTCGTCTTGCCAATCATCCTGCGATCTTATAAAGCCAGGCTCGTCGTTCTCCGTAAGCTGAGATGCCTAAGTCAGAACCCATACTGGAAAGCCACATCGCCCAAGCGTTCGGACTCCAGGAACCATCGGGGTTGTAAAGAACATTTTCTTTTGACCAATACAGTTCGTTTGGCAAGCCCATTCTTTGGGTCGCGGTACCCGCCGGGCCGCGGTACGTTCTCCTGACGACTTCCAGCTCCCCTAGCGTCAATCCGTAGTTTGCCAGGTTGGGTTGGTCCGGTGGGGTCCAAGTGGTGTAACCGAATTCGAGTCGTTGAACATTGTAAAAAGTGATGGCGTAAAACGCAGTGCCACCTGCACTGTCATAAACCCAGATTATTGCTGTCCCGTTGCCCGTCGCATGCACTCTTCCGGTGTTTATATCTATCCAGGCGACCGACGGATTTGAAGAGTAGTACCGGAATGGTGGGGTGCCTCCTGTGGCGGATCGATGGTAAATGCCTTGCGCCAGTGGTGATTGTGGATTGACTCCCCGGAAGTTGTAACAGCCTTGTGCATTCTGTGAGTGATTCTGGCCCAGGCTCAAAGGCGCGACAACTTTGAACGTCCACGTGTTCGAGAGTGGGTTGGTCCCGGACAGCGCTTTGGCCATTATTTGATAAGTATTTGGTGCAGCGACTACAAAGGTGAAGTCCCATTTGCCGGTCGATCTTGCTGTCGTATTACCGAGCGGTGTGCTTCCGTTCAGAATCTGCAGGTTTTCGTCTTCCGACGAGCTGCCGCTCACGGTCACACTGACTGCCGTCGTGGTACCCCCATTGAGTACAGGCTGGTTTGTCTGAGTGTTGATTGTTGCGGTAATTGTAGGCGTCTGCGTTTGTAAGGCACCGATCTGAAGCAGCAACAGCTCGGACTGCACTGAGGGCGTTCCCGGATTTTCGATTTCGTAGGCAACGATCAATCGCTTGCTTGCGAACCGTTTGGTGTAGTCGGCTGGCACTGTGAAGACAACCTCCTGGGTTGCATCGACAATGAATTGTCTGAACATATACATGTTCACCACCCCGTCTGATCCGGTTATCTGCCAGAACATTGTCATCTTTGCATCGTTGGCCAAAGGCCAGTATTTGGGGATCACGACATGCGCCAGCGTGGTGTCCGCAGGTAGTTCGTCTCCTTTCTGTTCGGTAATGGTCGGGGCAGCGGCGGGGTTTTCGGATTTGCTTGCGCTGACGGTAACGGTAGCGGACTTGGAGCTCTGAGTGATCGTGCCGCGTTTTTTCGTGTAGCTGAGCGTAAACAGACCTTTGATGACGTTTCGAATGAGCTCGTTTGGCAACGGTATTTGCAAAAGCCGGCTGTTGGCCTCCATCGTCCTTTCGATCACATGTTCGACCCGGTCACCCCGGGAAGTAAACAGGACAATGGTGAGTAGTAAGTTATCGCCAATGCTGAATTGGTCCGTCAAAAGAACTGTTGCCGCAGCGCCGGCTAGGCTGCTGTAGTCGAGATTGTTTGCAGCATCCGTTTCATCTACCTGGGGGGGCGGGAGAAGCACAGCGGTAGGCTTCAGGGACAGCATGACTGCGCTTGACCATCCACTGGCGTTGTGCACCCGGTCTTCGAGTTCATAACTGAGCGCCACCTTGTCGGTGTTGGGCAGCCTGGCCAGAAATTCGGGAAGCAAGTCAAAAAATACCTCCCCCAAAGCGGTGACCGTTACGCTCAGGACAAGCGGGCCAACCATCAGATAAACCGTGTCGCCGATTGCCTGATACCGGTACTGCGGCACAGTGACGGTCATGCCATTGTCCAGCACGGGTTTGTCAATTACCGTCTCCGAGGGAATTGGCAGTGCCAGTCCCTGGTTGTTGGGCAGGTCGGGCCGTGTATCTGCTTCACCGGGACCGAAGGGTTTGAACAGCAGAGGCAGGGGCGGAGAGGTATTTGTATTTCCGCTCGGACGTGTGACTTTGAACACCAACGGCAACGCATCAGGCATGGGGATGGGGGAGGAAAACAACTGATTCAGAAGATCAGACGGCAGGTAAAACGGTACCGGTTTGTCGACGTTAGATCCTACCGAAATGGGGTCGCCGACAGGTCTGGGAGGTGTCCCGATGAGTAACTGTATGAAGTCCAGACTGTCCATGTCCGAGTACGGGAAAAAGTAACCCAATAGTCCCCGTCGATCGCTATTCACCATGTTTCGATTCACGCCGTAGACGTTATTTGCCAGCGCTTTCGCCCCCGGAATGAACGGCGGGACATCCGCCATTATGCGCAAGGGGTCGTGATCCGTTGAAAAGACAAGTTGCTGAGTCGAAGCGTTAGTGTTGCTCGATAGGCTGACCATGTTTTTGCCTCAAGTAAGGTAGCGCTGCAGTCCCCTGCGTATAGGGAGATTGAGCAGCTACCGATGAGGTCCGTCTACTGTCAGATCTAACAGGTCATCGTGATTTTCAGACGAGCGGTGCACCGATACCTACGTCTGATTCAGGCGTGAAGCCGCACCCACACCGACACCAGCACCGTCGCCGCCATCAGCCACGCCACCGCCGCGACCGCCAGCGAAGCCTCTAGGCGCATGCGGTCGACCATCACGTACAAGGTCGCCAGATAGACGAAGTACGGAATGATCGACCACATGCCGAAAACGATGGTGGTCTTCAGGTCGTCGATCGAACGGCCCTTGCCGACAATGTAGTGGGCGATCAGGGCGAAGGTCGGGAACAGCGGCACCAGCCCTGCGATGTAGTAGTTTTTGGTCTTGGCCAGCATGGCGAGGATCACCACCACGGCCGCGCCGAGCATTGCCTTGAAAATCAGATCCACGTCGTTCTCGCTTAATGGCTCAGGCCGTATTTTTTCACTTTGTCGAACAACGTGGTCTTGGCCATGCCCAGTTCCAGGCTGGCCTGGGTCAGGTTGCCGCCGCTGCGTTGCAGGGCGTCGCTGAGCAGGTTGCGCTCGAACGCTTCCACCGCTTCGGCGAAGGCCAGTCCCTGACCTGCGCTACCCGCGCCGGTTTTCTTGAACGCTGGCAGGCCGAGGGCAAAACGCTCGGCGACGTTACGCAGTTCGCGCACGTTGCCCGGCCAGTCGTGGCTCATCAGGCTCGACAGGGTCTGGTTGTCCAGCTCCGGCAGCGCGCGGTCGAAACGCAGGGCCGATTGCTGGGTGAAGTGTTCGAACAGTTGCAGGATGTCTTCGCGGCGTTCGCGCAGGGGCGGCAGTTCCAGCGTTACCACGTTGAGGCGGTAGTACAGGTCACTGCGAAATTCCCCAGCCTTGCTCGATTCGTCGAGGTCGGACTTGGTGGCTGCGATCACCCGGCAATCCACCGCCACGCTCTGGTTCGAGCCGAGGCGTTCGAGAGTGCGCTCCTGCAACACCCGCAGCAGTTTGATCTGCAACGGCAGCGGCATGCTTTCCACTTCATCGAGGAACAGCGTGCCGCCGTCGGCGTGTTCGATCTTGCCGATCCGCCGCTTGCCGGCGCCGGTGAAGGCGTTGGCCTCGTGACCGAAGATTTCGCTTTCAAACAGGTTTTCCGGCAGCCCGCCGCAGTTCAGCGCAACGAACTGTTTGCTGTGACGGCGGCTGAAATCATGCAGGCAACGGGCGACCAGTTCCTTGCCGGTACCGGTTTCGCCTTCGATCAGCACATTAGCCGAGGTGTCGGCGACGTTGGCGATCAGCTCGCGCAGGTTCTGCATGGCTGGCGAACGGCCGATGATCCGACCTTCAAGGGAATCGCGTTCGGCCAGTTGCCGGCGCAGGGACGAGACTTCGCGATTCAGGCTGCGTTGTTCGAGGGCTCGGCGGGCCACGTCCACCAGTCGTTCTGGGGAGAACGGTTTCTCCATGAAGTCGTAGGCGCCTTTCTGCATCGCGCCGACGGCCATGGAGATGTCGCCGTGGCCGGTGATCAACACCACCGGCAGGCTGCGGTCGCGCTGCTTGAGCCGGGTCAGCAGTTCCAGGCCGTCGATGCCCGGCAGGCGAATGTCGCTGATGACGATCCCGGCGAAGTTGTCACCGACCTGCTCCAGCGCTTCTTCGGCACTGCCCACGCCGATGCAGGGAATGTCTTCCAGCGTCAGCGCCTGCTGGCAGCCGAGCAGGACATGGGGGTCGTCTTCGACGATCAATACACTGAGGTCGTTGTTCATATTGGCTCGGCAGGAGTAGGGCTTACCAACGGTAAACTGAGGACGAAAGTGGTACCACCGCTGGCCGGGTGTTCGACACCCAGATGCCCGCCGGTGGCGGCCGCCAGACTGGCCGACAGGGTCAGGCCGAGGCCGAGACCCTGTTCGCCGGGCTTGGTGGTGAAGAACGGTTCGAACAGGTGCTTGCGGGCTTCGGCGTCGATGCCGTGACCGTTGTCGCGCACCCGCAGGCGATATTTGCCGTTGAATTCTTCGCCTTCCAGCCACAGCTCCGGCAGCGGTTGCGCCTGCATGGCGTCGAGGGCGTTGCCGATCAGGTTGACCAGAATCTGTTCCAGGCGCGTCTGGTCGATCTGCACCTGCACGTCGTCGAACTGGCGATGCAGTTGCAGGGAGGCACTTTCGACGCGGGCGCCGAGCACTTGCAGCGCGGCATCCACCGCTTTGCCAAGGCTGGCGCGACCCTTGTCGTCACCGCGCCGGGCGAAGGAGCGCAGGCTGGCGGTGATCCGGCCCATGCGGTCGATCAGGTCGTTGATGGTCTTGAGGTTGGTGCTGGCGACATCGAGCTGGCCGCGTTCAAGGAAGCGGATGGTGTTGCCCGACAGTGTGCGCATCGCCGCCAGCGGCTGGTTCAGTTCGTGGGCGATGCTGGTGGACATCTGGCCGATCGCCGCGAGTTTGCCGGCCTGCACCAGTTCGTCCTGGGCACGGCGCAAAGTCTCCTCGGCCTGACGCCGTTCGCGGATCTGGCTCTTGAGCCGGTCGTTGCTGGCGCGCAGGTCGGCGGTGCGTTCGGTAATCCGACGCTCCAGCTGATTGTTGGCTTCCTGCAGGGCTTCACGGGCGGCGAGGCGGGTGGCGATGACCTTGCGCCGTTCGTTCCAGGCGATCAGCAGGAATGCCACGAGCGCAAAGGCGACTGCCACCAGAATCCCCTGATTGATCGCCTCGCGCCGCAGATCCTGCAACGGCGTGAGCAGAGTGAAATTCCACGGGGTATCGCTCAGCGGTCGGGTTTGCGCCAGATAGCTGATGTTTTCCTCATCGCCATCCTGTTGGCTCGGCACTTCGCTGTTGGCCGGGAAGGTGAGTTTCTCCACACCTTCGGACAGGGTTTCGCGGGCCAGCGGTTGCAGTTCGTTCAGCGGAAACCAGTAGTACTGCAGGCTGCGGGCGAGTTTTTCCTTGGTCTCGTCGCTCAGCGGAATGACCGATTTCAGGCGCCGGGCCGGATCGCTGGAGAGAATGATGATGCCGTTTTCATCGCTGACGAAGGCTTCGAGGCGCGCCCGTTGCCAGCGTTCTTCCAAGGCTTCCAGGCGCACCTTGACCACCGCGACGCCGATGATCTTGCCGTGTTCTTCGAGGCCGTGGGCCAGGTAATAACCGGGTTCGCCGTTGGTGCTGCCGATCCCGTAGAAGCGTCCGGGCTGGCCGCGAATGGCGTTCTGGAAGTAGGCGCGGAACGACAGGTCTTCACCGAGATAACTGTCGACGTCGCGCCAGTTGCTGGTGGCCATGACGCGGCCGGTGGTGTCCATGACGTAGATGGCCCGACTGCGGCTGCGCCGGTTCAGGCCTTCAAGGTAATCGTTGACCGTTTGCCGGTGTTCCGGGGTCGGGTCGTCCAGCAACTGCGAAACGCTCGATTCGAGTTCCAGCAGGCTGGGCAGGTAGGTGTATTTGCTGATCTCGCTTTCGACCGCGCGGGCGTGCAGTTCCAGCTGGCGCTGGCCGTTTTCGCCGAGGCTGCGGATGCCGAAATGTTCACTGGTCCAGAAGCCGATGTAACCCAGTCCGACCATCAGGGCGATGACCAGCGGCGGCAGGAACAGGTGGCGGATCAGACGGGGTTTCACGGCAAGTGATGGCGGCGTGGCGCGATAGAGAGTGGGGTCGCATTTCATCACAGATGCCTTGGGTCAACCACCTGCATTCCCCGACAGAGGATGTCGGGGAATGCAGCCGTTTTTAGTGCTGCAGGATTTTCTCGAGGAAATGCTGCGCGCGTTCGGAGCGTTGGCTGATGTCGCCAAAGAACTCTTCTTTCTTGCAGTCTTCGATGATCTTGCCGGCGTCCATGAAGATCACGCGGTCGGCCACTTTACGGGCGAAGCCCATTTCATGGGTCACGCACATCATGGTCATGCCTTCGTGGGCCAGCTGCACCATCACGTCGAGCACTTCGTTGACCATTTCCGGGTCGAGCGCCGAGGTCGGTTCGTCGAACAGCATGACGATCGGGTCCATCGCCAGCGCACGGGCGATCGCCACACGCTGTTGCTGACCGCCGGACAACTGGCCCGGATGTTTGTGGGCATGAGCCGACAGGCCGACGCGCTCGAGCAGTTGCAGGCCTTTCTTGGTCGCCTCTTCCTTGCTGCGGCCCAGCACCTTGATCTGCGCGATGGTCAGGTTTTCGGTGATGGTCAGGTGCGGGAACAGTTCGAAGTGCTGGAACACCATGCCGACGCGCGAGCGCAGTTTCGGCAGGTTGGTCTTCGGATCGGCAATCGACGTGCCGTCGACCACGATGTCACCTTTCTGGAACGGCTCCAGTGCGTTGACGCACTTGATCAGGGTCGACTTGCCCGAACCGGACGGACCGCAGACCACGATCACTTCACCCTTTTTGACCTCGGTGCTGCAATCGGTCAGCACCTGGAAGTCCCCATACCACTTGTTGATGTTCTTGATAGAGATCATACGGCGAACCTTTTTTGCAGACGCTTGACCAGCACCGAGGCGGCAAAGCTGATGGTGAAGTACACGAGACCTGCGAAGATCAGGAACTCATTCGAGCGGCCAATGATGTCGCCACTGGCGCGCGAGGCGTTGAGGAAGTCCACCAGGCCCACGGTGTAGACCAGCGAGGTGTCCTGGAACAGGATGATGCTCTGCTGCAGCAGCAGCGGGGTCATCTTGCGGAACGCCTGGGGCAGGATGATCAGGCGCATCATCTGGCCGTAGGTCATGCCCAGTGCCTGCGCCGCGCCCATCTGGCCTTTCGGGATCGACTGCACGCCGGCCCGGACGATTTCGCAGAAGTACGCCGCTTCGAACATCATGAACGCCACGATGCACGAGGTGAACGCGCCGATCGGGGTGTCTTCGCCGGTGATCCAGCGCAGCACGAACGGCACTGCCAGGTAGAACCAGGTGATCACCAGCAGCAGCGGGATCGAACGGAAATAGTTGACGTACGCGCCGGCGATGCTCGACAGCAGTTTGCTGTGGGACAGGCGCATCAGCGCGAGGATGGTGCCGAGGATGATCCCGCCGACCACGCCCAGCGCCATCAGCTTGAGGGTCATCAGCATGCCGTTCCACAGGCCGGGAATGGCCGGAACGATGCCACTGAAATCGAATTCCATTATTTACCCCCCACGGAGATCAGGCCGGGCACGGCGACTTTCTTCTCGACCATGCGCATCAGCAGCATCAGGCTCATGTTGAGGGTGAAATAGATCAGGGTCGCCAGGGTGAACGCTTCAAACAGGTTGGCCGAGAATTCGGCGGTCTGTTTGGTTTGCGCCAGCAGCTCCATCAGACCGATCAGGGACGCCACGGAGGAGTTCTTGAACACGTTCAGGAATTCCGAGGTGAGCGGCGGAATGATGATCCGGTAGGCCTGAGGCAGCAGCACGTTCCAGTAGATCTGCGGCAGCTTGAAACCCATGGCGCGGGCAGCGGATTCCTGGCCGCGTGGCAGCGCCTGGATACCGGTGCGAACCTGTTCGCAGACACGGGCGGCGGTGAACAGGCCCAGGCAGACGACAACGCTCAGGTAGGCCGAAGTGGTCGGGTTCAGGTCCTGCTTGTACCACTCCTGCAGATCCGGCGGCAGCAGATCGGGCACCAGGAAGTACCAGATGAACAGCTGAACCAGCAGCGGCACGTTACGGAACAGTTCGACGTAGCAGGTCGCGATGCCCGACACGATGCGGTTCGGCACGGTGCGCATGATGCCCAGCAGCGAGCCGAGTATCAGGGCGATGATCCAGGCCACGATGGCGATGGCGATGGTCCAGCCCAGACCGGAAATGAACCAGTCGAGATAGGTCTCGCTGCCCACGCCGGTGGACTTGAAGAACACGCCCCAGTCCCAGTTGTAATTCATTAGGGTCTCCCCTCGATTCGATCGATGTACAAGTGCCCGCCTGGGGAAGCTCCGTTCCCGCCCTGATTGTGAAAATCAGGCACACGCGATCGGCTCGACAGCCACCGGTTCGAGTGTTTCCAGAAAATGCCAGCAGGGAGTGACCATCCCCTGAAAAGGCAGGCGCCTCCTCAGGGGATAAGGTTAGTCAGAAATCAGGATTTCTTGTCGTCAGCCGCTTTGTCGGTCGGATTGGCGATCAGGGCCTTGAGCTCGTCGCTCATCGGGAAGTTCAGGTTCAGGCCTTTTGGCGGAATCGGCTGCATGAACCATTTTTCGTAGATCTTGTTGATCTCGCCCGAGGCGTAGGTCGCCTTGATGGCGTCGTCGACAGCCTTTTTGAACGGCGCATCGCCCTTGCGCATCATGCAGCCATAGATTTCGTACGACTGTGGCGTGCCGGTTACAGCCCAGTCGGAGGCTTTCTTGGCCTTGGCGGCTTCGCCGGCCAGCAGGGCGTCGTCCATCATGAACGCAACGGCACGACCCGATTCCAGCATCTGGAAGGATTCACCGTGGTCCTTGGCGGAGATCACGTTCATGCCCATCTGCTTGTCGGCGTTCATCGCCTTGAGGATGCGCTCGGAAGTGGTGCCGGCGGTGGTCACGACGTTCTTGCCTTTCAGATCGTCGAAATCCTTGTACTTGGAGTCAGCCTTGGACAGCAGACGGGTACCGATTTCGAAGATGCCGACGGAGAAGTCGACCTGTTGCTGACGCTCGACGTTGTTGGTGGTGGAGCCGCACTCGACGTCCACGGTGCCGTTCTGCACCAGCGGGATACGGGTTTGCGAAGTCACGAGGTTGTATTTGACCTGCAGGTTTGGCAGGTCCAGGTCTTTCTTGATCGCTTCGACGATGGCCAGCTGGATATCGTGGGAGTAGCCGACCGGCTTGCCGGAAGCGTCAGCGATGTAGGAGAAAGGAATGGAAGCGTCACGGTGGCCCAGGGTGATGACGCCGGACTCTTTGATCTTCTTAAGGGTGCCGGTGAGTTCGGCAGCGAAAACTGGTGTGCTGATCAGAGCGGCAGCAATGGCTGCGCCCAGGATATGGGGAACGATGCGCATCAAATTTTCCTCGACATTGTTTTTTTTATGGAGCCGGTTGAGCGGGCCCTTTGCACTTCGAATGCCTGACGGCTCCTGTTGTGTTGGCGCAACAGGCATTCGTCGAAGGAGTGTAGAGCATGAGTCGTGCCAGACCAGTCAGTACAGGTTAATTCATTGATTTATAACGTTATTAAAGTTTTGTGATGGTGTTTTTCCGTGAATCTGATCCGGTTAACCGAATTGACCGTCAGGTCGCGTTCGGAAAACCGAACGTCCTCATTGCGCCTTGTTTCAGCCTGAATGCAAAAAGCCCCTGAATCTTTCGATTCAGGGGCTTTTTGTTCAGCGACGAACGGATCAGGCCGCTTCGATCTTGCTGCGGTTCTGCTCGACCTTGTTCAGGTATGCCGCCAGTCGCTCTTGCTCGTTCGACGTGGTGAACAGGCCCAGTTTGCTGCGACGCCACAGGATGTCGTGCGCCGTGGTGGCCCACTCTTCAGTGCACAGGTAATCGACTTCACGGGTGTAGAGCCCGCCACCGATGTGTTCGCCCATGTCGGCCAGGGTGTCGACGCCTTCGAGCATGCGCCAGGTGCGGCTGCCGTAGGTGGTGGCCCAGCGGCGTGCAATTTCGGTCGGCACGAAGTCAAACTTGTCGCGGATCAGCGCGCTCAGGGCCTGTGGCGTGGTCATGTCCTCGCCGCCGGGCAGGGTGGCGGTGGCCGTCCAGCTCGGGCGCATCTGGGTGAAGTACGGCATCAGCTGCGCCATCGCTGACTCGGCGAGCTTGCGATAGGTGGTCAGCTTGCCGCCGAACACCGACAGCAGCGGCGCTTCTTCGGTGCTGCCGGACAGCGCCAGAGTGTAGTCGCGGGTCACGGCCGAAGGGTTGTCGGACTCGTCGTTGCACAGCGGACGTACGCCCGAGTAGGTGTGCAGGATGTCGTCACGGCTGATCTGCTTCTTGAAGTGGGCGTTGACCACTTTCAGCAGGTAATCGGTTTCGCCGTCGGTGATCGCCACTTTGGCCGGATCGCCGGTGTATTCGCGGTCGGTGGTGCCGATCAGGGTCAGGTTGTTCAGGTACGGAATGGTGAAAACGATGCGCTGATCTTCGTTTTGCAGGATGTGCGCGTGATCGCCTTCGTACAGTTTCGGCACGATGATGTGGCTGCCCTGGATCAGACGGATGCCGTACGGCGACTCCATCTTCAGGTCGTCACGGATGAACTTGGCGACCCACGGGCCGGCGGCGTTCACCAGCGCTTTGGCGGTGATCGAAAACAGGCTGCCGTCGGCGCGTTCCAGGTTCAGGTGCCACAGGCCCTTGGCGCGGCGGGCGCTGACGCAACGGGTCTGGGTGTGAATGTGCGCGCCTTTCTCGCGGGCGGCCATGGCGTTCAGAACCACGAGGCGGGCGTCGTCGACCCAGCAGTCGGAGTATTCGAAGCCTTTGCTGATTTCACTTTTCAGTGCGCTGTCGGCGCCGAACTTCAGGCTTTTCGAGCCTGCGAGTTTTTCGCGCTTGCCGAGGTGGTCATAAAGGAACAGGCCCGCACGGATCATCCACGCCGGACGCAGGTGCGGGCGGTGCGGCAGCACGAAACGCATCGGCTTGACGATGTGCGGGGCCTTGGCCAGCAGCACTTCGCGTTCGGCCAGGGCTTCGCGCACCAGACGGAATTCGTAATGTTCGAGGTAGCGCAGGCCACCGTGGATCAGCTTGCTGCTGGCCGACGAGGTGTGGCTGGCCAGATCGTCCTTTTCGCAAAGGAACACCGAAAGACCGCGACCGGCGGCATCCGCTGCGATCCCCACGCCATTGATCCCGCCGCCGATGACGGCGATGTCGTAGATCTCGGAGATAGGGGGCGTACGCAAGGTAGATGTGGACATCGGCTGGCCTCGGGCTCTTTTGATTTTCTGTCTTGGAAATCGAACATGAATGTTCATTTGCGAAAATGGTAGCCCATAAAGACGCGCGCAGCCAGTCGACTTCGATTGAAAAAACTCATCGAAGGACGGGTAAAAGAAAATTTTCGAACATAAGATGCGCGTTAGAGCACTGATCGTTGCACGCAGAGCGGACTGATCGTTCCCACGCTCTGCGTGGGAGTGCATACATTGACGCTCTGCGTCGGCTTCTGAATGGGACGCAGAGCGTCCCGGGCGGCATTCCCACGCAGAGCGTGGGAACGAGAATTCACCGGGAGGGAGTTATATGCGGGAGGGGGGTTAAACGACTTCCAGACGAATCTTGTGCTGGCTCAGCAGTTGCGCCAGGGCTGGCACCGGCTGCTGATCGGTCACCAGGCAATCGATCAGACTGATCGGGCCGAGGCGGATCATCGCATTACGGCCGAACTTGCTGGAGTCCGCCGCCAGGATCACCTGCCGGGCATTGGCGATGATCGCCTGGGACACCCGCACTTCCTGGTAATCGAAGTCGAGCAGGCTGCCGTCTTCGTCGATACCGCTGATGCCCACCAGCGCAAAGTCGACCTTGAACTGGTTGATGAAGTCCACGCTTGCCTGACCCACCACACCGCCGTCGCGACGCACGTTGCCGCCGGTCAGCAGCACATCGAAATCATCCTTGGCACTGAGCATCGAAGCGACGTGCAGGTTGTTGGTGATGATCTTCAGGTGGCTGTGATTGAGCAGGGCGCGGGCAATCGATTCGGTCGTCGTGCCGATATTGATGAACAGCGAGGCGTGATCGGGAATCTGCGCGGCGATGGCTTCGCCGATGCGTTGCTTTTCATCGCGCATCTGATCGGCGCGCATCGCATAGGCAGTGTTTTCGACGCTGGAATCATAGGCGGCGCCGCCGTGGTAGCGACGCAGCAGATTGGCTTCCGCCAGTTGATTGATATCGCGGCGGATGGTTTGCGGGGTAACAACGAACAGCGTGGCCATTTCCTCGATGCTCACATAGCCGCGTTCGCGGACCAGCTCGAGGATTTGCTGCTGACGGGGAGGCAGATTCATGGGGCTTCCTTTGGGCTGCCGTGCAAAATTTGCCCATGATGCCGCAGGAATCCGCTCCCTACCAGTTACAACAGGTTACGAGTACTCAGCTTGGCTTATTCAGCGTCTTCACGTTCCCAGTCACGGGTACGGCTGACGGCTTTTTTCCAGCCTTTATACAGCTTCTCTTTTGCCGCCTCGTCCAGGCTCGGTTCGAACTCGCGCTCGATCACGGCCTTGCCGCGCAGTTCTTCCAGGCTGCCCCAGAAACCGCACGCCAGGCCGGCCAGATAAGCTGCGCCGAGCGCCGTGGTTTCGCGCATTTTCGGACGCTCGACCTGGGTGCCGAGGATGTCGGCCTGGAACTGCATGAGGAAGTTGTTCGCTACTGCGCCGCCATCCACGCGCAGGGCCTTGAGGCGTTCGCCGGAGTCCTGTTGCATGGCATCGAGGACGTCGCGGGTCTGGTAGGCGATCGATTCCAGTGCGGCGCGGATGATGTGATCCACACGCACGCCACGGGTCAGGCCGAACAGGGCGCCACGGGCATACGGGTCCCAGTAGGGAGCGCCGAGGCCGGTGAAGGCTGGCACCAGATAGACGCCGTTGCTGTCCTTCACTTTATTGGCGAAGTATTCGGTGTCGTGGGCGTCGTTGACGATTTTCAGTTCATCGCGCAGCCACTGCACGGTCGAACCGCCGTTGAACACAGCGCCTTCCAGTGCGTAAGCCACTTCGCCGCGTGGGCCGCAAGCGATGGTGGTCAGCATGCCGTGCTGGGATTTCACCGCTTTGTCGCCGGTGTTCATCAGCAGGAAGCAACCGGTGCCGTAGGTGTTTTTCGCCTGGCCCGGCTCGACGCACATCTGGCCGAACAGCGCGGCCTGCTGGTCGCCGGCGATACCGCCGATGGCGATGCCGCTTTTGGTGCGACCGTAGATTTCCGAGGAGGCTTTGACTTCCGGCAGCATCTCGCGCGGGATGTCGAGGATCTCCAGCATCTTCGCGTCCCACTCAAGCGTGTGGATGTTGAAGAGCATGGTGCGCGAGGCGTTGGTGTAGTCGGTGACGTGGACCTTGCCGCCGGTAAATTTCCAGATCAGCCAGCTGTCGACAGTGCCGAACAGCAGTTCGCCGTTGCGCGCGCGCTCGCGGCTGCCTTCGACGTTGTCGAGGATCCACTTCAGTTTGGTGCCGGAGAAGTACGGGTCGGTGACCAGACCTGTGGTGTCGCGGATGTAGTCTTCATGACCGTCGCGCTTGAGCTGCTGGCAGATCTCGGTGCTGCGGCGGCATTGCCAGACGATCGCGTTGTACACCGGACGGCCGGTGGTCTTGTCCCAGACCACGGTGGTTTCACGCTGGTTGGTGATGCCGATGGCAGCGACCTGATCGTGATGCAGACCGGCCTGGGCCAACGCTTCGACCATCACCGCGCTCTGGGTGGCGAAGATTTCCATCGGATCGTGTTCGACCCAACCGGCTTGCGGGTAATGCTGGGCGAATTCGCGTTGTGCGGTGCAGACCACGTTCGCGTCGCGGTCGAAAATGATCGCGCGGGAGCTGGTCGTACCCTGATCGAGGGCAATGATGTAGTTCTTATTCTGAATGTCGGTCATGTCGATTGCCTTGGACGAAATAAGGGAGAGTGGGCCGTGGCGCGGGCTCTAAAGGGCAGGAGCCCGCGCCGACTGTTTCAAGAAGTTCTTGGTTTGCCGTCAATGGCCGGTTCTGCATCCTTTGTAGCAGGTGTGGCGCCGGTCAGGTGACGGGCAATCAGCCCGCGATACCCGGCAGCGCCGAGGCAGGCACCGACAATCGGTGCAAAAATCGGAATCAGGAAGTACGGGATTTCACGTGCGCCGGTGAAGGAAATTTCACCCCAGCCGGCGAAGAAAGTCATCAGTTTCGGACCGAAGTCCCGGGCCGGGTTCATCGCGAAACCGGTCAGCGGGCCCATCGAACTGCCGATCACGGCAATCAGCAGACCGATCAGCAGCGGCGCCAGCGGGCCTTTCGGCAGGCCGTTGTTGTCGTCGGTCAGGGACATGATCACGCCCATCAGGATCGCGGTGATGATCACCTCGACCAGGAACGCCTGGGCAGTCGACAGCGCAGGGTTCGGGAAGGTGGAGAACACCGACGCCAGTTCGAGGCTGGCTTCAGTGCCACGAACCATGTGGTGAGTCTGTTCGAAATCGAAGAACAGGTTGCTGTACAGCGTGTAAACCAACAGAGCGCCGCAAAAGGCGCCGGCGACCTGGGCCAGAATGTAGAACGGCAGTTTTCGCTTTTCGAAGTCGGCGAAAATGCTCAGGGCAATACTGACGGCAGGGTTCAGGTGCGCGCCGGAAACGCCGGCGGTGAGGTAGATCGCCATGCTGACGCCGACGCCCCAGATGATGCTGATTTCCCACAGACCGAAGCTGGCGCCCGCGACCTTGAGCGCGGCGACACAACCCGTACCGAAAAAGATCAGGAGTGCAGTACCCAGAAACTCGGCCAGGCATTGGCTCGAGAGCGAAGGTTGCTGTAACGCAGTTGTCATTGAAAACCTCGGTTTTTGTTGTTGTCTGGCGCGTTGCCGACAGGGCAAGGCGCGATTTTCGCCGAGGCAGGATCCCCATCCTGTTCCCGGTTTACTGCTGGGTGCTGCGATGACGATAATTCTTACATTATTCAGATTCGAAAAAATATAGACAAGAAACAAACCTGTCAAAGGTCGAAAGTGAACCGTCAGTCACAAATAAACTATCAGTCACGTGAATGATCCTGCGGGTCACCCGTCTCGCACGATTGTTATCGGCCTGCAAACCCCGGGAAACGTGGCGCGTGGTAGAGCCTTTTGCACAGCGATGGCCTAAAATCCGCCGCAGGTTTTTTTGCCACTGCCGAGCCCGGAGCTGCCATGACCCCTGCGTTGGACTTGTTGAAAAAAGTTCGTGCCGAACATCGCGTGCACAGTTACGAACATGACCCGAAGGCCGCGTCGTATGGCCTGGAGGCCGCGGAGAAACTGGGGCTCGATCCGGCGCAGGTGTTCAAGACGCTGCTCGCGGCGAGTGAGAAGGGTGAGTTGCTGGTGGCGGTGGTGCCGGTCGTCGGAAGTCTCGACCTCAAGGGGCTTGCTCACGCCGCCGGCGTGAAAAAAGTCGAGATGGCCGACCCGGCCGCCGCGCAACGTTCCACTGGTTACCTGCTGGGCGGCATCAGCCCGCTGGGGCAGAAAAAACGCCTGCGTACCTTCATCGATAACTCGGCCCAACCTTTTGCGACCATTTATGTCAGCGCCGGTCGGCGCGGGCTGGAAGTGGAACTGGCGCCGGCGGTATTGGCGGAACACACTCAGGCGAAATTTGCCGACATCGGTCGCCCTTGAAGTCTGTATGAAGAAAATTGGCCGGCACTGTCACTGGCGCTGATCCGGCCGGCGCTGCATGCTCGTTCGACTGACACAGGGAGAAGGTTATGCAGCTCGAGTTTCATCAGGTCGACGCGTTCAGTGATCGACCGTTCAGTGGCAATCCGGCAATGGTCTATCGGCTCGACGCGTGGCTCGCGGACGAACTGATGCAGAAGATCGCCGCCGAGCACAATCTGGCGGAAACCGCGTTTCTGGTGCGCGAAGGGCAGGCGTGGCACATCCGCTGGTTCACGCCGACCACCGAGGTGCCGCTATGTGGTCACGCGACCCTGGCCAGCGCCTATGTACTGTTCGAGATCTATAAGGAAAGCGCCGAGCGTCTGGACTTCACCTGCAAGTCCGGGCCGTTGAGCGTCAGCCGCGAGGGTGGCAGGTTGTGGCTGGATTTCCCGGCCATCGAAGCGGTGGAGAAAGGCGTCACCGTGGAGATCGAACGGGCGCTGAATGTTCAGGCGGTGGATGTTCTGAGTTCCAACGAGCTGTTCGTGGTGCTGGAGTCCGAGCAGGCGGTGCTTGATTGCCAGCCGGACATGGTCGCCCTCGCCAAGCTGCCTTGGCTGGGTGCGATCGTCACCGCCCGGGGCAATCAGCATGATTTTGTCTCGCGCTATTTCGCCCCGGCCATCGGCATCAATGAAGATCCGGTGACCGGCTCGACACATTGCAGCCTGATTCCGTACTGGTCGAAACGTCTGGGCAAATCCAGCCTCACTGCATGCCAGCGTTCGGCGCGGGGTGGTGAACTGTTCTGTCGGCTGGAAGGCGAGCGGGTGAAGATCGGCGGGAATGCGACGCTGGTGGCCAGCGGCACATTGATGCTGGGCTGAAGCCAAAAAACAAGGGAGCCATCAAGCTCCCTTATTATTTGTGTGCAGATCAGTGCGCGGTGCTGTAACGGCGAACGCCGTTTTCCACCGCCGGAATCTGTGCAGCGGTGCTGCCGGAGGCCTGGAACAGCACCAGATGTTCCGCCGCCACCCGAATCCCGACATCCGCACCCACTTGATGGTCGGCATGGCTCGGGAAGATCGATTCCAGCTGTGCGCCGGTCGGCAGTTGCAGGCGATACAGGGTCGAGGCGCCGAGGAAGGTCTTGCCGACGATCCGCGCTTTCAGCGCACTGTCCGGCGCGTAAACGATGTCGTCCGGACGCAGCAGCACATCCACCGCGCCACCGATCGGCCAGGTGTAGGCGCGATTGCCGCGCAGTTCGCCGAGTTCGGTCTGCACCGATTCCGGGCTGCCCAATTGGCCGCGAATGAAGTAACCCTGACCGATAAAACTGGCCACGTACGGCGTCGCCGGCTCGTGATAGAGGTTGTACGGCGTGTCCCACTGCTCCAGCCGGCCTTCCTTGAACACGCCGACGTGGTCGCTGACGGCGAAGGCTTCTTCCTGGTCGTGGGTCACCAGAATCGCGCTGGTGCCACGGGCTTTGAGGATGTCGCGCACTTCATGGCTGAGCTTGCGGCGCAACTCGCCATCGAGGTTGGAGAACGGCTCGTCGAGCAGCAACAGTTGCGGCTCCGGCGCCAGGGCGCGGGCGAGGGCGACACGTTGCTGCTGGCCGCCGGACAGTTCGTGGGGGAAGCGCTTGCCGAGGTTCTTCAGGTTGACCAGTTCCAGCAGCTCTTCGGTGACGCGCTCCTTGTTCGGGTGCTTGCGGATACCGAAGGCGATGTTGTCCGCGACACTCAGGTGCGGGAACAGCGCGTAGTCCTGGAACACCATGCCGATCCGGCGTTTTTCCGGGGCGAGGGTAAAACCGGCGCTGGAGATGACCTCACCGCCGAGAGAAATTTCCCCTTCGTGCACCGGTTCGAAACCGGCAATCGCACGCAGGGTGGTGGTCTTGCCGCAGCCCGAGGAGCCTAGCAGGCAACCGATGTCGCCGGCGTTGAGGTGCAGATTGAGGTTCTGCACCACACGTTGATCTTGATAGCCGCAAGCGAGGTTGCGCAGGTTCAGCAGTAATTCATGACTCATGCGTGGTGATATGCCGGTTCGACGAGGAACTCGAGCAGGGCCTTCTGTGCGTGGAGACGGTTTTCTGCCTGATCCCAGGCGACGGAGCGCGGATCATCGAGCAGGTCGAGGCTGATTTCCTCACCGCGGTGAGCGGGCAGGCAGTGCATGAATAGCACGTCATCGGCAGCCAGGTCGAGCAGGGCGCGGTTGACCTGAAACGGCGCGAACAGTTTGAGGCGCTTGGCGGTTTCCTCTTCCTGACCCATGGAGGTCCAGACGTCGGTGCTCACCAGATGCGCGCCGCGCACGGCGTCTTTCGGGTCGCGGACGATGGTTACGCGATCACCGGCCTTGGCCACGAATTCAGGGTTTGGCTCATAGCCTTCCGGGCAGGCCACGCGCAACTGGAAGTCGAACTGGATCGCCGCTTCTATATAGCTGTTGCACATGTTGTTGCCGTCGCCGATCCAGGCCACGGTCTTGCCCTGGATCGAGCCGCGGTGTTCGAGGAAGGTCTGCATGTCGGCCAGCAACTGACACGGGTGCAGGTCATCGGACAGGCCGTTGATCACTGGCACGCGGGAGTTGGCGGCGAATTCGGTCAGGGTGCTGTGGGCAAAGGTACGGATCATCACTGCGTCGAGCATGCTCGACATGACGATGGCGCAGTCGCCGATCGGCTCGCCACGGCCCAGCTGGGTGTCGCGCGGCGACAGGAAGATCGCCTGGCCACCGAGCTGGATCATGCCGGCCTCGAAGGAGATCCGGGTACGGGTCGAGGATTTCTCGAAGATCATCCCCAGGACGCGGTTTTTCAGAGGCTCGAACAGTACGCCGCGGTTACGCAGGTCCTTGAGCTCAACGCCTCGACGGATCACGCTGACCAGCTCTTCGGGCGTGCAATCCATCAGGGAGAGAAAGTGCCTTGCGCTCATCATTGACTACCTTTTTGCTACAAACCGCAGATGCTCAAAGCCTTGTTTATCGGAACAACGGGCGAGACCTGCGGCGTAAGCCGCACGGGGGCGACGAAATAGGGGAAGGCGCGATATTGACACTAAATGTCGCGTTTTTCCAATAGGCTACGGTTTTTGCAGAAATGTGCCGGAGTGAGAACAGTGCGAACACTGTGATTTCCGGTCAGTTTTCGAGAGGGCAGCGAGGCATTTGTACACTGGCCCCACCGGGCTTGGCAATCAGGCGCGGCGGGGATGGCACAGCCCTGGTCGGTTTGCGACCGATGAGCCACTGGTTCGCTTGGTCGGATGCGCAGGTTGAAACATTTGCTAAAGCAAAGTGCTGGGTTATAAATAAATCACGAGCGACGCAGGAAGCCTCCGCATGGAATCGAAAGAAAAACTGTTAATGGAACTGCTGGGCCACACGGCACGCTCATTGACCCACCTTACCGCCTCGATGACCTCGATGTCCTTCGAACTGCTGCGCAGCGATGACGACGTGGTCAAGGCCGCCAGCCGGCAGATGATCGACCGCATGGCGACCATCAGCGCCGGGCTCGACGAGCATTGGCGACTGATCGGCGAACTCACCGGCGTCCACGTCGCCCACGAGCAGATCGAGACCATCCAGGAAATCCAGCTGGCCGCACCGCCCCAGCTTCCGGCGAACTGACGCGTCTATCGGCGGGCCTGATGGCCGCCGATTCACAAGACGAACGTCGCTGGCGCTGCACCGGGTCGCGGGCCATAGTTTTGTTCCCGCAGGCGTGATTGCCTGCCCAGAACAAGACAGAGACTGGCCATGACCAAGACTCTCCATCACCGTGCCTGCCACCTGTGTGAAGCCATTTGCGGCTTGACCATCGAAACCACCGAAACCGACGGTCAGGTGCAGATCACCTCGATCAAGGGCGATGCGCTGGACACGTTCAGTCGTGGACACATCTGCCCCAAGGCCGTGGCGCTGCAAGATATCCAGAACGATCCGGATCGCCTTCGCCAGCCGATGCGCCGGGTCGGCAGCGAATGGCTGCCGATCGAGTGGGACGAAGCGTTCGAACTGGTCGCCGAAAAACTCTCGGCGATTCAGGAGCGTCATGGGCAGAACGCGGTCGCCGTGTATCAGGGCAACCCCAGTGTCCACAACTATGGGCTGATGACCCACAGCAATTACTTCCTCGGCCTGTTGAAAACCCGCAACCGCTATTCGGCGACGTCGGTCGATCAACTGCCTCATCACCTGACCAGCTACTTGATGTACGGCCACGGCCTGCTGCTGCCGATCCCGGATATCGATCACACCGATTTCATGCTGATCCTGGGCGGTAATCCGCTGGCGTCCAACGGCAGCATCATGACCGTGCCGGATGTCGAGAAGCGTCTTAAGGCGATCCAGGCCCGAGGCGGCAAAGTGGTGGTGGTCGATCCACGGCGCAGCGAGACGGCGGCGATGGCCGATCAGCATTTGTTCGTGCGCCCCGGTGGCGATGCGGCGTTGTTGTTTGGTGTGCTCAACACGTTGTTCAGCGAAGGGCTGACGTCTGACAGTCATTTGCCGGTGGACGGCCTGGATGAGGTTCGCGCTGCGGTGGCGGGGTTCACCGCTGAAGCCATGAGCCCGTTGTGCGCCGTTCCCGCCGAACAGATCCGCCAGCTGGCCCGGGACTTCGCCGCTGCACCAAGCGCCGTTTGCTACGGCCGGATGGGCGTTTCCACTCAGGCTTTCGGCACGCTGTGCCATTGGGTCGTGCAGTTGATCAATCTGGTCACCGGCAACCTCGACCGCGTCGGCGGTGCCTTGTGCACCGAGCCGGCGGTGGATCTGGTGGCGTCGACTTCGGGTGGACACTTCAATAAATGGCAGAGCCGCGTGTCCGGGCGTCCTGAGTACGGCGGCGAGTTGCCGGTCTCGGCGCTGGCCGAAGAAATGCTCACAGAAGGCGAGGGGCAGATTCGCGCGCTGGTTACCGTGGCTGGCAATCCGGTGTTGTCCACGCCCAACGGCCGGCAGCTGGAGCAGGCGCTGGACGGGCTGGAGTTCATGGTCAGCGTCGACCTGTATATCAATGAAACCACGCGCTATGCCGACCTGATCCTGCCATCGACCTCGGCGCTGGAGAACGATCACTACGACACCACCTTCAACCTGTTCGCGGTGCGCAACGTCACCCGGTTCAATCGGGCGATCCTCGCCAAACCCGAAGGGGCGCTGCACGACTGGGAAATTTTCGTCGGCCTGGCCAAGGCCTTTGCCGCGAAGACCGGCAAGGAGCTGAAGCCAACGATGCCGCCGGCGAAGATGATCGACATGGGGTTGCGCATGGGTTTGTATGGCGATGCATCCGAGCAGAAATTGTCGCTGGCGACGCTGTTCGATCATCCTCACGGCGTTGATCTGGGAGCGCTGAAACCCAACCTGACACCGCGATTGAAGAGCGCCAATCAACGAGTTCAGGCGGCGCCGCCGGAAATCCTCGCTGACCTCGCGCGTTTCGCCGCTTTGCAGGCACCGGCCGCCGATGAGCTGTTGATGATCGGCCGCCGTCATGTGCGCAGCAACAATTCGTGGATGCACAATTACCATCGACTGGTGAAGGGCAAGCCGCGTCATCAGCTGTTGATGAACCCGGACGATCTCGCCAGTCGCGGGCTCAGTGATGGTCAGCTTGTGCGCGTGAGTTCACGGGTCGGGCAGATCGAGGTCGAAGTGCTGGGCAGTGCGGACATGATGAAGGGCGTGGTCAGCCTGCCGCATGGATGGGGCCATGCCCGGCCGGGCGTGCAGATGGCGATTGCCAGCGGTCAGCCGGGCTCCAGTGCCAATGACCTGACCGATGAATGCCAGCTCGACGAGCTGTCAGGCAACGCGGCGCTCAATGGCGTGCCGGTGACGGTGGCGGCGGCTTGAGCATGTCTGTCGGGGAGACCGAGCAGCGCGCTCGGGATTCCGTTACAATGCGCCACCGTGCCGACCCATGAGTCGGAAAGTTCAGCCGAGGTGCTCCATGGATATCATCGAAACGATTAAAGAGCAGATTGCCAACAACACCATTCTGCTTTACATGAAAGGCTCGCCGAATGCCCCGCAGTGTGGCTTCTCCGCGAAAGCTGCGCAGGCTGTGATGGGCTGTGGCGAGAAGTTCGCCTACGTCGACATCCTGCAGAACCCGGAAATCCGTGCCAACCTGCCAAAGTACGCCAACTGGCCGACTTTCCCGCAACTGTGGGTCGGCGGTGAACTGGTCGGCGGCAGCGACATCATGGCTGAAATGTTCGCCAACGGTGAGCTGCAGACTCTGGTCAAGGAAGCATCCGCCAAGGCTGCTGCGGCCAAGTCCGAAGCCTGATTGGCTTCTGCCCGGGTTTCAGCCAGTCTGAAATCCGGGCAATAAAAAGCCCCGCCTCTTGAAAGAGGGCGGGGCTTTTTAGTGTCTCGAGTTTAGCGCTGGCTAATTACTCGTCTTCGCCCATCTGCGATTGCAGATAGTTCTCAAGACCGACTTTATCGATCAGGCCCAGTTGGGTTTCCAGCCAGTCGATGTGTTCTTCCTCGGATTCGAGGATGTCTTCGAGCAGTTCGCGGCTGCCGAAGTCACCGACGGATTCGCAGTGGGCGATGGCGGCCTTCAGATCGGCGTGGCCGGTCTTCTCGATACGCAGGTCGCACTCCAGCATTTCCTTGGTGTGCTCGCCGATGTGCAGCTTGCCCAGATCCTGCACGTTCGGCAGGCCTTCGAGGAACAGGATGCGCTTGATCAGCTTGTCCGCGTGCTTCATCTCGTCGATGGATTCGTGGTACTCGTGTTTGCCGAGCTTGTTCAGGCCCCAATCTTCATACATGCGTGCATGCAGGAAGTACTGATTGATCGCGACCAGCTCATTGGCAAGGATCTTGTTGAGATGCTGGATGACTGTTACGTCGCCTTTCATGATGGGAGTCCTGCCCTAAGTAACGGTATATAAGGCAGAGTTTGAGCTTGGTATTTATAAGTGTCAAACCTAAGTTATTGAATAATAAATGAAAATTAATCGGAATAAGAATGTTTGTGTTCCGCGTCTGGGCGCTAAGCAGTTGATTTTCAGGCATAAAAAAACCGGACATAAGTCCGGTTCTTCGAATTCGGGATAATTACGCGGCGGTAAATTCTGCCGGGTAAGGGATCGCAGCCTGGGCGGTTTGCAGCTTGGTCAGGGTTTCGCGAACCACTTCCTTCGCCAGACACGCACATTTGCCGCATTGGCTGGCTACGCCGGTGGCCTGGCGGACTTCTTTATAGCTGCAGCAACCTTCATAGATCGCTTCGCGGATCTGTCCGTCGGTGACGCCAGTGCAGAGGCAAACATACATAAGTGAGAACCGTCGCTGGTTGTGACTCAATTGCGATGGATCTTAATGTTAACGAGAATGATTGTCAAAGTGCTTTCCCAGTGGTTTTCATCGCCAACGCCTGTGACTGACGAACGGTGGTACATGGCCGGATGCCAGCCGGGATTTCGCGAAAAACCTTTGAGGACAGTCGAAAAACGCAGTGTATGATGGTCGGCCCTTGCGAATGGGGTTCGTGTCACAGGGCTGTCGCCTGAGGGTGGCAGGCTGGCCCGAACCCTGAACTTCAAGTTTTTACACCAGGAGATATCAATGAGCGTACTCGTAGGCAAACAAGCCCCTGACTTCACCGTCCCGGCCGTACTCGGCAATGGCGAGATCGTTGACAGCTTCACCCTGTCCTCGGCCATCAAAGGCAAATACGGCCTGGTGTTCTTCTACCCGCTGGACTTCACCTTCGTCTGCCCGTCCGAGCTGATCGCTCTGGACAACCGCATGGCCGACTTCAAGGCACGCAACGTAGAAGTGATCGCCGTGTCGATCGACTCGCACTTCACCCACAACGCCTGGCGCAACACTCCGGTCAACAATGGCGGCATCGGCCAGGTGAAATACACCATGGCTGCCGACATGAAGCACGACATCGCCAAGGCCTACGACGTTGAATCCGAAGGCGGCGTGGCTTTCCGTGGCGCGTTCCTGATCGACGACAAAGGCGTTGTCCGCTCGCAGATCGTCAACGACCTGCCGCTGGGCCGTAACATGGAAGAGCTGATCCGTCTGGTCGACGCTCTGCAATTCCACGAAGAGCACGGCGAAGTCTGCCCTGCCAACTGGAAAAAAGGCGACAAAGGCATGAACGCTTCGCCAGAAGGCGTTGCGGCTTACCTGACCGAGAACGCTGCTGCCCTGTAAGGCGCAACGTCGAGGTACAAAAAAACCGGCCCATGTGGCCGGTTTTTTCATGAATGGAAGAAACCCGACGAGTATCAGTCGTCGAAGTCTTCCCAACCGCCCATCTGTTTCCACCGGTTGACGATGCCGCAGAACAGCTCGGCCGTCTTCTCGGTGTCGTAGCGCGCGGAGTGCGCTTCACGGCCATCGAAGTCGATGTCGGCTGCCTGACAGGCCTTGGCCAATACGGTTTGACCGTAAGCCAGACCGGCGAGGGTCGCAGTGTCGAAGCTGGAGAATGGGTGGAACGGGTTGCGCTTCATGTCCAGCCGCGCGACGGCGGCGTTGAGGAAGCCCAGGTCGAAGCTGCTGTTGTGGCCAACCAGAATCGCCCGCTTGCAGCCGTTGGCCTTCAAGGCCTTGCGTACGCCACGGAAGATGTCGGTCAGGGCCGTTTCTTCGCTGACGGCCATGCGCAACGGGTGATCGAGCTTGATCCCGGTGAACTCCAGCGCCGCCGCTTCAACGTTGGCGCCTTCGAACGGCTCGACGCGAAAGAAGTAGGTGTGATCCGGGTAGACGAAACCCTTTTCATCCATGGCGATGGTGGTCGCGGCAATCTCCAGCAGAGCGTCGGTGGCCGAGTTGAAACCACCGGTTTCTACGTCGACGACAACCGGCAGGTAGCCGCGAAAACGTGCTGCCATTGGATGGCGCGAACCGCCGCCACCTTGACCGTCCAGTTCGTCGTCGAAATGGTCTTCACTCACGCGTGTTCCTCCAGCAGGCGCCAGCGCAGTTTTTCACCGGCGCGCAGCGGGATAACGGTCAGCTCGCCGAAAGGCAGGCTGGTCGGGGCGGTCCATTCGTCACGAACCAGGGTGATGCGATCGGTGTTCGCCGGCAGGCCGTAGAAACGCGGGCCGTTGAGGCTGGCGAAGGCTTCGAGCTTGTCCAGCGCATTGCGCTGTTCAAAGGCTTCGGCATACAGCTCGATGGCGGCGTACGCGGTGTAGCAGCCGGCGCAGCCGCAGGCGGCTTCCTTGGCGTGCTGGGCGTGCGGCGCCGAGTCGGTACCCAGGAAGAACTTCGCGCTGCCACTGGTGGCCGCGTCGAGCAAAGCTTCCTGATGGGTATTACGCTTGAGGATCGGCAGGCAGTAGAAGTGCGGCCGGATCCCGCCCACCAGCATGTGGTTGCGGTTGTAGAGCAGGTGATGCGCGGTGATGGTCGCGCCGACGTTGGCCGAAGCCTCGTTGACGAACTGCACGGCGTCGCCGGTGGTGATGTGTTCGAACACCACTTTCAGCGTCGGGAAACGCTCGACCACGCGACGCATGTGCTCGTCGATGAAGATTTTTTCGCGGTCGAACACATCGACGTCGCCACGGGTGACTTCACCGTGGATCAACAGCGGCATGCCGACTTCGGCCATGGCTTCCAGCGCCGGGAAAATCTTGTCGATGCTGGTGACCCCGGAATCGGAGTTGGTGGTGGCGCCGGCCGGGTACAGCTTGGCGGCGTGCACGAAACCGCTGGCCTTGGCCTCACGGATTTCTTCGGGCTGGGTGCGGTCGGTGAGGTACAGCACCATCAGCGGCTCGAAACGACTGCCGGCCGGGCGGGCAGCGAGAATCCGCTGGCGATAGCCGTCGGCTTCAGCGGCGTTGCGCACCGGAGGTACCAGGTTGGGCATGATGATGGCGCGACCAAAGGTGCGCGCGACATCCGCAACGGTATTGGTCAACACGGCACCATCGCGAAGATGAATGTGCCAGTCGTCGGGACGCAGCAGGGTCAGGCGGTCGGACATGAGGGGATTCCAGGCGGGTCAAACTGAGGCGAATGCTACCGGAAAAGACTCTTGCAGGCACTCGCTATCAAGTTTTGCGACGAGCGTCCGATATCCCATAGGTATGCCGTAAAGATGTATGTCTCGGTCTTTTTTGTTGTAGAAGCCAATGGAGCCTCCCGTGCGCCAGCGATATTTAGCCTTGCTCAGTGTGTTTGCCAGCCTTCCCGCGATGGCACTGACCTACCAGACCCGTCTGGAGAACATTGAGTGGACGGTCGAGGGCGACAAGTTCGAGTGCCGCCTGACGCAGCCGATCACCGACTTCGGCTCGGGGCAATTCGTGCGCAAGGCCGGCGAGCAGGCGACCTTCCGCCTGAACGCCTACAACGCCATGCTCGGCGGCGGTTCGGCGACCCTGCTGGCAGCGGCTGCGCCGTGGCAGCCGGGACGTGGCGACATCAATCTGGGCACGGTTCGACTGGGCAGCGGCAACGTGCTGTTCAACAGTTCTCAGTCCCAGGCCGGGCAACTGATCAGCGGGCTGATGGACGGTCGCAGCCCGGTGGTACGCCGGGCATCGGGCGATGGTCGGGTGTCGGAAGTGCGCCTGTTGCCGGTCAAGTTCAGCAAGGCGTTCAATGACTATCAGACCTGCGTGGCGAAACTGCTCCCGCAGAATTTCGATCAGGTCAAACAATCGCAGATCGGCTTCCCCGGCGAAGGCATCGAACTGGACGCCGCCGCCAAGGCCAAGCTGCAAGTGATGCTCGAGTATATGAAGGCCGATCCGACGGTCAATCACATCGAACTCGACGGCCATTCCGACAACAGCGGCAATCGCCTGACCAATCGCGAACTGTCGCGTCGCCGCGCGCTGGCGGTGGTCGACTTCTTCAAGGCCAATGGCATCCAGGAATCGCAGATCACCGTGCGTTTCCATGGTGAGCGTTATCCTCTGGTGCCGAACACCAATGCCGCCAACCGGGCCAAGAACCGTCGGGTCAACGTACACTTGGCGCGGGTGGCACCGACGACTGCTCCGGCACCTCAGGCCAGCACGCCTGCCAACACTGCGGCGACTTCCTGACCTGCCGGTCATCGTCGCCCTCTCGACAGATTCTGTCGCTTTGTCGTCTTAAGCTGTCGCGCCTCTGTAAATTATCGCGTTTGAGCGGTAGACTCCTCGGCTTTCCGTAGAACCCCGTGGAGTGATGGCATGGCGGACGTAAACAAGGTCGTTCTGGCGTATTCCGGCGGCCTGGACACTTCGGTGATCCTCAAGTGGCTGCAGGATACTTATAACTGTGAAGTCGTGACCTTCACCGCTGACCTGGGTCAGGGCGAAGAAGTCGAGCCGGCTCGCGCCAAGGCGCAGGCCATGGGCGTCAAAGAAATCTACATCGACGACCTGCGCGAAGAATTCGTGCGTGACTTCGTGTTCCCGATGTTCCGTGCCAACACCGTTTACGAAGGCGAGTACCTGCTGGGTACTTCCATCGCGCGTCCGCTGATCGCCAAGCGTCTGATCGAAATCGCCAACGAAACCGGCGCCGACGCCATTTCCCACGGCGCGACCGGCAAGGGCAACGACCAGGTCCGTTTCGAACTGGGTGCCTACGCACTCAAGCCAGGCGTGAAAGTGATCGCCCCTTGGCGCGAGTGGGACCTGCTGTCCCGCGAGAAGCTGATGGACTACGCCGAGAAGCACGCGATCCCGATCGAGCGTCATGGCAAGAAGAAATCCCCGTACTCGATGGACGCCAACCTGCTGCACATCTCCTATGAAGGCGGCGTGCTGGAAGACACCTGGACCGAGCACGAAGAAGACATGTGGCGCTGGACCGTCTCTCCGGAGAAGGCTCCCGACACCCCGCAATATCTGGAACTGACCTACCGCAACGGCGACATCGTTGCGCTGGACGGCGTTGAAATGACCCCGGCCACCGTGCTGGCGACGCTGAACAAGATCGGTGGCGAGCACGGCATCGGCCGTCTGGACATCGTCGAGAACCGTTACGTCGGCATGAAGTCACGTGGCTGCTACGAAACCCCGGGCGGCACCATCATGCTGCGCGCTCACCGCGCCATCGAATCGATCACCCTGGACCGCGAAGTCGCTCACCTCAAAGACGAGCTGATGCCGAAGTACGCCAGCCTGATCTACACCGGTTACTGGTGGAGCCCTGAGCGTCTGATGCTGCAACAGATGATCGACGCCTCCCAGGTCAACGTGAACGGCGTAGTGCGCCTGAAGCTGTACAAGGGCAACGTGATCGTGACCGGCCGCAAGTCCGACGATTCGCTGTTCGACGCCAACATCGCGACCTTCGAAGAAGACGGCGGCGCCTACAACCAGGCCGACGCGGCGGGCTTCATCAAGCTCAACGCGCTACGCATGCGCATTGCTGCCAACAAGGGCCGCAAGCTGTTCTGAGTCCATCGGGACTGATGTGAAAAAACGGCCTTGTCTTAATGACAAGGCCGTTTTTTTTGGTGTTTCTTTTTCGACCTGATTGATATCGGACAGCGTTCCCGTCTTCATCGGCTGTAGATCTTGCATTGCATGGATGTCGCGCTCCGCGTTCTATTTTTTAAAACTTTCCCAATACGGAAATGTTAGATGACTGGGTGTTGTAAATACTAAAGTACGTTGTTCCTTGTGGCGTTTTCGCCTGTTTTGCTGATCTGGCGACATGTTCATTGAGTAAAATGTCCGACACCGCGTCAGTTAAAAAAAGGAATAATCGGGGCGAATGCTTGTTTGGGTGTGGGATTTTTTCCAGTAGCTCCTCTATTTTCAGAGTCGTGTTTTTCTGTCGAGCATCAATGATGTACACCTCGCTCAACGGTTTCGGTAGTTTTATTGGGTATGACCCGCTATTGACGTGTTCGCAGGGTATTTCTGGTGGGTGGGTAGTTGTTTCCTCGAAAGCCTTCAGGAAATTCTTGTCATTATCAAAATCCGAAGGTGCATATAGTGCGCGATAGTTAAAGTTGAGTGTGATGAAAAATAGAAGCAGCAGGTAGAAAGGAAAGGTGATCAGAAACCAGACGTAGATTTCCCGTTCATTGTTATTGAGGAATGGCAGGGAAACGGCAGCGGAAGTCTCTGATATAAATGCAAAGATGGCGATAACGCTGATCGGGTTGGGTATCTTCTTGTTGAGTTTTAGCATGTTATTTACTCATGGTTTTAGTCTTTCTCGTTGTCTTGGGTTGGGTGGGTGTGAAATGACTGGGTCAGTCTGAGGTGTGTTTTTTGTGTTTATATTAATTCTCGTGTTTGCGATGCCGATAAGTTGTATCTGCTGTTTTTTTTGTGCTCGATAATAACTCGTGTTTTTTTTCTTTTTGGATTTGCGGGCGCTCTCTTAAGCAGGGTGGCAGGCGTTCGTCGTACTGAAAAAATTTTATGTTTTTGTGTGGGTGAGTCATTTCTGTAGGAATAGTCTTTATTGGCTGTAGGAGGCGTCTCTCGCTACCCGTGTAGAGGAACTTCTCTATGCCATGTAGGAAATGACTACGTTATTGTGCCGGTTCTAAAAATTCGAACAGCGAAACTGGACTTGCCCATGAATAAAGTGCTGATCGTGGATGATCACCCCGTCATTCGTCTTGCGGTACGTATGCTGATGGAACGTCATGGCTACGAAGTCATTGCAGAAACCGATAATGGCGTAGATGCGTTACAACTGGCTCGTGACCAGATGCCGGATATCGTCATTCTGGATATCGGCATACCGAAACTGGATGGACTGGAAGTCATCGCGCGCCTTACAACAAGTGCAATGCCGTTGAAAGTGCTCGTGCTGACGTCCCAGTCACCGGGACACTTCTCCATGCGGTGCATGCAGTCGGGGGCGGCGGGATATGTTTGCAAGCAACAGGATCTGACGGAGTTGCTGAGTGCAATCAAGGCGGTACTGTCTGGGTACAGCTATTTTCCGAACCAGGCGTTGCACACCGTGCGAACCAGCCTGGGGAATGCCAGCGAGGCGGACATGGTTGATCGCCTGTCCGGGCGCGAGATGATGGTGTTGCAGCAATTGGCGCGCGGCAAGACCAACAAGGAGATTGCCGACGGAATGTTCCTCAGCAACAAGACCGTGAGTACCTACAAGACTCGGTTGTTATTGAAACTCAATGCGCGCTCGCTGGTGGATCTGATTGAACTGGCGCAACGAAACGGCCTTGTCTGAGGGTTTCAGTGGCTGACGGATCATGGGCGGATCGGAATCAGCGTGTGACATAAAGAGAAAAGCCTCCGTTTCAGGAGGCTTTCAAATGTCAGAGATCAAAATCGTAATCGGCCAATTGCTTCTGCAGTCGGCGCTCCTCGAGCAGGTTGTCGATGGTTCGGCGTTTGCTCAAGTTGGTCTTGGCGACTTCAACCACAGGTTCGGCATCATCGGCCTCCGTGGCGATAAAATCGTCATCCGCTTCTAATTGCTCTTTGCTGGTGCTCATAAGGTCGACTCCAGGCTAAGACTGCCTTTGGCGCTCCTTATATCGATATTCCAGCAGATGGTAAAAAAGATTTTTTCAATCGATAAATCAATAAAACCCATAGCCGCTCAATCGTCGGAAGTTTTGTGCTTGTAATCGCACAGATCTTCGATCCGACAGCTGCCGCAACGGGGTTTGCGCGCCAGACACACGTAGCGTCCGTGAAGAATGAGCCAGTGGTGGGAGTCGAGCAGGTATTCCTTTGGCACAAATTTCATCAGCTTCTTTTCCACCTCGACCACATTTTTACCCGGTGCAATCCCGGTGCGGTTGCTGACCCGGAAAATGTGGGTGTCCACCGCCATGGTCAACTGGCGGAACGCGGTGTTTAGCACCACGTTGGCGGTCTTGCGGCCAACGCCGGGCAAGGCTTCCAGTTCTTCGCGCGTCTGCGGGACTTCGCCATTGTGCAACTCGACCAGCAGGCGGCAGGTCTCGATCACGTTTTTGGCCTTGCTGTTGTAGAGGCCGATAGTCTTGATGTACTCGGACAACCCTTCGACGCCCAAGGCGTGAATGGCTGCCGGCGTGTTCGCCACCGGGAACAGCTTGGCCGTCGCCTTGTTTACCCCGACGTCCGTTGATTGCGCGGACAGAATCACCGCGATCAACAGTTCGAAAGGCGACGAGTAGGCCAGTTCGGTCTTGGGTTCGGGGTTGTCCTCGTGAAGCCTGCGGAAGATCTCCAGACGTTTTGCGGCATTCATGGGTGATGCGTTTCCTCGGGTAGGTCGGAGGGGCGAGCCCAGGCCTGACGGGCGGCCAGTAACAGTCCAAGCAATATGAAGGCGCCGGGCGCCAGCGTCGCGAAATGCAGGCCGTCGCCAAACAGAATCAAACCTTGCCAGTGTTCCGACAAATGATGGCCGATGCTGCCCTGACCGATCAGCTCACGCAACACCGCGAGCACAATCATCAGTGCGGCAAACAGGCCGCACAGTTTCAGTCGATTACGGACAGACCGGCGAAAAAATCCATTGTGCTCCAGCACGACGCACTGCAAGCCGATCAGCCCGGCATAAAGACTGATCAGTTGATGCCACTGCAGCGCACCGCGTTGCAGAACAATATCGGCGCTGCCGGCCAGGGTCGCGGCCAGTACCAGGCTGACCGGCAACAGGCTCTCGTTGCTCAGGCGCGAGCGCAGCGGTGCCATGCACAAACCGTAAATGCCCACGACAACCGCAAATATCAACAGAGTCGCCAGCGCGCCCGCCACAGAGTCGGTGGCACCGATCAACAACACCAGCATCATTGAGTTCGCCAGAGTCGCTGACGTATTCATGGCGTGCTCCCGAGCAGGGTCGTCCGGTGTTCATCAAAGTAACGCAGGGCATCGTGGATGGCATTGATGGCCGCGCGAGAGGTAATGGTTGCGCCCGCGATCTGGTCGAATTGCCCCTGATCCTTCTTCAAGGCCCATCCGGCGTCCGTCGGTTGGTTGCTCGATTTTCCGCTAAAGGTCTGAAGCCAGCTATTTGGCCAGTCGCCGATATGTCCACCCAGCGAAGGTGTTTCGTTTTGCTCGAGGGTTTTTACACCGAGCAATCGGCCGTTAGCGTCGATGGCAATCAGCAACTCGATATTGCCGGCATAACCTTGGGCCTGGCTGCGCAACAGGACTGCCACGGGTTGGCCGCCTTTGCTCGCCCGATAACCGCCCAGCAACAGACTGTGGCTCAGGTTGATGTCGGTCAGCGCCAGAGGTTGTTCAAGCGGCTGATTGTCGTAAGCGTCGACCGGCAGCACGTCCAACAGCTTGCGACTTTCAAGCAGACGCTGTTCGGCGGCGATCTGAGGTGCGTTGCTGCGTTGCACCAACCACGTCACGCCGATGCCCAACGCAGTAATCAACGCCAGTGTGATCAGGCTGCTCGTCCGGTTCATGGCGCCACCTGCGCCTGACGGGCCATCGCGAAGCGCTCCAGCGCCGGCACGCACAGGTTCATCAACAGCACCGCGAACGCCACGCCATCCGGGTAACCACCCCACGTGCGAATCACGTAAGTCAGCAAGCCCACGCCGACGCCGAACAGCAGGCGGGCGAGCGGACTTTTTGCCCCCGATACCGGTTCAGTGACGATGAAAAATGCCCCCAGCATCGTCGCGCCGCTCAGCAGGTGAAACAGTGGCGAGCCGTGGGAGTCGGATCCCGAACCGTTCCAGCACAGCAGGCTGATCACGAACAGGCTGGCGAGCATGCCGACCGGCGCATGCCAGCCAAACACTCGACGCTGCAACAGGAACAACCCACCGGCGAGGAACGCCAGGTTCATCCATTCAACGCCGTGCCCGCCAAAGCGCCCGAATGCCGGATTGCCGGCAAACAGTTCGTCCATGGTCAGGCTTTTATTGATGCGCAGACTGTCCAGCGCGGTGGCCTGAACCCAGGCATCCGGTTGCGCGCCCAGATTGAACACCTGGCCAAAAGCCGCCGCCAGATCCATGCCATGGCCCGGCCAGTGGGTCATCGGCTGAGGAAACATCACCATGGCCAGCGCGAAGCCGAGCATGGCCGGATTGAACGGGTTTCGGCCCACACCACCGTACAGATGTTTGCCCAGCAGCAGGCCCGAGGCGATTGCCGTGGCCGTCAGCCACCACGGGCAATAAGGCGGCAGGGCAATTGCCAGCAACGTCGCGCTGACCACCGCGCTGCCATCGCTCAAGTTGGCCCGCAGCGGTTGCCGGCGCAGATAAGTCACGGCGGCTTCAACGCCCAAAGCTGTGACAACGGACAGAATCAGGTTGATCAACACGCCCCAACCATAAAACCAGAACAACGCCAGCCATCCCGGCAATGTCGCCAGCAAAACCAGCTTCATCGCCTGTTGCAGGCGCTCGTCTCCGGTTTCAATGGGTGACATGGGCTTGTACCTGGCGCTCTGCGTCTTGCAGGCGGGCGCGGGCCTTTTCGAGGATATCGGCGGGCGTGCCGTCGCGCCGTTGCAGTTTGTTCAGGTCGGCGCGAGCGTAGGCCAATTCGGTTTTCAGTTTACGAAGGTGGTCGTCGATCGGACGTTTCTCGACACGCACAAGCTCGGGCGCCGGTTGATCGCTGGCCGCTTCGGCGTTGTGCAACGCCTGTTCGGCGTCACGCAGCGCTTGCTCCAGTAAGGCGATCTCGGCTGGCGGGGCTACTGCGGTTTGCGCCTTTTTCAGCTCGGCGCGGCGCATCGCCAACTGGATTTTCGCCCGCTTCAGATCGGCGTCCTTTGCCGGGGCGGCCACGACCGGCGCAGGTGCCGCGCTGTTTTCCAGCTTCGCCAGTGCCTGTTCGGCCGCCTCGAACTGCTGTTGCAGGAGGATCAATTGCGATTGCTGATCGAAGGTCGGCGGATGACCGAACGCCTTGAGCGACTTGTTCAATTGCGCCCGGCTCATGGCCACGTCGATCTTGGCTTTTTTCAGCGCAGCATCGGCGGTCGCGGCCTTTTGCGCGCGCACCCGCTCCAGCGCCGCCTGCACCGGATCGAGCGTGGTGGCGGCGACTTCGACCTGTGCCGCGCGCTGTGCCCGGGCCTCGCGCTCGGCCTGCTTCTGCTGTTCTTCGCGTTGCAGGCGAGCATTGCGCCGTTCAAAGCGTTGTCGGGCGTGATCGCGTTTGGCCGCGCGGGCCTGTTGTTCTTCAAGGCTGGCGGCCAGACCGCCTACCACCGGCAGTGTGCCCAAAGGCAGCGGGTGCATCTCGATGCAATCGACCGGGCAGGGCGCCACGCACAGATCGCAACCGGTGCATTCGTCGATGATGACGGTGTGCATCAGCTTCGCTGCGCCGACAATGGCGTCGATCGGGCAGGCCTGAATGCACTTGGTGCAGCCGATGCATTCGGCTTCGCGGATGTAGGCCACTTGCGGCGGCGCCGAACCACGACTGATGTCCAGCTCCAGCACCGGGATTTTCAACAGTTCGGCCAGCGCCGCGATGGTTTCGTCGCCACCCGGCGGGCACTTGTTGATCGGCTCGCCGTCGGCAATGCCTTCAGCGTAGGGTTTGCATCCGGGATGGCCGCACTTGCCGCATTGGGTCTGCGGCAGCAGGGCATCGATGCGTTGAATCAGACTCATGTTTTGATCAGTCCACTGAATCCGAGAAAAGCCACGGCCATCAGTCCGGCGCCGATCAACAGGATCGGCAGGCCACGAAAGGGCAGGGGAATATCGTTGTCGGCCGTGCGCTCACGCAAATCGCTGAACAGGCTCAACACCAGCCAGAAACCCAGACCGGCGCCAAGGCTCAGCGCTGTCGCATGAAACAGGCCTTTGTCCGCTTGCGCGTTGATCAGCGTCAGCCCCAGCACACCGGCATTGCCCAGCAGCAGCGGCCACAAACCGTCGAACGGCATATCGGGTCGCCAACGCGTCAGCAACTTCAGCAACGGCGTGATCAGCAGGACGCTCAGCGGCAGGAATACAAACAGCCGCAGGAATTCCAGTTGCAACGGCACCAGTAGCCAATGCCAGATCGCATAACCCGCCACGCCGACAATCAGCATCAGGCACAACGTTGCCAGCCCCAGCGCATGTACCTGACGGCGTTCGCCGGCCAGCAGCGGATCGACGCCCAGCGGCCAGTGCAACACAAAGTTGTTGATCAGCGCAGCACTGAAGAGCGTAAGCACGAGTTCGGTCATGGTTCTGCCGGTGGCAACGGGGGGTGTCACTTAAGGTTAGGCATTATCCGGCAGCCGTGGAGGGCGGGCCAGATATGAAAAATCCCACAGGCGCACGGAGCACGCCTGTGGGATCTGTCAGGGCAGAACCTTACTTGATGCGCTGACCCGGCTTGGCGCCGCTGTCCGGGCTCAGCAGGTAGATTTCTTCACCGCCAGGGCCGGCCGCCATCACCATGCCTTCGGAGATGCCGAACTTCATTTTCCGTGGCTTGAGGTTGGCGATCATCATGGTCAGGCGACCGTCGAGCTTGGACGGATCCGGGTAGGCGCTCTTGATCCCCGAGAACACGTTGCGTTGCTCGTCACCGATGTCGAGGGTCAGACGCAGCAGCTTGTCCGCGCCTTCGACGTGTTCGGCCTTGACGATCAGCGCCACACGCAGGTCGACGGCGGCAAAGGTGTCGAAGTCGATTTCCGGCGACAGCGGATCCTTGGCCAGTTCGCCGTTGCCGACAGGCGCGGCGGCGCCGGTGTCGGTCTGGCTGGCGGTCAGGTCTTCTTTCGAGGCGTCGGTCATGGCTTGCACTTTTACCGGGTCGATGCGGGTCATCAACGGTTTGAATTCGTTCAGCTGGTGGTTGGCCAGCAGGGTGGTGTGGTCGTTCCAGGTCAGCGGGGCGACGTTGAGGAACGCCTCGGCATCGGCAGCCAGCAGCGGCAGCACCGGCTTGAGGAAGATCACCAACTGACGGAACAGGTTGATCGCCGTGGCGCAGACCGCCTGGACTTCATCCTGCTTGCCTTCCTGCTTGTTCAGCGACCATGGCGCCTTGTCGGCGATCCAGGCATTGGCGCGGTCGGCCAACGCCATGGTTTCGCGCATGGCACGGGCGAAGTCGCGGGCCTCATAGGCGTCGGCGATGCTCGGCGCAGCAGCCAGGAACGCTTCGGTCAGTTCCGGCGCGGCGTTGGTGTCCACCAGCAGACCGGCGTTGGCCTTCTGGATGAAACCGGCGCAACGGCTGGCGATGTTGACCACTTTGCCGACCAGGTCGGAGTTGACCTTCTGCACGAAGTCTTCGAGGTTCAGGTCGAGGTCGTCCACGCCACGGCCGAGTTTGGCCGCGTAGTAGTAGCGCAGGTATTCCGGCGACAGGTGATCCAGGTAGGTACGGGCCTTGATGAAGGTGCCGCGGGATTTGGACATCTTCTGACCGTTGACGGTCAGGTAACCGTGCACGTTGATCCCGGTCGGCTTGCGGAAACCCGCGCCTTCGAGCATCGCCGGCCAGAACAGGGCGTGGAAGTTGACGATGTCCTTGCCGATGAAGTGGTACAGTTCGGCGGTGGAGTCCTTGCCCCAGAACGCGTCGAAGTCCAGCTCCGGCGTACGGTTGCAGAGGTTCTTGAAGCTGGCCATGTAGCCGATCGGCGCGTCCAGCCACACGTAGAAGTACTTGCCTGGCTCGCCCGGGATCTCGAAGCCGAAGTACGGCGCATCGCGGGAGATGTCCCACTGTTGCAGGCCGGCGTCCAGCCATTCGGCGATCTTGTTGGCCACGGCGTCTTGCAGGGTGCCGCTGCGGGTCCAGGCCTGCAGCATTTCCTGGAAGTCCGGCAGCTTGAAGAAGAAGTGCTGGGAATCCTTGAGCACCGGGGTGGCGCCGGAGATCGCCGACTTCGGATCCTTCAGGTCGGTCGGCGCGTAGGTTGCACCGCATTTTTCGCAGTTGTCGCCGTACTGGTCTTCGGTGCCGCATTTCGGACAGGTGCCCTTGATGAAGCGGTCGGCCAGGAACATTTTCTTTTCCGGGTCGAAATACTGGGTGATCGAACGTTGGGCGATGTGCCCGGCGTCACGCAGCTTCAGGTAGATCTGGCTCGACAGCTCACGGTTTTCTTCGGCGTGAGTGGAGTGGAAGTTGTCGAAGTCCACCAGGAACTCGGCAAAGTCGGCGCTGTGTTCGGCCTGGACGTTGGCGATCAGTTGTTCCGGGGTGATGCCTTCCTTTTCCGCGCGCAGCATGATCGCCGAACCGTGGGCGTCGTCGGCGCAGACATAAATGCACTGATTGCCACGATGCTTCTGGAAGCGCACCCACATATCGGTCTGGATGTATTCCAGCATATGGCCAAGGTGGATCGAACCGTTGGCGTAGGGCAGGGCGCTGGTGACGAGAATCTTGCGTGGTTCGGACATGTGGGGCTTCGCTACTTGATGAAACGGAGGTCGGCCACTATAAAGCGCCGGGAAAGATATTTCACCTCTGCAAATCGTTGCCGGGCATGCCGTCCGGAGGACAGAAGGGGTAGGATACCCGCCATCTTTTCCCAGTCTTGTTATCGGAGTTGCCCATGAGTGCCGTCACTCGCGCAGCGGTGGAAGCCGTCCTCAGCCAATACACCGACCCTTACCTGAACCAGGATCCGGTCAGCGCCGGTTGCGTGCGCAACATCGAAATCACCGGCGATCGCGTCAGCGTGCAACTGGAAATCGGTTATGCCGCCGGTCTGTTCAAGAGCGGCTGGGCGCAATTGCTGCAACTGGCCATCGAAAACCTCGACGGCGTGGTGTCGGCCAAGGTTGAAGTCAACAGCGTGATCGCCGCGCACAAGGCCCAGGCACAGATCCCAGGGCTGGCCAACGTCAAGAACGTGGTCGCCGTGGCATCGGGCAAGGGCGGTGTGGGCAAATCCACCACCGCCGCCAACCTGGCGCTGGCGCTGGCTCGCGAAGGTGCGAAGGTCGGGATTCTCGACGCCGATATCTACGGCCCGAGTCAGGGCATCATGTTCGGCATTCCCGAGGGCACCCGACCGCAGATCAAGGATCAGAAGTGGTTCGTGCCGTTGCAGGCCCATGGCGTGGAAGTGATGTCGATGGCGTTCCTGACCGACGACAACACGCCGATGGTCTGGCGCGGGCCGATGGTCTCCGGCGCGCTGCTGCAGCTGGTCACGCAAACCGCTTGGGGCGACCTGGATTATCTGGTGATCGACATGCCGCCAGGCACCGGCGACATCCAGCTGACCCTGGCGCAGAAAGTCCCGGTGGCCGGTGCTGTGATTGTCACGACACCGCAGGATCTGGCGCTGCTGGACGCGCGTAAAGGCGTGGAGATGTTCCGCAAGGTCAACATTCCGGTACTGGGCGTGGTGGAAAACATGGCCGTGCACATCTGCTCGAACTGCGGACACGCCGAGCATCTGTTCGGTGAGGGCGGTGGCGAGAAGCTGGCGACCCAGTTCGGCGTCGAGCTGCTGGCTTCGTTGCCGCTGTCGATGCTGATCCGCGAACAGGCCGATGGCGGCAAGCCAACGGTGATTTCCGAGCCGGACAGCCAGATCGCCATGGTTTACCAGGAGCTGGCCCGCCACGTCGGCGCGCGGATCGTGTTGCAGGAAGCGGCTTCGCCGGCGATGCCGAACATCACCATCAGCGACGATTGATGGCTGTGGTTTAAACAAAAACGCCCCGGTGCCTGTGCACCGGGGCGTTTTTCATTACGCGACAGAGGTCAGATGCGCAACCCGCCATCCATCTCCAGAATCCGGCCGGTGTAGTAGTCGTTCTCGAAGATGTACGCCGCCGAGTGGGCGATCTCTTCCGGCTTGCCCATGCGCTTGAGCGGAATGCCCGAGGTCATTTTTTCCAGCGCTTCCGGCTTCATGCCCAGGGTCATTTCGGTTTCGATGAAGCCCGGTGCGATGCCCGCCACGCGAATGCCGTAGCGCGCCAGTTCCTTGGCCCAGGTCACGGTCGCTGCCGCCACACCGGCCTTGGCGGCGGAGTAGTTGGTCTGGCCGACGTTGCCCGCGCGGGAGATCGACGAGATGTTGATGATCGCGCCGCTGTTTTTCAGCTCGACCATTTTTGCCGCCACTTCACGGGTGCAGAGGAACACGCCGGTCAGGTTGACGTCGATCACCGCCTGCCATTGGGCCAGGCTCATCTTGGTCATCTCGCCGTCCTTGACCTTGAGCAGCAGGCCGTCGCGCAGGATCCCGGCGTTGTTGATCAGGCCGTGGATCGCGCCAAAGTCTTCGGCGACCTGGGCAACCATGTGCGTCACCTGCTCTTCGTTGGCGACGTTGCACAGGTAGCTGCGCGCCTCGACACCCTTGGCCTTGCAGGCCGCGACCGCGTCGTCGAGTTTTTCCTGGTTCAGGTCGACCAGCGCCAGCTTCGCGCCCTTGCCCGCGAAATACTCGGCCATCGAGCGGCCCAAGCCTTGGCAACCGCCAGTGATAATGATTACTTTGTCGTTGAGTTGCATTCGCATGCCCCCGAGAGCAGGTCAGAGTGGTCCTTACAGGTAGCCTCTCGATCTGCACCGGCCAGCAGCCTGTTGCACATGAGAACTGCCCGATGGCGAGTGGGACAAAACCCATGCGCCTGTCCGTTTTGTCGACGGATTCTATTTAAGGAGTCATAAATTGAGCGTTGAAGCGGCTAAGAATGCCCGAGAATTGCTTCTCAAGGAATACCGTGGCGTGCTGTCGACCCACTCCAAATCAATGCCCGGTTTTCCATTCGGCTCTGTGGTTCCCTACTGCCTGGACGACCAGGGCCGGCCGCTGATCCTGATCAGCCGCATCGCCCAGCACACTCACAATCTGCAGAAAGATCCGAAATGTTCGCTGCTGGTGGGCGAGCGCGAGGCTGACGATGTGCAAGCCGTTGGTCGCCTGACCTATCTGGCCGAGGCGGAAAAACTCGAAGACGCTGCCGCCATCGAAGCTGCCGCCGAGCGTTACTACCGCTATTTCCCCGATTCGCAGAATTACCACAAGGCCCACGATTTCGATTTCTGGGTGCTCAATCCGGTGCGCCATCGCTACATCGGCGGTTTTGGCGCGATCCACTGGGTCGATCACCTGACCCTGGCCAACCCGTTCGCCGGCAAGGCCGAAATCAGCATGGTCGAGCACATGAACAGCGACCACGCCAAGGCCATCGCCCATTACGTCGACCTCGCCGGTCTGCCGAAAACCGTACCGGCGCAACTGGCCGGGATCGACACCGAAGGCATGCACCTGCGCATCGGTCAGGCGCTGTACTGGCTGCCGTTTCAAGCGCCTTGTCATACGCCGATACAAGTGCGCGAGGCCTTGGTTTCTCTGGCTCACGCCGAGGTCTGGCCAAAAAATGCGGTGGCCGACGCTTGAATTCACGAAAGGGCGACGTCATCTAAGGCTTACTGCAAGGCATTTCTTGCGTTGAGGAAACTTTGATGCGCCCTTTTTTGTTGCTCTTTCTGCTGTTCCCGGTGTTGGAGCTGTTCGTATTCGTCAAAGTGGCAGGATCGATCGGATTTTTCCCGGCCCTGCTGCTGATCATTCTCGGCTCGATGTTCGGCGTGTTTGTGCTGCGCGTCGCCGGGCTGGCCACCGCACTGCGTGCCCGTGAAAGCCTGAACCGCGGCGAACTGCCTGCGCAAACCATGCTGGAAGGCCTGATGCTGGCCCTGGCCGGTGGTCTGTTGATCCTGCCGGGCTTTATCAGCGACGTGGTCGGTCTGGTGCTGCTGTTGCCGTTCAGTCGTCGACTGGTCGCCAACAAGATGCGCCAGCGTGCCGAAGAACAGGCCATGCGCCAGCGAGCGTTCGCCGATGACCTGCAACCTCGCGGCGGTCCTGCACCGCGCCAGCCTCTTGGCCGCGAAGGTGATGTGATCGAAGGCGAATTCGAACACCGCGACACCAAGTAACTTCTACGTCGACACGGCACCTTCGGGTGCCGTGTTCGTTTGTGGGGCGAATTCATGCAATGTGCGTGAAAATTTTTTAGCCCCCGCCCTTGTAATAAGCTTATGCGCCCTTATGTATCGGTCACCGAAAGGTTTCCGGTATTTGAACCGGACAGACTTCCGCGGTTCGCTCGACGAGCCGCAACCGGCGCAGGCCGGATTCGTTAAACCCGCCGGGACTACACCGGCCGATGAAAACCACAATTAGGAGAGATCGACAATGAAGCTTCGTCCTCTGCATGACCGCGTCGTCATCCGTCGCAGCGAAGAAGAAAAGAAAACCGCTGGCGGTATCGTCCTGCCAGGTTCGGCTGCTGAAAAAGCCAACCACGGTGAGATTCTGGCTGTAGGCCCGGGCAAGGCACTGGAAAGCGGTGAAGTGCGCGCACTGTCCGTGAAGGTAGGCGACAAGGTTGTGTTCGGTCCGTACTCCGGCAGCAACACTGTGAAAGTCGACGGCGAAGACCTGCTGGTAATGAGCGAGAACGAAATCCTCGCCGTTATCGAAGGCTGATTACCCCCGTTCATTTTCCCGCTACTACAAAGTATTTAAGGAATATCGATCATGGCTGCTAAAGAAGTTAAATTCGGCGATTCCGCCCGCAAGAAAATGCTGGTTGGCGTAAACGTCCTGGCTGACGCGGTAAAAGCGACCCTGGGCCCGAAAGGCCGTAACGTGATTCTCGAGAAGAGCTTCGGCGCTCCGACCATCACCAAGGACGGCGTTTCCGTCGCCAAGGAAATCGAACTCGAAGACCGTTTCGAAAACATGGGCGCGCAGCTGGTCAAAGACGTTGCCTCCCGTGCCAACGATGACGCTGGTGACGGTACTACCACCGCTACCGTTCTGGCTCAGTCGATCGTCAACGAAGGCCTGAAAGCCGTCGCTGCCGGCATGAACCCGATGGACCTGAAGCGCGGTATCGACAAAGCGACCATCGCGATCGTCAAAGAACTGAAAGCCCTGTCCAAGCCATGCGCCGACACCAAGGCTATCGCTCAGGTAGGCACCATCTCCGCCAACTCCGACAACTCCATCGGCGACATCATTGCCGAAGCCATGGAAAAAGTCGGTAAAGAAGGCGTGATCACCGTTGAAGAAGGCTCGGGCCTGGAAAACGAACTGTCGGTTGTAGAAGGCATGCAGTTCGACCGTGGCTACCTGTCCCCGTACTTCGTCAACAAGCCGGACACCATGGTTGCCGAGCTGGAAGGCGCGCTGATCCTGCTGGTCGACAAGAAGATCTCGAACATCCGCGAAATGCTGCCAGTGCTGGAAGCCGTTGCCAAAGCCGGCCGTCCACTGCTGATCGTTGCCGAAGACGTTGAAGGCGAAGCCCTGGCGACTCTGGTCGTGAACAACATGCGTGGCATCGTTAAAGTCGCAGCCGTCAAGGCTCCAGGCTTCGGCGACCGTCGCAAGGCCATGCTGCAGGACATCGCTGTTCTGACCGGCGGTACCGTTATCTCCGAAGAGATCGGCCTGAGCCTGGAAAGCACCACCCTGGAACACCTGGGTAGCGCCAAGCGCGTGACCCTGTCCAAGGAAAACACCATCATCGTTGACGGTGCTGGCGTTCAAGGCGACATCGAAGCCCGTATCGCTCAGATCCGTGCCCAGGTTGCCGAGACTTCCTCGGACTACGACCGTGAAAAACTGCAAGAGCGTCTGGCCAAGCTGTCCGGCGGCGTTGCAGTGATCAAGGTTGGCGCCGGTTCCGAAGTTGAAATGAAAGAGAAGAAAGCCCGCGTTGAAGACGCCCTGCACGCAACCCGCGCAGCCGTTGAAGAAGGCGTGGTACCTGGCGGTGGCGTTGCGCTGATCCGCGCTCTGGAAGCCCTGACCGAACTGAAAGGCGACAACGCTGACCAGAACGTCGGTATCGCTGTACTGCGCCGCGCTGTTGAAGCGCCGCTGCGCCAGATCGTTGCCAACTCCGGCGACGAGCCAAGCGTGGTTGTCGACAAGGTCAAGAACGGCGAAGGCAGCTTCGGCTACAACGCTGCTACCGGCGAATACGGCGACATGATCGAAATGGGCATCCTGGACCCAACCAAGGTCACCCGTTCGGCTCTGCAAGCTGCAGCCTCCATCGGCGGTCTGATCCTGACCACCGAAGCTGCTGTTGCTGACGCACCGAAGAAAGAAGGTGCAGCTGGCGGCGGTATGCCAGACATGGGCGGCATGGGTGGCATGGGCGGCATGATGTAAGCCAGCCTCACCCTGTAACGAAAAACCCCGTCTGCGAAAGCAGACGGGGTTTTTTATTGCCCGCGTTTCAGGGGTCAGGCGTTGGCGGGTTGTGCCAACGTCGTGGCCTGGTTCTTGGCTGCCGGGCGATACAGAATCCAGTAATACGAACCCAGACAGATCAGCCAGCAGAAGATCGCCGTCCACACGTTGTGGGAGAAGAAGTGCGCACCCTGCATCATCCGGCTGATCGAAAACACCGAACCCAGCGCAAAGGCAAAGATGAATGCCTGACGGGCCAGCCGCGGGCGGCGGTCACGCAGCACGAAGAACAGCGCAAACAAGGTGAAACCGGTGGCCGCATGACCACCCGGCCAGCAACGACCGGGCTTGTCGGTCGGCGGGCGATGATCCAGCAGTTTGCTGTAGGTTTCGTGGCCACCGAACTGTTCGAGGCTCCATGGGCATTGCACCGCCGTCACGGCTTTCACCGGCGTGACAAACGAGGTGGCCAGACCCAGCGACAACACCAGGCAACCCAGTTCACGCTTGAATGGTTTGAGCCGTTCGATGAAAAAAGCACCGATGAACCCGAGGATGGATAACACCGAAAAGGCGATCACCACTTGTTTGGCGCGGTCGTGGAGGATGTCTTCGAGAAAGTAACTGTGGCGGCCGATGAAGTCGCCCGCGACCGGATCGTAAAACAGCCGGGCCAGATCCATGTCCAGGTCGGTCAGCTCCAGCAACACCAGAATGACCGCCGCGACGGCGGGAATGCCCAGGCAAAGCCATACATTCAAAGGCCTTGAAGCAGGGCGGGCAGAGATCGAAACCATGGCAATTCCTTCATCGGTAAGGTCTTCAAAGAAGCACAACCGTGTGAGTCTGCGCCCGGTTCTGTCGGCGATTTGTCGGTCGCTCGTGAAAAACTCGTCAAGTCCGGCGATCCGTGCAATTAAGTCAAATCAACCCACTCGGTGCCTAGCCGTGAGCCACACTTGGCCGTAAGCTGCGCGGGCCAAGACGGCCGCTACTGTGTACGTAGGAGGTGCCCATGCGAATTCTATTGGTCGAAGACAACCGCGATATCCTGGCCAATCTGGCCGATTACCTGGGGCTCAAAGGCTATACCGTCGATTGCGCCCAGGACGGTCTGTCGGGCCTGCATCTGGCCGCCACCGAGCATTACGACCTGATCGTGCTCGACATCATGCTGCCAGGCATCGACGGCTACACCCTGTGCAAGCGCCTGCGCGAAGACGCCCGTCGCGATACGCCGGTAATCATGCTCACCGCTCGCGATCAGCTCGATGACCGCTTGCAGGGCTTCAAGTCCGGAGCCGACGATTATCTGGTCAAGCCGTTCGCGCTGTCGGAACTGGCGGCGCGGGTCGAAGCGGTGATGCGTCGCACCCAGGGCGGCGGTCGTCGGGCCCTGCAGGTCGGCGATCTGAGCTACGACCTCGATACCCTAGAAGTGACCCGCGAAGGCAAACTGCTCAAGCTCAATCCGGTCGGCCTCAAACTGCTGGCGGTGCTGATGCAAAAGAGCCCGCATGTTTTGCGTCGGGAAATTCTCGAAGAAGCGCTGTGGGGCGATGACTGTCCGGACAGCGACAGCCTGCGCAGCCATGTCCACCAATTGCGCCAGGTGATCGACAAACCATTCGCCAAGCCACTGCTGCACACCGTGCACGGCGTGGGTTACCGCCTGGCCGAGGGCCGCGATGGAGTTTAAGCAAAGCCTTGCCCAGCGGATCATCATCGCCTTTGCGCTGATGAGTGCGCTGGTGGCCGGGGCGTTTGCCATGGGCATCGTCGCGACCGTGCACCTGGTCGAGGAAAAACTGATTTCCGCCGGGTTGGGCGGGGATCTGCAACGCCTGCTGCTGATGGACAACGTCTCGGACTGGAGCCATCGGCCGGAGCCGGATCAACTGTTCTACTTCAGCGGCGGGCCGGGCGACTTCGAGCTGCCCAAGGACCTGCGACACCTGGATTCGGGGTTCCATGAAGTCTTTCGCGAGCAGCTGTCGTACCACGCGATGGTCGAGGTGGTCGACGGTCGCCGCTACGTGCTGCTGCAGGATCAAAGCGATTTTGAAGAACGCGAGCGCGTGCTGTTCGCCGTGGTGCTGGTGGGCTTCGTGCTCAGTCTGGCGCTGGCGGTGTTCCTTGGCTGGGTGCTGGCGCGCAAAGTGATGGCCCCGGTGGTGCGTCTTGCCCGCCAGGTGCGCCATCGCGACCAGTTGCTCGGGCTGGCACCTCCACTGGCGCCGGACTATGCGGCTGACGAGGTGGGCGAACTGGCAGTGGCGTTCGATGCCACGCTTGGGCGCCTGCGTCAGGCGCTGACGCGGGAGCGCCTGTTCACCAGCGACGTCAGCCACGAATTGCGTACACCGCTGATGGTATTGGCCAGCTCCTGTGAACTGCTGCTGGAAAATCCGGGCATCGATCAGCGCGGCAAGGCCCAGGTTCAGCGCATTGCGCGGGCCAGTGAAGAGATGCGTGAGCTGGTGCAGACCTTCCTGATGCTCGCTCGCGCCCAGCGTGAAGACGCAGGCGCGGCGCCCCAGCATAACCTCTCGCAAGTGGCCGACAGTTTGCTTTGCCTGTGGCGAGAACCCATCGAATCCAAGGGCTTGCAGCTGATTTTCGAGCCGGGCAATCCGCCCGACACCTGTTATAACGCGACGCTGCTCAATGCGGTGATGGGCAACTTGCTGCGCAATGCCTTGCACTACACCGAGCAGGGGTTCATTCGCCTGACGCTCAACGAGAACGGTTTCGTGGTCGAGGATTCGGGCGTAGGCATTCCCGAGGAAAAACGCGAGGCGATGTTCCAGCCTTTTGTACGCGGAAACGAAAAACGCGGCGAAGGGCTGGGGTTGGGTCTTTCACTGGTTCAACGCATCTGCGAGAACCAGGGCTGGAGCGTCACGTTGAGCACGATGGAGCCCAATGGCTGCCGTTTCGAGGTCGATCTGGGCAAGCGCTGAAGATCAGCCGGTCGACGAGGGTACTCCCGCCAACCTGTCTAATTCCTGTATAACCTTGAAATAGATTGCCGATTTACATGACGTTTTTTTCACAAAGGGATGACCTGACGCTGACACGCCGCTGCTTAAGGTGGCGTCATCAGTAATTCAGGAGTCCTGGTGATGGCCGGCCCGATCAAGCTCGATTTTTCCGAAAAGTACGACGATAAACATGCGCAGAAATACCTGCGCAAGCACCAGGACGGTCTGGGACGTCGTTTGTCCAACTGGCGGGATCAGCAGATGGCCCGCAAGGCGCTGACCCTGGTCGGTGAGCCGGGGCTGGTACTCGACCTGCCGTGCGGTGCGGGGCGTTTCTGGCCGATGCTCGCGGAAAAACCCAACCGGGTGATCATCGGTGCGGACAATTCCGAGTCGATGATCAAGACCGCCATGCAGGCACAACCGGCGGATGTGGTGAAACGGGTACAACCCTTGCACACATCTGCGTTCGACATTGCCTTGCCCGATAACGCCGTCGACAGCATTTTTTGCATGCGACTGCTGCATCACATCGGCGAAGCCGAGCACCGCCGGGCGATTCTGCGCGAATTCGAGCGCGTCACTCGCGACAGCGTGATCATTTCGCTGTGGGTCGACGGCAATTTCAAGTCCTGGAAACGCAAGCGCGCCGAGCGCACGCGTGGGCAGGAAGGTTACCAGAACCGGTTTGTGTTACCGGCCGCTACAGTTGAAAAGGAATTTGAAGACGCGGGGTTCCGGATCCAGGAACAACTGGACTTTATTCCGCTCTATGCCATGTGGCGAGTCTACGTATTACGCAAGAGGTAACAGGATGGCAGTGCAATTTGCAGCAGAAGCGGAAGTCGCTCCCGAGGATCGCTTCGACTACTACTGGAACCAGCGTGGCGAATGGGTCGAGGAACCCAATGTACGCCGGGGTGGCGAAAGTGGTGTGCAACGGATCATGGGACGTGACGGCCAGCTGCTGTATGCCAAACGCCAGACCGGACATATCTATCGCAGCTGGCTGCACCCGTTCGGACGGCCGACCGTGTTGCGCGAGCTCGATGCGCTGACGGGCGTGACCCGGCTCGGCGTCAGAGTCCCTGAAATCGTGTTCTGCGGTGCCCAGCCCGATCCCGAATTTAAATGGCGTGCACTGTTGGTGACGAAGTCGCTCGATGGCTTTCAGGAGTTTGAGCAATGGGAAGCCGCCGGCGGACGCGAGCAATACGGCGAAGCTGTCTATGAGCGCGTGCTCAAGGACCTCGCCGAAAACCTCGCGCGCATGCACAAGAGCCGTTGGCAGCACAGCTGCATCTACATCAAGCACGTATTTGTGCGGGTGACGGGCGAAGGTGAGTCGGTCAAGGTCGAAGTCGCCCTGATCGATCTGGAAAAGTGCCGTCAGCGATTGACCGCTTATCGCGCAGCCGCCCATGACATGAAGCAATTGCGTCGCCACTCGTCGTTCAGCGCAACGGACTGGAAAAAACTCGTCTACTTTTATGAGACGGCGTTTGGCAGCGCTATCAAAGGTTTATAGCGATGAAACTAGAAATTGCACGAGGTTTGTTTCTGGTAGGAGCCTTGGCAGTTGCATCATTGGCGGTGGCGGCCTGGGAACAGCCACGCATGCAGGTGATCGGTGCCTCGGCGAGCGATCCGCATTGCCCGATGCCACGGGTGGCGAAAGCCGCCGTGGCCACTCAGCCGGACCATGATCTGTTGCTGTTCATGTTCGGACTCTCTCAAGGAATGAGGCCGCAGAGTTGAATCGATTGAAATCTCTTTCTAGAAGAGCCAAAGGCCTCGCTGATGCGAGGCCTTTTTTATTGCGTCATGGCTTTTTTTACTGCGTCATGCCGTGGGATCGGGTTTCGCCAGCACGGTGTAAACGCACGGCAGGACAAACAGCGTGAACAACGTCCCGATCGACATCCCGGTGGCAATCACCGTCCCGATGTCGAAACGGCTGACCGCACCGGCGCCGGTGGCCACGATCAGCGGCACCATGCCGAACACCATCGCCGCGGTGGTCATCAGCACCGGGCGCAGACGAATAGCCGCCGCTTCCTCCACCGCCTCACGGGGTGTCAGGCCTTTCTCCTTGCGCAACTGGTTGGCGAACTCGACGATCAGGATCCCGTGCTTGCTGATCAGCCCGATCAGCGTCACCAGCCCGACCTGGGTGTAGATGTTCATGCTCGACCAGCCGAGGAACAGCGGAATCAGCGCCCCGCAGATCGACAACGGCACGGTCACCAGAATCACCAATGGGTCGCGGAAGCTTTCGAACTGCGCCGCCAGCACCAGGAAAATGATCGCCAATGCCAGGGCGAAGGTCACCCACAGCGCGCTGCCTTCCTGGACGAACTGGCGGGAGGCGCCGCCGTAATCGAAGGCAAACCCGGCCGGGGCCTCTTCCCGGGCGATCTGCAACACGCTGTCGATGGCTTCGCCCATGCTCACCAGCGGGAACCCGGACAGCTTGGCCGCGTTGAGTTGCTGGAACTGGTTGAGCTGTCGCGGTCGTGCGCGGTCGGTCACCGTGATCAGGGTCGACAGCGGCAGCAGTTCGCCCTGGGCGTTTTTCACGTAGTAATTGTTCAGCCAGTCCGGGTTGTCGCGGTAGGCCCGTTCGACCTGGGCGATGACCTTGTAGCTGCGGCCTTCGATGGTGAACCGGTTGATCTCGGCTTCGCCGAGCAAGGTCGCGAGGGTGCCGCCCAGATCCTGCATCGACACGCCCATCTGCGCAGCCTTGGCGCGGTCGATGTCGACCACCACTTCGGGTTTGTCGAAAGCCAGGTCGAGGTCGACGAAGGCGAACTTGCCCGATTCCATGGCGCGCTTCTTGATCCGGTCGGCCACTTGCAGCAACAGCTCGTAGTCGTTGGCGGTGTTGATCACGAACTCGAACGGCAGGCCTTCACCGGTGCCAGGCAGGGACGGCAGGTTGAAGCCGAAGATCTGCAGGCCCGGAATGCCCTCGAGTCTGCCTTGTACCTCGGGGAGGATTTCCATTTGCGTGCGACTGCGCTCGTTCCATGGTTTGAGCAGGAAACCGCCGATGCCGCTCTGCACCCCGTTGTAGCCGTTGATCTGGAACGAGGAGTAGTACTCCGGAAACTCCTTGAAGATCTTGATGAACTCGTCGGTGTAGGTGTTCAGGTAATCGAGGTTGGTCGGTTGCGGCGCGTTGGCCATCATGAAGATGATGCCCTGATCCTCGTCCGGTGCCAGTTCCGATTTGGTGAACTTGAGCAGCACCGGAATCAGGCACAGCACGATCACCGCGAACACCAGCACCACCGGCCGGGTATTGAGCGTGCCGTGCAGCATGCTCTGATAGCGACGCTTGAGGCTGTCGAAAATCCGGTCGAGGCGGTGGGCCAGGCCCGTGGGATTTTCGTCATGGCGCAGCAGCATGGCGCACATCATCGGCGACAGGGTCAGGGCGACGACGCCGGAAATCACCACCGCCCCGGCCAGGGTCAACGCAAACTCCTTGAACAGTGCCCCCGTCAGTCCGGTGAGAAAACCGATCGGTGCGTACACCGCCGCCAGGGTGATGGTCATCGACACCACCGGCATGGCGATTTCCCGTGCGCCTTCGAGCGCAGCCTCCAGTGGTGTCTTGCCTTCCTCGATGTGCCGGTGGATGTTTTCCACCACCACAATCGCGTCGTCCACCACCAACCCGATGGCGAGCACCATCGCCAGCAGGGTCAGCAGGTTGATCGAGTAGCCCATCATCTGCATGAAGAACATCACGCCGATCATCGACAGCGGAATGGTCACTACCGGAATGACCACTGAACGCAGGGCACCGAGGAACAGGAACACCACCACGATCACGATCAGCACCGCCTCGAACAGGGTCTTCACCACTTCGTCGATGGAGGCCTGGATGAACAGCGTGGCGTCGTAGGCGATCTCGCTCTTGAGGTTGGGCGGCAGCTGGGCTTCCAGCTCCGGCATGATCTTGCGCACTTCCTTGATCACTTCCAGCGGGTTGGCCCCGGGTGTGGCCTTGATCCCGATATACACCGAAGGCGTGCCGCCGAACGAACTGATCGAGTTGTAGTTTTCCGCGCCCATTTCGACCCGTGCCACATCGCTGAGCAGCACCCGGCTGTCACCGCTGACCTTGAGCGGGATCTTGCCGAAGGCTTCGGCGGACTTCAGTTCGGTGTTGGCGTTGATGCTGGTGACCACGTACTCGCCTTTCACTTCGCCAGCGGCGGAGAGAAAGTTGTACTGGCGCACCGCGTTGGTCACGTCGCTGGCGCTGAGGCCGAAGCCGGCGAGTTTCACCGGGTCGATCCACAGGCGCATGGCGAACACCTGGTTGCCGAGAATCTCTGCCTCGGCCATGCCCGGCAGGGTCGCCAGTTTCGGCTGGATCACCCGTGAGAGGTAGTCGGTGATCTGCGGGTTGTTCAGCTCCTTGCTGAAGAAGCTGATGTACATCAGCGCCGAGGCGTCGGCGGCTTCCTTGCTCAGCACCGGATCTTCGGCGTCCTGAGGCAACTTGTTCTTCACCTCGTTGGCCTTGGCCAGCAGTTCGGTGAACAAGCGGTCGCTGTTGGAGCCGATGCGCGCGTAGATCGAAATCACCGAGAAGTTCTGGCGACTGACCGAAGTCATGTAGTCGATGCCCTCGGCGCTGGCCAGGCTCTGTTGCATCGGCTGGGTGATGTAGCCCTGGATGGTTTCGGCGTTGGCCCCGGGGTACGCGGTGGTCACCGTGATCAGGGCGTTTTCCATTTGCGGGTACTGGCGCAGCGGCAGCTTGCTCCAGGCCTGAAAGCCCAGCAGCACAATCAGCAGGCTGACCACGGTGGCGAGCACCGGGCGGCGGATGAACGGATCGGTAAAAGCCATGGGGTTTCCTTGATCAGTCGGCGCGGGGCGGACTGTTCTGCTCGCCGAGGGTCTTGTCGTCGCTGATGGCAATGTGGGCGCCGTTGTCCAGTTTGATCTGGCCGGCCGTCACCACCTGTTCGCCGCTCTGCACGCCCTTGTTGATCATCACCTGACCATCGCGGCGTTCGCCGGTCTCGACGAACCGACGCTCGGCGATCAGTACCGGTTGGCCCTTGTCGTCTTTTTCGACGGTGCCATCTTCGGCTTTCTTCTGGGTGACCACGTACGTCGAGTTGCCGTACAGGGTGTAGGTGATCGCACTTTCCGGGACCACGATGTGTTTCTGCGGATCCGGCAGCAGCACTTCGACGCTGGTGAACATGCCCGGCAGCAACTTGCCATCGGGGTTGGCCAGGGTGGCGCGCACCAGAATGTTGCGAGTGGTGCTTTCGACGATCGGGTTGATGGCGCTGATGGCGCCGGTGAAATGCTGGCCGGGATACGCCGCGACCGTGATCTGTACCGGTTGACCGATAGCCAGTTTCGGCACCGATTGTTCGGGCACGTAGAAATCGGCGTAGAGGCTGCTCAGGTCCTGCAGGGTGGCGATCTTGGTGCCGCTGGCGAGGTAGTCGCCGATGTCGACGAGGCGGATGCCGATGGTGCCGCTGAAGGGCGCGACGATGCGTTTTTTCGCCAGCGCCGCATTGAGCTGATTGACCGTGGCCTTGTTCTTTTGCAACTGCGCCGAGAGCCGGTCGAATTCGCCTTTGGAGATGGCGCTGCTGCCGACGAGTTGACTGCCGCGACCGTAATCCAGCTGCGCGAGGCCGAGATCGGCCTTGGCGGTTTCGAGGAAGGCGGCTTCGACGGCGCTGTCCAGTTGTAGCAACGGCTGGCCGGCCTTGACCTTCTGCCCCGATTCGAACTTCAGCTCGGTGACGGTGCCGGCGTTCTCCAGGCTCAGGTCGACGCCTTGCAGCGCTTTCAGCGTGCCGACGGTGGGCAGACGCATCTGCCACGGGCGCTCGACGGCGGTGGCCACGGCGACGCTGATCGGCGGCTTCGGTTTGGAAAAGCCCTGGATCATCGTATAGATCGAGAAGGCCTTGTAACCGGCGAGAAGCAGAACGATCAGCAGTACAACACCCAACATGATCAGCATGCGGCGACGCAGCATATTTCCAGTTCCTTGGAGAAAATCAGGCGAGACAGGCGGGCACATTACCCCGAGTCCGGCAGGGATTCCAACTGCCAGTTTTTACCGGGTATGAGGGGAGGCGATACAAAAAAGCAGCGCCGCCGACCGAACGGCCGGCGGCGAATTTCAGGCCATCAGATGAAGATGGTTGTCCCAGAGCCCTGCGGGCAAATCCAGCGGTTTGGCCAGCAGATCGTTCTGACGGCAATCGTAGTAGCGGCAACGTCCCTGACCGGAGGTCACGACAAACCCGTCCTTCACCGCACCGACGCCGGCGCAGTCGGGCAACGGTGCGTCGAGGCGCACTTCGCCGCTGTCCAGGTCCCAGATGAAGAAGCGGTTGCCGCGCGGTGCGGTCAGTGCCACCAGACGCAGGTCGCTGTGCACGGCGACGCTGGCGGTGTAATGACCCATCGACTGCAACTGATGCTCCGGCACCGGGAACGCCACGAAAGGCTGGCCCGGTCGCTTGATCGCCAGCAGCTCCGAGCGCTCGTGGGAAGGCCCCATGAATTGCTGGCCGGCAACGATGGTGCCGTCGCTGGCGATCCCCAGGTGGCGCACGCTGTTCATCTGCTGGGCGAGGGTTTCCTTGCTCAGCAGGGTGCCATCGCGCTGCATCAGCACCAGGCTTGGCTCCATGGCGTCGAGGTTCATGTCGACCCGGCTTTCGGCCTCGGTGCGGATCCCGCCGTTAGCCACCACCAGGGTTTCACCGTCGGGCATCCACGACACCTGATGCGGGCCGAGACCGTGGGTGGAAATCTCGCCGCTGTGCACCAGCCGTTCGCCTTCGAACTTGTACACCCCGAGCAGTCCACGGCCCGGATCGGTGGTGTCGTTTTCGGTGGCGTACAGGTAGTCGCCGCTGTGGTGGATCACCGCGTGGCCGTAGAAGTGCCGGTTCGGCTGCGACGTCACGGTTTGCAGCAATGCACCGTTGCGCAGATCGATCAGGTAGCTCTCGGTGCCCGGCCGACGGGCAACGAACAGCGCGATCGGCAGCGTCGGGTGATTGATGATGTCGTGGCAGCGCTGGCCGACTTCGGTGGCAAACACCTGGGTGCCGTCCAGCCGATAACCGACGGCGTAATGCTTGCCATCGGTGTCGTCCCGCGCCGACAACAGCAGCGGGCTTTGGTCCTTGCGTTTGAACAGCGTCCAGCCGCCCAGTGTCACTGCTCCCAGCAGCAAACTACCTAAAGTCAGAGCCTGGCGTCGCAGCATGGCACGTGCCCTCATCAGTCACCGTCGTTGGCGTTGAAGCCCAGTTGGATGCCCAGCGCCTTGGCCAGCTCGCCTTCGTGCAGGCGGTGGACGACGTTGAGGCTGTCGTAGATGTCGTTGAGCTGCTGGCGACCGGCGTCATCGTTGAGCATTTCGGTCAGCGAGCGCTGAGTGCTGCCAAACAGTTTGAGCGACGCCGCGTAAGCTGCATCGATCTTGTCCGCCAGCGGCTTTTGCTCAGCCGGCAGCAGGCCGCGCATGCCTTTGTTGTCGACGCCTTCCCAGACGGTTTTGGCCGCTGCGAGGCTGGCTTCCAGCGACTCCATCGACGACTGGCTGCGCCATGCATCGGCCTGGAACGGCTGTGGTACGCCCTTGCTCTGACGGCCCATCGGCGTGCCGAGTTTTTTCTTCAGGGTGTCGAGGGCGGTGACCTGTACCCGCAGCAGATCGGCGATCGCTTCGTGGGAGTCGGCGTAGCGCTGGTTCGGGAACTTGCTCATCTGCGCGAGCATGCCGTCGGTGTTGTTCCAGCTGCTGAGAATCTCTTCGGCCAGTTGTTTCTGACGCTCGCCGATGGCCACCAGCAGTGGGCAGTACTTGGCTTTCTGCGCGTCGTTGGCGACGTCAGGTTTGGCGTCGAACAGGATGTACTCGTAAGCGGACAGGCCTTGAACCACGACGCTGGACTTGGCCAGTGCGGCGGCATCGATCTGCGGCTGCGCGGTGACCAGTTGCTCGACCTGACGGCCGACCAGGTTTTTCTTGTCCGGCCAGAACTGCACCTGCCACGAACGGTTGCCTTCGGCCAGCGGGCCGATCAACAGCGGTTGCAACTCGGCCCAGGCTTTCTGCGCGTGCAGGAAGTCGGCACGGGCGGTGTCCAGCGACTCTTTGCCTTGGCAGTAAGCGAGGGCGCTGACGGCCAGTTGTTTGTCGGCTTCGACCCAGCGGGTGTAGGTCGGCAGGATCACCGATTTGGCGATGGCCGCCGAGGTGACGGCTTGCGGATCCTGCGGCGAGCACGCGCCGAGGGCCAGTGCGGCAAGGCTGGTGAACAACAGCTTGGGACGGAACATGTCGGGCTCCCGATTCTTTTAAGTGTTTAAAGTGAGTTCAAGAACGCCAGCAGCGCGGCACGCTGCTCGGCGTTGAAAGACAAAACCTGTTGCTGCGCCGCCTTCGCTTCGCCGCCGTGCCAGAGCACGGCTTCGAGCAGGTTGCGGGCGCGGCCGTCATGCAGAAACTGGGTGTGGCCGCTGACCGCCTGCGTCAGGCCGATGCCCCACAGCGGCGGGGTACGCCAGTCGCGGCCGGAGGCCTGGAATTCAGTGCGGTTGTCCGCCAGGCCTTCGCCCATGTCGTGCAGCAGCAGATCGCTGTACGGGCGAATCACTTGATTGGCCAGTTCAGGTTCGGCCGCGTTGGCAGCGGTGGTGTATTTCGGTGTGTGACAGGACTGGCAACCCGCCTGGAAGAACAGATTCTTGCCGGCCAGCACCTGCGGATCGTTGACCCCACGGCGGGCAGGAACGGCGAGGTTACGGCTGTAGAACAGCACCAGGCGCAGGATGTTGTCGCTGACTTCAGGTTCGCCGTCCGGGCCATTGCCGTTCGGTGCCTGTTTGCAGGCGGTTTGCGCGTCGGTGCAGTCATCAAACGGTCTCAGGCTGGTGGTGAGGCCCATATCACCAGAAAACGCGTGAACATTTTGTTGATTGAGGTTCGGCTGGCCGGCTTTCCAGCCAAATCGCCCCATGACGGTCTTTTGCTGCTCATCGTCCCAGACCCGATTTGGCCGGCCGTTGATGCCGTTGTTCTCTTTGGCCTGCGCGGCGGCATTGGCGAGGATCGCTTCTTCCGGGATCGCTTCGAGCAGGCCCAGGCCGATCATCGGCGGTGCAACGCGGGCCGAGAAACGTGTGTCCGGGTGCATCGGGCCGTAGCCGAGCTGGGTGATCTGCAGGACCGGTTTACGCAGCTCGACCTCGGTGCCGTCCTTGAAGCGGACCGGCACCGGCGTGTAATCGACCCGCACCTTGCCTTCCGGCGCGACGCCGGGGACGGCCATGTCCTGGAACTGGCCGCCGTAGACTGGCTCCGGCACCACGCCCACTTGCTCGATGACCTTGGCATAGGCCGGCGCATCGGGAATCGACAGGCGTACCAGCATCGACACCGCGTTGGCCGCATCCGGCGTCGGCGGATGGCCGCGGCCGTCCTTGATATGGCAGTTCTGGCAGGCGTTGGTGTTGAACAGCGGGCCGAGGCCATCGCGGGCCGTGGTGGTCGATGGCGCGATCACCCACGGGCTGCGAAAGAAGCTGTTGCCGACGCTGAAGTCCACCCGCCGCGAAGGCGGCAGGTTGGCCGACGGCAGGGAAAACGCGTTCTGATCGCTCTTGCGCACGGTCGCCGCGCCGCCGGAACGGGCCTCACCCGGCTCGGCCTTGGTGAAACGCGGGGCGTCATCGCAGGCACTCAGGCCCAGGGCCAGAAACAGTGCGGACAAGCGAAGAGGCAGCGAGGGCATCAGACTTCCTGCAAGAGGGGCGAATTTAAAGGCGCAAAGTCTAACAGGGCGAGGGGGTTTGAATAAGAGGAATTATCGTTTGCTTGATGCACGTCAGGTCAGCCAGAACGAAAAAGGCGACCCGAAGGTCGCCTTTATTAACGCGGACGCTGTGATCAGAACTCGTGATCGGCGTTGTCCGGGTTCAGGTCGCTGATGCCCAGCTTGCCGGCAGCGGCTTCGATCGAACCGGTCTGCTTGACCAGCGAAGCGATGGCGTCGCGGACGATCTGGTTGCCGGCGGTGTTGCCGGCCGCGATCAACTGGTCGTAGTGCTCACCCTTGTTGGCGTGATCGACCATGACCTGGATCTTGGCTTCGGTGGCGGCCAGATCGGCTTTCAGCGCGGTGTCGGCAGCCGGGTCGACTTTGGCCACCAGCGACGACAGGCTGGCGCCGGTCATTTTGGTGCCGTCGACACGGGTGTACTCGCCCAGGTACACGTTACGAATGCCCTTGGCATCGTAGAAGTGCGAGTTGTGGGTGTTGTCGCTGAAGCAATCCTGTTCGTCTTCCGGGGAGTTCGCTTCCAGGGACACTTTCATGCGCTCGCCGGCCAGTTCGCCCAGGGACAGACTGCCCATGCCGAACAGCATTTTGCGCAGGCCGCTTTCAGCCGGTTCGGCTTCCAGGGTGGCGCGGTAGTTGTCGGCCACGTTCGGCTTCCAGTTAGCGACCATTTCTTCCAGGTCGCTGACCAGCAGCTGGGTCACGGCTTTCAGGTAGGCACGACGACGATCGTTGTGACCGCCGGTGGCGCCGGCGCCTTCCAGGTAGTCCGACGCAGGACGGTTGCCGGCGCCAGGGCCGGTGCCGTTCAGGTCCTGGCCCCAGAGCAGGAATTCGATGGCGTGGTAGCCGGTGGCAACGTTGGCTTCGGAACCGCCCAGCTCGTTCAGGCTGGCGAGTTTTTCCGGAGTGATGTCCTTGACGTCGACCTTGTCTTCGCCGACCTGTACTTCGGTGTTGGCGATGATGTTGGCGGTGGCGCCCGGGTTGCCCAGTGCGTGTTCGTAGGATTTGTCGACGTAGTCGATCAGGCCTTCGTCCAGAGGCCAGGCGTTCACCTGACCTTCCCAGTCGTCGATGATGGTGTTGCCGAAGCGGAACACTTCGCTCTGCAGGTAAGGAACGCGGGCGGCGACCCAGGCAGCCTTGGCGGCTTTCAGGGTGTCGGCGTTCGGCTTGGCGAGGAACGCGTCGATGGCGGTTTGCAGGGTTTTCGCGGTGGATTCGGCATCGCTGTAAACGGCGAAGACCATGTCGGCGTAGTGCGAGACAACGGCTTTGCCGGCGGCCTCGTCGACTTTACCGGCGGCAGCAGGCGCAGCCGGTGCAGCGGTGCTGGCAGCCGGGGTCGGCGCAGGAGCGGCGGCCTTGTCTTTGTCTTTACCTTCGCCGCAACCGGCGAGGGAAATAGCGATGGCCAGCAGACTGGCGGTAGCCAGAGGCATACGAATCATGGCGAACATCCTGCTTCGGTAATTGAGTGGACAGGCGCGGGGGTGCGCAAAAGCTGCGACATAATGCAAATCTTTCGCATTATGTGTAAAGGGTTGTAGCTGGAAATATTTCTTATTTGCGCGGGGGTTGCGCTGGATCAACAGCGTAGAGCACGCCCGGCGGATCAAGGGGTTTGCCGGGCTTCGCAGGGGGAGATTTCAGAGGATGGCCGCGTTGCTGCGCTGGGCCTGCTTGAGATAAATGCTCAGCTCGCGCGCCGGTAGCGGTTTGCTGTAGTGGTAGCCCTGACCTTCATGGCAGCCTTCGGAGATGATGTAGGTTTCCTGTTCGGCGGTTTCCACGCCCTCGGCGATCACCTGCATGCCCAGGCTCTTGCCCAGTTGAATGATGGCGCGAACGATGGTCGCGTCATCGTCGTCGTCCAGCAGGTCCTGGACGAAGCTCTTGTCGATCTTGATCTTGTCCAGCGGCAGACTCTTGAGATAACTCAGCGAGGAGTAGCCGGTGCCGAAGTCGTCGATGGCGATCAAGGCGCCGGAGCGGCGCAGGCTCAGCAGGTGCTGGGCGGCGGTGCTGATGTCTTCCATCAGGCCGGTTTCGGTGACTTCCAGCTCCAGGCTCCGCGGTGGCAGGCGGTACATCTGCAACAGGTTGTTGACCACCCGCGGCAGCTCGGCGTGGTGCAGTTGCACGGTGGACAGGTTGACCGCCATGCGCAGATCGACGAAGCCCTGATCGTGCCAGTCGCGCAGTTGCTTGCAGGCCTGATCCAGCACCCATTCGCCAATGGCGATGATGGTGCCGTTTTGCTCGGCCAGCGGGATGAACAGGTCCGGCGGCACCAGACCGTGTTCCGGATGCTGCCAGCGGATCAATGCCTCGACGCCGACCACGCGATGATCGCGGTAGCTGATCTGCGGCTGATAGACGAGGTAGAACTGATCGCGCAGCAAGGCGTCGCGCAGGTCTTTTTCCAGTTCGCGACGGCGGCGCATTTCGCTGTCGACGCTGGCGATATAGAACTGATAACGGTTGCGCGAGCGGGTCTTGGCCAGGGTCATGGTCTGCTCGGCTTTCTGCAACAGCTTCTCGGTGCTGTCGCCGTCCTCCGGGAACAGGGTGATGCCGATGGTCGCGCGCAGACGGATTTCCTGATGATCGAGGGCGAACGGCGCTTCCAGGTCATCAAGAATGCTTTGCGCCAGTTCCGCCGCTTCGTAGGGTTGCTCGATATCGGCCTGCACCAGCGCGAACTGGTCGCCGCCAAGACGGGCGAGGGCGCCGAGGCGACCGCTGTGGGCGCGCAGGCGGTCGGCGAGTGCCAGCAGCAATTGGTCGCCGGTCTGGTAGCTGAATTGTTCGTTGATGCCTTTGAAGTCATCCAGTCCGACACACAACACCGCAACCCGGCGCTGCAGCTTGCCGGCATCCACCAGGATCTTGTCCAGTTGCTGCTGCAATTGCTGGCGGTTCGGCAGGCCGGTGAGGAAATCGTACTGGGCCATGCGCAGCAGGCTGTTTTCCGCTTCGTGGCGCAGGTGGGTATTGCGTTCGATGGATTCGAGCAACTGGTTGGCGGTGTTGATCCAGATCCCCAGTTCGTTTTTCTCGTGGCCCTTGAGCTGCGGAATCTTGTGTTCGCTGGGGCGGTCCGGGTTGATCTCGGTGAGGTGCTCGATGATGCGCGACAGCGGTTTGGTCAGCAGCCAGTGATAGACCAGATACAGCACCAGCCCCATGGCCAAGGCGCGCAACACGCCGGAAATGAAGATGATCACCGAGCTGACGATGAAACCCTGACCGTAGGTGGCCGTGTCGAGGGTAATGCTCAGGTCGCCGTAATATTCGCTGTAGGGGCCGCGTCCCACCAGTTGGGTGGTGAACGTGCGTTCCTGGCCGAGGATCAGGTCGGTCAGCCAGCGACTGTTGGAATGCTGCAGCTCACGGGATTTCTGCGCGAGCATCGCTTCGTTGGGATGGCCAATGGAGGCCTGGCGCACGGCGTCGTCCTGGAACAGGCCTTCGATCACCTGCATGCCCATTTCCCGGTCCAGGCTGTAGACCGCCTGGGTTGAGGGATCGCGGAACATGTCGAGGATGCGTTCGGCATCGCCGGCGACGGCCTGGCGTGTTTTATAGGCATCGAAAACGATCTGCGCGCAGCTCAAGACCACGCCGACGATCAATGCCGACAGGAGCACGACCCGGAGCAACTTCACCGACAAGCTGTTCTTGAGTTCCAGCTTCAAAGGGTTATTCCTTGTTCCGTGCGGGTAGCGTCAAGTTGCCATGAGTATTGGCAATCCCGTGTTGGCAGTCAAAGGGACAATCGAGCCGCGGAAAATTTGTCCGTGGCCTTGGCCGAAATGCTGCTGTCTGGAGTATTTGCCCTATTTGTACTGTGTCGGTAGTTTTGGCCTCCAACTTGAGGGGCGTCGGACAATTTTTCCTCTTTTGATGGTAGTTCGCCGTGGCTTGGGGGCAAGGCGAGAAGGGCTGCTTTACGTGTGGGAAAAGGCCCTGTTGGTGATGCGACGCATCCGTGATGATTTCTGCGGGCAGAAAAAAAACCCGGCAATAGCCGGGTTTTTTGTCTGGCGTGCAGCTTAAGCGGTGAAGGTCTTGCCTTCGAACTGCTCGGCCACGAACTTCCAGTTGACCAGGTTCCAGAACGCCTCGACGTACTTAGGACGCAGGTTACGGTAGTCGATGTAGTAAGCGTGTTCCCACACGTCGCAGGTCAGCAGCGGGGTGTCGCCGCTGGTCAGCGGGTTGCCGGCGCCGATGGTGCTGGCCAGGGCCAGGGAACCGTCAGCCTTTTTCACCAGCCAGCCCCAGCCGGAACCGAAGGTGCCGATCGAGGTTTTGCTGAACTCTTCCTTGAACTTGTCGAACGAACCGAAAGCCGCGTTGATGGCTTCAGCCAGTGCGCCGGTTGGTTGACCGCCGGCGTTTGGCGCCAGGCAGTTCCAGTAGAAGGTGTGGTTCCAGACCTGAGCGGCGTTGTTGAAGATGCCGCCCGAGGAAGTCTTGACGATTTCTTCCAGGGTCTTGCCTTCGAACTCGGTGCCTGGCACCAGGTTGTTCAGGTTCACGACGTAGGTGTTGTGGTGCTTGTCGTGGTGGAATTCCAGGGTTTCCTTGGAAATGTGCGGCTGCAGGGCATCGTGTGCGTAAGGCAGCGGCGGCAATTCGAAAGCCATGATGATTCTCCTAATCAGGTCTGTTGCGGTGAGCGCAAGGCCGATCACGGGCGGCCAGAAATGCACCGGCGAGTTTTTACTCTTTGCGGCGCAGGGTTCGGATCATAGCACCGGGGGTGCGGCTTAACCACGCAACAACTGTGTGGGATAGAGGTTCCAGAGCCTTTTGGAATAATTCAGGAAGCCAATATCAATTGCCCCGCCACCGTGAACATCATCACCGCTACCAGCAGATCCAGAATCCGCCACGTACTCGGCCGTGCCAGCCACGGTGCGAGCCATGCCGCGCCGAACGCCAGGGTGAAGAACCACAGCAGCGAAGCACTCGCCGCGCCGACGACATAAGCGCCGGGCACCGACTGTTGCGCACCGAGAGAACCAATCAGCAAAACGGTGTCGAGATAGACGTGTGGGTTGAGCAAGGTCACCGCCAGTGCGCTGAGCATCACCGCCCGCAACGAACGCACGGTCTGGTTTTCACCCTGCTGCAAACTCTGTTTCGAGAAGGCCCGGCGCAACGCCTGGCTGCCGTACCAGATCAGGAACACCGCGCCGCCCCAGCGGGCGACCGCCAGTAAGGTCGGGTTTTGCGCCAGCACCGTGGCCAGACCGAACACACCTGCCGCCACCAGCAATGCATCACAGGCGACGCACAGCGCGGCGACCGGCAGGTGATGTTCACGCCGCAGGCTCTGCGCCAGGACAAAGGCGTTCTGCGTACCGATCGCCATGATCAGTCCGAACGCCACCAGCAAACCGTTGGTATAGCTTTGCCACATGACGGTTACTCCGCGTTGGCTGCGAGATCGCGCAGCACTTGCATGGCGCGTTCGGCGTCGGCCTGACCGACGAACAAATGATCGTGGTAGTAGCCGGCAATCACGTTGCAACTGATCCCGGCCTTACCCAGTGCGGTGGCGAATGCGGCGGTCAGGCCGACGGCTTCCAGCGCCGAATGCACGTTCAAGGTGATCCAGGCTGCGACGTAGTCGAAGCTGAAACCGGCGCGCTCGGCGTGGGAACGTTCGAGAATTACCGTCAGGCCTTCCTGTTCGCGGAAACTGCCGACGATTTCCAGACCGCTCGGCAACTGGCCGTCGCGCAAGGTGCAGAACACGTATTCGCCGGCATTGACCTGCGGGCTCATGCTGCGCAGCAGGGTGGTCAATGAGGTTTCGCCAGCCATGATGGTGGTCCTTGATAAAGAGTGCTTGCTGGCTATTCTCCCGGTTGACGCGGTATAAGAAAAACCAATAGTGCTGATCGCTCATTAGGAAAACTGATGTTCGACTACAAGTTGCTTTCCGCTCTGGCCGCCGTAGTCGAGCAGGCCGGATTCGAACGCGCGGCGCAGGTGTTGGGCCTTTCGCAATCGGCGATTTCCCAAAGGATCAAACTGCTGGAAGCTCGGGTCGGCCAACCGGTGCTGGTACGCGGGACACCGCCGTCGCCAACCGAAATTGGCCGGCGTCTGCTCAACCATGTGCAGCAGGTGCGCCTGCTCGAACGGGATTTGCAGACGCTGGTGCCGGCGCTGGACGAAGAGGGCCTGCCGGAACGGCTGCGAATCGCCCTGAATGCCGACAGTCTTGCCACCTGGTGGGCCGAGGCGGTGGGCGACTTCTGCGCCGAACAACATCTATTGCTCGATCTGATCGTCGAAGACCAGACCGTCGGCCTCAAACGCATGCGCGCCGGTGAAGTGGCCGGTTGCCTGTGCGCCAGTGAGCGTCCGGTGGCAGGCGCGCGCAGCGTGCTGCTCGGAGCGATGCGCTATCGGGCGCTGGCCAGTCCGGCGTTCATCGAGCGGCATTTTCCCGACGGCGTGCGGGCCGAACAATTGCCGCGCACCCCGGCGCTGGTGTTTGGCCCGGACGATTTTCTCCAGCATCGTTACCTCGCCTCCCTCGGCGTCGATGGCGGTTTCGAACATCACCTGTGCCCGTCGTCCGAAGGTTTCATCCGCCTGACCGAAGCCGGGCTTGGCTGGGGACTGGTGCCGGAATTGCAGGTGCGCGAGCAACTGGAGCGCGGCGTACTGCGCGAACTGTTGCCAGATAAACCGATCGACGTGCCCTTGTACTGGCATCATTGGCGTAATGGCGGTCAGTTGCTCGGGCTGTTGACCGAGCAATTGGTGCGCTCGTCGGCGCAATGGCTGGTGGCCTGAAAGCAGCTACGAGCGTCAAGCTGCAAGCGCCAAGTAAAGCGCTTGCGTACTGTATTTACCTTGCAGCTCGAAGCTCGAAGCTTGCAGCTGGTTTTGTTGGAGCTCTACATGAAAATTCTGGTCACCGGCGCAAGCGGCTTCATTGGCGGACGCTTTGCGCGTTTCGCCCTGGAGCAGGGCCTGGACGTGCGGGTCAACGGTCGCCGGGCCGAGGGTGTCGAGCATCTGGTGCGTCGCGGTGCCGAATTCGTTCAAGGCGATTTGAGCGATCCGGATCTGGTGCGTGCGCTGTGCAGCGATGTCGAAGCCGTGGTGCATTGCGCCGGCGCGGTCGGTTTGTGGGGCCGTTATCAGGACTTCCATCAGGGCAACGTGCAAGTCACCGAAAACGTGGTCGAGGCCTGCCTGAAGCAACGGGTCCGGCGGCTGGTGCATCTGTCGTCGCCCTCGATCTACTTTGACGGTCGCGACCATCTCGGCCTGACCGAAGAGCAAGTGCCCAAGCGCTTCAAGCATCACTACGCCGCGACCAAATACCTGGCCGAGCAAAAGGTCTTCGGCGCCCAGGAATTCGGCCTCGAAACCCTCGCCCTGCGCCCGCGTTTCGTCACCGGCGCCGGCGACATGAGCATCTTCCCGCGCTTGCTGAACATGCAGCGCGAGGGCCGTCTGGCGATCATCGGCAACGGTCTGAACAAGGTCGATTTCACCAGCGTGCACAACCTCAACGAGGCATTGCTCAGCAGCCTGCTGGCCGACGCCTCCGCGTTGGGCAAAGCCTACAACATCAGCAACGGCGCTCCGGTGCCGCTGTGGGATGTGGTCAATTACGTGATGCGCAAGATGGAAGTCCCACAGGTCACCAAGTACCGTTCCTACGGTCTGGCCTACAGCGTGGCGGCGCTCAACGAAGGGGTGTGCAAGCTCTGGCCCGGGCGTCCCGAGCCGACCCTGTCGCGCCTGGGCATGCAGGTGATGAACAAAAATTTCACCCTCGACATCAGTCGCGCCCGGCATTATCTGGACTACGATCCGAAAGTCAGTCTGTGGACGGCCCTCGATGAGTTCTGTGGCTGGTGGAAGGCCCAGGACATTCGTTGATACGAATCTGCCGGCCGGCACTGAACCGCGCCACGGCTTGAGGGTCAACCCCAGCGGCCGCGGGGTTTATACTTCGCGCCAATCTGCCATCACCGCGTTTCACAAAGGTTGCCTCAATGTCCATGCGTAACGATGCCCACGACGATTTCGACGATGTACCGAGCCTGCGCGCCGACACCCTCGATGACGACGATTTTCCGGTCACCGCCCGCACCACCGTGCATTCGCGCACGCCGCCGGTGGTCAAGGTCAAGGCCGCCAGCACCGGGCCGTTGTGGGCACTGGTCGGCGCATTGTTCTTCGCCTTCATTGGTCTTGCCTGGTGGAGCTTCCAGCAGATCTCGCTGATGGAGCAGCAACTGGTGGCGACCCAGGAAAGTTTCGCGCGCATCAGTGAGGAAGCGGCGGGGCGCCTGCAGGACATTTCCGGCAAGGTCGTGGCCAGCCAGACCAACGTCACCACCGACAGCGAAGCGTTGAAGCTGCAGATCAAACAGCTGCAAAGCGCGCTTCAGGATCAGAGCAAACAGCAGCAGGGCGTGGCCGGGCAGGCGACGGATCTGGACAAGCGGCTGGCGCAGATGACCGCCCAGACCACTGAACAACAGAACGCCAACACTCAGTTGCAGGCCCAGGTCAAAGCCCTGAGCGCCGAACTGGCCACGCTGAAAAGCACCCCGGCCGACACCAGCAAGCTCGATGCTCAGCTCAAGAGCTTTGATGCACAGGTGAAGGGATTCGATGCGCAGTTCAAGAGCCTCGGTGCCGACATTACGGCTTTGAAAAAACAAGGTGGGTCGAACCCGGCGATCGATCGTCTGGAGCAGGAAATCGTCATCCTCAAGAGCGAGCAGGACAACCGTCCGGCCGCTGCGCAGGGCGGCACCAACACCGCCGAGTTCGATGCGTTCCGAGCGCAGATGACCCGCAACATCAACACCCTGCAAGCGCAGATCCAGAACCTGCAACAGCAACTCAACGCCCGTCCGTAAGCCTCTTGTGTGGCGAGGGCGCGAACGCCCTCGCCACAGCAACATTCAGAAGCTTTCTGAATATCCATACATGCCTTCAGGCCGTCTACGCTCTTGAAACACCAACAAGAACGAGGGATGCGTCATGGGGTTTGTGCACAAGCTGGCCTGGCTCGGCGCGGTGCTGCTGTTGAGTTTCGGTCAGGCCAATGCGGCCACCACGGAAAAAGACGACAGCAAGGCCGCCATCGCCTTGCTGGAAAAGGCGCTGGCCTATTACCACGACAACGGCGACAAGGCGTTCGCGGCGTTCAGCCGCCAGGGCGAATTCGTCGACAAGGACCGTTACGTGTTCGTGGTCGACACCAAGGGCGTGATGCTCGCCAGCGGCGGGCCGTCGTCGGCATTGATCGGTCGCGACGTCAGCGAAGTCCTCGGGCCGGACTTGCAGAAGTCCTTCAAGGACGCCTTGAAAGTGCCGGAAGGCAACGGCATCCAGCAGGCCGAATACCGCTGGCAGAACTGGTCCGACGGCAAGGTCGAGCGCAAGCACGTTTACTATCAACGCATCGGTCAGCGGATTCTGGCGGTGGGTTATTACTTGCCGCGGGCGTCGGCGGAGCAGGCAAAAGCGTTGCTCGACAAAGCGGCCAGCGATTTGACCAAGGACGAGAAGGGCACGCTGTCCGCGATCAACTCGCTCAAGGGCGGTTACCTGCAGGACGACCTGTATGTGTTCGTGGTCAATCTCGACAACCACCGCTACGTCGCCCACGGCACCAACCTGCGGCTGATCAACACCGATTTCGCCAAGGTCGACGACCCGGAAGGCAAACCGGTGGGCGAGCCGATTCTGTCGTTGATCGGCAAACAGGATGAGGGCGAGTATGAATACCGCTGGAAAAATCCGGTGACCGGCAAGGTCGAGAACAAGCATGCCTACCTGAAGAAGGTCGGGAATTTCCTGGTGGCGGTCGGTTATTACAGTGCTTGAATGCACTTCCCCTGTGGGAGCGAGCTTGCTCGCGATAGCAATGTAGCAGTGACGCAAATGTCGACTGATCAACCGCAATCGCGAGCAAGTCGAGTCGTCGCACCGTCGCTCCCACAGGTCATACGGTGTTCTACAGTCAGCGGGCGCCGTGCTCACGGCCCCGCAGCAACCGGTTGGGCATCGCAATCGCCGCCGCCAGCCCGAGCAGCGACACCGCCGCGCTCACCATCAGCAAATGCCGGAACGTCACCAGCAATTCGGCACGCAAGGCATTCTGCGCATCGCCGGGCGCGGCGTTCAGACCGTCGAGCAGCACGTTGCCGGAATGCCCTTCGCTCATCAGCGAGCTGCCGGTCAGGTGGGCGAAACTGGAGTCCTGCAACAATGCCAGCAACAGTGCCGACATCAACGCCACACCCACCGCGCCGCCCAAAGAGCGGAAGAGGTTGGTGGTGCTGGTGGCGACGCCGATGTCCTTTTGCTCGACCGAGTTCTGCGTACCCACCAGCGAAGTCGGGAACTGCATGCCACCGGCGATCCCGCTGAGCAGCATGAACAGGCTGCTGAGCAGCGTCGCATCAGGCGGGCTGAAGGCCATGCCAAGGATCGAGATCGGCATCAGCAGCGCACCGGTCAGAATCTGCGGTTTGTAGCGCCCGGTGATCGAGGTGCGACGTCCGGCGAAATACGCGCCGATCGGCAAACCCATCGCCAGCGGCAGCAAGTGCAGCGCAGCGCTGTCGGCCCCCGCGCCAGTCACGCTCTGAAAGCGCAGCGGCATCAGCACGATCAGGGAAATCGCCTGGAAGCTGCAAAAGAAAATCGTGCACCAGCACAGCAGGGCGCTGCGGTTGGTGAACAGGTGCATCGGCAGCAACGGCTCCCGGGCGCGCCGCTCATGCCAGACGAACACCGCAAGCACCGCCACCGCACAAGCGAACAGCCCGAGCACTTCGCTGCTGCGCCACGCATGGCCCTGGCCGACCTGAGTGATCGCCAGCAACAGCGCGGTCAGGCCGATGATCATCAGCAGCGTGCCGAGGTAATCGATGATTGGTTTGCGTTGGGGAATCGGCAGGCCGATCAGGTTGCGTCGCGCCACCCAGTACGCGCCAAGACCCAGCGGCAGGTTGATCAGGAACACCCAGCGCCACGACAGGTACTCGGTCATGTAACCGCCGAGCACCGGGCCGGCGACACTGGCCACCGCGTACATGCTGGAGAAATAGCCTTGATAACGCCCGCGTTCGCGAGGTGGGACGATGTCGCCGATGATCGCCTGGCTCACCGAAATCATCCCGCCGGCACCGATGCCCTGGAAAATCCGCGCCAGCACCAGTTGCTCCATGCTCTGGGCCATGCCGCAGAACAGCGAGGCGAGGGTGAACAGGCCCATGCCGAACAGCATCAGTTTGCGCCGCCCGTACAGGTCACCGAGCTTGCCGTAGATCGGCACCGCGACGGTCATCGCCACCATGTAGCCGGAAATCACCCAGGCCAGCAGGCTGACGTCCTTGAACTGTGCGGAGATGGCCGGCATGGAAACGGCGACGATGGTCTGGTCCAGTGCGCCAAGGAAGATCGCCATCATCAGCGCGACCAGCACGCTGCGAATGGCCGGTTTGGGCGTTTCGGGATGGTTGAGATTGGTCACGGGCGAACCTGCGGGCAGTGATTGACCCGCAGTGCCACGGCGAGCGGGTGAGTGCTCGCCAGTGTAAGTCGGTAGCAGGCTATTCGATAGCCTCATAAGGAAGCCCGACGTAATTTTCTGCAATGGTTTTTTGACCGGCCTCCGAGCTGACAAAGTAGTCCAGTTCCGAAGCACAGATCCGCTGGCTGAAATCATCGTGCTCGTCGAAGCGGTGCAGCATCGAGGTCATCCACCAGGAAAACCGTTCGGCCTTCCACACCCGGCGCAGGCAGATCTGCGAGTATTTCTCCAGCAAGTCAGTGCGACCTTCGCGGTAAACCTTCAGCAAAATCCTGAACAGCGTGCTGACATCGCTGGCCGCCAGATTCAAGCCCTTGGCACCGGTCGGCGGAACGATGTGCGCCGCATCCCCGACCAGAAACATCCGTCCGTACTGCATCGGCTCGACCACAAAGCTGCGCAGTGGCGCGATGCTTTTTTCAATCGACGGACCGGTCACCAGTTTCTGCGCCAGATCCTCCGGCAGACGATTGCGCAGCTCATCCCAGAAGCGCTGATCCGACCAGTCGTCGACGTTTTCCTCGGCGGGCACTTGCAGGTAATAACGGGTGCGCGTCGCCGAGCGCATGCTGCACAGGGCAAAGCCGCGCTCGTGGCGGGCGTAGACCAGTTCATCGTGAATCGGTGGTGTGTCGGCGAGAATCCCCAGCCAGCCGAACGGATACACCCGTTCGAAGACTTTCAGGCAGTCCTCGGGAATCGACTGCCGGGCCACGCCGTGGAAACCGTCGCAACCGGCGATGTAGTCGCAATCGACGCGCCAGGTTTCGCCGTCCTTTTCGAAGGTCACATAGGCTTCGTCGCTTTTCATGCCACAGGGAACGACATGGCTGGCTTCGTAAATTGTCTGCCCACCGGTCTCCCGACGAGCGGCCATCAGGTCGCGAGTGACTTCGGTCTGGCCGTAGACCATCACGGTTTTTCCACCGGTCAGGGCTTGCAGGTCGATGTGGATCCGGCGCCCGTCGAGGGCCAGTTCGAAACCACCGTGCACCAGACCTTCGGCGTCCATCCGCTGACCCACGCCAGCCTCGCGCAACAGCTCTACCATGCCTTGTTCAAGCACGCCGGCGCGGATTCGGCCGAGCACATAGTCAGGTGTCTGGCGCTCCAGAATCAGAGTGTCGATGCCGGCGTTGTGCAGCAGTTGGCCGAGCAATAATCCGGACGGACCGGCGCCGATGATGGCGACTTGGGTTTTCAGCGTTTTCATTGTTTTTATGACTCGCAAGCTTCACGCGACAACGGCCGGTGAATGATTTTCAGGATTCGAGTGCTTGCATTTTTCCCTTGCGGGTCTGTCAATTGAAGGTGAAAACTGAGCCGATACCTGTACATTCTGCCAATCGGTGCGATTATCGCCCGCAAACCTCGAGGCCTGGATTGAAGTGATGAACAAGCCTGACCTGCCTTCGATTCCGGTGTTCAAGCTCTACGGTGAAAGCCTGGACTGGCCGACCCCTGACTTGCTGCACTGTGAAACCATTTCCAAACGCAGCCGCGAACACCAATGGGAAATCAAACCCCACCGCCACGCCGATTTGTGCCAGTTGCTCTTCGTATTCAAAGGTCAGGCAGAGCTTGAAATCGAAGGCCTACGCACGCAACTGAACGAAGCCGCGATCCAGATCCTGCCGCCGTTATCGGTGCATGGATTCCGTTTTTCCGAGGACGTCGAAGGATTTGTCGTTACCCTCGCCACACCGTTGATCAACCATTTGCAGGCGCAACTGGGTAGCGCGGTGCAGGCCCTGGCCCAGGCCGAAAGCTATCCGGCGGGCAAGGACGCGGAGTACCTCAACAGTCTGTTCGCCGCGTTGCAGGCCGAGTACAACGGCCATCAACCGGCGCGGGAAATGCTCATGCATTCGCTGGTCAGTGTGATCATGGTCTGGGTCAGCCGTCAGGCGATTCACCGTCACAACGCCACGCAACGTCCGCAGCGTCAGCGCGAATACCTCAACGGGTTCATTCAGCTGGTGGAAGAAACCTACCGCCAGCACGTCAAGGTCGAAGACCTGGCCCATCGTCTGGGGATTTCCGTCTCGCACCTCAACGGCACCTGCCGTGAACTGGCGGGGCAGCCGGCGTTGCAGATCATGCACGAGCGTCAATTGCTGGAAGCCAAGCGTCTGCTGACTTACACCAGCATGACCATTTACGAGATGTCCGAGGTGTTGGGGTTTTCCGATCCGACCAACTTCACGCGCCTGTTCCGGCGCCGGGTGGGGATCTCGCCAAAGGCGTTCCGCGACCGCTTGAAGGCCGAGCAGAACGACGACGTCTGAGCCTTGTATCAGCGCAGGGCGTTGAGGGTGGCGTTGTGAGGGATGCAGCGCTCGAAGTTGCAGCTCGCGTACTCACGGGGCAGTTGCCGCAACTGCTCCACGCGCCATGCCGCGGTGCCGTACAGCGCCAGCGTGGCCGCGCAGGTGATGAAAATCGCGAGGTATCTTCTTGTTCTGGTGTTCATGGCGTTGACCTCTGAACGAATACCCTTGGGTACTACTTTCAGCATAGGCCAGAGGGGAGCAGCTGCAAGCTTCGAGCTTCAAGATTGAAGCTTCAAGATTGACGCAGGCTCTCCGCTCTCCGCTTGCAGCTTAAAGCTGATCCCATTGCGGGTTTTCGGGAAAGCGCTGCACCAGAAAATCCAGCATACAGCGCAGCGCCGCCGGCATGTGCTTGCGCGAGGCATAGACGGCGTAGATGTTCATCTGCCGAGGCTCGGCGTGGGGCAGCAGGCGAACCAGTTCACCGCTGTGCACATGCACCCCGGCCTGATAGGTCGGCAGCATCGCGACCCCGGCGCCGGCCAGAGTCGCGCGCAGCAGGGTGCTGGCCTCGTTGGCGCTGATGTTGCCCTGCACCGGCACCGAAACCGGTTCGCCATCTTCCTCGAAATGCCACAGGCTCTTGCCGAAATAGGAATGGGTCAGGCAGTTGTGCCGGCTCAGATCTTCTACGCGCTGCGGCTGCGGATGCTCCTGCAGATAGGCGGGCGCCGCGCAGACCACCGAACGGCAGACTGTCAGTCGCCGGGCGATCAGGTTGGGATCGAGATCGTTGCTGGTGCGGATCGCCAGGTCGATGCGCTCGTCCACCAGGTTCACGGTGCGATCGAGCATTTGCAGGTCGATGTTCACCCCCGGATACGCTTTGACGAACGCCGCCATGGCATCGGCCAGTTGCGCCTGGCCGAACGAGGTGCTGACGCTGATCCGCAACAAACCCCGTGGCGCATCGGCGGGTTCGCTGACGGCGGCCTGCATGTCACCGGACAGCTCAAGCATCTGCCGGCAGCGCGGCAGGATTTCGTTGCCGGCGGCGGTCAGGCTCAACTTGCGCGTTGTGCGGTGCATCAGGCGCGCGCCGACCCAGTCTTCCAGTTCCGCCAGATAGCGCGACACTACCGGCCGCGACAGGTCCAGGTGATCGGCCGCCGCCGACTGGCTGCCCAGATCCACTACCGTGACAAACACCCGCATTGCTTGGAGACGATCCATGATTTGCCCGCTTTCAGAAACAAACTATGTTCAAGCATCGCATTTTTTGTAACGAGTCTGGCAACTAAGCTCTGTCCCCATCGCCAAGCACGGCATTCGAACAGCGGAGCAACCCATGATCGGCTTCACCACCCTCAAGCGCGTTTTACTGGCCACCGCCACCCTCGGCTTTGCTGCCCACGCAGCGGCTGCGAACCTGACCCTCGATGTCTACAACCCGGGCACCCATGCGATCTTCCCGGTGACCTCGGTGCTGGTCAGCGGCGAGAAGGACGCGATTCTGGTGGACGCGCAGTTCGGCAAATCCCAGGCTGAGCAAGTGGTGGAAAAGATCCGCGCCAGCGGCAAGCAACTGACCACCATCTACATCAGCCACGGTGACCCGGATTACTACTTCGGTCTCGACACCCTGACCAAAGCCTTTCCGGATGCCAAGGTGCTGGCTTCGCAACCCACCGTTGATCACATCAAGAAAACCGTCGACGGCAAACTCGCCTTCTGGGGCCCGAAAATGGGCGCCGACGTGCCGGCCAAAACCATCGTGCCGGGCGTGCTCAAGGGCGACAGCCTGATGCTCGAAGGTCAGAAATTGCAGGTGGTCGGTCTGGACGGCAAGCAACCGGATCGCAGCTTCGTGTGGATTCCTTCGTTGAAAGCCGTGGTCGGTGGTGTGGTTGTCGCCGAGAACATTCACGTGTGGATGGCCGACACCCAGACCGCGCAATCCCACGCCGACTGGCTGGAAACCCTGCACTCGATCGAAACCCTGAAACCGAAAACCGTGGTGCCGGGTCACTACCTGGGTGACAGCGCACGTTCGCTGGCAGCGGTGAAATTCACTGCCGACTACATCAAGGCATTCGATGCCGAAACGGCCAAGGCCAAGGACTCTGCCGCGCTGATCGCCGCGATGAAAAAACGCTACCCGACACTGGGCGAAGAAAGCTCGCTGGAGCTCAGCGCCAAAGTCGCCAAGGGCGAGATGAAGTGGTAACCCGAATCTGAAAAACGCAGCACTCTCAAGCCAACTGGAGAATGTCATGAGCAAGATCGCAATCATTGGTGCCACCGGCCGTGCCGGCAGCCAACTGCTGGAAGAAGCCCTGCGTCGCGGCCATAGCGTCACCGCCATCGCCCGGGATACCTCGAAGATCGGCGCCCGCGCCGGTGTGGTCAGCAAGAATGTCGACGTGCTGAATGCAGCCGCGTTGCAGGACGCCGTCGCCGGCCACGATGTGGTGATCAGCGCCGCGCATTTCGCCACGGTGCCGGCCAGCGCGCTGATCGGCCCGGTGAAACAGGCCGGGGTGAAACGTCTGCTGGTGGTCGGCGGTGCCGGTTCGCTGTTGCTGCCGGACGGCACTCGTGTGATCGACAGCGCCGGTTTCCCGGCCGAGTACAAGGCTGAGGCCAGCGCTGGCGCGGCGTTTCTTGAGGCCTTGCGTCAGGAGAAGGAACTGGACTGGACGTTCCTGTCGCCGTCGGCGCTGTTCTTCGAAGGCGAGCGCACCGGCAAGTTCCGGGTCGGCAAGGATGACTTGCTGGTGAGTGCTGAAGGTCAGAGCTCGATCAGCTTTGCCGACTATGCGATTGCGCTGATCGACGAAGTGGAAACGCCGAAGCATTCGCGTCAGCGGTTTACTGTCGGTTATTAAGTACTGAAAAGCCCCTCACCCCAGCCCTCTCCCGGAGGGAGAGGGAGCCGATCGTGGGATGCTTGAAAATTACGCCGACTTGAACGGGATGTATTGAATCCATAATCGCCCAGATTTTTCAGGTCGATGTATTACGTAAGACACCTCGGTCAGTTCCCTCTCCCTCCGGGAGAGGGTTAGGGTGAGGGCAAGGCCTCACCGCGTATGAGCCTGCTCAACCAACCACCCCATCAACTCCTGCAATTTCGCCGAAGGCTCCGACGCCGGCGCGACGATGTAATAGCCCAATCCCGTCTTCACCTTCAGATCGAACGGCATCACCAGTCGCCCGGCGTTCAAGTCGTCGCCGATCAGTGACCAGTCGCCGATCGCCACCCCCGTCCCGTGGGACGCCATCGACATCGCCTGATCCAGGGTCTCGAAATGCTGACCGCTGGCGATATTGCTCAAGTGCAGTTCGGCGGCTTCGAGCCAGAGTGTCCAGTCGTCATCCGTGTGAGTCGGGTGCAGCAGCAGATGCTGTTGCAGGTCTGCCGGTGCGTGCAGGGCCGGCCCACCGTTGAGCAGTGTCGGCGAGCAGACCGGCGTCAGTTGCTCATCGAACAGATGCAGGGTCGCGGGTGAGTCGTGGGGCGCGGTGCCGTAGATCACCGCCGCGTCGAATTGCTCGCGATGAAAGTCCACCCCGTGCTGCAACGACGCCGTGAGTTTCACCGGCACGTCCGGGCGCTCGCGCTGCCATTGCAGCAGACGCGGCAACAGCCAGCGCATCACGCAGCTCGGTGCCTTGAGTTGCAGGGTCTCGCGTTTGGCGCCGATCTGCTCCACCGAGTCGCCGATCAGGCTGAACACCTGCTGTACCCGTGGCAGCCATTCACGACCTTCGGCCGTCAGCTCTAGGCCCCGGGCCAGGCGAATGAACAGCTCATAACCCAGATGTTCCTCCAGCCCGGCGATCTGCCGGCTCACCGCACCCTGGGTGATGTGCAACTGCTCGGCGGCCCGGGTGAAGTTGCAGCACTGCGCGGTAATCAGAAACGTGTGCAGGGCGGGCAGGGGAGGCAGTCGTTTCATGTGGATCCAAGGTATGACGTGAGGACATGGCTAGTATGAGCTTTTATCGATTGTTGCGGCTACGGGTCGCCCGTTTCAATGAGGCCAATCACCGGTTCCTTTAAAGCCCGGTGCCTCAACGAACAAGAAGGGCAAAGACATGGCGACGTGTGGCGAAGTACTGGTCAAGTTACTCGAAGATTATGGGGTCGAGCAGGTGTTCGGCATTCCCGGGGTGCATACCGTGGAGCTGTATCGCGGGCTGGCCCGTTCGAGCATCAACCACGTCACCCCGCGCCACGAGCAGGGCGCCGGCTTCATGGCCGACGGTTATGCCCGCACCAGCGGCAAACCGGGTGTGTGCTTCATCATCACAGGTCCAGGCATGACCAACATCACCACCGCCATGGGCCAGGCGTACGCCGATTCGATCCCGATGCTGGTGATCTCCAGCGTGCAGTCGCGCAGCCAACTGGGCGGCGGTCGCGGCAAGCTGCATGAACTGCCGAACCAGAGCGCACTGGTCGGTGGCGTGGCGGCGTTCTCCCACACCCTGATGTCGGCGTCCGAATTGCCGGGCGTATTGGCCCGTGCGTTTGCGCTGTTCCAGGCCGGGCGTCCGCGTCCGGTGCACATCGAAATTCCGCTGGACGTGCTGGTCGAAGAAGCCGACGAACTGCTGACCAGCGTGCCGGTCAACATCGACCGCGCCGGTGCTGCGCCGGTCGCCGTGAGCCGCATGACTGAACTGCTGGCCGGCGCTCAGCGTCCGCTGATCCTCGCCGGTGGCGGCGCCATCGACGCAGCGGCCGAACTCACCGAACTGGCTGAGTTGCTCGACGCACCGGTGGCCCTGACCATCAATGCCAAAGGCATGCTGCCGTCCAGCCATCCTCTGCTGATCGGATCGACCCAGAGCCTGGTGGCGACTCGCGCTCTGGTGGCCGATGCCGACGTGGTGCTGGCGATCGGCACCGAACTGGCGGAAACCGACTACGACGTCACCTTCGCCGGTGGTTTCGAAATCTCCGGCAAGTTGCTGCGCGTCGATATCGATCCAGACCAGACCGTGCGCAATTACCCGCCTCACGTGGCGCTGGTGGCCGACTCGCGCAACGCTGTGCAAGCATTGCTGAGCGCGCTGTCGCACAAACCGCTGGCCGAGCGCCGCAACGATTGGGGTCAGGTACGCGCCGCGCGTCTGCGTGAAGACCTGGCCGCGACCTGGGATGCCCCGACGCTGGCCCAGACCCGTTTCCTCGAAACCGTGCTGCACGAATTGCCGAACGCAGTGTTCGTCGGTGACTCCACGCAACCGGTGTACACCGGCAACCTCACGTTCAACCCGGAGCGTCCGCGCCGCTGGTTCAACTCGTCCACCGGTTACGGCACCCTCGGTTACGCCTTGCCGGCAGCGATCGGCGCGTGGCTCGGTGGCAACCTCGAACACGGCGCACGTCCGCCGGTGGTGTGTCTGATCGGCGACGGCGGTCTGCAATTCACCCTGCCGGAACTGGCCAGCGCCGTCGAAGCGCGCACCCCGGTGATCATCCTGCTGTGGAATAACCAGGGTTACGAAGAGATCAAGAAATACATGGTCAACCGCGCCATCGAGCCGGTGGGCGTGGATATCTATACCCCGGATTTCATCGGTGTGGCCAAGGCACTGGGTTGCGCAGCAGAAGCGATCAGCTCGGCCGAACACCTGCGCGGTGCACTGCGCGTCGCCACCGATCGTCAGGGCCCGACCCTGATCGAAATCGACCAGACCCAATGGATGAAGGCGGTGGCCCAATGATCAATTTCCCGACCACACTCGACGGCCTGTACATCAACGGCCAATGGTCCGCCGGCCGCGAACACCTGCGCGTCATCAACCCGGCCACCGAAGCGCTGCTGACCACGGTCAATGGCGGTGACGAAAGCGCCGTCAACCAGGCTGTAGCGGCGGCGACCGAAGCCTTCAAGGGCTGGTCGAAAACCACCGGTGCCGAGCGCGCCGCGATACTGCGCAGCATCGCCAATGGCGTGCGCAACGGTCGCGAACATCTGATGAAGTTGCAGTCGAGCAACAACGGCAAACCGCAGTTCGAAGCGGGCATCGATGTCGACGACGTGATCGCCACCTTCGAGTACTACGCCGAACTCGCCGAAGGCCTCGATGCGAAACAGAACAGCAATGTGCCGCTGCCCAGCGATGACTTCAGCGCACGTCTGCGCCGCGAGCCGTGCGGCGTGGTCGGGCTTATCGTGCCGTGGAATTTCCCGATGGTCACCACCGCATGGAAACTCGCGCCAGCTCTCGCCGCCGGTTGCTGCGTGGTGCTCAAACCGTCGGAAGTCACACCGCTGCCGGAGCTGGAACTGGCGACCATCATTGCCGAATCCGGTCTGCCAAAAGGCGTGTTCAACCTGGTGTGCGGCACCGGTCTGGCAGTCGGCGCGCCGCTGTCGGCGGACCCGCGCATCGCCAAGATTTCCTTCACCGGCAGTAACGCCGTGGGTGTGCAGGTGATGCAGCGCGCCGCTGAAACCGTGAAGGGCGTGAGCCTGGAACTGGGCGGCAAATCCTCGCTGCTGATTCTGGAAGATGCCGACCTTGATCTGGCGGTGGAACTGGCCTGCGGTGGCGGTTTCTTCAACGCCGGGCAGATGTGCTCGGCCACCAGCCGGGTGCTGGTTGCCGATGAAATCGCCGATGAATTCCTGATTCGTCTGAAGGCCCGCGCGGAAAAAATCCGGGTGGCCGATCCGTTCGATCCTGAAGTCGAGATGGGCGCGCTGGTCAATCAGGCGCAGTACCAGCGTGTGCTCGGTCACATCGACCGTGGCCTCAGCGCCGGGGCCAAGCTGATCTGTGGCGGTAATCGTCCGGCCGATCTGCCGCGCGGATATTTCTTGCAGCCGACGATCTTCACCGAAGTGCCCCTCGACAGTGCGCTGTGGTGTGAAGAGATTTTCGGCCCGGTGATCTGCGTGCGCAGTTTCGCTTCGGAAGCGGAGGCGATTGCCCTGGCCAACGACAGTCAGTTCGGGCTGGTCGCCAGTGTCGTCACGCGCAATGCCGAGACCGCGGATCGGGTCGCCAACGCCCTGCAGGCGGGGCTGGTGTGGCTCAACGCGCCGCAGGTGATCTTCCCGCAGACCGCGTGGGGCGGCTACAAACAGAGCAGCATCGGCCGCGAATTGGGGCCATGGGGCCTGGCGGCATTTCAGGAAATCAAGCACGTGATTCGCGCGCTCTGAATGCCCGAAAAAGGTCAGCGCATGCCTCGCAACGAGGCATGCGCCGGCGTCATGGCTCCAATGAGTTTTTATCGATAGTCAGGTGTTTTGCACGACCTCAGGATGAACCCGCAGACCACGCTCAAGCCCTTTGAAACCGGGCGCTTGAGCCATGTCGGTCAGGCAGATGCAAGGGTTGCGATCAGTCTCATACTTACAAAAAAAATGGGAGTCCTAAATGGGCGAGCACGATCTGAACAGGCGTCAATTCATCAAAACCGTCGGCGTGGCCTCGGTGGCCGCGGCGGCCATGAGCATGCCCTTCATCCGGGCCAGTGCCAGCGACACCCGCTTTGCCGGCAAGACCCTGCGCCTGCTGACCTGGTCCGATGACACGGGCCTCGCTGCACTGCGCAACATCGCTGCAACGTTCGAAGCCAAGACCGGCGCCAAAGTGATTGCCGACCGTACCGGCAGCACCTCGGAAATGGTCGCCAAGCTCAAGGCCGGTGGTGACCGCCCGCAGTACGACATCATCACCCTGGCTGGCGTCGGCGCCGAAGGTCTGGCGGCTGCCGGACTGCTGGAAAAACCCGATCTCAACCGTATTCCCAACCTGGTCGACGTCCCGGAAAAATACCGCACCGGGGCCAACGGTCACGGCATCGGTTACCTGCTGTGGTGCAACAGTCTGGTCTACAGCACCCGCACCCAGAAGGAAGCGCCGGACAGTTACGCCGCGCTGTGGGACGCCGATTTGGCACCAAGCATTTTCCTGCCGCCGCCGAACTGGACCGAGGCCATGGACCTGATCATCATCGCCGCCAAACTGGCCGGGGGTGACGAGCACAACATCGAGCCGGGCTTCAAGAAACTCGCCGAGCTGAAAGACCGCGTGGTGACCCTGGGCGAAAACCCGAACCAGATCGCCGAGCTGTTCCGCACCGGTTCCCTGGACATGGGCGGCCTGTATGCCCCGGCGTTTTTCCCCAAGCAGATCCGCGACCCGAACTATGGCCTCGGCGCCACGTTCGGCATGAAGGAAGGTTTCTACACCGACCTGATGCTGTCGGTAATGCCGAAGAACCGTCCGGGCGACACCGACCTGGCCTACGCCTTCATCGACCACTCCCTCGACCCGCTGGTGCAGGGCAAGATGGCCGAAGACATCTTCAACGGCCCGGTCAACGCCAAGGCGATCATCTCCGCCGAAGCGCGCAAGAGCCCGTTCATCCTCACGCCGGAGCAAATCGCGGAGAAGGCGATCATGCACGACAACGCCTTCCTGGCGACCGTGCATGACCAGTGGATTCGTCGCTACACGGAAATCTTTTCTTCCTGACGCAAACACAAACCTTCAGAACACCGCAAACCCCTGTGGGAGCTGGCTTGCCAGCGATGACGGCCTACCTGTCGACAGTGATGTCACTGACAGATTGCTATCGCGAGCAAGCTCGCTCTTACAGGTTTCTCGGTGGATTTGAAGGCAGTGTCTGTCAGTTGTTTTTCCATTGACGAGATCATTGCTATGGAACATCAATCCCTGACCCAACCGGTCGGCGCGGGTGACGCGCGCCCGGCGCGCGGTGTTTCGCCGACCGCGCGGGCGTGGTTTTTCCTCACGCCGTCGATGCTGTTTCTCGGCGTGCTGATTGCCGCCAGCCTGCTGGTGCTGCGCATGAGTGTCGGTACCAAGGGTGCGGAGTGGTCCGGTTTCAGCCTGACCAGTTACGCCCAGTTGCTCGAACCCTACTACCTCAAATCGTTGCTGCTGACCTTGCGTCTGGCGCTGATCAGCGCGGTGATCGCCGTGGTGCTGGCGATCCCGGTGGCGTACACCATGTCGCGCCTGACTTCGCCATTCGTGCGACGGATTTTTCTGGCGGCGGTGCTGCTGCCGCTGCTGGTCAACCTGCTGCTGCAAAGCTATGGCTGGCTGGTGATCCTCGGCCCTGGCGGCATGCTCAACCAGACCCTGATGGGCCTCGGTCTGATCAAGCGTCCGATCATGTTGCTGTACAACCAGAACGGCGTGTTGATGGGCCTGGTGCAGACCGCGTTCCCGCTGGCTGTGCTGCCGATTGCCAGCGCCATGCGCGGTGTTGCTCGCAGCTATGAAGAAGCCGCCGCGACCCTCGGTGCCAGCCGCTTTCAAGTGTTCCGTCAGGTGGTGTTGCCGATGAGTCTGCCGGGGATCATCACCGGCGCGACCCTGGTGTTCGCCTACAACGCCAGCAGCTTCGTGGTGCCGCTTTTGCTCGGCGGTCGGCGCGTGCCGATGCTCGCGGTGATGGTGCATGACCAGATCGCCCCGCTGATGAACTGGCCCGCCGCATCCGCCGCCGGTGTGGTGCTGATCGTCACCACGCTCGCCATCATGACCTTGTCCGAATACATCACCGGCCGCCGTCGCCGTCTGCTGGAGGCTTCGCAATGAGTGCCCTGATCAAGAAGCGTCAGTCGCTGTTGCCGGGCGACACCGGCAAGTTCGCCGGCATTCTTTCCGGGATCATTTTGTTCCTGGCCGTGTTGCCGATCCTGACCATGATCGTGATGTCGTTCAGCGGCGCGTCTAACCTTGACTTCCCGCCGAGCAGCTACAGCCTGCAGTGGTACAAAGCGGCGTGGCACACCTTCGTTTCGCCCGATGCCAGCGATGTGCTGAGCCTCGGCCAGGCCATGGGCACCAGTTTGCTGGTGGCGTGCCTGACGATGATTTTCGCCACGCTGATCGCGGTGCCGGCGGCCTACGCGCTGACCCGTTGCGAGTTCCGTGGCAAGGGTGTGGCGCTGCAGCTGATGTCGCTGCCGCTGGTGTTCCCGATGGTGGTGCTGGGGCTGGCGTTGCTGCTGGTGTTCGACAGCCTGCCGTTCCACATGACCACCTCGCGGCTGGTGATTGCTCACGTGATTCTGGCGCTGCCGTTCGTGGTGAAGAACTGCACGGCGGCCATGCTTTCCATCGGCAGCGAAGTCGAAGAGGCGGCGCAGATGCTCGGCGCTTCGCCGTTGCGGGCCATCGTCGATGTGGTGGTGCCGTTGATGAAATCGGGGATTCTGGCGGGGATGCTGCTGGCGTTCATCGTCTCGTTCAACGAATTCACCGTGACCTATTTCCTCTACACCATCGACGTCATGACCGTGCCGATCTGGATGTACAGCCGCACCGTGTCTTCGCTCGACCCAACCGTGTTCTCGTTTGCCGTGCTGATCGTGCTGATCGACTTCGTCCTGATCTGGGCGCTGGAGAAGCTGGTCGGTGAGGGCGGCGTTTCGTTCTGATTTCTTGAGGTGATTTATGTCTGGTCTGATTCTGGAAAACGTCGAGAAACACTACGGCTCGGCCTGCGCGGTAAAAGACGTCAACCTGCATTTGCCCGAGGGCAAACTGGTGTGCTTCCTCGGCCCGTCGGGCTGCGGCAAGACCACGTTGCTGCGCATGATCGCCGGGCTGGAAACCCTCACCGGCGGCGAGATCCGCCTGGACGGCGAGGACATCGGCCACACCCCGGCGCATCTGCGCAACTTCGGCATGGTGTTTCAGTCGCTGGCGCTGTTCCCGCACATGACCGTGGGCGAGAACATCGCCTATCCGCTGAAACTGCGCGGTGTGAGCAAGGCTGATCAACAGGCGCGGGTGGTGGAGTTGCTGGAGCTGATCCAGTTGCAACCGATGATTGATCGTCCGGTGGCGAAACTGTCCGGTGGCCAGCGTCAGCGAGTGGCGATTGCCCGGGCGATTGCTTCGCACCCGAAAATCCTTCTGCTCGACGAACCGCTGTCGGCGCTGGACGCCAAGTTGCGCGAGTCGATGCAGGTGGAAATCCGTCAACTGCAACAACGCCTGAACATCACCACGATCATGGTGACCCACGATCAACGCGAGGCCATGACCATGGCTGACATCGTGGTGGTGCTGGGCGAGCATCGGGTGCAGCAGGTGGGTACGCCGATCGAAATCTACCGCCATCCGGCCAACGAGTTCGTCGCGGACTTCATCGGCTCCGGCAACATCTTCCCGGCCACCGCGCTGGGCGATGGCAAGGTCGTGCTGCCGGGCGGTGATGCCCTGCAAGTGCCGATCTGCAGCAGCATCGTGGTCGGACAGAAAGTGAAAATGCTGATCCGCCCCGAAGACCTGCAACTGTCGGCGCCCCAGGCCACGGCGGGCAATCGCCTGCTGGGCAAGGTGACGTTTGTGCGGGATATCGGCGCGACCATCGAGACCACGGTGGAATGTTCCGGGGTGACCTTCACGGCGCTGAGTACGCCGTGTCAGGGCTTCGGGTTGGGGATCGGGCATCCGGTGTCGGTGACGTTGCCGAGTGAGGCGTGTCGGGTGCTCGGCGCCTGATTGTGCTTCTGCTCAAAATCGCTCCCTCACCCCAGCCCTCTCCCGGAGGGAGAGGGAGCCGACCGAGGTGTCTGCCGCTGTCCGTCGACCTAAAAGATCGAGTCGATTATGGATTTAAAAGCCAGTCGATCAACTTGATTATGGATTCAAAGCCAATCGGTCAACTTGATTATGGATTCAAGTCAGTCGATCCACCTGATTCTGGATTCAAAGCCGATCGTTCAAGTCGGTGAACCTCGTCAAGATCCCCCAATCGGTTCCCTCTCCCTCCGGGAGAGGGCTAGGGTGAGGGGGGGCTTTTGAATTCACACCGAAAGCCGCAACCGCGCCAGATCCCGCAACGGCGGCGCCCCAAACAGCCGACTGTACTCGCGACTGAACTGCGACGGACTTTCATACCCCACCCGATACCCGGCCGCCGAAGCCTCCAGCCCTTCTGCCAGCATCAAACGCCGCGCCTCCTGCAGGCGCAGCTGCTTCTGATACTGCAACGGACTCATCGCCGTCATCGCCTTGAAACGGTGATGCAAGGTCGAGACGCTGAGGTTCACTTCCTTCGCCAGATCATCGATGCGCAGCGGCTGTTCGAAGTTGCCGTTGAGCCATTTGATCGCCTGGCTGATGCGGTGGCTCTGGCTGTTGGCGATGGCGATTTCGTACAGCCGATGGCCCTGCGGACTGCGCAGCAGGCGATAGAGAATCTCCCGGCGGATCAGCGGCGCGAGCATGGCGATGTCTTTCGGCGCGTCGAGCAGGCGGGCCAGACGCAGCACCGCATCGAGCATGGCGCTGTCGATCTTCTCCACATACAAACCGCGTCCGGTCGGACGGGTCGGCACGCCCATCGGGCCGGCATCGGCGATCAGCGCGGTGATTTCCGCAGGATCAATGTCCAGGCGCACGGCGAGGATCGGCTCTTCGGGCGAGACATTCACCACCCGACCACTCAACGGCATCGAGACCGATACCACCAGGTAATTAAGCGGGTCGTAATTGAAGAATTCGTCCGCCAGCCGTACCTCTTTGCGACCCTGGGCCATGATGCACAGCGCCGGTTGCGCGAGCACCGGGGCGAAGTCATGGGACTGGGTGTGGCGCGACATGAACAGCGAGCCGACGGCAGTGGCATAACTGCCATCTTCGGATGTGTTGCGGCGAATGATGGCCGCCAGTTCCGCGCGCTGCTTTTCCATGTCGGCATCGGGCGGCGCCTGAAAACGATCGAACGACGTCATGCACAGCCTCCTCGGCAAGGGATGGAATGGGAGCAGAGCATAAGTTTGTGCAAGCGCAAGCGGTAGACATATCCTGCGAAATGCTTGCCTGATCCTGCATCGGGTTGTTGGCCTGTCCAGCCATAGCAGGACGCAGATCGTCAGAGTTGCCCGAAACCGGTGTGACAGGACGGTGACAGCAATTCACGACTTGTTACAGGTCTGCACGACAGTCTCGCAGGATTGTGCAACGCGACGGCAGGAATCGACTAACGGCGAATGGGGGGCGGCCCTTAACCTTGAATCCTGTCGCAGCCCGTCCCCGGCTGCCACGCGACTCCCTGGGAGGGTTGAACATGTCCAAGCAGATTCCCGTCAGTCATATGGCCTTCGTTCGAGCGCGTGCCGGACGTTCGGCGGAACTCGGCATGCGCCTGAGCGCCCTGATCGAACCGTCCCGCGCCGCCCCCGGTTGCCTGAGCTTTGCCTTGCAGCATTCGCAGTGCGATCCGGATTTGTGGCTGGTCTCCGGTTTCTGGAGCAACCAGCAATCGATGACTGCGTATTTCAGCAGCCCGTCGATGGAAATCTTTGCCGAGCTGGTGCAGGAGCTGGTGGTCAACAGCCTGGATTTCCACACGTTCAAGGAAGTCTCGGCCGCTCAGGCCGTAGGGCAATGCACTGCGCCGATACACAAACTCGCCGGTTGAATGTTTAATGTCTGGCTTATCCGACTGAGCCAGGACCTGCGATATGGCACGTAAAGAGTTCGAACACTTCGAAGCGGTTTCCGCTGTCGTCCCCGTCGAGTTGGGCGGCAACAAGGGTTATCACGCGGCAATCGCCGTCAAGGCCCTGGTCGACGGCGGTGCACCGCGCTTTCACAAACTGCTGAACGATCAGGTTTTCCCCGGCGCCATCGCCGCCGATGAAGCCGCGATCAATGAGCTGGACAAGCTCAAGGGCGTCACCGACGACGCCGAGCTGATCTGGTAAGCGCTTACTTCGTCGCCCCCGGGCGCCACATCTTGAACAACGCCTCCGGCCCCAGCTGGAAATAGTCCGCCGGCCCGCCGCCCCGCAGAATCGGTTCGGCGGCGGCGGTGTCGTAGATCCCGTCCTTCAACAGCCACTTGGCAATGTGCACGGCGACCACTTCGCCGAGCACCAGCCAGCTCGGCACGGTCTCGCCGTCGGCGCGCTGCAACTGAATGATCTGGGTCACCTTGCATTCGAAGGACACCGGGCTTTCGCCTACGCGCGGCACGGCAATCACCTTCGACGCCACCGGTGTCAGCCCCGCCAGTTCGAACTCATTGACTTCGGGGCCGACCATCGCGCAGCTCTGGTTCATCTGCTCGGCCAGCGGGCGGGTGGCGAGGTTCCAGACGAATTCGCCGGTCTGCTCGATGTTGTTCAGGCTGTCTTTGCGACCGACGCTGGAGAACCCGATGATCGGCGGAATGTAGTTGAACGCGTTGAAAAAGCTGTAGGGCGCCAGGTTCAGCCGGCCCTCGGCATCCTGCGAAGAAATCCAGCCGATGGGACGCGGGCCGACGATGGCGTTGAACGGGTCGTGGGGCAGGCCGTGGCCGTTGGCCGGTTCGTAGAAATGGATGTCATCGGGCATGGCGGGGTGATCCTGAAGGCTTCTATAAGCGACCAATAGTGCAAGTCCGATCCGCGAAGATCAAATACCGACCTTTGGAAATGAACAAGCCCGGCAATGGCCGGGCTTTGGTGTCTGCATTCTGGCAATCAGCTGATGGCAGCGGCGGTACCGGTTTTATCAAAGCCGTCAGCGGCGATGGCGTTGGCGGTACCGGTTTTATCGAAACCGTCTGCAGCGATGGCGTTGGCAGTGCCGGTTTTATCGAAACCATCGGCAGCAACGGCTTTGCCAACGTTGGTTTTATCGAAACCATCGGCAGCGTAGGCGCCGGTGTGGCTGGTTTCGATGGCAGCGCTGGCGCCGGAAATGAAGTCGGCGGATTTGGTTTTGTCCGAACCGTCGGCGGCAAAAGTGTTGGCGGCCAGTACGGACAGGGTCAGGGCGAGGATCAGTTTGGTTTTCATGGTCGTTCTCCAGATTCGAAATTCGTTGGCGATGTGTTTCGCATGGGGTTCATGCTACGCCAACTAAATTGATTAAAAAGCGCAAAATAATGCTAGAAACAATCGATTAAATTGATATTAAGGGCGACACATTCAATTCGCTTTCGTCGTCGGAGCGAGCGTCGCGCAGTTAATCGATCAGGTAGGTGCAGGATGCGGCAGGGGCATTAACCGGTGATTAATCGCCGTTTTTTGCGTGTGTGACAGAATTTTCATGGATTCCCGACCGGTTTTTCACCCGCGCAACGCCAGTCTGCCCACGGCCATAAAGCCAAAAACCGGCCGTCACACACTGGAGCGTTGCCCGCGATGAACAAACTGCCTCAAATCACCCTGGCCTTCTGGGTCATGAAAATCTGCGCGACGACCCTGGGGGAAACCGCGGGGGATTTGTTGTCGATGACCCTTAACGTCGGCTACGCCATCAGCTCGCTGATCCTGATCAGCGTGTTTGTCCTGACGCTGGTCGCGCAGTTGATGTCCAAGACTTACAAGCCGTTGCTGTACTGGATCGTGATCCTGTCGACCAGCACCGCCGGCACCACCATGTCCGACTTCATGGACCGCACGCTGGAACTGGGTTACGCCACCGGTTCCATGATCCTGATCGCGATCCTGCTGGCGATCTTCGCGGCTTGGCGCCTGAGCGGCGACTCGCTCAACGTCACCAAGGTGCAGAGCTTTCGCGGCGAGATGTTCTACTGGATGGCGATTCTGTTCTCCAACACCCTGGGCACCGCGCTCGGCGATTACCTGGCGGACGACTCCGGCCTGGGCTTTGCCGGTGGCGCGCTGTTGATCGGCTCGGCGATTGGTGTGGTCGTGCTGCTCAAGTACTTCACGAAGATTTCGTCGGTGGCGTTGTTCTGGGTGGCGTTCGTGCTGACCCGGCCGTTTGGCGCGACCTTGGGCGACTTGATGACCAAGTCCCATGAGAAGGGTGGGCTGGATTTCGGCACCATCGGTTCGTCGGCGGTGCTGGCGGGGATTCTGTTGGTGATGATCGTCGGGGCGTCGTATGCGCAGAAGCGCTATGGCAGCAAACAGGGGGTTGCCGAATTGTCCTGATCGGGAAATCGGACAGAAAAGAAACGCGCGAAGGTCTTGCACCTTCGCGCGTTTTTTTGCGATCAGTCAGTGACGATACGCGAGTGTTTCTGCGTGTCTTTCATGGTGATGTACACCAGCAGGGACACCGCGATGCACGCGGTCACGTACCAGTAGTAACCGGTTTCCATGCCGATGCTCTTGAACCACAGTGCGATGTATTCGGCGGTGCCGCCGAAGATCGACACGGTCAGTGCGTACGGCAGGCCGACGCCCAGGGCGCGGATTTCGGTCGGGAACAGCTCGGCCTTCACCACGGCGTTGATCGAGGTGTAGCCGCTGACGATGATCAGCGCCGCCATGATCAGGAAGAACGCACCCCACCAGGTCTGGATGGTGTGCAGGGTCATCAGGATCGGCACGGTGAAGATCGTACCGAGCACGCCGAAGGCGATCAGGATCGGACGACGACCGATTTTATCGGACAGGCCGCCGATGATCGGTTGCAGGCACATGAACAGGAACAGCGTGGCGGCAGAAATGGTGGTGGAGTCGGAGATGCTCATGCCGACGGTGTTCACCAGGTATTTCTGCATGTAGGTGGTGTAGGTGTAGAACGCCAGCGTACCGCCCATGGTCAGGCCGACCACGGTGAGCAGTTCCTTCGGATGACGAAGCAAGGTGCGCATGGCGCTTTCCTTGGACTTCTCTTTCTTGGTGAACGACTCGGTTTCTTCCATGCCGCGACGCAGGTACAGCGCCACGATTGCGCACAGCGCGCCGATGGCGAACGGAATACGCCAGCCCCACGCGTACAGCTCTTCGGTGGTCAGGAACTGTTGCAGCACGATCAGTACGCCCAGCGCGATGAGCTGGCCGGAAATCAGGGTCACGTACTGGAAGCTGGAGAAGAAGCCGCGACGATCCTTGGTCGCCATCTCCGACAGATAAGTCGCCGAGGTGCCGTATTCGCCACCGACCGACAGGCCTTGCAGCAGGCGGGCGAACACCAGCAGGATCGGCGCGCCGACACCGATGGTTTCATAACCCGGGCTCAGGGCGATGATCAGCGAGCCGAAGCACATCAGGTAAACCGAGGCCATCAGGGCCTTTTTGCGTCCGACCTTGTCGGCGTACAGGCCCATCAGCCAGCCACCGATCGGGCGCATCAGGAAGCCCACGGCGAAGATCGCGGCGGTGTTGAGCAGTTGGGCGGTGGTGTCGCCTTTGGGAAAGAAGGCTTTGGCGAAGTACAGCGAGAAGGCGGCATAGACGTACCAGTCGTACCACTCGACCATGTTGCCGACGGAACCGCTGAAGATCGACTTGATGCGACTGGCGGTGGTTCGTTCTTTGGCCGGCACGGCAGCCGACCCAAGGGGCAGGGCGTTGGAGTTATCCATTGAAGGATCCTTCGTTTAATTGTTTTTGTGGAGCGCGTTGGAACGCAGCCTGCGAGGGCTATAGCAGGAGCTGTGCCAACGGGGGGAGGGCCGGTTTAGAGGGGCTGGGGAGATGGGTTGAGCGGGATTTTGCCGATGATCCGGAATGAATGAGCGGATTTCCGCTTATGGGGGCTTGAATCAAAAGCCCCCTCACCCTAGCCCTCCCGAAACGTCGGACCGCCCGGAGGGAGAGGGGACTGACGGAGTAGATTATTCGAGGTGCACCGACCTGAGATATCGAGTCGAACTCAGGTTTGAAAACCAGCGCAAATCGGCTCCCTTTCCCCCTCGCCCCCTTGGGGGAGAGGGCTGGGGTGAGGGGGATGGATTTCAGCCACGCGAAAAATATCCAGCCGAACTCAATCAACCAAAAACATTTCCCGACTCAACCCATGCCGCTGCATCTTTTCATTAAACGTACGACGCGGCAGTTGCAGTTCTTCAAGCACGGCTTTCACATCCCCCTTGTGCCGGGTCAAAGCAGCCCGCAAACACTGCGCCTCAAACGCTTCCTGCTGCGCCGCCAGCGACTGCCCCGGATCAATCCCCTGCACCGGTTCATCCAGCCCCAGCACCTGCCGCTCGGCGACGTTCGCCAGCTCCCGCACATTACCCGGCCAGTCATGACTCAGCAGATGACTCAACTGCGCGCCACTGAGCGGCGGGAACGTGCGGCCCAAGCGCTGGGCGGCGCTCTGGGCGAAGGATTCGAACAACAGCGGAATGTCCTCCCGACGATCCCGCAGCGGCGGCAGTCGCAGCTCGGCGACGTTCAGGCGATACGCCAGGTCTTCACGAAAACGCCCGGCCCGCGCTTCATCCAGCAAGTCGGGTTTGGTCGCCGCGACGATCCGCAAGTCCACCCGAATGCTCTGGTTCGACCCCAGCCGCTCCAGCTTCTGCTCTTGCAACACCCGCAGCAGTTTCACCTGCTGAGCCAAGGGCATGCTTTCGATTTCATCGAGAAACAGCGTGCCGCCATCGGCGTATTCCAGCTTGCCGATGCGCTTGCCGGAGGCCCCGGTGAACGCGCCGCTCTCATGCCCGAACAACTCGGCTTCGAACAACTGCTCGGGGATCGCCGCGCAGTTCAGCGCCACGAACGGCTTGTCGGCGCGCGGGCCGAAGTCGTGCAGGCAACGGGCAACCAGTTCCTTGCCGCTGCCGGTCTCGCCACGGATCAGCACGTTGACCGGCAGCGTTGCCAGGTCCAGCACCTGTCGGCGCAAGGTCTGCAAGCCGCGGGATACACCGAGCAACGTCGCATCCAGCCTGGCGCGGTTGTCGGCCTGTTCGTGCAGGGCGCGGTTTTCCAGCACCAAGCGACGCTTGTCCAGCGCCCGGCGCAGGCTGCCGAGCAGGGTCTCGGGGCTGAACGGTTTTTCCAGAAAATCGTAGGCGCCGTCGCGCATCGCTTCGACCGCCATCGGCACATCGCCGTGGCCGGTCAGCAGAATCACCGGCAGGTCGGGATCCCGGCGCTGCACTTCGGCCAGCAGTTCAAGACCGCTGAGCCCGGGCATGCGCACGTCGCTGACAATCACCCCGGCAAAATGCGCGGGCAGCGCCGCCAGGCATTCCTCGGCGCGGCTGAACAGCTGCACCTCGAACCCGGACAGGCTCAGCCACTGTTCGACGGCACTGCGAATACTGCTTTCGTCATCGACCACCATCACCGAGTTGAGCATCAGATGTGCGCCTCCAGATCGATCGGCAAGGTCAGGCTGAACACTGCGCCATTATCGCCATTCTCGGCGCACAGACGCCCGCCGGATTCATGGACGATGGCAAAGGAAACCGCCAGCCCCAGACCCAGCCCGTCACCCACCGGTTTGGTGGTGAAGAACGGATCGAACACCTGACCCAGATGTTCTTCGGCGATGCCGCCGCCGTTGTCGATGACGCTCAGGCGCCACAGTTGCTCGTCGGCTTCCAGGCGGATTTCCAGACGCTTGCAGGGTTTGCCCTGCATGGCATCGAGGGCATTGCGCAGCAGGTTGATCAGCACCTGCTCCAGACGGATCGCATCGCCACGCACCCAGGCCGGACGGGTCAGGTGCAGCACCAGACTGACCTGTTCATCGCGCAGACGCGTATCGAGCAATTGCAGGGCCTGATCGACCACCGTCGCCAGATCCAGCCGTTCGCGCAAACCGCTGGGGCTCTTGCGGGCGAAGGTTTTCAGGTGGCCGGTGAGGGCGGCCATGCGCGTGAGCATGTCATCCACCGGTTTGAGCGCCTTGTAGGCGTCATCGACCCGGCCATGATCGAGCAGCAGACGCAGGGTCGCCAGTTGCATGCGCTGGGCGGTCAACGGCTGATTGATTTCGTGGGCCAGCGCGGCGGACATCTGCCCCAGTGCCGCCAGTTTTGCCGACTGCACCAGACCGTCCTGGGCGGTGCGCAAATCCCGGGTGCGTTCCTCGACCAGTTGCTCAAGCTCTTCGCGGCTACGCTGGCGCATCTTCGCCAGGCGCCAGCGCTGATTGAGGAACAGCAGCAGGAACACCAGCGCCAGCCATACTCCGGCGGCGGCGAGCCCGGCATTGCGCTGATCCTCGAAAGATATTTGCGGGCGCCGCAGCAGATGCAGGGTCCAGCCTTCGGCGCTCAGCGGCAGCGATTCCCACAGGTAATCCGCCGTGCCTTGCGGGCCTTCGACGCGGCGCAGATCACTGTTGTCATCGAAGCTGCGCAGCGCCAGATGCGTCAGCGGTACCAGCGACTGTTTGTCGTATTGGCGGGTGGCCTTGATCTCGCGGTAATCGGCCGGGCTCAGCGGGTGCAGCAGGCGATAGCGCCAGCCGGGCTGGTTGGCGATGAAGATGATCCCGCGCGCATCGCTGACCAGCAGGGTGTCATTGCCTTGGCTCCATTCGCGTTCGAGTTCGGGGAATTCGAGCTTGACCACCATCGCCCCGAGGAACTCGCCGTTGTCGCCGAGCACCGCGCTGGACAGGAAGTAACCGGGAATCCCGCTGGTCACGCCAACCGCGTAGAAACGCCCGGTGCCCTGGGTGCGGGTCTGACTGAAATAGGGGCGAAAGCCGTAGTTGTGACCGACGTAACTGCTGGGCAGACGCCAGTTGCTGGCTGCCACCGCAAGGCCTGTGTGGTCGAGCAGTTCCAGCGTCGAGGACTGCGCCGCGCCGTTGATCTTTTCCAGTTTCAGGTTGAGCGCCGCTTGCTGTTCGGCGTCGACCGGGCCGGCCAGCGCCGCACGCAATTGCGGGTCCAGCGCCAGCACGGCTGGAAGGGCGCGATAGCGGTCGATCAGGGTATGCAGCGAGTTGGCGTACAGCGCCAGCTGTTGATTGGCCCGCGCGGCGTCTTCTTCCAGCGCCTGGCGCTCGGCGTGGCGGATCGCAAGCGTTGCAGCAAGGGCGGCACCGGCGATGATCAGCAGGGTATACAACGACAGACGCAGGGTACGGGAAGTCGGCAGCATGCTGGGGCAAACGGATGGCAGGACGGGCGGGCACGATAGCATGTCGCCGGGTGCTGGCAGTGTTATCACACTATAAAATCCGTGTGTTCACGGGCTGCCCTCTGTCTGGCCCGGTGGTGTCGAAGCGTGTTTGCCAGACTGCGGAGCATGTCAGTGATTTTCCCCTGATGACCCTGGGTGTCCATCATTGCCACTTGACCAGATTTTCACCTTTGCGTGCCCGGTTTGATCACCTGTCGGTTGTTAGTTGTTCTTCTGTTTGTGCGCGTTCCGCCTGCCATAGGTCTTGAGCATTTGCTTTCTGTCATCGACAACGTACAAGGCTTTTTCAGTGAGTGCGTGCAGATTATCGAGTCTGACTGATCTGGCTTGTTGAGTGCCGACTCTCCCTTGCCCCAGATCGAGTAGATGATCGACATCCGAGTTGTAGAACTCGTTGACCCCAAGCTCGCTGAAGGCTATTTGGCCGGCATTGGATACTCTGACAACTTTCTCACGCAATGCGTCGAGCGCATTCAGATGCGCGTCGATCTCTTGTGAAAACATGCCTTCTTCGGCCCTGCTTCCCTGTTCTGCCACTTTCGCGAGTTCTATTAATTCTCCGACGCCGTAGAGTTGTGATCCCCCGGTGGCGGAGATGGCATTGACCGAGGCTTCGATGGCGTCCTTTGGCTCAAAAGATCTGATGTGCATGAAAGCATCGAGGGGGCCACTTTCCACACCCCTCGCCTGTTGCGAGATTGATTCAGCCGATATATCGGCTTTGCGGGGTATCAGAGGGTTGGAAACGTCCTGAAAGTTTGAAAAGGCCATATCGACCAGTTCAGCGGAACGATCAGCGGTGAAGTTGCCGATGGTCAGCCCCTTGAGTTCACCCACCATTGATGAATAAGGATCTCCTCCGGCGAATGTTTCCACCGCACTGAAGAGATCGTTTGTGGAGAACCAACTGGCAAGAACCTTCGAGACTTGTACGACAAATTTTGCAGTGGTGACGGTACGGAACCGACTCCGACTCGAAAGGTTGTCAATCTGTCGTTCGAGAACGTCCATTTGCCTGTTGGCTGCACTCAGGAAGTTCATCGAGTAGTCAGCCTGCCTTTTCAGCTCTGCAGGTGTCCTGGTCTGCCCGTTAGTGTCGACGTATGTCATCGGGTTGTTCCCGACAAATGCGTACCGGTTCAGCCCGTCCTCATCCCCGGCCGGGTCGCTGCTGACCCAGCGACACAACCACGGCGCGTAATACCGCGCGCCGTAGTAATAAAGCCCGGTGGCGTCCGCTTCCTCGCCTGAGTAGCGGATGAACTTGTAGTCTGCTTCGATCTGCGAGCGGGCCGCCATCGACGCGGTGCCGCCGAAGGCGTAGTAGCTTTCGCGGCTGATTATCTGCGCCCGTTGATCAATCTCCGTCACGCTCGATCCCAGGTGGTCGGAATGGGAATAACGCACCTGATCAACATCGATGCCCGGCGGCTTTCCGGCTACCCAGTGCAGGCAAGTCACCTCACCGATACCGGTTGCGACAGTGATCCGGTGCAATTCCTCACCGCTGCTTTTGGTGCGGATTTCCAGACTTCCCACGTAATGTACTTCATCCACGTGGCTGACTTTGCTGGTGTGGGTTTCGTGACGTTTGTAGACCCTGGTGCCCTGGCTGTATTGGTACAGCTCCTGATCCGATGGCCCGCTGTCATGTTCGACGAGGGTCAGCGATTGCAGTTGGTTGCGGCTGTTCCAGTCGAGCGGCTGGTCGGCCTGCAGATGCCTGAGATTGCCGGCAGGGTCGAACAGAGCGCCGAAATCAGGGACCGGATCCCCCGTTTTCCAGCGCACACCGCGATTGCTCGCAGGGTCAATGAACATCTCGCGGGTGTAGGTGTTGCCGTCGCGAACGTGGGTCAATTTCTTCAGGTTGTTGCCATCGTCGTATTCGAAAGACTCGACGTAGTTGAGTCGGTCATTGGGATCGGTGGGTTGCGGCCGCCCGGGGTTGTCTGCGGGCGGGGCGTCGCTGTAACCAGTGGCGTGCTTCAGCCGGTACATCGAGTCATAGACAAATGCACGTTCACCGTCGACCCGCTGGTTGCGGAAAAACGTCGTTTTGTAGGTGGGAGCGACAATCCGGATGACGTTTCCTGCTGCGTCGTACTCATACTCGAAATCCTGAACCGCCGGTTCTGATGCCTTTTGCGCATATTGGCGAAGCAGGCATCCGTCGGCCTGCCGGTAGTGCCAGTGGCTGGTCACGCCGTTGCCGAGCCGTTGCTCGGTGATCTGGCCGGCAGCGTTGTAAGTCGCGCCGTTCAAAATATTCTGGAGGTTTTGTCCTCTGAGTTGCAGCTGCACTTGAATAAGCTGCCCGGCGATGTCGTAGGTCGATTGCTGTACATGCCCGCCGGCGTCGGTGATTTGCAGCCGCGCACCGACGGCGCTGAAGCGCTGGCGGCTGGTGCAGATCTTGCCGTCCTTGAAGGTGCGGGTTTCTTCCAGTGACGGGCCGCTCATGGCGAAACTGTTGATTTGTAACGTGCCCGATGGATCGCTTAGCGCCGTCATCTGACCGCGCAGGTTGTGCGTCGGGTCGGCCAGGGCGTCGTCGTAGTTGAAGTTTTCGATGCCGGTTACCCCGTTTTCCGTGACGCTCCGCAGCCGCAGTTGCGGGTCGTAGCCCATCTCCCGGTGATTGTCCTTTGCATCCCAGCTCTGCAGTAGCTCGCTGCCGAGGCCGGGCAGGACAGTGTGTTCTCCGCCGTCGACGTTGTGGGTTCTGACCGCCATGCCATCGAGTCTGTGCACCGTTGTTGTATTGGGTGTGGACAGGCGCGGATCTCGCTGTGCAACCAGGTGGCCGGCCACGTCATATTGCAGTCGGTTGATGAGCGCTCGCACCTCTCCGCCGGCCACCGTGCGCAGATAGTCAACGTGCCTGACAGCCTCGCCACGGGGGCCGATTACCGACATCTTCGGTGTGAGATGGTGCACGCCGGTGTTCATGACTTGACCCGTTTTGCAGGTTTTGCCGGCGTGGTTTTCTTCGCCGGCCCGGCGGGCGCTGGTTCGTGGGTATCGTTGAAGTCGTAACTGAGTTTGAACCACGGATGCAGAAGCTCGAACGCCAGATCGCCCAAGGCATTGAGTGTCCGGACCGGACGCCCCAACGCGTCGTAGAACATTTGGTCGTGATAGCCGTGCTCACGCATGGCGCTGTCATTGATGCAGCGATGGGTGTTGAGGAAATAAGGGCGATAGGTCCGAATCGGTTCGCCCTTGTGGTTGTATTCGATGCGTCCCATGACCCGCCAGCGACGCGCGGCGGGCATTTCAATCGGCTTGCCGTCGGCGCCGGTCTCGAGGCCGTTATCGGACGTGGCCACAAAGGCATCGCCCGGCGGCACTAGCTGTTTGCTTTGCAGTTCCCGGCCGAATCCGTCGACGTAGCGAAGGGTCATCTGAATCTGTTGCAACGGGTCGGTGTGGTAGCGGTCGGCAACCAGGTTGAGGCTGTGAACCGGCTGCCTGAGGGCGGTCAGGATGATCTTGAGCAGGGTCTGTTCGTTGGCGGTGCGTTTTTTCAGCCTGGTCAACCCGCGCAGGGCCGATGCGCGTATGTGCCCGTCGGGCAGGATCAGGCCGTTGGCGATCCATTGCTTTCTTTTGAGCCGCGCCGTTTTGATTGGGAGCAATGGCATCCAGCTGAACAGATCGGTGCGCACCACGCCGGCAGCGGACGCCAGCACGGTTTTCGGATTGGCGAGGGCAAACTCGACGCTCAGATCAGACTGAGGTGGATAAACGGACAGAGGTTCGAAACCGGCGCGCACGCCCCCTTCGGTTCCATGAGAACTGTGCGCGATGGGATGCCCCCCCGCTTCGTACAGCACTTCGTGAATATTCTCGTTGGGGTCGGTGAGACTCCACGGCAGCAGTGTGTGCATGTCGTAGGTCACTGTCGTGACGCAGCCGTCCGGCGGTCTTATGGCAATGGTCAGCAGATGGTCTGCGTCCCGGGTGATGTGGGTTGCGCCATGGCTGGCGGTCGGTTGCACATCGGTGACGTGATAAAAACCGTTGGCATTGTCGTAAGTAAAGAAGCCGCTCCGTGCCGACCACAGGTTTTGCAGCAGATCCTGTGCCGGGTCTTCCGGGAAGAACAGCTTCATCGGGGCATAGCCGATTTTTGCCAACTCGTCCCGAATGACAATCGGGACGTCGTCGTAGGCCGCCAGCGCTTTTTTGTCGAACAGCGCCTGCTCGGTTGGCCCCGCCAATGGCGGATACAGAATCTCGCCGGCCGCCTCCAGATAGGTTTGTTGCGAGAGCGAGGTCAGCTCGCGGGCCGCTGTCCATTGCGCACTGTCTTTGTGTAGGACGACGTTTTCGAAACTGATTGCGTCCGCAGTCAATCCACCCGGCAATGCCCCCTTGGGCAACATCAGCGCATTGCCGCGCTTGCGCAAGGGCAGATTGAGCAGCCAGTGGCCGTCAGTGATCAGGTGCGTGTGCTCGGCAAGGGTTTCCGCCAGATAGAAGTGCCGCTGTTGCTCATCGTGACTGTCCACCCAGGCGCGCCGCTGATCCTCTTGATCGAAGGGCGGTTCGTCTGTTTCGGTTCGACGGCGCGCGCAGGCAACCGTCAGGCTGTGAGTCAGTTGGCCGTATTCGTTCCACGCCAGATTGACCACGTGCTGACAGTTAGGGTCGTCCATGAAACGTTCGTATTGTTGGCTGCGGCTTTCCAGTTCCAGCACCAGCAGGCTGGATGGGCTTTCGTTGACGACCCGCACCCGATAGCGGGACTCGTTCAGAGAGAACAGGCGCGCAGGGGCAGGGTCGTCTGCCTGGCAGACTTCGGTGCGAAGCAGGCGACCCGCCAGGGCGTAGGCAATTTCGGGGTCGTCGGCCTTGCGTCGCTTGCGAATGCGCTCTTTGCGAAGTTTTGTGTCGTAGGCTGAAATGACAGTGGGGCACAGTGGCTGTATCTCATCGTCGAGGTCGCCAATATTGTTCAAAGCCAGATCGATACTTTTGCCGGTATGAAACCAGTGCGTCATCCGCATCGGCGCCGTATGGCCGCTCTCGGCCTTGCCCGATTCCAGTTCGCTGTCGATCTGACAGACCCGGCCGAAGCCGCGAAATTCGCGCTCGAGCCCGTCGTAGTAACCCTCGAAATACTCGTGGAACTGCATCAGGTAATTACCGGTAACTTCATCATCCTGACGCAACCATTCGAGCACCATCTGCGGGAACGGCAGATGGCAGACCGGGCGCCTGCGTGCGATCAGCTCCTGGCGTTTTTCATCCAGCCAGAACTGTGCGCTGCTGCGATAACTCAGGGTGGCGCTGTAGCCCATGTTGTTATTGCAGCCGGTAAGCAGGTACGGCCGCTCACTGACAAAGTGATACACCCAGTGCCGCGGTTTCATGTGTGGCACGGTCAGCAGCAGGCTGGCGCAGCCAATGCCTTGCAGATCGGCGAAGGTCACCTGGCAGAGGTTGTCATAGCGCACGCCTCTGGGCCATGGGACGCGTACCGGCGTCGCGGCCAGGCCATTGCCGCCCTGGTTGAGCCAGATTTCGAAATAATCCGAAGACAGGTAAATGAAGGCCGGGGCACCGGAGCCGTCCAGATCGGCGATACGCACCCGGTCGGCATCGAACTCGCCATAGTTGAACGGCAAGTCGCTCAACTTGAAACCTTCTGCGAACCGACCATGGCCGAGGCTGATCCAGCAACGGATTTCATCGTGGCGAATCCGGCATAGCTCCATTCCACTGGCGCCCATGTTGCTGAAGGTCACCAGTGCGCTTTTGTCATCGCTGAACAGCGGCAATCTGTCCGGGGCATGGGGTACATCCTGGCCGGGAGCGAAGCCCTTTTCCCTCAGGTTCGCATACACCCGCACGCTGTTCGGGCCGATGAGGGCCATCGAGTCCAGCCCGTCACCGCTAAAGTCGCCCATTCGCGCTGAATAATGGAAAAATTCCACAGGGAACTGGCTGAAAGGTTTGAACAATGACCAGTTTCGATCCGGGTTGAGCGTGTAATAACCGCTGCCACCGAGCTGCGCGACCACCCAGTCCAGACGTCCGTTGCCGGTAAGATCGGTGAGGATCTGCAGCACTGATTTACTGCTGTCGGCATTGGGGATCAATGGCAGCAAAGACCATGGGTCGTAGTTGATCTCGTCCGTCCCGGGTGTGCCGCGCAAGGGTTCGCGGTAGTACCAGGCGTTGTTGTACTGGCAAAGGAAACCGGGCAAACCTTCACCATAGAGATCGACGCAATGATAGGGCTGGCCGTTGTCGAGGCCGGGCATGCGATCAAGTGCAAGGAAGGCTTGGGGCAGTGTATTGAGCACAAGAGCCTGATTGAAATACTCGATCGGAGGCGTGTGTTTGACCTGGCCGGCGGCGTCATAACTCATGTGATGCGCGGCTTTCAGCTGGTTGTATTGCTGCGGCGTGGTTTCGTGTTCCAGTAACAGGCGATTGACCAGGGCCGGAGCGGGGCCGGTGTGGTTGAACAGCAGAAACTGCCGACACAGGCGCCGGGTGCCGACCTCGAAGCCGAAACGATGCATGCGAAACGGATCGGAGCGCACCGTCCAGGCGTTTTCGTTGGCGGCCGTGTACGGTGGGATGTCGTCATAGCCAGCGACGCGTTCGCCGTAGTCGACGACCAGCCGGAACAGCCAGTCCAGCAGTTCTGGCTGCTCATTACCAAGGCAATACAGATCAGTGCTGGCGCTCTTGTTGCAGTAACAGACCTGACGCAAATAACGTTGGGCCTGGTAATCAAAACGAGCGTCGGCGACTTTGTCATCGGCCTTGTATTCGTAAAAGATGTTTTCTCCCACCGCGTTCCGGGTTTCCACCAGCAACCACGTGGCGATATTGCCTGGGTCTGCCGGGTCGTAGATGCGTGAGCCCGGGTTATTGCCATAGCAATCTTGCGAGCCGTCAGCGCGGAACACGATCCAGAAGGTATTGCCGTCGGCAGAGGTCCAGCGTTCGTAGCGGTCGAACGTACTTTCCAGGCGAGGGATGTAGCGCACCACGGAAAACTTGCGGGCGTTCTTGCCCTTGCCACGGGTGCGCCGGGTTGCCTTGATCTTGCCGCGGGTTGTCAGTTCGGGTCGCAGATCGGTGCCGTCCGCCTGCATGACGTCGTCGGGTGCGTATTTCGGTACGCCCTTGCTGGTCTTGCGGGAGATGACTGGCAGCGGCAAGTCCCAGCCGAGGCCGCACTTGCCGTTACCCGCGTTGCCGTCATAGACCAGTTGCAGGTCAGGATTGAGCGAGCGCGCAGCGATGATCGGCAACGTCAGTGAGTAAGACCGTTGCCCGGTCGCACCGATCTCCCCCCAACTGCGTCCATTGGTGGCAATGGACGCAGTTTTGGCAATGGAGGGCGGGGTGACGAGCGCATCTGCATCAGGAACCATAGCAACGCAACCAGTGAATGCCGAGATTGCACGCTAACAGAGCATTTTTCCTTCGACACCTGTCAGATCTGACAGGTGTCTTTGTCTGCACTTTATGGCAGGCGAAAAAAAGGCCGGGCGGTCATTGCTGAGCGCCCGGCCTTTTCACTGACGGATGAAGCGCTTACTGCACTTCAACCGCCAGGCTTTCGCTGATCTTCTGTTGCCAGATCGCAGGACCGGTGATGTGCACCGATTCACCTTTGCTGTCCACCGCGACGGTGACCGGCATGTCCTTGACCTCGAACTCGTAGATCGCTTCCATGCCCAGCTCGGCGAACGCCAGGACCTTGGACTTCTTGATCGCTTGCGCCACCAGGTAAGCGGCACCGCCGACGGCCATCAGGTACACGGCCTTGTTGTCCTTGATCGCGTCGATGGCGGTCGGGCCACGCTCGGACTTGCCGATCATGCCCAACAGGCCGGTCTGCTCGAGGATCTGACGGGTGAACTTGTCCATCCGCGTGGCGGTGGTCGGGCCAGCCGGGCCAACCACTTCGTCACCGACCGGATCAACCGGGCCGACGTAGTAGATGAAGCGACCTTTGAGGTCCACCGGCAGGGTTTCGCCCTTGTTCAACATCTCGACCATGCGCTTGTGCGCGGCGTCGCGACCGGTGAGCATCTTGCCGTTGAGCAGGACGGTTTCGCCCGGCTTCCAGCTCTGCACGTCTTCCGGGGTCAGGGTGTCGAGGTTGACGCGACGGGCCGACGGGCCGGCTTCCCAGACGATTTCCGGGTAGGCGTCCAGCGGTGGCGCTTCCAGCGATGCAGGGCCGGAACCGTCGAGCACGAAGTGCGCGTGACGGGTGGCGGCGCAGTTCGGGATCATGCACACCGGCAGTGAGGCGGCGTGGGTCGGGTAGTCCATGATCTTCACGTCGAGCACGGTGGTCAGGCCACCGAGGCCCTGGGCGCCGATGCCCAGCTGGTTGACCTTCTCGAACAGCTCCAGACGCATTTCTTCGATGCGGTTCTGCGGGCCACGGGCCTTGAGCTCGTGAATGTCGATGGATTCCATCAACACTTCCTTGGCCATCACAGCGGCTTTCTCGGCGGTGCCGCCGATGCCGATGCCCAGCATGCCCGGCGGGCACCAGCCGGCGCCCATGGTCGGAACGGTCTTGAGTACCCAGTCGACGATCGAGTCGGACGGGTTGAGCATGGCCATTTTCGACTTGTTCTCGGAACCGCCGCCCTTGGCCGCCACGTCCACTTCCACGGTGTTACCCGGAACGATGGAGTAGTGGATGACCGCCGGGGTGTTGTCCTTGGTGTTCTTACGCGCACCGGCCGGGTCGGCCAGGATCGAAGCACGCAGGACGTTTTCCGGCAGGTTGTAGGCGCGGCGCACGCCTTCGTTGATCATGTCGTCCAGGCTCATGGTCGCGCCATCCCAACGCACGTCCATGCCCACCCGCACGAACACGGTCACGATGCCGGTGTCCTGGCAGATCGGCCGGTGGCCGGTGGCGCACATGCGCGAGTTGATCAGGATCTGCGCCATCGAGTCACGGGCCGCTGGCGATTCTTCGCGCAGGTAGGCTTCGTGCATCGCCTGGATGAAGTCCACGGGGTGGTAATAGGAAATGAACTGCAGGGCGTCGGCAACGCTCTGAATCAGGTCGTCTTGCTTGATCACGGTCATGAGTCGCGCTCCTCTAAAAGACGGGAACATTCAATAAGGTGCCTGCGGCTTGGGTGCATCGGTCGGTCGCAGACACCTTTCAAGGCACGCCGGGGCTGCTGGCGCGACGCTAAAAAGGCGCGGCAGTATACCGCGCCTCGGTGGCGGGCACATCTGCCGGGAGTTATTCGTTGGTCGCATGGCTGCAGGTTTTTGACGCCAAATACCCGGCCCGAAAATCAATGGTCATTTATCGACTACGCCACTAAAGTGGCAGCCGGTCTGTAGAGTAGGACACTCGGTCAGCCTCTTATCGCACGGTGAGTCAACGATTGACCCATAACGCCATTCAACGTCTTTTGCTCAAACGCTTCGCCCTCGCTGCAGCCACCTATGGATTGGCTTTGCTGCTGCTGTGGCTGGCGTATTTCACTGGTCATTACAATGACTCACTGGCCGGCGTCGCCGTCGGCAGCGCACTGGTGGTAATCAGTCAGGCGACCCTGTTTGCCCTATTCTTTTCTGGCTGCAACCTGCGTTTTTCCGACCCGAGCCTGACGGAAGCACAAGTGCTGCTTGGCCTCGGCTGGCAGACGTGGCTGATTGCACATCTGGAGGAGGCTCGGGGCGAGTTTCTGGTCTTTTATGTGCTGATCCTGCTGTTCGGCCTGTTCCATCTTTCACAACGGGCGTTCGTGCGCTGCGCGATGCTGGTGTTCTTCAGCTTCTGCGCCATCACGCTGTGGGACGGTTATCACATGCGTCTTCACGATCCGGCGCTGTCCGCGTTGCAGGCGTGCATTCTGCTGATCGTGCTGGCGTGGCTGGTGATTTACGCGCGTTTCGTCCAGACGTCGCGCCAACGCATGCGCCAGCGGCGGTTCGCCTTGCAGGCGCATCAGGACACCCTGCGCGGGATGATGCGCCAGCTCGAAGACCTGGTGGCCACCGACGAATTGACCGGGCTGTTCAATCGCCGGCATTTCCTGCGCCTGGCCACCCGCGAGCTGAATGCGATGGAGGCCGACGTGGTGCATGGCCTGGCGCTGATCGACCTCGACCACTTCAAGCGCATCAACGATATTCACGGCCATGCCGCCGGCGATCAGGTGTTGCAAGCCTTCGCCGGGGTGGCCGGGGCCTGTCTGCGCGACGGCGATGTGCTGGCGCGTTATGGTGGTGAAGAATTCGTGGTGCTGCTGCCCGATTGCAACGCCGAGCGCCTGACCGCCTGTTGCGAACGGCTGCGCATCGCCTTCACCGACGTCGAACTGGTGGGCCTGAATGTGAAAAACCTGAGCCTGTCCGCCGGCATGACCCTGCTGGAACTGGGCGATGATCTGGACGATGCCTTGCAGCGTGCCGATCAGGCGCTCTACCGGGCCAAGCGTGACGGGCGCAACCGTTGCGCAGCCGCGTGGGAGAACGTCGATGCCTGAACTGCGGGTCGGTGAACGACAGTGGTCGGTGGCAGCGGGCAGCAACCTGCTCGATGCCCTCAATCAGAACGGTGTGGCGGTGCCTTATAGCTGCCGCGCCGGCAGTTGCCATGCGTGTCTGGTGCAATGCGTGCAGGGCTTGCCCGCCGACAGTCGCCCCGATGCCTTGAGCGCCGAGCAGCGTGATCAGGGCTGGCGGCTGGCCTGTCAGTGCCAGGTGATCGAAGACTTGCAGGTGCATACTTTCGACCCCGTCACCGATGGTCGCCCGGCCACGGTCGAAGCGCTGGACTGGCTCGGCGACAGCGTGCTGCGATTGCGCCTGACACCCCAGCGGCCGTTGCGCTACAGCGCCGGCCAGCATCTGGTGCTATGGGCCGGCCACATTGCGCGTCCTTATTCGCTGGCGAGCCTGCCGGAAGAAGACCGCTTTCTCGAGTTCCACCTCGATTGCCGCCAGCCCGGCGAATTCAGCGATGCCGCGCGCCGCCTACAGATCGGCGACCCGATCCGCCTCGGCGAACTGCGCGGCGGTGCGTTGCATTACGACCCGGACTGGCATGACCGGCCGCTGTGGCTGCTCGCCGCCGGCACCGGGCTCGGCCCGTTGTTCGGTGTGTTGCGCGAAGCCTTGCGTCACGATCATCGGGGCGCCATCCGCGTCATTCATCTGGCCCATGATGCCGACGGGCATTACCTGGCCAAACCCCTTGAAGCACTGGCCGCGCAGCGGGAAAACCTCAGCGTCGAAGGGTGGACGGCGGCCGAGTTGCCGGGCGCTTTGGCGCAACTGCGCCTTGTCTCCCGACAAACCCTGGCCTTAGTCTGCGGCTCGACTGCCAGTGTCGACGCGTTTGCCAAGCGTCTGTTCCTGGCCGGACTGCCGCGCAATCAACTGCTGGCTGATGTCTTCCTGAGCCGTGGTTGAGCGCTGAATTCTCAGACGCGAGACCTGCCATGCCCGAAGCCATCCTGCTGCACCGCGAACGCGGTTTGCTGACCCTGCGCCTCAACCGTCCCGACAAGAAAAACGCCCTGACCCGCGCCATGTACAGCCAGTTGGCCGATGCGCTCAAACAGGCGAATCACGACCCCGAAATCAACGCCGTGCTGATCACCGGCAGCGCTGAGTGTTTCACCGCCGGCAACGACATCGCCGACTTCATCCAGCAACCGCCGAGCGACCTCGACAGCCCGGTGTTTCACTTCATGCTCAATTTGCTGGAGTGCCGCAAACCGGTGATCGCCGCGGTGGCCGGGGCGGCGGTGGGGATCGGCACGACGCTGTTGCTGCATTGCGATCTGGTGTACGTGGCGCGGGATGCACGGTTGCGCATGCCGTTCGTTAATCTCGGGTTGTGCCCGGAGTTTGGCTCCAGCCTGATCCTGCCGCGTTTGTTGGGGCAGGCCAAAGCGTCGGAGTTGTTGCTGCTGGGTGAGGGTTTTACCGGTGAGCAGGCGGCGCAATGGGGGATCGCAACCGAGGCGCTGGGCAGTGGCGAAGCCGCGTTGGGCAAGGCGCGGGAGATGGCGTTGCGGTTTGACGAGTTGCCGGCTGAAGCGGTGCGGATCAGCAAGCAACTGATGCGCGCGCCGGATCGCGAGTTGATTCGCAAGGTGATCGAGGAGGAGGGCGCGTTGTTCACCCAGCGGCTGCGCTCGCCGGAGGCGTTGGCGGCGTTGACCGGGTTCATCAAACGCCATTGAGATATCCGCCGACCGCCGCCGCACTCCGTGCACCGATCGTTCCCACGCTCTGCGTGGGAATACAGCCGGGACGCTCCGCGTCCCATGCCGAAGCGGACGCGGAGCGTCCATTGAGGCATTCCCACACGGAGCGTGGGAACGATCAATCTGAAATGAAAAAGCCCCGCCATTCACATGGCGGGGCTTTTCGTTTTCAGCAACCGGTCACTCAGACCTGCGGGTCGCCCACGTGCAGGATCTTCATGCCGTTGGTGCCGCCGGTGGTGTGGTAGCTGTCGCCCTTGGTCAGGATGACCCAGTCGCCTTTCTCGACCACGCCGCGCTTGACCAGCTCGTCGATGGCTTTCTGGCTGACTTCGTTCGGGGCCAGCGAAGCCGGGTCGAACGGTACGGTGTACACGCCACGGAACATCGCCGCGCGGGCCTGGGCTTCGCGGTGCGGGGTGAAGCAGTAGATCGGCACCGACGAACGGATACGCGACATGATCAGCGGGGTGTAGCCGCTTTCGGTCAGCGCGATGATCGCCTTGACGCCCGGGAAGTGGTTGGCGGTGTACATGGTCGCCAGCGCGATGCTCTCGTCGCAGCGCTCGAATTCCTTGCCGATACGGTGGCTGGAAGTCTTGCTGGTCGGGTGCTTTTCAGCGCCGACGCAGATGCGCGCCATTGCCTGCACGGCTTCCAGCGGATAGGCGCCGGCAGCGGATTCGGCAGACAGCATCACGGCGTCGGTGTAGTCGAGCACGGCGTTGGCCACGTCGGACACTTCGGCGCGGGTCGGCATCGGGTTCTGGATCATCGACTCCATCATCTGGGTCGCCACGATCACCGCTTTGTTGTGGCGGCGTGCGTGCAGAATGATTTTCTTCTGGATGCCCACCAGTTCGGCGTCGCCGATTTCCACACCCAGGTCGCCACGGGCAACCATCACGGCGTCGGAAGCCTTGATCAGGCCGTCGAGGGTTTCGTCGTCGGCCACGGCTTCGGCGCGTTCGATCTTCGCCACCAGCCAGGCGGTGCCGCCGGCTTCGTCGCGCAGTTGACGGGCGTAGTTCATGTCGGCAGCGTCACGCGGGAAGGACACGGCGAGGTAGTCGACTTCCATTTCAGCGGCGAGCTTGATGTCGGCCTTGTCTTTTTCAGTCAGGGCCGGAGCGGTCAGGCCGCCACCGCGACGGTTGATGCCTTTGTGGTCGGACAGCGGGCCGCCGATGGTCACGACGCAGTTCAGCTCGGTCGCGGTGGCGGTTTCAACGCGCATGACCACGCGGCCGTCGTCGAGCAGCAGCTCGTCGCCCACGCCGCAGTCCTTGACCAGGTCCGGGTAGTCGATGCCGACCACCTGCTGGTTGCCTTCGGTCAGCGGATGGCTGGTGGAGAAGGTGAACTGGTCACCGATCTTCAGCTCGATGCGCTTGTTGGCGAATTTGGCGATTCGGATTTTCGGGCCTTGCAGGTCACCCAGCAAGGCGACGAAGCGGCCGTGCTTGGCAGCGAGGTCACGCACCAGCTTCGCGCGAGCCTTGTGCTCGTCGGGGGTGCCGTGGGAGAAGTTCAGACGGGCGACGTCCAGGCCAGCCAGAATCAGCTGTTCGAGAACTTCCGGCGAGTTACTGGCCGGGCCAAGGGTAGCGACGATTTTGGTACGACGGACGGACATGCAAAGACTCCTCAAGTTCAAGCGCCAGCGAAGGCTACTATGCTCTTGGGGTGTAGTCATTGTTCGTTTGCACTACTTAATACTTTCTTTATTGAACACGGCAACTTTGGGACAAACGCGCCTGAAGATTTCCGACCAGGGGTCGATACAGAGCACAAGACAGGAGAACCCCCCCCATGCGATTCGTGCCCATTGCCGCCCTTGCCCTCAGCGTCCTCGCCGCTTCGGGCTGCACCCGTTGGTCGATGAACCATCATTTGAACAACGCCTACAGCGCCTACGACCGGGGCAACTGCGAGCAAGTGATGCTCGAACTGTCCAAGGTCGAACGCGCCAGCCGTGCCCGCCCTTACGTGTGGCCGGAAGTGTCGATGATGCGCGGCCAGTGCCTCGAGCGGCAGAAAATGTTCGTCGATGCGGCGCAGACCTATCAGTTCATCATCGCCTCGTACCCCAACAGCGAATACGCCTACCGCGCCCGCGCGCGTCTGGAAACCCTGCAGAGCCTGGGTCACTACCCGACTCGCAGCGCTGCCGCCGTGGTCCGTCCAACCCGGTTCTGATGGCGGTTGTCATACAAAAGCTGGCTGCTTGTATAGGGTGAGCTATAGTCGAATGAAACCGGTGCAGATCGAATTCTGTACCGGCGCAACACCTGCGACTGGCATGAGATGCACGTGGCGAGCGCCACACCGGGAGCGGGGAGAGCGAACCTGACGCACAGGTCCGTTCCGAAGCGAGAGTGCGGCTCTGTGATGGAGCCTTGCATGGCGAACTGAGTATGTTTACCGACCGTCGAATCGAACGGCATCAGCTGCCGTATTTTCTGCGAGTGTTCAACAGCGTCACCGACAAACCCATCGGCTTTCTGGGCAATGTGTCCGAAGACGGTTTGATGCTCATCAGCCAGTTGCCGATGATGATCGGTGCCGAGTTCAACCTGCGCCTGAAAATCCCCTTGGGCGAGGGTTGTCAGCAGGTTATCGACCTGACGGCTTGTTGCCTGTGGTGCCACGAAGACGCGACCCCCCGACACTACGACGCCGGCTTCAGCCTGTACCGGACACCGCCCGAGTATGGGCAACTGGTCGAGGCGTTGAAGCAGTATTTCAGTTTTCAGCCGTTGCCGGCCTCGGCCTGAAAACAAAAAAGGGCCACAACCTGACGAAGGTTGTGGCCTTTTTTCTTATGCGGTTATCGCAATCGCCCGCTCGTTATCCAGCGTCTTCTCCACCAGCAACAACCCCAACTCACTCAACTGATAGATCGCCATCGCCAGATGCCGCGGCTTGTCGTCCAGGCTGTCGGCCAGGTCGAGCAGCAGGATGCTGACTGACGAAAAGGTTTCGTAGGTCTGGATGGCGATGGCTTCGGGGTTGATCTCGGGATCGACCTTGAACATCTGCATGCCGCGATCCACGGAATTGCGCGGTTTTTCGGGCGAGGGATTGAGGTAGAAATCCAGAGCCCGGTGAGCGGCGTCGTGGAGTTTCTTTGAATCGACGGAGGCGTAGGGGGAGACCGGATCGGGTTGATCGGACGGTTCTGTTGGGTCGGTGTCCAGTGGTGGATTTGGAGTTGCTTTGAACATAAACGTAAATCCTCTAGTGGGCCTGCCACCACCTCGCGACTAAACGAGGGGTGGCGGCTGAACGCAGGTTAGTCGACCGGGAGGAATTACGAAAAACCGGCGCGCCCGAGGGCGCCCTGCGTACAGCCACCATCGAGTGCGGGGATAGGGAGTACCCGACTTGATGACGCTTATACACCTTTCGTAATACCTGCCCGAGCGACTAAACCCGGCCGCTGAATGGCAGCGACACGATCAAGTTACGGGGCAACGCCAAGGCGCACAAGCCGGCGGATTCTGAGTGATTTGTAGGCAATGGCACAAGCCGTCGTAGCCCGTTGTTACGACTTGCAGGACGCTGCCGAACCGGGCTGTGGGAAGAGTTACCGTTTGTCGGGACTGTCAGATTTTACAGGTGTCGGCCATAACCGAATTGGCATTAATGAGAACGGTCAGCTCGTGTCCTATACATCCCGTCGAGGAGCAGGTTATGGAAGATCATGAAGAAGGCACCATTGAAAATGATGTTCCAGACACGAGCATTTCGACGTTGCCATCATTCATCCAGTCAGATGAAGTTTTGGAGGAACGACAAGAGATCAGAGCGTACAAAACCGTTGCAGGCACTGCCTATTGGTGCAGTTTGGAATTTTTCAGTGAATTTACTGCGGACGGTAGTCAATTCAAGTGCAGAACATCACGTTATAACGCCAAGGCTAATGGAGGGACAAAGGGCAACTTATATGTCAGAGCCAGCAGTCAGAACACATGGGATTTCACCTGGAATGATATAGGTAACCAAAACGGCCAGTGGAATACGCTGGAAGCTACCGGGTGGATTAATTCACCGAGCGGGAGCGCCACTGTTTACTTCAAATACATTTATGACAGATCTGGTGCCAGTGACGTAGAAATGGATGTGGACATCGTCCTCACCTTCAAGCCCGCCACGCCCGTCATTACAAGCCCCTCAGGGAATGTGGCAACGACTCCATTCACGGTTACCGGCACGCGAGGCATTCCTAACGCTGGAACTATCACCCTGCATAATGCCAATGGCGGTGCTCAACTCGCTACTGCGGTTATTGCGACCGATGGAGGGTGGACTGCCTCTGTCGCCTTTCCCCCCGGCCTTGAGACGCTGACTTTCTACGCCAAACAGACTATCCGGAATTCTGTTTCAGACGAGTCCAACCGTGTCACTGTGAATCTGGTGGTGGCTGCTGTCACCATTGACTCTCCAAAATCCGGTGACTCGCTGCGAGAGCGTCAACCGGTGATCAATGGCAAGGGCCATTCGGGAGCGACAATCAAGGTCTACGAGGCTGATAGTGGGGTGATTCTCTATGGATCTGGAACGGCCCAAGGCGGACAGTGGAGCATACGGCTGACCACACCGCTCCCCATCGGGCGGTTCACTTTTCATGTAAGCCAGGACTATGCCGGGGAAACGACATGGTCCGACAAGGTGCCTGTTTTCGTTTTGCCCGGATTGCCTGTCATTACCCAACCCGCCGCCCAATCAGAACAGAACCGTTCATTCACGGTCAGCGGCACCGGGGGCGAGGTCGGGGCCATCATGAGGATCCATCTCGATCTGAATGATGCGGTGGTTGGCACTCCTCAATCGGTAGCAGGGAATGACTGGAGTGTACCGGTCGTTATCCCGGCCAGTATCGCTCCCGGCGAAGTCCGCCTTACTGCCCAGCAGACTTTGGGAGTGCCTTCCGATCGAAGCGATTATCGGCCATTTAAAATAAGACCCCCGCAACCGAGCAAACTGACCGTACAGGTCGATGCCCAAGGCAAGGTGACCCTCGGAGGTGTCGGACATATCGGCGCGACGTTCGATTTCCACGTCCAGGGCAACATGACGCCTTTCCACTCTTTTACCGTAGCAACTTCGCCCTGGACGGTAGCCTTTCCCGATTGGTTGCCGAGCACTTTGCTGATCGGCGGCCGACAAAGTGTGCCCGACGGTGCAGGGCAGCCGATCTATTCGGATTGGGCGCCGGAGAGCACCACGGTCGTGGTGCCTGTTCCTCGTCCAACATTGAATGTGCGCGTCAGCCCGGACGGCATTCCTACGTTTTCCGGTACGGGCAGGAACTGGTCCGGTCAACCGGCCTCCAGAATCGAGGTCCGACTGGAGGGCGCCAGCTCCGCGATCGTGCCGATCGTCGACGTTCCCGAAGATACGACCTGGACCAGCACGGCAACAGCACGCTGGGCTCCTGGTACGTATCAGGTTACGGCCATTCAGTGGTTCACAACGCTGCAATCAGAAAGGGTTCAACCGCCTGTTTCGGTGGTCATCTCCGCCCCCCCTGCCGTTATCGAAAAAGTGACCCCGAACGGCTTGTTTGCAACGGTTGCTGGCCAATGCTGGCCGGGAGCGGTGCTGACGATCAAGTTCAGCGACGATACTACCCCCTATCCGGTTACGGATACGGACAAGAACGGGCAATGGGACTTACAGCGCCCCACGGCGTTTCGCCCCGGCAGGCACACGGTCACGGTCACGCAGACTTTCGGCGGGCAAACCTCTAATCCGGTGTCCATGTCCTTCGATATAGCGGTGAGCGTACCGGTGATCACCCCACCACCCGGTGGGCAAACGGATCATTTGCCGGTATTGCACGGCACCGGCGGGATCGACGGCTTCACGATCAGCGTTTTCGATTTCGTGACCCTCGACCGGTTGGGAGAGACGCTCGCAACAGGGAATGCCTGGTCGGTACAGCTCACGGAACTCGACTACCTGACCCAAACCGTTTTCGCCATACAGGTGCTGGGTGACTTGCAATCGCTGCCCAGCACTTCGGTCGCTTTCAAAGTGGTTTTGTATGCGCCAAGGATCGACTTTCCAACAACAAGAACATCGGTCCCCCGTACATTCACGGTCGAAGGTTATGCCAGAGCAGGGAAAGGATTCGTCCAGACTGAGGTCGATGTGTATCTCGACGGCGTTCCCTTTCGTATTTATCCGCATTTTGGCGATGGATATTTCAAACAGAATTTCACACGGCCAGTGGGGCCATGCGTACTGAAAGCCAGGCAGTATTTCAAGGATCAGGAGTCGCCACTTAGCGAGGATGTGCAGGTCACGATCGTTCCCGACAAGGCATACATTGAAACGCCAGGTAGTGGTGAGGCTGTCGGACGTACTGCGGTGATCTGCGGGTTCGGATACGCAAGAGATACCGTCGTGGTTGCTTTGCCGGGTGGTGCGGAGCTGGGGCAGGCCAAGGTCCAGGAAAACGGGACATGGTTTTGCCGGATCGAAATCCCAGGGACCGGCACCGACCTTTCACTCGTCACCGAGCAGCGCAAGGGGGAGTTCCACTCCGGTTGGTCCGAGGCAAGACCCCTGCAGCGCCTTGCGCCCCCACCCTCATTCAACGAACCGTCGGAGGGCAAGTGGGAGGGAGCAACGCCCAGATTCGCAGGCGGTGCTCTGGCGGGTCCGAAGGTTGATGTGGTCGCCTGGTATGACTCCGAGGATAAACATGCCAAGTCTCTTGTGACCAACGGCGGACGTTGGGCCGGAATATCGGAGCGAAATCTGCCTGCTGGCCCGCAATGGGCCTGTGCCGTACAGGTCGTGGGTGGAAAACATTCCATGCCAGCGGACAGCAAGCGATTCGATGTCGCGCCGCCTGACGAACCGCCAAGTCAGGCTTAATCCGACCAAAGGTCAAGTCTACTGTCAGTTCTGACAGTAGACGCCACCCGCTCGATGACGCCAAATCCTTTGCAGGCACCATGCGAAAGGCGCCGTTCCTTTACTGGAACTCGTTTCAGACCCAGGAGCATCCACATGTACCGCTCTCCCGCTCAGATCGCTCAGAAGATGTTCACTCAAGCGGTCGGTAAACCCAAGCGCTCGTCCACGACGGCTCTGACACGTTTTTTCAAGGCGGGGGGATCGGTTGCCGTACTGGCGCAGAAAGGCGTCGACGGGTTGATGCACGATTTTGGCCTGAACCGGCAGCAGGCCGGGGAGTTCCAGCAGCGCCTCAATGTGCTGTCGACCGTGGTATTGCGGCAGTTCATCGAACACCAGTTGACTGCCAGAGATGCCAGAGCTGTTGCGCGTTCGGGGCTCAATAACGGTCCGACTTACGCCTTGTTGTTCAAGCCGAACTTCGACGCGTTATGCCCGCCTGATGCGATCGAAGCCATTCACTCGCCTGCGGCGTATCTGACAGCCCTGTTGCATTGGGCATTGCATCGGCTGGGGGAAACCGATGGCAAGGACCTTCCGCTGGTTGGCCGGCGTACGGATCTCGAAAAACTGCTGATCGATGTCAAGGCCGTCCATGGTGCAGTGCCGTCGGTGGAAGTGATCAGCCACATCATGGAGCACTTCATCACCGCCACGCAGGGGCCCATTCAAAACCTCGATGAGGCGTTGAACCAGAAGGCCTTTCCTCGGGAACTGCCCTTTCACTGGCCTTGGGTTACGCTCGATCATGTACTGAAGGGACATGGCGAATCGGTGGGCAGCGTGGTGCGTCTGTGCGATTTGCAGTATCCGTGCTTTCTTCGTTCGGCACCGTGGAGCGACAAGTCGGATGACGCCCTCGTTCAAGCTTCACGGTTGAGTCCATCACAGCGGACAATCCTGACCGAGGCGAGTCATTTTCCAGACGGGGGCGACGAGTTCTACCAGAAATACCTCGGTCTCAAGGGAATTTCGATTGGTAATCTGAGGCTCGTCCACGTTTTCAATGAAAGAACGAAGCTGGATACGCCGGCGCTTGAGGCATTGCTTTCGATTGAAGGTTTCACTCCCTTCCTGTCCGAAAATGCGCCGGGTGTCGTCACGGGCCCTGTTACAGGCAAGGACCATGGGTCTGTCTTTGTTCATGAGGCAAAGACCCCGTCCATTACCATTGTCAAAACGGACTCGGGCCTTCTCAATCGTTTCGAGAATATGGGGAGGCCCGACGAGCCCGACGAGCCCGACGAGCCCGACGAGCCCGACCATTCCGAGCGGGTTGATCGTGCCAATCGTATATTGCGACTGACTGACTGGTTGCGGTTGGCCAGTGACGAAACCGATCGACTGATCGTTGCGGCAATGCTCGCTGAAGTGCCCCCGCCGACCCCCTCTCGCTACTGGATCACAAGCAATACTCTGCGAGCTATCGGGCTGTTCCAGGCACTGCGGGAGGTCTTTGGATGCACCGCAGAAGACTTCGCCGCCTTTATCGGGCCGCTTTGCGTTTTCGGGCGCGGCACGGAGCGTGCCCAATACGATCGAGTTTTCAACAGTGGTGCCACCGGTTCTCGTCCTTTGGTACTTGATGACCGATCCTTCCCGGTGATTCCCGTGACCGCTGCCGACCTGATTACGGTCAAGCAATTGTGCGCAGGCCTGGGTATTGATCTGGAAACCTATTTTTACCTCGCCAACCTGATTGCCGCCGCTCACGGCCTGGCTGAACTCAAGTGCAGCTTGCCGATCGTGTCCGGTTTTTATCGCATGGTCAGGCTGCCCCGGTTACTGGGGATTACTCCGATCGAGGCGGTCCTGTTGTTGAATCTGACGGGAGGTCAGGTCTGGGTGAACGCACTGGCCGGCGTGCCGCAGATCAACAACCAACAATCAGCGGGTAAGCCGGACGTACTGAGTGTGATGCATGCCTTGATGGATGGCGTGCAATGGGCCCGGACCGCGCAGTTGCCGGTGCACTGGGTGGTGCAACAAGCAACAGCCTGGCCACCGAGCCGGCCCGATGAAAGACAACTCTCGTTGTTTGATCAATGGCGTCGGCAGGTCCCGGTGGCTCGGGTGACGGAAGATGTACTGAAAATGGCCGGTATCGAGCCCTTGTCGAACAATCGCCAGTGGCTGCGGGCGTTGAGGGCGTTGGTTGACGAACAGGGACTGATTCGTGATTTTGTTGAGTCAGCGGATCAGACCTACGAAGCCCACGCCCGGGAAATGACGGAGCGGGCCGTGTTGTTGGAGACGGGGAGCCTCGATACAGGTCTGGTGGCGCTGATTCTGGCGGTGGTGCTGCGTTGCCGCGCCAGTCAGAACAGTATGGTTCAGGAGGGGTTGGCTGCTTATAGCGGTCTGAAGCCGGATCTGGTTCTGCAGGTGCTTGGCTGGTCCGGCGCAAATGTGCATTTCGTATTGGCTCAGGTGCTCGGATTGCCGGAAGCCTCCAAGGACAGCGCTACTGTGCTGCGGCGGGAAGACCCGTCGAGCGATCCTGTTCTGCAGGTGTTGGCCGAGTTCTCGAGACGCAGCGCCGTGGTCGCGAGGCTGGAACTCAGCGGTGAATTTCTCACTCACTTCATCGCGACCGGGTATCGCGAATGGTTCGGTCTGCACTCGGTCGACGCATTCGACCTTTCAGCGTTGTATTACCTGACAGTCTACAAACGTGCCCTGGGCATGAGTGATCAGCCGGAAACGAGGCTGGTTGACTATCTGCGCCGCGTTAACGCGCTGCCGGCCAACCTGAGCAATCACGGGCTTGAGCTGGTCCAGGAGCGAGCCGCGAAGTGGCTCGCCGAGCTGTTCAACTGGAGCGTGGATGAGGTGCGCATCTGCGCTGCCCATGTGAATCCGTCGAAAGGCCTGGTCGTGACCCTGCAACAGCTCGATGTGCTGACACGCATTCGCTTGTTTGCCCAAAAGACCGGTCAGAGTGCCAGGACACTCCTCGAGCTCGGGAAGCTGCCACCGGACAGCGAATATGCCGACTATGAGTACGTCGCAGACCTTGTCAGAGCCAGCCTGACGACCACGACCGAACCGAATTACGCTGACGACGTCATGGCCGTGGGGCTGGACGTGATCGTGCACTGGACGACGGTGCCCGACCCCGTCAGGTTGATCGCTAACAAACCGGACGAATTTGCCGAATTTACCGTAACGGTAAAGAACCGCGAAGGCCAGGCGCGATTGAACGTCAATGTTCATTGCGCCACCACGCTGGGCCGGTTTGAAACTTCAATGATCACCACCGACGTCAACGGCACGGCGACGGTGAAGTTTTTCCCGGACAGCCGGATGGGCAGCGTCACTCCCGTTTTCAGGCTGGATCTGGGTGAGGAGACGGCCGCACCGAGGATCGAAATCGGGCCGGATATGGCCACACTCCATTTGAGAGCCCAAAACCCTTTCCCCGTGCCCGACAGCACCGTGCTGATCGGAACGCCGGTGACCTACCGCGCCATTGTCCTGGACGACTACGACAACCCCATCGCAGGCGCCTCGGTGACCTGGAAACTCGATCCGCTGCCTCAGGGTGAGATCGAGACTGTCACTGATCAACAGGGGCGTACCGAGGTGACATTCACCGGTACCGAGCGGGTCAACGTCAAGGTTACAGCGACAGCCCAAAACTCGACGTCCGTTAAATTCCGGGAAGTGTGGTTTGTCGAAAACCTTCTTCATCGCCGGCGAGTACCGGCGCCCCGCAAGCAACGCAAACAGTGACAGGAGATGGTGATGCTCAACAAAACTTCAGGTGAGCTGTCAGCCCTGCGTCGCAATGCGTTGATTGATTTCTGTCTTCACGCAAAACATGACAAGGCCAGTCATCCCTTTCCGATGAATACCCAATCGGCGGATGACCTCTGGGAATGGCTGCGCACCGATCCGCTGGACAGCGACGAAATTGAAACCTCGTGGGTGGCGGAGGCCAGGAGCTGTTTGCAGTCCTACCTTTTTGCGGTGTTGCAGAAATTTGAACCGGGGTACGACGGGCGGGAGTTCGATCCTGACCTTCTGCAAGAGTGGGATCTCGCCAGCAGTTACGGGTCGTGGTCGGCAAGCATGCTGCTGTTGTGCACACCTGAGGATTACATCACGCCTTATGTGCGCATCCGCAAAACCGGTTTGTTCAGGGCTCTTGAGAGTTATGTGAATCAGACCTCGATCACTGACGATTCGGTGCTCAAGGGCGCTCAGCGCTACCTGCGCAGCTTTGAAGAAACGTGCAATCTGAACGTCAAGACCGGTTATCTGGATGGGGCCAATCCGCTGGAGACGCATTATTACCTGGTGGGCAGGCAACGTGTTGCACCTTTTGGCTGGTTCTGGCGTGAAGCGAACATCAAACTCGCCTTCGACTCGCCATCGGTCAACCCGACTGACTGGCGAGAATGGAAATCTGCCGACATTCCCACCGATGACACTGTGCTGGATTGTCGGATGGTCTTTTGGGAAGGCCGGGCGTGCATGGTCTGGGTCCAATGGCGCCCGGGTGTTTTCGATAACGCGGGTCAACTGCAAAGCCTCCATGAGCTGGAAGTCATGGTGGCGTTCATCGCGCTGGACGACAGCTGGTCGCCACCCATTCGCTTGCATCTGCTGCAGACGGACAAGGACGTTTCGAAGGGTTGCCGGCTGGTCGCGGTAATTTTGCGCGACGAGATCGATACCTCGTATCCCAAGGGCAGGCTGGCGGTACATGTGACCAATGCCGAGCCCAAAGTCGGTACGTCGTCTGTGGTGTCTGTCGCTATCTATGAAACCCGTGACTCGCTGTTTCGCAAAGTGAAGGACGAAACGGCGGTCATGGATTACCTGGCCAATCACCTGTTTGTCGAGCGCCGTACGCTTCAGCAAAAGATGCAGCCGAAGCTGTTTCCGGCCGTTGACAGTGAGATCACCAAGCCCGGCACGCTGGCCGAGTACCTGGGGATCAAGGCTTATATCGTGCGTAACAGCGCTACTGAGCACTCGCTCTGGGTTCAGGGGCATTGTGCCCATGTCTCACGTGGCGTTGGCACGAACGTTGAGTTCACGCTGAAAGTCGAATTCACCACTGGTGGTGACCCGGACCCAGTTACTGCCAGTTACTCGAGTTCCGGTGGATGGGCAACGAAATGGCAGGAGATCAAGCGAACAGGGTTCAACAGCAGCACGCTCACCGTGAAACTGACAGGCGCCGCAGACTACGGTGAGCGAACCCTCGTCCTGACAGTCCCCGCCACGCTCGGTGATCATGGACCTCTACCGTACATCCATGACACCGATGCGCAGGGCGCCCAGTTTCTGGCCTTCAACCAACCGGCAAACGTTCTGAAGTTGAAATACGTCCGGCTCAATACGTTGATCGGTCACGAACTGGTGTTGCGCTCCAGTGTATCGATCGGCGTGTTGCTGGACTGGGCGACGCAGTTTCCGAAGGAGCCGCCTTTGCCCGAAAGCCAGGTCGAGCCGAACGGTCCGTTCGATGGTGCCAATGGTCTGTTTTTCTGGGAGCTGTTTTTTCACCTGCCACATCTGATTGCCGTCCGGCTGCGTGACGAGAACCGTTTTGAGGCGGCCCAGCGCTGGCTGCATTTCATATTCGAGCCGCAGTCGCCCGCTAAACCGGCGCAGGGTGATACCCCGGCAAGGCCGCAATACTGGCATTGCCGGCCTCTGGACGTGGAAAAGCCCGACATCTGCTATTGCTATGAAGTCTTCGCACCGGGGGATCCGGATGCCATCGCCTATTCATCGCCCTGGCATTACAAGGTCGTGATTTTCCTCGAGTATGTGAACAACCTCATCGCCTGGGGTGACTGGCTCTATCGCCAGATGACGCGGGACAGCCTGACGGCCGCCAAGCTGCAGTATGTCCGGGCCCGATCGCTGATGGGAGCCAGGCCGGATACCCGTAGCGTCAATCGCTGGGTTGCAAAGGAACTTGGTGAACTTGTGGGAGAGATGCAGACCCGACCGGCCCTCGCGGAGTTTGAAACGACATTGCAGCTGCGAACAGAGGATTTACCGGTCAGGGCTGCGCGTACTCAGTATTTGGGTGTGTACGGCACGCGTTCTTTCAATATACCGGTCAGCCCGCGTTTGCTGACGTTCTTTGACCTGCCTGATCAGCGTATCGACAACATTCGCCATGGTCGGACAATCGACGGCAAGCTTGCATCCATCCCTCTTTTTACCGCCATGGATCCAAGTGAGTTGTTGAATCGCCTGGCAGCCGGTAAGGCGGGACCGGTGCGACCGATGGGTGGACAGTTGCGAGTTGCGGTCTATCGCTGGGACGTACTGTTCAATGCAGCGTTGCAGATGGTGCAGTACCTGCAGGAGCTGGGGAACGAAGTACAGCGTCTGCTTGAGCAGCAGGATCGTGTCCAGCAGGAGACGTTGCAGCAACGCCATTTGACTGAGCTTGGCGAATTCGCTCGTCGGGCACAGGAAGAATCCATAGCACGTGAGGTCGAGAGCCTTACGGCGTTGCAGCACAGCAGAACCATGGCCGAAGAGCGAGAGCTGCACTACGCCGATCTGTACGACAAGCACATTTCTCCCGATGAGTTCAAAGTCATGGAGCATGTTGAAGCCGCTTCGGGCCTCGCTTCTCTGGCCACTGGCTTTGAGATGGGGGCAGCGGTAATCCATGCGTTCCCCAAAATCTTTGGATTGTCCAATGGCAATCATGAGCCTGCTTATCTGGTCAGTGCCGTGGGATTTGGTTTTCGGATGGCCGCAGACGTGCAGCGCGCCAGTGCCGACAAGACGGCCACCTCCGAAAGCTATCGTCGTCGCCGAGAGGATTGGTGGTTGCTGCGTAAACAGGCCAATACTGAAAAGAATGCGATCAGTGCCCAGATTGCAGGTCAGGAACGGGCCATCAATGCAGCAAGGATCAATCTGGAACACACCCTTGCCGCGAATAGCCAGGCGCTCAGACTGTTCGAGTTCCTGCAGACCCGGGCGACCAATCTGGAGCTTTACCAGTGGTTGATGGGGCAACTGCAGACCTTGCACTTTCAGGCGTATGACGCCGCTGTTGCTCTGTGCCGGAGTGCCCAGACAGCCTTGCGGGCGGAAACCTGTGAGTTCGATGCCTATCAACTGAACACCGATGTCTGGAGCGACCAGCGGCGCGGCTTGACGGCTGGCGCGACATTGCAGGCCGGTTTGTTGCGAATGCGGTCGGAATATCTGCAACGCAATGAGCGACGCCAGGAGATCGTCAAGACCGTTTCGCTACAACGATTGTTCAATGATCCGGCGACCCGGCCAAAGGGTTTTGACAACTGGACTGATGCGCTGGACCACTTGCTGGCAACGGGCGCACTGGATTTCGAGCTGATCCAGCTACTGTTCGATCGCGACTACCACGATCATTACTGCCGCCAGATTTCTCGTGTCGAAGTCAGTCTGCCGGTGCTCACCGGGCCCTTCGAAAATGTGGTGGTGAAACTGATACAGGTCGGCAGCTATATCGCTACAAAACCGTCGATCGAGTCTTTGGAATATCTGCACTCCGGTGGAGGCGTTGCGCCTGTCGATGTGCTGATCAACCTGAGCAGTGGGCAGCAGGTTTCCCTGTCCACCGGGCTGGATGATACCGGTGTGGTATCACTCAGAGCTGACGAAGGCATGACCCTGCCGTTCGAAAACACCGGTGTCGTTTCGCGCTGGCGGATCGTATTTCCCTGGCATTTGAACCAAAAGCCGATGCTGTCATCGCTGACCGATATCCTGATCAAGGTGTTTTACACCGCCAAGGTCGGGGATCTGGCTTTTTCCAGAAAAGTGCAGGAACTGGTGAACGAAGCTGAGCGCAAGGTCGAGGCCAAGAGGACTCAATCATGAACGAAATCGACATCGACACGGATCACAATTTCGTGATGAACGGCGACATGACTGAGGGCTATGACCACTGGGACGATGTGGCCAATCCGGGGGGCGTCGAAATCCGGAACGACGGTAACGTATCGTACATGGCGCTAACCCACCGCGCGGCGGTTCGGCAAAGGATGATCGTGCCGATCGGACAGCAGGCGGAGATCCGTTATGGCCTGCGTCTTCTTTACGACACCACCTATTTGTCATCGCCCGGGCTAGTGGTTGTAAACAAGAGGGGGAGTGACGAAAAGTTCGAAATCGAATTGCCGGTGAAGACAGGGTTGCAGGATGTCGATCCTTTGGCGATTGATCTGACCGAGATGCGCAAGGATTTGCCGGACAGCCTGGATTTACAAGCGGGTGATGAGCTGGAGATTAATTTGAGCAGCCCGGCAAGGGGTGTGGGCGAACCCAGCTCTGTGGAAATTCGTCTGACCGGGATAGAGATAAAGCTGAATCTTCCGGAGTTGGGGGGGGTGGCCGTTCTCATTGATGGCAAACGTTTCGACGCGGGCAACGTTGTGCCGATCTGCCTGGGGGCTACCGGGGATCAACATCACAGGGTTTTGTTTAAGGTTGATCCGCAGAGTGTCTGGAAAAATCTCGAGGCCAGCCTGTGGATTGAAGATAACCCGCTGGAGGCCATTACCGCCGAGCCCGAGTTGGGAACATCTCAGCTCATCAGTCTGGACTGGCTGCTGGATTGTCCGCAGCCGTCAGGCAGAGAACCTTATGAGCTGGAGGCGAAGATTTACAGCAAATACTCGGCGCCAGCGTATCCGCTATTGGTTTCCTGGGGGCATCACCTCCTGGAGCTGTTCGTACTCAAACAGGCCGAGACGTACCCGGTCATCGAGTACAACCAATCGGTGGAGCTGCAGGTTCAGGTCAGATCCTTCTATACCCAGGCACCGGTAGCGAGTGAGGTGGTCTGGCGGGCAGAGGATAAGGCCGGGAAGGTTTTGCACCGGGCACCCACCGATGCTCAAGGTCGAGCGACCTATCTGTGCACGCCAACCGAGGATGGGGTGAGCAGGGTTATCGCCTCGGTTGCCAGCCCTTTGTCCGACGATGGCGAAGCGACGCATATCTTCGAAGTTCGGGCGTTTGCTATCGATCCGTTCAAAACCTTACAGGCTCGGTTCGATGGTGGGGCACCGGCCGTCTGGGGGGAGAAGACCCGCTATCCGGAACGCGGTGAGTCATTCCCTGTCAATCTGGATATTACTGCGGAGCATCCTCTGATTGCCGCCAACTTTTTCCTGATCTGGGCAAATGGTGATTCACAAGAGGACGTCGGAGCAACCGCTCAACCGAACTTCGGGGCTCCTGCGCCTGTAGTTGACGGTACAGTCCTCTGGACAACGACCTTCGAGGACAAGCGCGACGGCCTGTTTGATTGGGTTCTCGGTTGTTCCAGGTTGCAGCATTTATCGCCAGGCAATGCCCTGTCGCTGGCTTACAACAGAGTCGAGATCGGCAAGACCTGGGGGCCGAACAAGTTGCCGATGGTGGACGAAAGCGAAATCGTCACCTGCATGGTGAATGTGCAAAAGGGCGACAGACAGCCTGTCAGTAACGTAAAAGTCGAGTTTGAAACACCGAAGGGTACAGTCACATCCCTCACGGGCGTGGATGGCTGGGCAAGCGTGGATTACTTGCCCGCCAATGCCGGTGACCAGAATATCGTCGCGCGGGTACAGCGCCACGAAGACGCGCCAGTGGATGAACATTCATTCGCCGTCAAAGCTTTGCCCACCAGCGCATGGAAAGGGCAGGTCAACTTCTCTTTGGACGGGAAACCGATCGATCGACTGATTCAGGGTGTGGTCTGTCGGCGTGGCAGAGCGCACAAGCTGCGGATTGATCCCGTTGCGAACAGCAACTTTATCGGCAAGTCGATTGCACTGCACTGGAATGCAAATACGCCCCCTTTACCGGGGTTTCAGCTGGACCCGCAAGTCGATGTTCCTCGGGTCATGACTTTTTTCGGCCTTGAGTGGCACATCACCTCGGGCACCGATCTCAGCGGGTTCTCGACATTGGCGTTCAGCAGTTCCCATTTGCCGGAAAAGTGCGAGTTTCCCTTGCGGCTGCTGGCCGCCGATCTCGCCAGTGAGGTCCGGGCGATGCTTGATCATGTTTCAGCTGAACCGGGTAACGACAGGTTGTATCCCTGCCTGTGGACGTCTCACCAGTCGATGTATATGCCATATGGGATCAGCGCACTGCATGGGCTGCCTGTGAAAATGGCCATCACACCCTTGGCACCGGGAATGGAGGTCAACCCACCACTGACTGAGGATGTCGTCATGACGGCGGGTGGTGCGCGCAGGCAACTGGATTTCACCAACAGCACAGCCGATGTCGAGATGACTCAGACCGCTACCATCATGATCGATGAAGAGTCGCTGACGGCGCAGACTCAATTGAAGTTGGGCCATCACAAACTCAAGATTCTGGCCACGCGCGGTCCTGCCATTGATCCCGTCATGAGCAAGGGCGAGCGTGCCAGGGTCGAGTTTCGCTTGGGCTCGGCGTTCAATGATCAGCCGGTCAAGGGGGCAGAAATCGCGGTGCAGACCGGGAGTGCCGGGCCGGTTTCCTTACGGACAGATGCCGATGGCTGGGCGCGGCACGATGCACTGCCGAGTCAGGCCGGTATAAGCTTCATCACTGCTGTTGCTTCGAATCCTTACGATGGGTCAACGGCGGAAACCCGGACGCAGCTCACTGCCCTGGCAACGGATCCCTGGCTGGATCTGGATCTGGATCTGGATCCGGATGTTTCCGTGAGCGCTTCACAGCGGTATGTGTGGGCAGCCAACGCGTTGTTTCCGAGACGCGGTGAGGCCTTCGGTTTCCGGCTTTTTGCGAGGGATGGCAGCCCCTTGCTTGATCAAAAGTTAGCGCTGGGTCTGGTTAATCCCGGCCGGAGTGAGGTCGGGCTCGAATTCAATCGGGTGTTGGGTGAATTCCACACGCTGGATGAGCGGGGGCTGGATTTTGAGCTCAAGGATGCAGATGTGAAGGACGCCAGTGTGTCTTTGCAGTTGGCTGCCTTTCGCTTGCTGGAACGTTCTCCTGTTCAGCCCCTGTCTTTGGGAAGTCGAGCCCTTGTCGCCCGGATTACCTCGACCAGTAGTGTTCTTGAGGTCGTTGATTGGGGAGCAACAGTGAACGCTGAAGTCACCGTAACCCATGTGTTGACCGGAAAGGCCATGAGAGGTTTACCGATCCGGTGGGAGTTGTCGGAGCAGGAGTCTCGGGTGACTTCCACCAACTATCGGGGGGTTGCGCAGATCAGCTTTGTTCCCGAAGTCGCGGGTCCAGGTATCGTCACCGCTTCTGTTGCCGGTGGCGCTGATTCGGCTTCAGTCGACTTTCGTTATTCAATGAACGAACCGTGCCAGATTGAAGATTTGGTCGTTGATGTGTCGAGCGGAAATCCCGGGCAAAAAGTGTCGGCGCATGTTTTCGTGGTTTCGGCTCTTAGCAAGAAGGCGCTGTCAGGGATCGAGGTGGGCTGGCGGCAGGGTGAACAAATATTGCCTTCGACATTCACTGATGCTCAAGGCAAGGCAACGATCGAGTTCTGGAGGGTGCCCGGTGAAACCCGATTGATCGCTTCGGTTCGAAGCGGTATGGCCGGTAACAATGTGAAGTCGCTGATACTGTCAGCCCCGCCGGATGAGTTGGTCGTTGCAGAGCTGGCCAGTGACAAAACCAGATTTTGGCTGGGTGAGACCATGACAGCACAGGCCCGAGTGCGCTATGAGCGACACGGGGGAGTTGCACCAGGCGTACCGGTGGTTTGGCGTTTCCCGACTTCGCAGTCGCGCACCTCCATGACCAATGAAAATGGACTGGCAATGATGCAAGAGATGCCTGCGCAAATTGGTTTGCATCAGTTGGCTGCCTATGTCCAGGAGACATCTGGCGGATCCGGGACTTTGAATTATGAGGTTCTTGATCCGCTTGATTCTCCTGACCATGCAGATATCGAGTCTGTGACAGCTTCGATCAGTCCGGTGCTCGTTAACACGTACACCACAATGACCGCGCTGATTGTGGCAACGCGGTCCCGCCAGCCTATGGCGAACAGGAAAGTCTTCGTTTCCAGAAATGGACAGCCAAGCCAGGAATCAAGCACCGACAATCAGGGCAAGTACTCGCACTCCTGGTCGCCGACTTCAACCTCTGAGCAGGTTTCTCTTCGGGTCACCCTGGAAAACCCCGGCGGTACTTCGGTTAGCAAGGGGGTGACTGTGCCTGTTGTGGACCGTTGATCCGGAAGTCACAAGGCCTCGCCTTTTTTCCAGGCCAGATATCGGGCCACCAACTCGGCGCCCAGTTCGGTGGGCCGGGCATTGATGATCGGTAGTCCATGAGTCCTCAACTGCTCATGGAGTCTTGCCGTGCCGTTCAAGTAATCCACCGTTGCACAATAGGCCAGCGCTTCCGTCAGCGATTGAACCGGAGTCAGCCGCACGTGTTCGAGCCTTTCTTCGTACAGGCTGGCGATGAGTACGCGGTGTTGCCTGCCCAGTTGTGTCATGGCAGTCAGCAGCTCTTCATCAACCTCATCCCGCACATTAGTCACCAACACCACCAGCGCCCGACGCTTCTGCCTGGCCAACAACTGATCCACCGCCGCCGGATAATCCGCCGAACGTCGCGTGCTATCCAGATCATAAACACCGTTGAGCAACACCTTGAGCTGCCCCGTACCTTTGACCGGTGCAATAAACCGAGGCTGATCGCTGGCGAAGGTGGACAAGCCCACCGCATCCCCCTGCCGCAGCGCCACATAACTCAACAGCAGACACGCATTCAACGCATGATCGAAATGCGACAGCTCGCCGTCCTGACTGCGCATCTGTCGCCCGCAGTCGAGCATAAAAATGATCTGTTGATCCCGTTCGTCTTCGTATTCCCGGGCAATCGGTGTGCGGTGGCGGGCGGTGGCTTTCCAGTCGATCTGGCGCAGGCTGTCGCCTTCGCGAAATTCTCGCAGTTGATGGAATTCCATCCCTTGGCCACGGCGTTGGCGCTGGCGTACGCCGAGCTGGCTGAGCCAGTTGTCGACCGCCAGCAATTGGCCGCCGTAGAGACGGGCGAAGTCGGGGTAGACGCGGGTGTGGTCGGTGATGTTCAGCAGGCGTTTGCCGGACCACAGGCCGAAGGGGCTCGGCAAGTTGAGTTCGCAGGTTTCGAAAGTGAAGTGGCCACGTTTGAGTGGGCGCAGGCGGTAGCCGATCAGGCTGCGCTGGCCGGGTTGCAGCTCGGTGGAGAGCGGCAGGTTTTCATGGCTGAGGCCGTCGGGTACGTGGTCGAAGAGTTGAATGGCCAGTGGTGGGTCGAGGTCGTGTTCGACTTCCAGCCGGATTTCGCTCCAGCGACCGAGGGCCAGGCTGCCGGGCATCTGTCGTTGCACGCGGGGCGAGGGCAGGCGCTTGAGGCGCAGCGCGTCGAGCAGGCTCAGCGCAAACAGCGCCAGCAACAATCCCCAGTTGATCGACAGCAGGCTCGATGGCACCTCGACGTCCAGCGCCTGCAACGCGCCCAGCACAATGCCGATGACCAGCAGGATCGCCAGCCAGATCAACAGCAGGCGCGAGGGTTTCACAGGCGCGGCGCCGGTACTTGGTCGAGCAGTTGCTGAAGGACTTGATCGACTTGCAGCCCTTCGATGTCCAGCTCCGGTGCAAGGCGTACGCGATGGCGCAACACCGCCAGTGCGCAGCCCTTGATGTCGTCGGGAATCACGAATTCACCGCCGCGCAACAGGGCTCGGGCGCGGGCGCAGCGCACCAGTGCAATGGAGGCACGTGGCCCGGCGCCGAGGGTCAGCCCCGGCCAGGTGCGGGTGCTGCGGGCGAGGCGCACGGCGTAATCGAGTACCTGCTCGTCCAGCGGCAGATCGCTGGCGATGCGCTGCAGGGCTTGCACGTCCTTGGCCTGCAACACGGTGCGCAGCGGTTGCACGTCGAGCATATCGGCGCGGGTCGAGCGGCTGACCTGACGCACCATGTCCAGCTCCTGATCGGCGTCGGGATAGTCCATGCGCACCTTGAGCATGAAACGGTCGAGTTCGGCCTCCGGCAGCGGGTAAGTGCCTTCCTGTTCGATCGGGTTCTGCGTGGCGAGCACCATGAATGGCTGGGCAATCGGCAGGGCCCGGCCTTCGAGGGTGACCTGACGTTCCTGCATCGCTTCGAGCAGGGCGGCTTGCGTCTTGGCCGGGGCGCGGTTGATCTCGTCGGCCAGCAGCAGGTTGGTGAACAACGGGCCTTTGCGCAGTTTGAATTGCTCGGTCTGCAGGTCGTAGACCGCGTGGCCGGTGACGTCGCTGGGCATCAGGTCCGGGGTGAACTGAATGCGCGCGAACTCGCCGCCGAAGCACTTCGCGAGGGCGCGTACCAACAAGGTTTTGCCAAGGCCGGGAACGCCTTCGAGCAGCACGTGACCGCCGGCGATCAGCGCGGTCAGCACGTCGTCGATCACAGCGTTCTGGCCGATCAGCGCCTTCTGCAATTCACCGCGCACCGCTTGGGCCAACTGGCTGGCGCGCTGGCGTTGCTGGGCCGCGTGGCTGGGCGAGCCGGGTTCGATGTGTTCGGTCATAGCATGTTCCTCAAGGCTTGCAGGTGGGCGACCTGACGGCAGAATTCGGCGCTGGACAGACGCCGCTTCGGTGCCGGGCTCAGGGCCTGGCTGATGGCACGGGTCGGCTGGCGGGTCAGGCGCGACAGCACCAGCCATTGTTCGGCGACGTTCAGTTGGTCGAAACCGGGATGACGATGGCGGGCGCGGCGCAGGACGTCCTGCTGCAACGCTTGCAGCAAGGTCTGTTGACCGTTGTGACGCAGGATGAAATCGGCACTGGCGCGCAGGTGTTCCATCAACTGCCGGCGACCACTCGGAGCCGGCGCTTGCAACGGTCCGTGACGCACGCCGACATGCCACAGCCACAGGCCGATCAGCGCCAACAGGGCGACGATGGCTTGCGGGAAATAGCGCCAGAGCAGGGTCAACAGACCGTCGTGTTCGGTGTTGTACAACAAGGTCACGGCGGTGTCGGCGCTGAGGTACCAGAGCAGCCAGGCATTGTCGTGCTGTGCAATCGCCGGGGTTTTCCACAGGTCGGCATCGGTGACCACGGTGATCGTGCCGAGGCCGAAAGCCAGTTGCATCATGTGCGTGGCTTTCGCGCTGTTGGCCCAGGCCTGGGCGAGGTTTTTCGGGTCGTCGAGGTGGAACGCGGTGTCGAACCCGGCATAGGCGGGCGCGTCTTCGTCTTCCAGATAGAGCTTGGTCAGGTTGGGGTAAGGATCTTCGGCGGCATCCGGTGGCGTGCCCTTGAGATCCTTGGTGAAGGATTGATGCAGTTGCACGCGGTCGAGCAGCAGGTCGTTGCTCTGTCCGGTCTTCTCATCCCAGATCGATTCGGCGACGAACACCAGCCTTCCGCCGGCCCGGGCCCAGTTCAGAACCTGATCGACCTGGCGCGGGGTCATTTTCGAGCGGTCGTTGAACATCAGCAGCGTGTGCTGGCGCGGGTCGATGTCGGGCAACACGGCGAGGCTTTCGGCATGACTGACGTCGATTCCGCGTTCACGCAGAAACATCTCCGCCGCCAGATAGGGATTGGCTTGTGCGGCGGGGGACGGGCCGTGATCGACCTCGGCCTGGTAAGGCGTGGCTTTGAGGTACAGATAAATGCCCAGCGCACCGAGCAGGGCGACGATCAGCGCGCCACCCAAAAGCCAGAGCGTGCGCCGGCTCAACGGGCAACTCCGTGGCCGAACAGGGTGCGCCAGCCATCACACAATTCCTGTTGCAGATGTGCCGCCGGTACGCGGTGCCCGTAGGCCATGTTCTGCCAGTGGCCGGTGAGATGACGGCTATAAGTGAGCAGGTCCGGTCGCTGCAATTGTTCGATCCGGGCCAGCACTTCGTTTTCGGTGTCGGCGGGTTTGAGGGTCAGGTTGAAGTCGTGCAATAGATGACTGAGCAGTGCCCGGTACAGCAGACCCAGTGCCGCACGCGGTTCGGTTTGCCAGAGTTGCTCCGCGTGGCTGGCGATGTCATCGGGCAGGCTTTCCTTTTGCAGATCCAGACCGAAGGCTTGTTGTGGCAAGGGCCTTTTGGTCTGTTCGGGCAAGCGCGGGCGGCGGCCGACGAACGCTTGCAGAAAATCCCGATAACGCCAGAGCAGCCAACCAATTCCGGCGATCACCGCGCCCCACAGCACGACTTCAATCGCCTTGGCCAGGCCGTCGAGGTGTCGGCCGTCCAGCCAGTCGAGCAGGGTCTTCAACCATGGCGGAGCTTCGCCTTCCTTGGGTTTTTCGGCAGCAGCGGGATCTTCGCCGAAGCGATAACGGGTGACGGTTTCCTTGTTCTTGAACGGCGGCTGTTCGAGCAAGGCCTTGATGCTGTTGCGGGACGCCTCGCTGGTCAGTGGCTGGTTCAAGAGGCGCGGCGCATCCGGAGCCGTGGCAGGATCGGCAGCCCAGGCTGAGGGCAACCCCGGCAACAGCAGACACGCCACCAGTAGCAAGCCGATTGCGCTGCTGTTCAAACGCTGGCGCAAACGGCGAAACACCAGTTCGATGTCCCAGGCTTCGAGGACGGTGCGGCGGTTCAGATACAGGCTGAACCCGCAGGCGACATACACCGGCTCCCAGATCACCAGGATAAGCGCATAGAACGCATTGGTCAGATGCTCCAGCCAGCGCCATTCGTAGTCGGCCGCGAAGATCAGGCTTTGCCAGTCCCAATCGGTTTCGACCTGTTGCGGCAGCAGCAGGTAGAACAACACCATCAGGCCGATCCACAGCGCCGTTTCCAGATGCACGCCGATGATCGTCAGCCACTGCGCGGCGCCGGCATTGCGTTGCAGCAACACCTGCAAACGCTGCTGGCGGGCCGAGCCGTCGAGGCCTTCGAGTTGCAGCACGGGCAGCAGGAAGCTGCGGCTCAGGCTGAAGCGGCGCCAGGTCAGGCTGGCGATGAGTTGCGGCTTGAGCAGGCGCGGCCATTGGCGCAAGGTCTGCTTCAAGGTGGGCGTTTCGCCGAACAGCGCCTTGGACAGGATGTACAGCGGCAAGCGTTCGTAGGCCGGTTTCAGCCACCAGAAGATGAACACGGCGAGTGACGGCGAATCCCAAAACAACAGGCTGAGCACCGCGAAAAGCGGCAGTGTGACGATGGCCCAACTGGTCATCAGCAGGCGCCGATGTTGCTGGCTCATGAGCACGCCCAGGTCCATGGCTTCCCAGGTGGTGCGCGGACGGATCGCCACGGTCGCATCACTCAGGCGCATGGCGGGTCCTTCCGGCGAACAGCAGATAGAACGCCACACAGAGCCAGAGCCCGGCGCCGACCAGGTATTTGGTCTGCGGCGTAACCCCGGTGCGCGACGACCAGTAGGCTTCGATAAACGCAGCGATCAACAGAAACAGCATCACGCCACAGATCAGCAGGATGCTCTGGCGCGCCGCAATCTGCAGGGCTTCGATTCGTGTCAGGCGTCCCGGCGCGATCAATGCCCAACCCAGTTTCAATCCCGCCGCACCGGCCAAAGCGATGGCGCTGAGTTCGAACGCACCGTGCCCGATCACGAACGACCAGAAGGTCTGGCCAAAGCCGATCTCACTGAGATGCCCGGCTACCGCGCCGATGATCAGCCCGTTGTAGAACAGGAAAAACGCACTGCCCACCCCCAGCAGCAAACCGCTGGCAAAGGTCTGAAAGGCGATGCCGATGTTGTGCATGATGTAGTAGCCGAACATCACCCAGTCTTCGCTCGCCGCGCGTTCGGCCGAACGCCCGAGATGGCCGGCGGCGGGGTCGTACATGCTTTGCATTTCGCGCACCTGATCGGCGGGGATCAGGTTATAGACCAGCTCCGGAAACAGGAAAACCAGCAAACCGAAACCGGCCAGGCTGCCGAAGAACAACAGGGCGGCGGCCAGCACGAAGCGCCATTCGGCGCGCACCAACCGTGGAAAGCCGGCGAGGATGAAACCCAGCACGTTAGCGCCGAGCTGGCTGCGATGACGGTAAAGCTGTTGATGGCCGCGCAGCACTTGCTGTTGCAAGGAGTCGACCAGAAAACTGCTGTAGCCACGTTCCTGCGCCAGCGCCAGATGCTGGCAGAGACGGCGATAGGCCTTGGGAAAATCCGCGACTTGCGAAGTGTCCTTGCCTCGTTCCAGACGTTCGAGGGCGAGGGTGAAACGCTCCCATTCGGCCTTGTGGCGAGTTTCGAAAAGGCTTTGCTTCATGACGGACCCAGCAGGCCGCGCGCGATGCCGTTGAGTTCACCGACGGCTTTCGGCGCACTGATGTGCAGTGGCTGGGCGAGTAATGCAGCAAGTTCGTTGACCCGCGCCGTCGACAGTTCACCCTGGCGCTCGGCGAAAGCGAGCAGGGCGCGTTGTTCAGTCAGGGTCAGCGGGACCGGCGAGCGGCGGGGTTCGGCATCGGGCAATTGCGGGCGCTTGAGCGGGCGTTCGCTATAGATCACCAGCGTGCCGGCAGCGATGTCGCCGAGGCGTTTGAAGGTCGGGTGTTGCAGGCAACTGATCGCACCGAGGAAATAGCCGAACGGCATCAGGTCGACAAAACGCAGCAGGTTGCGCAGCAGCGAGGCTGACCAGCCGACCGGTGTGCCGTCGTCGTGCACCACCCGCAGGCCCATCCATTGCTTGCCCGGTGAGCGGCCCTCACGCAGCACCTCGAACAACACCATGTACCACCAGCTCACCACGAACAGCAGCAGTGAGCCCAGGCCGATACCGAGTTTGCCGAGCAACGCCAGCACCATGAGCAGCAGGCCCAAAATCAGCCCGCGCAACCCCAGATCGAGGGTGAACGCCACAGCACGCACCATCAGGCCGGCGGGACGCAGCGGCAGGTCGATGCCTTCCGGCGTTTCGACCTGGTGCCGCGTGTCCAGTGGCGGGGCCAGCGGTGCTTTCCTTGGCGGTGCTTTGGTCTCGAGCATGGGCTACCTGATGTTGCCGGATCGGGATGCAAGTGCGTCCGATGCTAGCAGTCTCTCGGGGGGAAACGACATAACTATGTCATACACATCGTTCAACCAAAGGTGACTGAATGATGCGGCGCTGGCCGCGACCGCAGTCGAACGCCTAGACTTTGCCGATCTTCAGTTCAGGAACCGCCCGTGACTTCCATTTTCTGGTACGACTACGAAACCACCGGCATCAATCCCCGATGCGACCGCCCGTTGCAGGTGGCCGGGATCCGCACCGACCACGAACTCAACGAAATCGACGCGCCGGTCAATCTCTACTGCCAGCCCAGCGAAGACATCCTTCCGCACCCGGCGGCATGCGCGATCACTGGCATCACCCCGAGCCGCCTCGCCGAACAGGGCTTGAGCGAAGCCGATTTCATGACCCGGGTTCACGCCCAGCTCGCGGCTCCCGGCACCTGCGGCGCGGGTTACAACACCCTGCGCTTCGACGACGAGATGACCCGCTACAGCCTGTACCGCAACTTTTTCGATCCCTATGCCCGTGAATGGCAGGGCGGCAACAGTCGCTGGGACCTGATCGATGTCGTGCGCGCCGCCTATGCGTTGCGCCCGGATGGTCTGGTCTGGCCGACCGATGACGAAGGCAAGGTGACGCTCAAGCTCGAGCGCTTGACCGCCGCCAACAACATCGATCACGGCAATGCGCACGAAGCCTTGTCGGACGTGCGCGCCACCATTGCTCTGGCCCGGTTGATCCGCGAGAAGCAGCCGAAGCTGTATGACTGGCTGTTCCAGTTGCGCAGCAAACAGAAGGTCATGGACCAGATTCGATTGTTGCAACCGATGGTGCACATCTCCGGTCGTTTCTCCGCTGCGCGCAGTTATGTCGGCGTGGTGCTGCCGCTGGCCTGGCATCCGCGCAACAAGAACGCGCTGATCGTGTGTGATCTGCACCTGGACCCGCAGGGGCTGCTCGACCTGGATGCCGAAACTTTGCGTCAGCGCCTGTATACCCGCCGTGACGATCTGGCCGAAGGCGAGTTGCCGGTGCCGCTCAAGTTGATTCACATCAACAAGTGCCCGGTGGTGGCGCCGTTGGCGGTGCTGAGGGCTGAAGATCAGCAGCGTCTGGGTCTGGACATGGCGTTGTATCAGGCGCGTGCATTGCGACTAAGTGACGCACAGCAAGTTTGGAAAGATAAAGTCTCGGCGATTTATGCCAGCGAAGATTTCACCTCGAGTGAAGATCCCGAACAACAGTTGTACGACGGATTTATCGGTGATCGCGATCGTCGTTTATGTGAGCAAGTGAGGACGACCGATCCTGCTCAATTGGCGCGAGAGCAATGGCCGTTCGATGATGAACGTTTGCCTGAATTGTTGTTTCGATATCGAGCACGTAACTTTCCCGATACGTTGAATTTCGAAGAGCAAGAACGCTGGAAAATCTTTTGCCGGCAACGCTTGTCCGCGCCGGAGTGGGGCGCCCCTAATACCTTGCAATCTTTTGCCGAGGCCATGGAGCAATGGCTGCTTAGTGCTGCGCCGATGCAGGCCGAGGTGTTGGTTGAATGGCAGAACTATGTCCAGGCATTGCGCAAACGTTTGGATCTTTGAAATCGAACATGTCCGGCGCTTGAATGCCGGGCATAAAAAAACGCCAGCATTCGCTGGCGTTTTTTTGTGTCACAGAAGCGCTCTGCGACAAGGGTTGCGGCTTAGCCCAGCAGGGTAGCCCAGCCTTCAACCACGTCACCGCCCCACTTGGCTTTCCACTCTTTCAGAGTTTTGTGGTTGCCACCTTTGGTTTCGATGACTTCGCCGTTGTGTGGGTTTTTGTATTGTTTAACTTTGCGAGCACGCTTGGTGCCGGTAGTTTTGGCTGCGCCGCCACGTGGTGCTTTGGTTTTGGACTCTGGATCCAGCAGCGCGATGATGTCGCGCAGGGATTTGGAATATTCGCCCATCAGTGTGCGCAGTTTGCCTTCGAATTCCAGCTCGGCTTGCAGTTTGTCGTCTTGCGAAAGGTTCTTCAAACGGGCTTGCAGCTCTTTGATAGCTTCTTCGGTGGCACGATATTCGTTGATCAAGGACATGATTACTACCTTATGTGGGAGTGCGCGATGGCAGGGGACAGTGCGGCAATAATAGTCAGGCTGTTTCATCAAGTAAACATTTAGCCGGAGTTTTTATTTGAATTAGTTACGTTGAAAAGCCGTGAATTGAATATTCAGTTAAATATTGTGATGGAGTCTTCACAGATATTCACACAAGCCTGTTCATGCATGGCTATTATTGCGCCATCATTCTGGCGTTTGCGCGCGTCAAAAAAGCTGCGGCGGGATGCCGTGAGGCTTCGAGGGTCATCAATACTGCAGTTTTCCCGCGCAGTCGCTAGAATGGCCGCCTTTGCGAAGTTCTGGAGTTTCCCCCTCATGCGCACTTTTCGGCTGGTGATTTCTTGCCCGGACCGCGTTGGCATCGTTGCCAAAGTCAGTAACTTTCTGGCGGCCCACAATGGCTGGATCACCGAAGCGAGCCACCACTCGGATAACCAGGTCGGCTGGTTCTTCATGCGTCACGAAATCCGTGCCGATTCCCTGCCTTTCGGTATCGAGGTGTTGCGCGAGAAGTTTGCACCGATCGCCGAAGAGTTCTCGATGGACTGGCGCATCACCGACACCGAGCAGAAAAAACGCGTGGTGCTGATGGCCAGCCGCGAATCCCACTGCCTGGCTGACCTGCTGCACCGCTGGCACAGCGACGAGCTGGATTGCGAGATTTCCTGCGTGATTTCCAACCACGACGACCTGCGCAGCATGGTCGAGTGGCACGGCATTCCTTATTACCACGTGCCGGTCAATCCGCAGGACAAGCAACCGGCCTTCGACGAAGTGTCGCGCCTGGTCAAGCAGCACGATGCCGAAGTGGTGGTGCTGGCGCGCTACATGCAGATCCTGCCGCCGGACATGTGCCGCGAATACGCGCATAAGGTCATCAACATTCACCACAGCTTCCTGCCGTCGTTCGTCGGTGCCAAGCCGTACCACCAGGCTTCGATGCGCGGCGTGAAGCTGATCGGTGCGACCTGCCACTACGTGACCGAAGAGCTGGACGCCGGCCCGATCATCGAGCAGGACGTGGTACGTGTCAGCCACAGCGACAGCATCGACGATATGGTGCGTTTCGGCCGTGACGTCGAGAAGATGGTGCTGGCTCGTGGCTTGCGCTATCACCTGGAAGACCGCGTGCTGGTGCACGGCAACAAGACCGTGGTGTTCTGATTCAGGATCGTTCCCACGCTCTGCGTGGGAATGCCTCTTCAGACGCTCCGCGTCTGCTTTGGGACGCAGGGCGTCCCGGGCTGCGTTCCCACGCAGAGCGTGGGAACGATCCACGGACCTTGAGGACATTACCGATGAGCGATCCACTGGACAAAGCCACTTCCAAGGCGCCCGCCACGCTCGGCGAGGGCTGCCTCAGCCGCTATGACCCGGATGACCTGAGCCCGGAGGATGGCACGGAGTTTCCCGGCGCTGCCGAACTGTGGGAACAACTCAAGGACGAAGACGATGACCTCAAGAAGCCTGTCTGACGCTCAGCAGCTTTTTCAGCAATGGCCGGCCCAGCATCAGTAGAAACACCGGGCCACCGACCAGCAGATAGAAGTAATACGTCACCACCCGCCAGATCAGGATCGCCGCCGCCGCGGTCGATTTGCCGACCATCGGCGCCAACAGCGCCGCCGAGGTCAATTCCGCTGCACCGGCACCGCCCGGCAACAGGCTGAATTGCCCCGCACCCAGCGAAAGCATCTGGATCAGAAACGTCCAGGCCCACTGCACATCCGTCCCCAGCCCGCGCAACGCCAGATACAGCACGCTGTAACGCAGCGACCAGTGCACGCAGGTCAGGACGAACACCTTGATCAATGTCTGCCACGGTAATTTCAGCGCATCGGTGAAAGCGGCAAGAAAGTGCAGCAACTGCCGTGCCCAGCGCCGTCGGGTACGCGGTTCGACGTTCATCCCGGCCAGCAGGCGCCCGCTCAGGCGAATCAAGCGACGGTGATAACGCGCGACCAGCACGCAACTGAACAGGCCGCCGGTCAACGACAGGGCACTGACGATCAGCAGCCATTCCATACGGTCGCTGAGATGCTGGAACAGCGCGTAGATCAGGATCCCGCTGAGGGCGCAGAGAAAGAACAGCAGATCGCTCAACTGATCCATCGCAAACACGGCGCTGCCCCGGGCCGGACGCACGCCGCTGCGCGCCAGCAGCGCCATGATCGTCAACGGTCCTCCGCTGCCGCCGGGTGTGGCGCACCAGGCAAATTCGGCGGCCATCACCACCCCGAGGCTTTTGAGGGGTGTGACCCGGTCACGCTGATCGCCGAGCAACAGCCGCAGGCGCAGGGTGTTGATGCCCCAGCACAGCAGAACCATGGCGAACATGATCAACAGCCAGCGCAGCGGAAACGCCTGCAGGCGCCCCCAGGTCTCGCCGCCCCCGAGCAGGACGGGCACCGCCACGGCCACCAGCAGGCCGATCAGCAACAGAATGCCGCGGCTCAAGCGGCACGCTCGCCTTGGGCGCGCTGGCGCGTCAGCCAGTCGATTTTGGTCATGGGCACGCGTCCGTCCGCGAGCAGTCGTTCAAGGGTGCGCCACCAGTAATCCCGGGAAAAGCGGTGGCGCATGTCCACCGGGTGCAAGCCTAGACGAATCACCGGCGCCTGGCGCCAGCGCTGCTCTCGCTGTTCGCTGATGACCTTCGACATGCCGCGACGCCAGGCGCTGCGTGCGCTCCAGACCAGTCCCGGGGCCTCGACCGCGGTGAAATCCGGCAAGTGATAAAGATGCTGCGGATCGCTGGTGTAGCGCAGCGGCAATTCGCGCAATGCCTGGCGCGTGCCGGCGCTCATCAGCCAGGCCGGGGCAACGAAACCGTGCAGCTGCCAGCCGTGGCGCCGAAACAGATCGATGCCCGGGCGCAGGCGGGCGAGGGCGGCTTCCCGGGACAACTGATAGAACTCGCCTTCATGGGTGTAGACCCGGCGCATGAACCAGTCGCGCGCCGTGCGCGGGCCGGGCTCGGTGTCTTCATGAAAATGGCCGTGCAGGGCCAGTTCATCGCCGCGTGCGACGCGCTGGTCGAGCATTCGGCAAAAATCCGGATTGGCTTCAAGTGCATCGTGTCGGTGGAAATCCGGGACCACCAACCACGTCATCGGGACGTTGCCCAACCGGTCAACGGCTTCGACGAACGCTCGATAATCGGCCCACGTGGAGGGCGCCACGTCATGCAGCACCAGCATTACCGCCGGACGTTCGTGAAATTCAGCCATTGGCCACCCGAGGAACCGAATCGCCGAGTACCGCGTGGTAATGGCTCAGCAGGCTGTCGACCACCGTGTCCCAGGCGTAATGCCGTTCGACATGTTGGCGTGCCTGTCGACCGATTACGTCAGTCCCGCGACTGAACAGTTCACGCACGGCATTGGCCATGGCTTGCGCATTGTTCGGCGCGCAGAGCAGGCCGCAGGATTCGCTGACGATTTCTTCGAACGCTCCGGCCGCCACCGCCACCACCGGAATGCCGCAGGCCATGGCCTCCAGAATCACCAGACCGAAGGTTTCCTGATCGCCGGCGTGGATCAGCGCGTCGGCACTGGCCATCAGCCGCGCGACCTGCGCGGCCGGGCAGAACCGGTCGATCACGCTGACGTTGTCCGGGACGGACGCCGGCATCGACGAGCCGACCAGCAACAGGTGATAACGCGGGCCCAGGCGTTTCATGCAATCGAGCAGCACCGGCAGGTTTTTCTCCTTGGAACCGCGACCGGCGAAGATCAGCAGGCGCGTGTCCTCGGCGATCCCCAGTTCGCTGCGCAATCCGGTATCGCGGGCATCCGGGTGGAAGGTGTGCAGATCAACGCCCAGCGGTTGCACGAGGACGTTGCGCACGCCCAACCCGCTGAGCTTGTCGGCCATCACCTGGCTGGGTGCCAGCACCCGGTCGAAATTGCCGTACAACTTGCGCACATACGCGTCGACATTCGGCGTGACCCAGTGGCCCATGCGGTTGCCCACCAGCAGCGGCAGATCCGAGTGATAGAAGCCGATCACTGGCACATCGAGTTGTCGACGCGCATCGAGCGCAGCCCATGCGGTGAGGTACGGATCACCAACTTCGATCAGATCAGGCTGCAGATCCTGCAGGACGTTTCGCCAAGGGGCCAGGCGCAGGGGAAAGCGATAGCCCTTGCCGAAGGGCAGGGCGGGGGCGGGAACCGTGTAGACGCCATCGCGTTCGCCCAAGTGCGCGCCGGGAATCAGCAGGCTGTGGCGGATGCCGGGCTTGACCCCCAGCCGGCGGTGCTTGGCATCCAGATAGGTGCGCACGCCACCGCTGGCCGGGGCGTAGAACATGGTGATGTCGGCGATATGCACGGTGAACGTCCCTCCGCGTTGATCTCCCTTGGTTGACCTTTATCAAGAATAGATGTTCGGTCGGGGTTTCGCGGTGGGGGCGGCAGGGGGATTTGTGGTGGGGTTGAGGGCGCCAGGCCCTCACCCTAACCCTCTCCCAGAGGGAGAGGGAACTGACCGGGTTGTTCTTTCGCTATACATCGACCTGAGATATCGAGCCGAACTCAGGTTTTGAATTAACCCCGATCTGCTCCCTTTCCCCCTCGCCCCCTTGGGGGAGAGGGTTGGGGTGAGGGGGTAAGCTTTTGATCTTGATCTTAGATTCGGAAACTACCGACCAACTGCTTCAAGCGCGAAGCCTGCTGCTCCAGATCCGAGCAAGCCCGCAACGTCGCCTGCAGGTTCTCGACACCTTCCTGGTTCAGCGTATTGATCTCGGTGATATCCACGTTGATCGACTCGACCACAGCCGTCTGTTCCTCGGTCGCGGTGGCCACCGACTGGTTCATCCCGTCGATTTCACCAATGCGCTGGGTCACGCTGTTCAGGCGTTCGCCGGCGAGGTTGGCGATGTCCACGCTGTCCTGGCTGTGGCGCTGGCTGTCGCTCATGGTGCTCACGGATTCGCGGGCGCCGACTTGCAGCTCCTCGATCATGGTTTGTACCTGTTGCGCCGATTCCTGGGTGCGGTGGGCGAGGTTGCGCACTTCGTCCGCCACCACCGCAAATCCGCGACCGGCTTCACCGGCACGTGCCGCTTCGATGGCCGCGTTGAGCGCCAGCAGGTTGGTCTGCTGGGAAATGCTGGTGATCACTTCCAGGATCTGGCCGATGTTCACGGTCTTGCTGTTCAGCGATTCGATGTTACTGCTCGATGCGCTAAGCATGCTCGACAGCTGATTCATCGCCTTGATGCTGCGATCCACCACTTGCTGACCGTCTTCGGCCAGACCACGGGCGTCGCTGGCCTGAGTCGAGGCCTGTGCGGCGTTGCGGGCGATTTCCTGCGCGGCGGCGCCGAGCTGGTTGATCGCCGCAGCCACGCTGTTGGTGCGCGAGGCTTGCTGGTCGGAGTTGTACATCGACGAGTTCGAGGCCGCGACCACCCGCAGGGCGACTTCGTTGACCTGGCCGGTGGCCGATGACACTTCGCGGATCGAGCCGTGAATACGCTCGACGAAACGGTTGAACGCGGTGCCGAGCACGCCGAATTCGTCCTGATTCTGAATGGTCAGACGCTTGGTCAGGTCGCCTTCGCCGTCGGCGATGTCTTCCATGGCACGGGTCATCACGTGCAGCGGCTGGATCAGAATGCGGATCAGCATGCCGAGCAGGGCGATGATGATCGCCACGGCAATCACGGTCGCGATCACGGCCGAAGCGCGGAATTCGCTGAGCATCGAGAAGGCTTTGTCTTTGTCCACCGACAGGCCGATGTACCAGTTCACCGACGGCAGGCCTTTGATCGGGGTGAAGTTGACGATGCGGGTCTTGCCGTCGACGGTGACTTCACTGAAGTCACTGCTGATGCGCGGGGTGTCCTGCGGATAGGCTTCCTTCAGTGACTTCATCACAAGGGCCTTGTCCGGGTGCACCAGAATCTTGCCGTCGGCACTGACCAGGAACGCGTAGCCCATGCCGGAGAAGTCCCGGGCGCTGAGGGTGTTGATCAGGGTTTGCAGGCTCAGGTCGCCGCCCACCACGCCCACGCTCTGACCGGCCTTTTTCGCGGCGGTGGCGATGGAAATGATGGTCTGGCCGGTGGCGGCGTCGATGTACGGTTCGGTCAGGGTCGAAGAGCTGCTGCTTTCCGCACCTTTATACCAAGGACGAACACGTGGATCGAAACCGTCCGGCATCTTCGCATCCGGGCGGATGGTGAAGTGCCCGGTGGCGTCGCCGAGGTAAGACGCCATGAAGGTCGACGTCAGGGCTTTCTGTTCCAGCAGGCTGGCGACGGCGGCAGGGTCGGGGTTGATGGCGATGTTCTGGGCCGCGTTCTCGATCAGCAGGATGCGCCCGCTGAGCCAGGTCTGAATATTGTCGGCTGTGACCTCGCCCATCTCGTTGAGGTAATTGTCCAGGTCTTCGCGGATCGCATTGCGTTGCAACCAGTCGTTGTACAGCGTGAACGAGGCGAAGGCGGCAATGACGATGAGGGCGGCGGCAAGCAGGATTTTATGGCTGAAACGCAGATTTTTGTTCATGGCTTGGGGTTCCGCTAAGGTCTTATTATTCAGGGCGTGCTTCTATAGATACTCGCCAGGTGGGCTTGATGGGTACAAGCAGGTATTTCCGCTTCTCCTTAGGGAAATCTCCGATGCGGATGTCAGTCGCATCTGTCACCTTTAGCTATCGGCCATGCTCGATCAAAGATTAACCATTGGGTGACCAAATGCCTGAATCTTCGCAACTTGTAATCGGCGCTGACCTCGCCGGGCAACCGATCGCCCAGGCCATGCGTCTGGCCAACCGTCACGGACTGGTGGCCGGCGCAACCGGTACCGGCAAAACCGTCACCCTGCAGCGTCTGGCCGAGGCGTTCAGCGACGCCGGGGTCGCGGTGTTCGCCGCCGACGTCAAGGGCGACCTGTGCGGCCTCGGTGCTGCCGGCAACCCCCAGGGCAAGATCGCCGAGCGCATCGCCGGCATGCCGTGGCTCAAGCACACGCCTCAGGCGTATCCCGTGACCCTGTGGGACATTCACGGTCAGTCCGGTCATCCGTTGCGCACTACGTTGAGTGAAATGGGCCCGCTGCTGATCGGCGCGCTGCTGGAACTGACCGACAGCCAGCAATCGGCGTTGTACGCAGCGTTCAAGGTGGCGGATCGCGAAGGCCTGTTGCTGCTGGATCTCAAAGACCTGAAAGCGCTGCTCAATCACCTCAAGGACAATCCGCAGCTGCTGGGCGAAGACGCCGCGCTGTTCACCACTGGCTCCAGCCAGGCGCTGTTGCGGCGTCTGGCGACGCTGGAGCAGCAGGGTGCCGAGGCGTTGTTCGGCGAGCCGGCGCTGCAACTGGAGGACATTCTGCAGCCGACCGCCGATGGTCGCGGACGCATTCATCTGCTCGACGCCAGTCGTCTGGTACATGAGGCGCCGAAGGTCTACGCGACGTTCCTGCTGTGGCTGCTGGCCGAGCTGTTCGAACAACTGCCGGAACGCGGCGATGCCGACAAACCGCTGCTGGCGCTGTTTTTCGATGAGGCACATTTGTTGTTCGGCGACACGCCCAAGGCGCTGCAAGAGCGCTTGGAGCAAGTGGTGCGGCTGATCCGTTCCAAAGGCGTGGGCGTGTATTTCGTCACCCAGTCGCCGGGCGATCTGCCGGACGATGTGCTGGCGCAACTGGGGCTGCGGATCCAGCACGGCCTGCGCGCGTTCACCGCCAAGGAACAGAAATCCCTGCGGGCGGTGGCGGACGGCTTCCGGCCGAATCCGGCGTTCGACACCTTGTCGGTGCTCACCGAACTCGGGATTGGCGAGGCTCTGGTCGGCACCTTGCAGGAGAAGGGCACGCCGGAAATGGTTCAGCGAGTGCTGGTGGCACCGCCGCAATCGCGGATCGGGCCGTTGACCGAGACTGAACGCACAATGCTGATCGCCGGTTCGCCGTTCAAGGGCCGTTATGACAAGCCGATCGACCGCGAGTCGGCCTATGAAATCCTGATGGGTCGCAAGGGGCTGGCGCCGGAGGCTGAAGCGGCGCCGGGCAAACCGGCCGCTGAAGAGCCGAGTCTGGCGGACAAGGCCGGAGAATTCCTCGGCACGGCGGCGGGGCAGGCGCTCAAGTCGGCCATGCGCCAGGCAGCGAATTCGCTGGGTAAACAGTTGGTGCGCGGTCTGATGGGTTCATTGCTCGGCGGCAGCAAACGCCGCTGATCAACAAGGCTCAGGTTTTGGGTTTGGCGTGGGCGGCCAGTCGTTCCAGTGCCGCTCGCAGATTCGGATCGCTGATCCCGTCGGCGGTGGCCTGGATGGTCGCCGCCGCATCCGTCGACAAATCGATCGAATGCCCGCTCGCCGCGCGCTGGACGGTCGGTGGCCGCACGGCGAACTTGATTCGCGTCAGATTGGCGAACTCGTCGAACATCTGCAATTGCCGTTGCAGGCGTTTCTGCTGATAGCGCAGGCGCGTGGCCCAATGGCCGTCGGTGACGATCAGCAACAGTTCGCCTTCGCGCCACTTGGCTACGTGGCAGTGTTCACGGGCGGCAGGTTGCAGCTGGCTTTCGAGCAGACGTTGCAGATGGGCCAGGCGCTGGGCATGACCGAGGATGGCTTTCAGCGGTCTGGCTTCGCGTAGCAGAACGGCGGGCGCTCTGGCTGTGAGAGGGCGAAATGCCATGATCTAGGACCTGAAGTGACAGAGGCGCCATGGTAGCAGATGGCAGCCATTTCACTCGCCCATTGCTTTTGTCCCTGCTTTGCCCATTAAATCAACGACTAACTTCTTCGCTGTACGGCTTGAAGTTGAGCAAAACGCCCCTATTTTAAGTGAGCCCCGTCAAAGCGCAGTGCCAGCATCGTGGAATATCCCCACTTTCCTCACCACCGTTTCCGGGTAGAATGCTCGTTCGCATGCGGCCATGAGGGCTGCACGGGCGACTCACGGGGCCGCCCTCCATCCCTTTAGTGTGGAAGATCCTGCCGATATGTTTGCGCCTTTGTTAAAGAAACTTTTTGGAAGCAAGAACGAGCGTGAAATCAAACGCATGCTCAAGACGGTGCAGCTCGTCAATGCCTTCGAAGAGAAGATGGTCGCCCTCTCGGACGATCAACTGCGCGCCAAGACCGCAGAGTTCAAGGACCGCATTGCCAAGGGGGAGACCCTCGACAAGCTGTTGCCCGAAGCCTTCGCGGTCGCCCGTGAAGCCGGCAAGCGTGTCATGGGCATGCGCCACTTTGACGTCCAGCTGATCGGTGGCATGACCCTGCACGAAGGCAAGATCGCCGAAATGCGCACCGGTGAGGGCAAGACGCTGGTGGGTACTCTGGGCGTTTACCTCAACGCGCTGTCCGGCAAGGGCGTGCACGTTGTGACTGTGAACGATTACCTGGCCCGCCGCGACGCCAACTGGATGCGTCCGCTGTATGAATTCCTCGGTCTGAGCGTCGGCATCGTGACGCCGTTCCAGCCGCCGGAAGAGAAGCGCGCCGCCTACGCCGCCGACATCACCTACGGCACCAACAACGAATTCGGGTTCGACTACCTGCGCGACAACATGGCGTTCAGCATGGAAGAGAAATTCCAGCGCGAACTCAACTTTGCCGTGATCGACGAAGTCGACTCCATCCTCATTGACGAAGCGCGTACCCCGCTGATCATTTCCGGTCAGGCCGAGGACAGCTCCAAGCTGTACATCGAGATCAACAAGCTGATCCCGAAACTCAAGCTGCACGTCGAAGAAGTCGAAGGCGAAGTCACCCAGGAAGGCCATTTCACCGTCGACGAGAAGACCCGTCAGGTCGAACTCAACGAAGCCGGTCACCAGTTCATCGAAGAGCAACTCGCCAGTGTTGGCCTGCTGGCTGAAGGCGAGAGCCTGTACTCGGCGCATAATCTGGGTCTGCTGACTCACGTTTACGCCGGCCTGCGTGCGCACAAGCTGTTCAACCGCAATGTCGAATACATCGTGCAAGACGGCCAGGTCGTGCTGGTCGACGAGCACACCGGTCGCACCATGCCGGGTCGTCGTCTGTCCGAAGGCTTGCACCAGGCCATCGAAGCCAAGGAAAACCTGAATATCCAGGCCGAAAGCCAGACTCTGGCATCGACCACGTTCCAGAACTACTTCCGTCTATACACCAAGCTGTCCGGCATGACCGGTACCGCTGATACCGAAGCATTCGAATTCCACCAGATCTATGGTCTGGACGTTATGGTCATTCCGCCGAACAAACCGTTGGCCCGTAAGGACTACAACGACCTGGTGTTCCTGACCGCCGAAGAGAAATATGCGGCGATCGTCAACGACATCAAGGAAAGCATGGCTGCCGGTCGTCCGGTACTGGTGGGTACTGCGACCATCGAAACCTCCGAGCACATGTCCGCATTGCTCGTGAAGGAAGGCATCGAACACAAGGTTCTGAACGCCAAGTTCCACGAAAAAGAAGCTGAAATCATCGCGCAGGCCGGTCGTCCGGGCGCCCTGACCATCGCTACCAACATGGCCGGTCGTGGTACCGACATCCTGTTGGGCGGCAACTGGGAAGTTGAAGTCGCGTCGCTGGAAAACCCGACCCCTGAGCAGATCGCCCAGATCAAGGCCGACTGGCAGAAGCGTCACCAGCAAGTGCTGGAGTCCGGCGGTCTGCAGGTGATCGCGTCCGAGCGTCACGAATCCCGTCGTATCGATAACCAGCTGCGTGGCCGTGCCGGCCGTCAGGGCGATGCCGGTTCCAGCCGCTTCTACCTGTCGCTGGAAGACAGCCTGATGCGCATCTTCGCCTCTGACCGGGTGAAGAACTTCATGAAAGCCCTAGGGATGCAGCCTGGCGAGGCCATCGAGCACCGTATGGTGACCAACGCCATCGAGAAGGCGCAGCGCAAGGTTGAAGGCCGCAACTTCGACATCCGCAAGCAACTGCTCGAGTTCGACGACGTCAACAACGAACAGCGTAAAGTGATCTATCACATGCGTAACACGTTGCTGGCTGCGGACAACATCGGCGAAACCATCGCTGATTTCCGTCAGGACGTCCTGAACGCCACCGTCAGCGCGCACATTCCGCCGCAATCGCTGCCAGAGCAGTGGGACGTGGCCGGTCTGGAAGCGTCGATCGCCAGCGATTTCGGCGTGAAGCTGCCGATCCAGCAATGGCTCGACGAAGACGATCACCTGTACGAAGAAACCCTGCGCGAGAAGCTGATGAACGAGCTGATCGCCGCGTACAACGAAAAAGAAGACCAGGCGGGCGCCGAAGCCCTGCGTTCCTTTGAGAAGCAGATCGTGCTGCGCGTTCTGGACGACCTGTGGAAAGACCACCTGTCGACCATGGATCACCTGCGTCACGGTATCCACCTGCGTGGTTATGCGCAGAAGAACCCGAAGCAGGAATACAAGCGCGAGTCCTTCACGCTGTTCTCCGAGCTGCTGGATTCGATCAAGCGCGACTCGATCCGTGTGTTGTCGCACGTTCAGGTTCGCCGCGAAGATCCGGCCGAAGAAGAGCAACGCCTGCGTCAGGAAGCCGAAGCACTGGCCGCCCGCATGCAGTTCGAACACGCCGAGGCTCCTGGCCTGGAAGCGCAACCGGAACTGGTCGGTGAAGAGGTCGATGTGGCCCTCGCCACCGCCCCGGTGCGCAACGAGCAGAAGCTGGGCCGCAACGAACTGTGCTACTGCGGTTCGGGCAAGAAATTCAAGCATTGCCACGGGCAGATCCAGTAAAACCCGTTTCAATCGCTGAAATACCCGCGCCGCGACCGGCACCAGCCGTCGCGGCGTTTTGCCATTTACACCACCGTCACTACGCTTGGCGGTGCTGACATCATTGAGTAAGGAGCGCATTCATGGCTGTTGGTCTTGGTCCTTTGCCAACGTTGCACCCGGTTGCCGGTTTTGAACTCGGTATCGCTTCGGCCGGCATCAAGCGCCCGGGGCGCAAGGATGTCGTCGTGATGCGTTGCGCCGAAGGTTCCACCGTGGCGGGCGTGTTCACGTTGAACGCTTTCTGTGCAGCGCCGGTGATCCTGGCCAAGAAACGCGTGCAGAACCCGGTGCGCTACCTGTTGACCAACACCGGTAATGCCAACGCCGGCACCGGCGAGCCAGGCCTGGCTGCTGCCGAGCGCACCACCGCCAAACTGGCTGAACTGACCGGCGTGGATGCCAGCCAGATCCTGCCTTACTCCACCGGCGTGATCGGCGAGCCGCTGCCGGTCGAGAAGATCGAAGGCGCCTTGCAGGCCGCGCTGGACGATCTGTCGGAAAACAACTGGGAAGCGGCCGCCACCGGCATCATGACCACCGACACGCTGCCAAAAGGCGCCAGCCGCCAGTTCCAGCATGACGGCGTGACCATCACCGTCACCGGCATCAGCAAAGGCGCGGGCATGATCCGTCCGAACATGGCGACCATGCTCGGTTACATCGCCACCGACGCCAAAGTCTCCCGCGACGTGTTGCAAAACCTGATGCTGGACGGTGCCAACAAGTCGTTCAACCGCATCACCATCGACGGCGACACCTCGACCAACGACTGCTGCATGCTGATCGCCACCGGCAAGGCTGCGCTACCGGAAATCACCCGTGCAGAAGGCGAGCTGTTCGCCAAGCTGAAACAGGCCGTGTTCGAGGTGTGCATGGACGTGGCCCAGGCCATCGTGCGTGACGGCGAAGGCGCGACCAAGTTCGTGACCGTTGAAGTCAACGGCGGCGGCAATCACCAGGAATGCCTGGACGTCGGCTACACCGTGGCCCACTCGCCGCTGATCAAGACTGCACTGTTCGCCTCCGACCCGAACTGGGGCCGCATCCTCGCCGCCGTCGGCCGTGCCGGCGTGCCGGATCTGGACGTGAGCAAGATCGACGTGTTCCTCGGTGACGTGTGCATCGCCAGCCGTGGCGCCCGCGCCGCGACCTACACCGAAGCCCAGGGCTCGGCGGTGATGCAGCAGGAAGAAATCACCATCCGTATCGAATTGGGTCGCGGCGATTGCAGCGAAACCATCTGGACCACCGACCTGTCCCACGAGTACGTGAAGATCAACGCCGAATACCGCACCTGATCCCTGCCGAAGAGGGAGGTCTGCGGACCTCCTTTTCTTCTGTCCCATGAAAGGACCCGAACATGAGCCTTCACCTGATCATCGGCGACAAACTGCTTTCCTCCTGGTCCCTGCGCGCGGCACTGGCGCTTGAACTGACCGGCGCGCCCTACACCGAAGAACTGGTCAAACTCGGCAAGCCCGACACCCGCGAGCGGCTGCTGGCGCACTCGCCGACCGCCAAGGTGCCGCTGCTGAAAACCGCCCGTGGCACCGTCGCCGATTCTCTGGCGATTGCCGAATACCTGGCCGAGCAGTTTCCTTCCGAACAACTCTGGCCGACTGATACCTTCGCCCGAGCCCAGGCGCGATCCGCCTGCGCGCAGATGCACAGCGGCTTCTTCGCCATGCGCAACCACATGCCGTTCAACCTGAGCCACGACGCGCCGCTCAACCCGGTGCCGCCGGAAGTGAAGGTCGATGTCGAGCGCATGCTCGCGCTGTGGGCCGAATGCCGCGCCGTCGCGACCGAGCCTGGGCCTTACCTGTTTGGTCGGGTGTCGCTGGCCGATGCGTTCTTCGCACCGATTGCCGTGCGCCTGCGCACCTATCAGGTGAAGTTGTCGGCCGATGATGAAGCCTATGTTGAAACCGTCTACCAGTGGCCGGCCTTCAAGGCCTGGCAAAAGGCAGGACTGGAGGAATTGCAGTCGTGAAACGTGTACACGTCGCCGCCGCCGTCATTCGTGACGGCAGCGGCAAGATTCTGATCGCCCGGCGTGCCGATACCCAGCATCAGGGCGGCCTCTGGGAATTTCCCGGTGGCAAGGTCGAAGCCGATGAGTCGGTGCAAACAGCATTGGCCCGCGAGCTGCACGAAGAGTTGGGCATTGTCGTCGGCGCCGCGCGGCCGCTGATCAAGGTGCGCCACGATTACCCGGACAAACAGGTGTTGCTGGATGTCTGGGAAGTCTCGAGCTTTACCGGCGAACCCCATGGTGCCGAAGGCCAGCCATTGGCCTGGGTTTCGGCCAAGGAGCTGACGGATTACGAATTCCCGGCGGCCAACCAGCCGATCGTCGCGGCCGCGCGTCTGCCCGCCGAATACCTGATCACCCCGGAAGACCTGGAAACCCCGGCCTTGCTGCGCGGCATCCAGAAGGCAATCGCCGGTGGCATCAAGCTGATCCAGCTGCGTGCGCCCAATGGTTATGACCCGAAATACCGCGACCTTGCGGTAGACGCGGTCGGACTGTGCGCCGGCAAGGCGCAGTTGATGATCAAGGGCCCGTTCGAGTGGCTGGGCGATTTCCCGGCCGCGGGCTGGCACATCACTTCGGCGCAGTTGCGCAAGTACGCGGCGGCGGGGCGTCCGCTGCCGGCGGAGCGCTGGTTGGCAGCGTCCTGCCACAACGCTGAAGAGCTGGCGCTGGCCGAGCAGATGGGCGTGGATTTCGTCACCCTGTCGCCAGTGCAGCCGACCTTGACTCACCCGGATGCACAGCCGTTGGGCTGGGAGCAGGCTTCGACGCTGATCGAAGGCTTCAGCAAACCGGTGTTTCTGTTGGGCGGAGTCGGCCCGGCGGAGCGCGAAAAAGCGTGGGATGCCGGGGCTCAGGGTGTGGCGGGGATTCGGGCGTTCTGGCCTGAGGCCTGAATAGGCACCCGATCACTCCCGCGCCTGGCGTGGGAGTGATCAGCTCTCAGGTTTCGCCGCCGGTTGCCACAGAATCTCGGCAATGCCCTGGCGCCGGGCGATCAGTCTGGCCGCGACAAACAACAGATCCGACAAGCGATTGATATACGCCAGGCCAACCCCGGCCAACGGCTCGATCGCATTCAAATGCTGGCAACGCCGCTCGGCACTGCGCGCCAGGCTGCGACAGACATGGGCCTGGGCAATCAGTATCGAGCCGCCCGGCAGAATGAAATTCTCCAGTGGCCCCAATTCCTCGTTCCAGACATCGATAGCGGCTTCCAGCCGTTCGATTTCTGCTGCGTTCAATGCCTGATATTCCGGCATCGCCAGTTCACCGCCAAGGTCGAACAGCCGATGTTGGCAGGGCGCCAACACGTCGATCAGTTCATTCAGCCCAGGGCAGGTTTCGCGCTCGGCGATCAATCCGGCCAGCAGCACGCCGACCTGACTGTTCAGCGTATCGATCTCGCCAATGGCTTCGATGCGCGGGTGGTCCTTGGGCACCCGGCGGCCGTCGCCGAGTCCGGTTTCGCCCTTGTCGCCGGTGCGGGTGTAGATCTTCGACAAGCGAAAGCCCATGGTTTACCTCGGTAGTTGATTGGTTTCGGCGGCGATGGGCGCCGGTTGCGCCAGTGGCAGGCGCAGGGTGAAGCAGGTGCCTTGCCCCGGCGCCGACTGCACTTCCATCTGCCCTTTGTGGTTGTTGGTGATGATGAAGTACGACACCGACAGGCCGAGGCCCGTACCCTGGCCGATTTCCTTGGTGGTGAAGAATGGCTCGAAGGTGCGCTTGCGCACGTTCTCGCTCATGCCGATGCCGTTGTCCTCGACCTGAATCTCGGCCCAGGGCGGATTGAGCCGGGTGCGCAAGGTGATTCGCCCCGGCTCGCTGTCATCTTCGCGCTGGTGGATCGCCTGCGCGGCGTTTTTCAGCAGGTTGAGCAGCACCTGTTCGAGTTCGTTGGCGGTGCCGGGCACCGGGCCTAGCGCCGGGTCGAACTGGCGAATGATCGCCTGTCCCTTGAAGTCGAAGCCAATGGCCAGGTCGAAGTCATTGCCAGCGATTTCCACCGCTTGATCGATCAGTGCCGGCAGGTCGCACGGTGCCATCTGGCGATTGCTGCGGCGGCTGAAGCTGAGCATATGGGTGACGATTTTCGCCGCCCGCGCCCCGGCCTGCTGAATGCCGTCGAGCAGTTGCGGCACTTCCCGACCTTGCAGATAACGGTTCACGGTATCGAGTTCGATGCCCAGTTGCTCGGCCTGTTCGAGGTTCTTCGGCAGGTCTGGCGACAGGCGTCGGCGAATGTTCTGCACGTTGTGCAGGATCGCCCCCAGCGGGTTGTTGATCTCGTGAGCCATGCCGGCGGCAAGGCCACCCACGGAAAGCATTTTCTCCGACTGCACCATCATTTCTTCCAGCGACAGGCGCTGGGTAATGTCGTCGATCCGGATCACCACGCCGCGCCCGGCGCCGCCCATCAATGGGTAGAAGGTGAGGGCGTAGTGCTTGGGTTCGTCGTCCTTGAACCACGTCACCCGCTCGATCTTCGCCACCGTGTGTTGCTCGACGGTCTGCTTGAGTTGCGGCAGGAACGGCTTGAGCGGCTCGAAGGCGAGGAAGATCGGCTGGTTCAGCGCTTCGTCGAGCCGGGTACCGGAAAGGGCGCTGGCCTCCTGGTTCCATTGGGTGACGTAGAGCTGTTCGTCGAGGGCGATCAGCGCCGAGGGCATGGAGTCGATGATGCTGTTGAGGTAGTTCTGGAACCCGGTGAGTTTTTTCTCGATCTTGCTGCGCACCTGGACTTCCAGCTCCAGCTTGCGGTTGGTGTGGCGGGTTTCTTCAGCCAGACCCTGGGCCTGATCGTAAGCTGCTTGCGAGTCATCGCGGGCGCGCTTGAGTTGCTGTTCCCGGGCCTCGATACGCGAGAGCATGGTGTTGAACGCTTCGGCCAGACTGCCGATTTCGTCATGGTTACCCCGGGAGGCGCGCAGGGCGTAGTTCTCTTCGCGGGTGACCTGGCGGGACAGTTCTTCCAGTTGATGGATCGGGCGGGTGATCAGGCGCTTGATCTGCCGGGCGATGACCAGCCACAGCAGCACACTGAAAATCAGAATCCCCAGACTGGCCGTGAGTGTGCCGGTGTAGAACGCGACTGGCAGTTCGCTGCTGGCCACCAACAGCAGGTGGCCCGGTGCAGTGCCGGGGCGGGGCAGGGTGATGAGTTGGTTGCTGCGAAACTCGGTCAGTTGCCAGGCTTCGATGTGCCGGTAGCGTTCCGGCAGTTTGAGTTTGTCGCCGTGTTGCAGTTGCGCCAGACGTTCGCCTTTGCCGTCATATAAAGCGGCGGCACGCAGCGGGGAATAGCTGTCGAGCTCCTTGAGCAGGCGCTCGGCGCTTTGCGGCGACTGCAAGGCTTCGGCCACCAGACTCGGGTTGGACACCAGCCGGCCGATGGTCTGCAACGCCTGGGGCGCCATGCTTTCCTGGGAAATGTAATAGGCGGCGCTGATAAAGGTCAGGTTGGCGACCAACAACACAGTGGTCAACAGCACCAGCAGGGCGGCCAGCAGTTTCTGGCCGACCGGCAGGTTTTCAAGACGCTGGCGCAATGGCATCAGGTTTATCGCAGCAAAGGAACAAGTGGCCAGCGTAGCCGCTGCTCAGTCGACGGGCAATCCGAGACTGTGCAGATGGGCGGTCAGCCGCTGTTGCAATTGCTTGAGATGCGGCAGGTTCAACTGATGACGCTCTGCGACCTTGCAGGCATGGCCGAGCAGATAGCTGATCTCGGTGCGGCGTTTATTGGCCACGTCCTGATACATGGACGAGAAATTCGCCGCCGTGGCCTGGATCACCCGCTCCACTTCCTGTTGCAGGTTGTCCGCCGCCGCCGGTTGCCCGCAGCGTTCGAGCAGCTCGGTCAGTTCGCCGCACAGCGTGGCGACTTCGCAGTGATGTTGCTGCAAGCCGCCGTTGCGGCAGTCGTGCAGCACCGTCAGCGGATTGATCGCACAGTTGAGCGCCAGTTTGCGCCACAGGCGGGTGAGGATGTCGGCGCTCCATTCATGGGGGATTTTTGCCGCCTCAAGATCGTCCAGCCAGAATGGCGCCACGGGATGGCCGGCGTCGCCGAGCCAGGTGTAGCCGTGGCCGGCGAATACCACGCGCCAGTCGCCGTCGCGAAACGCGCCTTCGGTGCTGGAGGCGCTGATGCAGCGGGCCTGCGGGACTCGCGCGGCGACTGCTTCCTGGCTGCCGAGGCCGTTCTGCAAAAGAATCAGTTCGGCGTCCGGTGCCAGGCGATGGGCAAGCCCGGCCACGGCCGCTTCGGCGTCGTAGGCTTTGCAGGCCACCAGCAGGCGACGGATGGGGCCGGGACTGTCCGGGGTTTCGCCGGGGATCGCGTAATGGCTGGCCACGCCCTGTTCGACGAGGGTCAGGCCGCCCGCCGTTGCATAGTCGTGCAGGCGGTCGAGGTCGCGCAGGATCAGCCGGACCGGCAATCCGGCCCGGGCCAGACGCGTGGCCCAGAGCGTGCCCAGACTTCCGGCGCCGAGGACGTGCCAGGGGGTGGACATCAGTTTTTCACTCGGTAAGGTACAGGCATGCAAGGCTCGCCGTGTCGGTGGGAAAAGACCCGTTATAATGAGCCCGATTTTAACCGCAAGCCAAGCGCGCCGCGTCCCGTACGAGCGCGCCTTTTTATTGGAGAGATTACATGCCGTCGTTCGACGTGGTATCCGAACTGGACAAACACGAACTCACCAACGCGGTCGAGAACGCCGTGAAGGAACTCGATCGTCGTTATGACCTGAAAGGCAAGGGCAGCTTTGAATTCAAGGAAAAGGACCTGACCGTCCACCTGACCGCTGAAGCCGATTTCCAGCTGGAAGCGATGATCGAGATCCTCAAGCTGGCCCTGGTCAAGCGCAAGATCGACGTGCAGTGCCTTGAAGTCAAAGATTCCTTCGCCTCGGGCAAGCTGATGAAGCAGGACGCCGTCCTCAAGGAAGGCATCGACAAGGAACTGGCGAAGAAGATCGTCGGCCACATCAAGGAAGCCAAGCTCAAGGTACAGGCCGCCATTCAGGGCGAGCAGGTGCGTGTGACCGGCAAGAAGCGTGACGACCTGCAGGAAGCCATCGCGGCCCTGCGTGCCAAGGAATTCGGCATGCCACTGCAGTTCAACAACTTCCGCGACTAAGCTTTTCGGTCGGGAACCTCTCGGCGTTTAAAGCGTCCGAGGCCCAAGCAACGGCAGAAACGATTGAGCCCTTTACGGCCCGGTCTTTCTGCCGCTGGTTTTTTACAGCCCGGGAAGCCGGCAATCAGGAGATAAAAGATGGATTTGAATGCTGAGGTGGACAACCTGGTCAAGGCGTCCCAGGCGTGGATTCCGATGATCATGGAATACGGCAGTCGTGTGTTGCTGGCGGTGATTACCCTGGCCATCGGCTGGTGGCTGATCAACAAGGTCACGCAAAAGCTCGGCGGCCTGCTGGCCCTGCGCAATGCCGACCTGGCGCTGCAAGGTTTTATCAGCAGCCTGGCCAACATCATTCTCAAGGTGCTGCTGATCGTCAGCGTGGCGTCGATGATCGGCGTCGAGACCACCTCGTTCGTCGCGGCGATCGGTGCGGCCGGCCTGGCCATCGGTCTGGCGTTGCAGGGCAGCCTGGCGAACTTCGCCGGCGGCGTGCTGATTCTGCTGTTCCGTCCGTTCCGCATCGGTGACTGGATCGAAGCCCAGGGTGTGGCGGGTACTGTCGACAGCATCCAGATCTTCCACACCGTGCTGCGCACGGGTGACAACAAGACCATCATCGTGCCGAACGGCAACCTGTCGAACGGCATCATCACCAACACCAACCGTCAGCCGACCCGCAAGGTTGTGTTCGACGTAGGTGTGGATTACGAAGCCGATCTGCAAAAGGCCCGTCAGGTGCTGCTGGATCTGGCCAAGGATGATCGTGTTCTGCAGGATCCGGCACCTCAGGCTGTTATTTCGACACTGGGTGACAGTTCGATCACTGTTTCTCTGCGCGTCTGGGTTAAAACCGCGGATTACTGGGATGTGATGTTCATGTTTAACGAACAGTCCCGTGATCGTTTAAAGACTGCAGGCATTGATATTCCTTTTCCGCAACGAGTGATTCGTGTGGTTCAGGAATCGGCGGTGTAATGATAGGTTGCTAATTAATTGCCTGACTTGTCGGTCAGGCATCTATTACAAGTGACAGGCAATAAAAAAGGCCCATCCGAAGATGGGCCTTTTTGTTTTGTTACCGCAACTAACTCGGTGCGATTACAAAAGCGACAGCGGGTAGTCGACGATCAGACGGAACTCTTTCACGTCGCCTTCGCCTTGGTCAGCGTTAGCAAAGTGCCAGGCTTGACGAAGACGGAAGGACAGGTCTTTGGCCGGGCCAGACTGAACAACGTACTTGGCTTCGAAGTTGGTTTCGTTGTGCTTGCCGTCTTCACCGTACATACCGGCATAAGTGCTGTTTGCTGGAGTTTTGGTACCGTCGATGTCCCAACCTTTCACGTAACGGGTCATGAAGCTCAGACCTGGAACGCCGTACTCGGCCATTTTCAAGTCATAACGGATCTGGGCAGATTTCTCGTTAGGAGCGTTGAAGTCGGAGTACTGGATGGAGTTGGCGAGGAAAATCGAGTCGCCGCCGCGGTTGTTCTTGCCCACACCGATGTAGTCGAACGGGGTATCGCCGTTAACCTTTTGGAAGGCCAGGGTGATGGTGTGTGCTTTCAGGAACGAGAGAGCAGTAGCCAGCGAGAACGTTGTGTTGCTGATGTCGCCCGCGTTCGCTTTACCGGTATCGGTGGTGCGGTAGATGTTGAAGTCGGTGTTCAGCGACGTGTCACCACCGAACGGGGTGGTGAGGTTCACGTTGGCGTAGTACTGGTTCCAAATGTCTTCCAGCTTGGAGCCATACAACGATGCGGAAAGATTTTCGGTGATGCCGTACTTGCCACCGAAATAGTCGATCGACTTGGCTGCAACACCACTGCCACCATCCGCGTAGTTTGCATACAGATCGCCGCGGCTATCGTTTTTGTCCTGGCTGGAAGCCGAGTAGAAGTGACCGGCTTCGAGATCAAGGTCTTTGACTTCGCTGCTCTGCAGTTGGAAGCCGGTAGCCACTTGAGGAAGGATACGGGAACCGCCAATAGCGAACACTGGAGAGGTGCTCGGGCTCATTTCGCCGAATTTCAGCTCGGTTTTGGAAACGCGGAATTTAACAGCAGCGCCGGCTTTACCCTGGCTGTCGTTGGCTTCGCGGACACCACGGGCATCCGGGGTGGTCTCACGGCTCATGTTGCCCGAACCGCTGGTGCCATCACCGCCGTCCAGTTTAATGGCCAGGTAACCGAATGCATCAACGCCGACACCAACAGTGCCTTGGGTGTAACCGGAACTGAAGTTGCCCCAGATACCTTGGGTCCAGTCTTTCACGTCCCGGGCACGGTCTTTGTTGTCACGGTTGAAGTAATAGTTGCGAATCAGCAAATCAGCTTTCGCGTCTTCAACAAAGCCTTTGGCTTCAGCCTGGTCACTTACGAACGGTGCGGCCGTAGCCATCTGAGTACTGGCAGCTGCAGCAACTGCCAGTGCGATCATGCTCCACTTCATCACGCGCATCGTGATTTGCTCCTTTGGTTTTAGAAGAGTACTGCCGTCCCACCTGTTTTATTATCTGGGCGGCTCTTTCTTTTTGTGTCGGCGCAAACTTATATCACGCCGACCATGTTGGCGATACTTGCGAATCCAACCTTTCAGCTTCTTTACGAGCGTGTCGCAAACGGCTTGGTAGATGTCGCAAATTTACAGTCCAAATGCAATGGGACTGACAACTTCAGCGCTGTTTTACAGGGCTTGAGCATCGGTAAAAAAGAGTCCCTTGGCAAAACGCTTGAATCTCCATCGGGCAACCCTGCCACTGTTTTTATGGGGCTCAAGGCATCCACTTCTTGTGGTGCGCTTATAGTCCATATGGGTATGAATGCAACAAGCGTGCACAAACCGCTGAATTGTTCCGGTTTTTTTCAAGGTGCTCGTCTGACGCTGTAAAAACCTCATAAAACCGGGGGCTTCGAGGGCCTTTCAAACAGGCTTGACGCCATCCTTCGCATGGTGTTGCTCCGTGAAAGTCGCAGCGCGACAACCAAAAACGTTACCGGTTCACCCCGTCGGTGAGTATTCGGCGGATGCCCGACGCACTGAGCGTAGACGCACTGTGCGGTTTTGGTGCAAAAAAATTCAAAGGCTGTACTGAATTCATACAGTTGGGTCGCTGGATGAACGTAAACGCTGAGGTGTGCGCCGGTCATTTTGCTCGATTTATTCGCATTCCCGGTTCTGTCCTGGTGCATGCGAGGCATAAATGTCACATTCCGGGGCGTGGAGGAATTCTCGTGGCAACGCTGTTCGCCGTGAAGGTCACTCCAATCGCAGGTATGCTGCCGTCCAGTCGCTTGGCGCGCTGCTTTCACAGCGGGGCGCTAAGCTGAAAACAGGTCATTTCGCCGGGAGTGCGCGCAGTGTTTGCTTTAGATCCACGACTTCAACAGGACACGCTGACTATCGGCGATTTCCCGCTTTGCCGACTGCTGTTGTCCAACGACGCCAACTACCCGTGGTTCATCCTGGTGCCTCGCCGCGACGATATCAGCGAGTTGTTTCAGTTGGATGTCGCCGACCAGCAGCGCCTGTGGCAGGAAACCACGGCCCTGGCCGAGGTGCTCAAGGACTCCTTCGACGCCGACAAGATGAATGTGGCGACCCTGGGTAATGTGGTCAGCCAGCTGCATATGCATGTGATCGTGCGTAAACGGGACGACGCCGCCTGGCCGGCACCGGTCTGGGGCAAACATCCCGCCAGGCCTTACAGTGCCGAGCAAGTGGCCGCGATTCGCGAGCGCCTGCGTATGGTGCTGGACGAAGAATTCACCTTTCTGGAGGGCTGATCATGAGCCTCGAGCAACGCGTTACCGAGCTGGAAAGTCGCTTGGCGTTTCAGGACGACACCATTCAGGCATTGAACGATGTGCTGGTGGAGCAGCAGCGAGTGGTCGAGCGTCTGCAATTGCAGATGGCAGCGGTACTCAAGCGCCAGGAAGAGATGGTGGGCCAGTTCGGTTCTTTCGAAGAAGACGCACCGCCGCCACACTATTGAGAAGTGCGCGGGCGTGCTCCCGTTAAAAACGCATTCATTAAAAAACCGCGAACAGCCTGGCTGTTCGCGGTTTTTTTATTGCGGGAGACTTGGATCAGCGACGCGGCAGGGCGGCGATCACGTCCTCGGCCTGCAGGCCCTTGTCACGGTTCATCACCGAGAACTCCACGCGCTGGCCTTCGACCAGAACGCGGTGGCCTTCGCCACGGATGGCGCGAAAGTGCACGAAAATATCATCGCCGGAATCCCGGGAGATAAAGCCGAAGCCCTTGGAGGTATTGAACCACTTGACGGTGCCGGTATCGCGGTTGCTCATGTCGTAGCTTTGCGCGGCGGCGGCCGGGGAGGATTTGTAGAAGCTGACGGCCAGGTGCAGAACCACGGCGACCAGTGCGATCACCAGGCTGAACAGCACGGCTGGCTGGCCGGCGATGACAGGCATCGGCGCGATCAGGGTCAGTGTTTGCAGGACAACGGTCAGGACCAGCAGGGCGCTGACCAGATTTTGCAGATGCTGGCGCGGACCTTTGTTCCAGTAAGGGATAACTGGTGCAAGGATCAGGTTCAGCAGGCCGAAAAAGGCCAGGTAAAGTGCATCGGGTTGTTGCAGGTAAGGTACCGCTTCGGACTTCAGGCTGGGTATGAAGGACAGCAGCAAGGCTGCTGCGCCCATTAGCAGGTGGACGATTTTCAACATTTTTATTGACTCACGTTATGACGGCTCACAAGGAAGAGCTGAAGGCGCACGGTTCGCTTCGGAACAATAAGAGGCGTTGGACACGTGCACGGCATCAGCCTATGCGCAGGCCCGGAAAACGGGGCGTAGCGACACACTGCCTATTTAACAGCAAAGCCTGCGGCTACTCAAATCACGCCGGCCAGCGGCAACGCGTGGGACGATTTGTCGCCTCTATCGGGTCGATACGGGGGCTGCGGGGTGGGGGTGGCCTTGCTACAGTGAACCGACACCTGCTGGATGAATTTCAATCGCCGTTAGGGGGTAAGCATGGCAATCGATATCGGTATCAGTGAAGAAGACCGCAAATCCATCGTCGAAGGGCTCTCGCGCCTGCTGTCCGACACATACGTGCTGTATCTGAAGACTCACAACTTCCACTGGAACGTCACCGGGCCGATGTTCCGGACCCTGCATCTGATGTTCGAGGAGCAATACAACGAACTGGCACTGGCGGTCGACTCGATCGCCGAACGCATCCGGGCGCTGGGTTTCCCAGCGCCGGGCGCCTATGCGACTTATGCACGTCTTTCCTCCATTAAAGAAGAGGTGGGCGTGCCGAGTGCCGAGGACATGATCAAGCAGCTGGTCGAAGGTCAGGAAGCAGTCACCCGCACGGCGCGGGGGATTTTCCCTTTGCTGGATAAAGTCAGCGATGAGCCAACCGCCGACCTGCTGACCCAGCGCATGCAGGTTCACGAGAAAACCGCGTGGATGTTGCGCGCACTGCTCGAGGCTTGATGAAGGGAAGCGCATGGACATCCATGGTTCGTGCGCTGTTCTCTTGTTCCCCCGGAAATTTCACTCACGACGGTAGGAAACAAGGAAGACACCCCACCGCTCCATGATCCTCCGTATCGCGTTGGCTTATCCTACGTGGATGGTCAAAAAGTCATCTGGATCTGCCTTTGCACCTGCGCTTTTAATGAGATCTCAGGATTTCGCCTTGATCACAGGCGCAGAAATGACAAAGGAGTGTCAGCAATATGGAAGGTGGAGACAGGCGAGGCGACATTGCTGTCGTTTTACAGCAGGACAAGTTCGAGGAGCCGTTTCTCGGCGGGTTCGACATGGAGCTGATCCGGCCGTTGTCCCGATCGGTACGCTTGAACGGGTTCGCGACCTGCATGCGGCTGGAGCAGGTTTACTGGAACATCCTGGGCCGGATGGCCGAGGACAATTGCTGTTCGGTCGGCACGCTGTTGTCCCGTGTCGATCGTGAAGTTCACCTGCGCCATGGCGGGGTGAAAAACTTCAGCGGTCTGATACGGGTGGTGTGTGTGGTGCATGGTCTACGGGATTCTCCGGGGATGCACGGCGCGGGATGTCACTGACGAGACGGCCTGTGCAGTCTTCCGGCTGCACAGGCCGCATTTAATGGATATAATCCCGCTCTTTCGCCGCACAGCCCTGCGCGTGCTGGCAATCTGATTGCCGAGACAACCCCATGCCGATGTACGATTACCAATGTGCTTCCTGTGGTCATCAGTTGGAAGCCATTCAAAAGATCAGCGACGCACCACTGGTCGATTGTCCTGCCTGCCAGGCGCCGGAACTCAAGAAGCAGCTGTCGATGCCGGGCTTTCGCCTCAGCGGCAGCGGCTGGTACGAAACCGATTTCAAGACCGGCGCGAAGAAGAATCTGGCCGGTGGCGACAAATCTGACTAGGGTTCAAACCCAGGTCGAACGACACGCGCGAGTTTCCACTAGTTGCACAGTGCTTGAGTGCAGCGGGATCTCCACCGAATTTCGAATTACGAGAAGCGAACCACTACCATGATGCGCAGCCATTATTGCGGCCAACTGAACGAAAGCCTGGAAGGCCAGGAAATTACCCTTTGCGGATGGGTTCACCGTCGTCGCGACCACGGCGGGGTGATTTTCCTCGATATCCGTGATCGTGACGGTCTGGCCCAGGTAGTGTTCGATCCGGATCGCGCCGAGAGCTTCGCCGCCGCCGATCGCGTGCGCAGCGAATACGTCGTGAAGATCACCGGCAAGGTGCGTCTGCGTCCGGCCGGTGCCACCAACGCCAACATGGCGTCGGGCATGATCGAAGTGCTGGGCTACGAACTCGAAGTGCTGAACGAGTCGGAAACCCCGCCGTTCCCGCTGAACGAGTTCTCCGACGTTGGCGAAGAAACCCGTCTGCGCTATCGCTTCCTGGACCTGCGTCGTCCGGAAATGGCCGAGAAGCTGCGTCTGCGTTCGCGCATGACCACCAGCATCCGTCGCTACCTGGACGAGAACGGCTTCCTCGACGTCGAAACACCGATCCTGACCCGTGCCACTCCGGAAGGCGCGCGTGACTACCTCGTGCCGAGCCGTACCCACGCCGGTTCGTTCTTCGCGCTGCCGCAATCGCCACAGCTGTTCAAGCAACTGCTGATGGTTGCCGGCTTCGACCGCTACTACCAGATCGCCAAGTGCTTCCGCGACGAAGACCTGCGTGCCGACCGTCAGCCTGAGTTCACTCAGATCGACATCGAGACCAGCTTCCTCGACGAAAAAGACATCATGGGCCTGACCGAAGGCATGATCCGCAACCTGTTCAAGGAAGTGCTGGATCTGGAATTCGGTGAATTCCCGCACATGACCTTCGAAGAAGCCATGCGCCGTTACGGTTCCGACAAACCGGACCTGCGTAACCCGCTGGAACTGGTCGACGTGGCCGATCAGCTGAAAGAAGTTGATTTCAAGGTCTTCAGCGGCCCTGCCAACGATCCGAAATGCCGTATCGCCGCACTGCGCGTACCAGGCGGGGCGAGCATGCCGCGCAAGCAGATCGACGACTACACCAAGTTCGTCGGCATCTACGGTGCCAAGGGCCTGGCGTACATCAAGGTCAACGAGCGCGCTGCCGGTGTTGACGGTCTGCAATCGCCGATCGTGAAAAACATCCCGGAAGCCAACCTGAACGTGATCCTCGATCGCGTTGGCGCAGTCGACGGTGACATCGTGTTCTTCGGCGCCGACAAGGCCAAGATCGTCAGCGAAGCCCTGGGCGCGCTGCGTATCAAGCTCGGTCACGACCTGAAGCTGCTGACCTGCGAATGGGCGCCGATGTGGGTCGTCGACTTCCCGATGTTCGAAGAGAACGACGACGGCAGCTTCTCGGCTCTGCACCACCCGTTCACCGCGCCGAAGTGCTCGCCGGAAGAGCTGGAAGCCAACCCGGCCGGCGCTCTGTCCCGTGCCTACGACATGGTGCTGAACGGCACCGAGCTGGGCGGCGGTTCGATCCGTATCCACCGTAAAGAGATGCAACAGGCGGTGTTCCGTCTGCTGGGCATCAACGAAGCGGAACAGGAAGAGAAGTTTGGCTTCCTGCTCGACGCCCTGAAATACGGCGCGCCGCCGCACGGTGGTCTGGCCTTCGGTCTGGACCGTCTGGTGATGCTGATGACCGGCGCCCAGTCGATCCGTGAAGTGATCGCCTTCCCGAAAACCCAGAGTGCTGCCGACGTGATGACGCAGGCGCCGGGTGTCGTGGATGCGAAGGCATTGCGCGAATTGCACATTCGTTTGCGCGAAACGCCAAAGGCCGAGTAAGACGGGCCTGAAGGCGCATCTTCGGATGCGCCTTTTTTCTTTCTGCAGTGATTGAAAACAAGATTTTTTTGCTGGCCGATGCACTTGCATGGCGGGCATTGTTCAAGAGAATTCGGAGCGAGTTATGGCAGGTCATTCCAAGTGGGCGAACATCAAGCACCGCAAAGAACGCCAGGATGCCAAGAGAGGCAAGATCTTCACCAAGTGGATCCGCGAGCTGACCGTGGCGGCCCGTCAGGGCGGCGGTGATCCGGGCTCCAACCCGCGTCTGCGTCTGGCGCTGGACAAGGCACTGGGCGCCAACATGAGCCGCGACATCATCGACCGTGCCGTGGCCCGTGGCGCCGGCGCGACCGAAGCCGACAACGTTGAAGAGCTGACCTACGAAGGTTACGGCCCGGGTGGCGTGGCGGTGATGGTCGAGTGCATGACCGACAACCGCAACCGCACCGCAGCAGCTGTTCGCCACGCGTTCAGCAAGTGTGGCGGCAACCTCGGTACCGACGGTTCGGTAGCCTACCTGTTCGAACGCAAGGGGCAGATCAGCTTTGCCCCGGGCGTCGACGAAGACGCACTGACGGAAGCGGCGCTGGAAGCCGATGCCGACGACGTGGTCAGCCACGAAGACGGCTCGATCGACGTGTTCACCTCGTTCACCGGTTTCTACGCGGTACGCAATGCCTTGGAAGCCGCCGGCTTCAAGGGTGATGACGCGGAAATCGTCATGCAGCCGACCACCAGCGCCGAACTGGATCTGGAGGGCGCCGAGAAGGTGCTCAAGCTGATCGACATGCTGGAAGACCTGGACGACGTGCAGAACGTCTACTCCAACGCGGACATTCCGGAAGACGTGGCCGCTCAGCTCGGTTAAGAGCGACTACGATTCAATGTGGGAGATTCCGTGTTTGAGGCTTACCCTCAAGCACGGGATCTCCCACATTTGTTTTTGTGTTTTTTCGAACCAGCAGGCTTATGACTTTAATTCTTGGTATCGACCCCGGTTCGCGCATTACCGGTTACGGCATTGTTCGCGATACCGGACGCGGCGGTTGTATCTATGTCGCCTCGGGTTGTATCCGCACCGGTGCCGGCGAGCTGCATGAGCGGTTGCAGATCGTCTATCGCGGCGTGAGGGAAATCATCCAGACCTACGGCCCGGTCACCATGGGCATCGAAAAGGTGTTCATGGCGAAAAACGCCGATTCGGCGCTGAAGCTCGGGCAGGCCCGTGGGGCCGCTATCGTTGCCGGCGCCGAAGAAAGCCTGGAAATCGCCGAGTACACGGCCACCCAGGTCAAGCAGGCTGTGGTGGGGACTGGCGCTGCCAATAAAGAGCAGGTGCAGATGATGGTCATGCACATGCTCAAGCTGACCAGCAAACCGCAAATCGACGCATCGGATGCCCTGGCGATTGCCATTTGTCACGCCCACACCCGCTCCAGTCTGTTGCCGCACGGCTTGGGAGCGGCACGCAGTCGTGGCGGGCGCCTGCGTCTCTGATAGCATCAGCAGTCAATTTCACGGAATGTGGATTTCGCGCCTGGGTCGTCGGCCGTCAATCCATGTTCTGTCGGTCGCCAGCCCACGGCTGGCCAACGCTCAAGGATCTGAAACGTGATTGGACGCTTGCGCGGCACTCTGGCTGAGAAACAGCCGCCGCACCTGATTCTGGATGTAAACGGCCTCGGGTATGAGCTGGAAGTGCCCATGACCACCCTTTATCGTCTGCCGTCGGTCGGTGAACCGCTGACCTTGCACACCCATTTGGTCGTACGCGAAGACGCGCAGTTACTCTATGGTTTTGCCGGCAAGCGTGAGCGAGACTTTTTTCGCGAGTTGATCCGTCTCAATGGTGTGGGGCCGAAACTGGCCCTGGCCTTGATGTCGAGTCTGGAAGTCGACGAGCTGATCCGCTGCGTGCAGTCCCAGGACACCTCGGCGTTGACCAAGGTGCCGGGCGTGGGCAAGAAAACTGCCGAGCGTCTGCTGGTCGAACTCAAGGATCGCTTCAAGGCCTGGGAAACCTCGCCGGCCATGTTCGCATTGGTGCCGAACCAGCCGGACGGCCCGGCGCCGGTCAACACCGCCGAGAACGATGCGGTCAGCGCGCTGATTTCCCTGGGCTACAAGCCACAGGAAGCGAGCAAGGCGATTTCCGCGATCAAAGAGAAAGGCCTGAGCAGCGAAGACATGATTCGACGCGCCCTGAAGGGAATGATTTAAGTGATTGAAGCTGATCGTCTGATCGCCGCCACGCACAGTCCGCGTGAGCGCGAAGAAGTCCAGGATCGGGCGATACGTCCCGTCAGCCTGGCCGAATACATCGGCCAGCCGACCGTTCGCGAGCAGATGGAACTGTTTATCCAGGCCGCCCGTGGCCGTAGCGAATCCCTCGACCACACCCTGATCTTCGGTCCGCCGGGGCTGGGTAAAACCACGCTGGCGAACATCATCGCCCAGGAAATGGGCGTGTCGATCAAGAGCACGTCCGGCCCGGTGCTGGAACGTCCGGGGGATCTGGCGGCGCTGTTGACCAACCTTGAGCCGCACGACGTGCTGTTCATCGATGAAATCCATCGTCTGTCGCCGATCGTCGAAGAAGTGCTGTACCCGGCGATGGAAGATTTCCAGCTCGACATCATGATCGGTGAAGGGCCGGCGGCGCGTTCGATCAAGCTTGATCTGCCACCGTTCACCCTGGTCGGTGCAACCACGCGGGCGGGCATGCTGACCAACCCGTTGCGCGACCGTTTCGGCATCGTCCAGCGTCTCGAGTTCTACAGCACCGCTGACCTGGCGACGATTGTCAGCCGTTCGGCGAATATCCTCGGCTTGCCGCTGGATCCGGAAGGGTCGTTCGAGATTGCCCGCCGCGCCCGTGGTACGCCGCGGATCGCCAACCGACTGTTGCGCCGGGTGCGGGATTTCGCCGAAGTCCGCGCCAAGGGCCACATCACCAAGGCTGTCGCGGATCTGGCGCTGAATTTGCTGGATGTCGACGAGCACGGTTTCGATCATCAGGACCGGCGTCTGCTGTTGACCATGATCGAGAAATTCGACGGTGGTCCGGTGGGCATCGACAGTCTGGCGGCAGCGATCAGCGAAGAACGCCACACCATTGAAGACGTGCTCGAGCCTTACCTGATTCAGCAGGGTTACATCATGCGGACGCCGCGGGGCAGGGTGGTTACTCGTCACGCGTACCTGCATTTTGGTTTAAACATTCCGACACGAATGGGCGAGATGCCCGTGGTAGACGAGTTTCTCGATGCCGTGGACGATTAATACACATTTATTGTCGATTTATTCAGCGTTTGTACTGTCTCAGGACGGTACTTTTGCGGTAAAGCCTTCGAACAATGAAAAACAGTTGCCTGGCCGGATTGGCAACCCGAGGAGTAAGCACTAGAGTATGCGCGCGCAAAACGGGCTTGAGCCGTTCGCACATCGTTGTCGCGTTTATTACGAGGACACCGATGCGGGCGGCATCGTGTATTACGTTAATTACCTCAAGTTTATGGAACGGGCTCGAACCGAGCGGCTCCGGGAGCTGGGCTTTGCCCAGTCGGCGCTGGCAGGGGAGGACCTGTTGTTCGTCGTGCATTCCAGCGAAGCGCGTTATCACGCGCCGGCGCGACTGGACGACGAGCTTCTGGTAAGCGCTGATGTAATCGAATTGAACCGTGCCAGCCTGCGCTTTCGACAGCAGGTCAGGCGGGCAACGGATAATGTGCTGCTCTGCGAAGGGCAGTTTCTGGTGGCCTGTGTGCGCACTAACAGTTTGAAACCCCGGGCCCTTCCCGAAGACCTGCGTGCGGCCTTTGCCGACGCGGTCGGCACGGGTACACACTCAAAGCAGGAGATAAAGCGTGGAAGCTAACGTCGTCGACCATTCCTCCATGTGGAGCCTGGTCAGCAATGCCAGCATCGTGGTGCAGTTGGTAATGTTGACCCTGGTAGCCGCATCGGTGACCTCATGGATCATGATCTTTCAGCGCAGCAACCTGCTGCGCGCCGGTCGACGTGCCCTGGAGAGCTTCGAAGAGCGCTTCTGGTCGGGTATCGACCTGTCCAAACTCTACCGTCAGGCCGGCAGCAACCCGGATCCGGATTCGGGTGTCGAGCAGATCTTCCGTGCCGGCTTCAAGGAGTTCTCCCGTCTGCGTCAGCAGCCAGGTGTCGACCCTGAAGCGGTAATGGAAGGTGTGGCCCGTGCCATGCGTGTCGCCATCTCCCGTGAAGAAGAAAAGCTCGAGCAGAGCCTGCCGTTCCTCGCCACCGTCGGTTCCGTCAGCCCGTACATCGGTCTGTTCGGTACCGTCTGGGGGATCATGAACTCCTTCCGTGGTCTGGCCAGCGCCCAACAGGCAACCCTGGCCACCGTGGCACCGGGCATCGCCGAAGCCCTGATCGCCACCGCGATCGGTCTGTTCGCCGCGATCCCGGCCGTTATCGCTTACAACCGTTTCTCTGCCCGCAGCGAAACCTTGCTGAGCCGCTACTACACCTTCGCCGATGAATTCCAGGCGATCCTGCACCGCAAAGTGCACACCAGCGAAGAATAAGCAGGTATTTCCCGATGGCTTTAATCACTCGAGCCCGACACAAGCGCAAGCCGGTCGCCGAGATGAACGTAGTGCCTTACATCGACGTGATGCTGGTGCTGCTGGTCATCTTCATGGTGACTGCGCCGATGCTCAATCAGGGCGTGAAAGTGGATCTGCCCAAGGTTTCCAGCGAAGCCTTGCCGCAGGACAACAACACCCAGGTGCTGACCATTTCGATCAAGTCGGACAAGACCTACTACTGGAACCTTGGCAGCGAAGTCGACACCGAGAAGCAGCAGGACCGGGCCATGACCCTGCCACAGATGACCGACGCGGTGACCAAGATCATTCGCGCCGGCACTGAAGGCGGCAAGCGTACCCAGGTCTTCATCCGTGGCGACAAGTCCGTCGATTATGGCTCCGTCATGGGCGCCATGGGCGGGTTGCAGAAAGCCGGGGTCGGTAACGTTGGCTTGATCACCGAGGCGCCCTGATGCAGCAACAGCGAGAGCCGTCCGCCTCGGAAAGCTACTTCTGGCCTAGTGTCTGGGCGATTGGCTTGCACGTGCTGGTGTTCGGCATGCTGTTCGTCAGTTTCGCCCTGACCCCGGAGCTGCCGCCGGCCAAGCCGATTGTCCAGGCGACCCTGTACCAGCTGAAATCGAAAAGTCAGGCAACCACCCAGACCAATCAGAAGATTGCGGGTGAGGCGAAGAAATCCGCCGCACGCCAGACCGAAGTCGAGCAGATGGAGCAGAAAAAGGTCGAGCAGGAAGCGGTGAAGGCTGCGGAACAAAAGAAAGAAGAAGCGGCTCAAAAGGCCGAGGAAGCCAAGAAGGCCGATGAGGCGAAGAAAGCGGACGAGGCGAAGAAGGCTGATGAAGCCAAGAAAGCCGACGACGCGAAGAAAGCCGCCGAAGCCAAGAAGGCAGAAGAGAAACAATTGGCTGATATAGCCAAGAAGAAAGCCGAAGAAGAAGCCAAGAAGGCTGCTGAAGAAGAGGCCAAGAAAGCGGCCGCTGAAGAAGCCAAGAAGAAGATCGTCGAAGACGCGAAGAAGAAAGCCGCCGAAGACGCCAAGAAGAAAGCTGAAGCTGAAGAGGCGAAGAAGAAAGTCGCCGAAGACGCGAAGAAGAAAGCTGCTGCCGATGCTGCGAAGAAGAAAGCGCAGGACGCGGCACGTAAATCCGCCGAAGACAAAAAGGCTCAGGCCCTGGCAGATTTGCTTTCCGACACGCCGCAGCGCCAGCAGGCCTTGGCCGATGAGCAGGGCGATGAAGTCGCGGGCAGTTTCGATGACCTGATTCGTGCGCGGGCAGCGGAAGGCTGGGCACGTCCACCTTCGGCACGCAAAGGCATGACGGTTGTGCTGCAGATCGGCATGTTGCCGGACGGTACGGTGACTTCGGTCAGCGTGGCCAAGTCCAGTGGCGACGGTCCGTTCGATGCGTCGGCAGTGGCAGCGGTCAAGAATATTGGACGTTTGACGGAAATGCAGGGAATGAAGCCGAGCGATTTCGCTCCGTATCGTTCATTCAAGATGACATTCACACCTGAGGATCTAGCCTTGTGAGAAACCTTCTTCGAGGAATGCTGGTCGTGATCTGCTGCATGGCAGGGATCGCGATGGCGGATGAAAAGAACATTCTGGTCACCAGCGGCAGCGATCGGGCAACTCCGATCGCCGTCGTACCGTTCGGTTTCCAGGGCGGTGCCGTCCTGCCGGATGACATGGCTGAAATCATTGGTAACGATTTGCGCAACTCGGGCTATTACTCGCCGATTCCAAAGCAAAACATGATCAGCCAGCCAAGCCAGCCGAGCGAAATCATCTTCCGTGACTGGAAGGCGGTGGGCGCGCAATACATGATGGTCGGCAGCATCGCGCCGGCCGGTGGCCGTCTGCAGGTGCAGTGGGCTCTGTTCAACGTCGCCACCGAGCAGAAAGTGGCTGACGGCAGTGTGTCCGGTACCACCGAACAACTGCGTGACATGGCGCACTTCATCTCCGATCAGTCGTTCGAAAAGCTGACCGGTATTAAAGGTGCATTCTCGACTCGCCTGCTGTACGTCACAGCCGAGCGTTTCTCCGAGAAGAACACCCGTTACACCCTGCAGCGCTCGGACTATGACGGCGCCCGCGCCGTGACCCTGCTGCAATCGCGCGAGCCGATCCTGTCGCCGCGTTTTGCACCGGACGGCAAGCGTATCGCCTACGTGTCGTTCGAGCAGAAGCGTCCGCGCATCTTCATGCAGAACATCGACACCGGTCGCCGCGAGCAGATCACCAACTTCGAAGGCCTGAATGGCGCGCCAGCCTGGTCGCCGGACGGCAATCGCCTGGCGTTCGTGCTGTCGAAAGATGGTAACCCGGACATCTACGTGATGAACCTCGGTTCGCGTCAGATCACCCGTGTGACCGCAGGTCCTGGCATCAACACCGAACCGTACTGGGGCAAGGATGGTTCGACCATCTACTTCACCTCCGACCGTGGTGGCAAGCCGCAGATCTACAAGACCAGTGCCGGTGGCGGTGGTGCCGAGCGTGTGACGTTCGTGGGCAACTACAACGCCAACCCCAAGCTTTCGGCGGATGAAAAGACCCTGGTGATGATCCATCGTCAGGACGGTTTCACCAATTTCAAAGTGGCGGCCCAGGATTTGCAGCGCGGAAGTGTAAAAATCCTCACTGATAGCACTCTGGACGAGTCGCCTACTGTTGCGCCCAACGGCACCATGGTAATCTACGCCACCCGCCAGCAGGGCCGGGGAGTCTTGATGCTCGTGTCCATTAATGGACGCGTGAGGCTCCCGCTTCCTACCGCTCAAGGCGAAGTCAGAGAACCGTCCTGGTCCCCTTACCTGAACTGACGCGGCGCTTTACGTTTTACTTAACACACTGGGGTTCATTAGGAGTTTCACGATGGAAATGCTGAAGTTTGGTAAATTTGCTGCGCTGGCTCTGGCCATGGCTGTAGCTGTAGGTTGCTCGTCCAAAGGCGGCGACAACGCCGGTGAAGGCGCTGTTGATCCAAACGCTGGTTACGGCGCAAACACTGGTGCAGTTGACGGTTCCCTGAGCGAAGAAGCTGCTCTGCGCGCAATCACCACCTTCTACTTCGAATACGACAGCTCGGACCTGAAGCCAGAAGCCATGCGCGCTCTGGACGTTCACGCCAAAGACCTGAAAGCAAACGGCGCTCGCGTTGTTCTGGAAGGCAACACCGACGAACGTGGTACTCGTGAGTACAACATGGCACTGGGCGAGCGTCGTGCGAAAGCCGTTCAGCGCTACCTGGTACTGCAAGGTGTTTCCCCAGCTCAGCTGGAACTGGTTTCCTACGGCGAAGAGCGTCCAGTTGCTACCGGCAACGACGAGCAGTCCTGGGCTCAAAACCGTCGCGTCGAACTGCGTAAGTAATTCGATATGCGAACGTGCCGTCGTGCTGTAACTGTTCTGGCTCTCAGCCTCGCGCCGCTTGCGGCATGGGCTGCGGTTCCTGTGGTCGATGACAACTCCGGTTATAACAATAGCGGGAGCAGTTATCCGCCTGCAGGTTACGGTACGAACGGCGCCTATGCCGGGGGAGCGGCTTCGGCCCCTGCCTCGGCAAACGGCATGCTGTTCAACCAACTGCAACAAATGCAGGATCAGATATCGCGCCAGCAAGGCGTGATCGAAGAACTGCAGAACCAAGTTTCGCGCATGAAGCAGGAATCCCTGGAGCGATACCAGGATCTTGATCGGCGCATAGGATCCGGCGTTGCACCTGCCGCGACTCCCGAGAATTCTTCTGCCGGTGGCGATGCAAGTGCTGCTGCCGGTGCCGCCGCTGGAGCCGGGGCCGCTGCGGCCGCCCAGGCACCTGCTGCGGGTGGCGAACCGGCTGATCCGGCCAAGGAAAAGCTGTATTACGACGCAGCTTTCGACCTGATCAAGGCCAAGGATTTCGACAAGGCCAGCCAGGCGTTTGCCGCTTTCCTGCGTAAATACCCGAACAGCCAATATGCGGGCAACGCCCAGTACTGGCTGGGTGAAGTGAACCTGGCAAAAGGCGATCTGCAAGGTGCAGGTCAGGCTTTCGCCAAGGTGTCGCAGCTGTATCCCAAGCACGCCAAAGTGCCGGATTCGCTGTACAAGCTGGCTGACGTAGAGCGCCGCCTCGGTCATACCGACAAGGTCAAAGGCATTCTGCAGCAGGTGGTGGCCCAGTATCCGGGTACCTCCGCCGCTCAGTTGGCCCAGCGCGATCTGCAACGCATGTAACAGCTTTGACCCGTTTGGAAGAAACCCGCGCTTGTCGCGGGTTTTTTCGTTAGAATTCACGCCCTTTTATGAAACACGCTTCTGGTGATCTACGCGTTGGCGGGGTTGCCTGAAGTGCCTGACGGAGGCGGACAGCCTGTTTAGCTGTTACGCCCGTGGCGACTATGCAAGACACATTGAGAATCACCGAAGTTTTCTACTCGTTGCAGGGGGAAACGCGGACTGCCGGGCTGCCCACAGTTTTTGTGCGCCTGACCGGTTGCCCATTGCGTTGCCAATACTGTGACAGCGCCTACGCGTTCAGCGGCGGCACGATCCGTACCCTCGACGACATCCTCGAGCAAGTGGCCGGCTTTCGCCCGCGCTACGTCTGCGTCACTGGCGGTGAGCCGCTGGCGCAGCCCAATGCGATCCCTTTGCTCAAACAGTTGTGCGATGCCGGCTACGAAGTCTCGCTGGAAACCAGCGGTGCCCTCGATATTTCGGCGGTCGATCCGCGAGTCAGTCGGGTGGTCGACCTGAAGACGCCTGACTCCAAAGAAGCCCATCGCAACCGTTACGAGAACATCGAACTGCTGACGCCCAACGATCAGGTGAAGTTTGTCATCTGCTCGCGGGAGGACTATGACTGGGCGGTATCGAAGCTGATCCAGTACGGACTGGAGCGACGTGCGGGTGAAGTGCTGTTTTCCCCAAGTCACCACGACCTGAACGCTCGGGATCTGGCGGACTGGGTGGTGGCGGATAACCTGCCAGTGCGCCTGCAACTGCAGCTGCATAAATATCTATGGAATGATGAGCCGGGGCGCTGAGATGACTGAACAACTGAACACTAGCCAGAAACGTGCGGTAATCCTGCTGTCGGGTGGCCTGGACTCGGCCACTGTCGTGGCCATGGCCCGCGCTGAAGGCTACGCCTGCTACACCATGAGTTTCGATTACGGTCAGCGTTCCCACGCCGAACTGCATGCCGCTGCTCGCGTTGCCCGCGATCTGGGCGTGGTCGAGCACAAGGTGATCGGCCTGAACCTGAACGGTATGGGCGGCTCGGCCCTGACCGACACCAGCATCGACATCCCGGAAGAGTTGGGCGAAGGCATCCCGGTGACTTACGTGCCGGCGCGCAACACGGTTTTCCTGTCGCTGGCTCTGGGCTGGGCTGAAGTGCTCGGCGCCCGTGACATCTTTATCGGCGTCAACGCGGTGGACTACTCCGGTTACCCGGATTGCCGTCCGGAGTTCATCGAGTCGTTCGAGCGCATGGCCAATCTGGCAACCAAGGCCGGTGTGGAAGGCAATGGTTTCCGCATCCAGGCACCGCTGCAGAACCTGAGCAAGGCGCAGATCGTCCAGGCGGGCGTGAAGCTTGGCGTTGATTACGGCCTGACTGTTTCCTGCTATCAGGCCGACGATGATGGCCGCGCTTGCGGCAAATGCGACAGCTGCCGACTGCGTGCAGAAGGCTTCGCAGCGGCCGGAATCAGCGACCCGACACCTTATTTTTGATTTTTTTCAAATTAGGTGTTGAATAGTCCTTAAAAATCAGTATTATACGCGCCACCACACAGCGGGTCGTTAGCTCAGTTGGTAGAGCAGTTGGCTTTTAACCAATTGGTCGTAGGTTCGAATCCCACACGACCCACCATATTTGGCGGTTTAGAAAATCCGGAAGGCCCACGAAAGTGAGGATTTCCGGGTTTTTTTTTGCCTGCGATTCGAGCATCCCTCCCTTCGTTTCTTCCCGCCGTGACGCAGGTCAGAATCATCTTTTGTATCAACGGGATATTCTGTAGCCTTGCGCAGCTCCAACGCTGTCCGTGCCTGATAAAACTCACTTTCCCGGCGGTACCCTCAAGTGGTCCGGAGCCGGGTGTATACTCGACTTTCGCGCGAATGCGCCTGCAGGTCTTGCGAACATGACGCAGATTTCCGAACGACTTCTGGTACAAGCCCACCTCGACGCCAAGCAGCCCAAGCCGCTGACGGCCGAGGAAGAGGCTTATTACCGTTCCGCCATCGCCGCCGAGCTCAAGGCTCAGGACGCGGTGCTGGTTGCCCACTTTTATTGCGATCCGATCATCCAGGCCCTCGCCGAAGAAACCGGCGGTTGCGTGTCCGACTCCCTGGAAATGGCTCGCTTCGGCAACGCCCATCCGGCCAAGACCGTGGTGGTTGCCGGCGTGAAATTCATGGGCGAGACCGCGAAGATTCTAAACCCTGAAAAGCGCGTGCTGATGCCAACCCTGGAAGCGACCTGCTCGCTGGATCTGGGTTGCCCGGTGGATGAGTTCTCGGCGTTCTGCGATCAGCATCCGGAACGCACCGTGGTGGTGTATGCAAACACGTCGGCGGCGGTCAAAGCCCGGGCCGACTGGGTAGTGACCTCGAGCTGCGCACTGGAAATCGTCGAAAGCCTTATGGACAACGGCGAAACCATTATCTGGGGCCCGGACAAGCACCTGGGCACCTACATTCAGCGTCAGACCGGCGCCGACATGCTGCTTTGGGACGGTGCCTGCATCGTCCACGAAGAGTTCAAGTCCAAGCAGCTGGAAGACATGAAAGCGCTGTACCCGGACGCCGCCATTCTGGTGCACCCGGAGTCGCCGACCTCGGTGATCGAACTGGCGGACGCCGTCGGCTCCACCAGTCAGTTGATTGCTGCCGCGCAATCGCTGCCGAACAAGACCCTGATCGTCGCCACCGATCGCGGCATCTTCTACAAGATGCAGCAGCTGTGCCCGGACAAGGTCTTCATCGAAGCGCCAACCGCCGGTAACGGCGCGGCGTGTCGCAGTTGCGCACATTGCCCGTGGATGGCCATGAACACCCTTGAACGCACGCTCAAGTGCCTGAAGGAGGGCTCGAACGAGATCTTCGTCGACCCGGCTCTCATTCCTCAGGCGATCCGCCCGCTCAAGCGCATGCTCGATTTCACTCAGGCCGCGCGCATGAAACTGGCCGGCAATGCCTGACCTTGAGCCTTAAACAAAAACGCCCCGATTGGATCGGGGCGTTTTTGCATCTGGAGAATTATTTGGTTTTCTTCGGAATTCGCACGAGCTGCGTGTCGGAGTAGATGTCATGCCAGGCGCGTTTCTGTTTATCGAACAGCGACCAGAAGAAACCCAGGCCCAGACACAGCCACGACGCAATCGACACCATGAACCGCAGTAACGCCTGCCACAGGCTGATCGCCGTGCCATCGGCGTTCTGCACGCGGATGCCCCAGACCTGCATGCCCAGGGTCTGCCCGGCGTGAGTCCAGAACTTGGCGAAGAAGCCGAACAACACCAGCAGCAGCACCGTGGAGTACAGCGGATCGCCATCCAGTTGCCCGGCGTCGGTCAGAACCCGCAGACGCTCTTCACCGATGATCGCGGCCTGAATCATCTTGTAGACGCCACCTGTCACGATCAGCAGGGCGGTGCACAGCAGAAAGTCATAGAACATCGCTGCCAGACGACGGCCCAGGCCGACGGCGGGGAAATCGCCCTGGGGAGTGAGCAGGTGTTTCGACATGGCAGCCTCTGGACGGAAAGTGAAGCGCCATTTTACGGATTTGCGCCCACAAAAAAGCCCCTGATATCAATATCAGGGGCTTTTTCGTTACAGAAAATCAGGCTTCTGCGATGACTTCGTCAGCTTGCATGCCTTTCTGGCCCTGCACAGCAACGAAGGTCACTTTCTGGCCTTCTTTCAGGCTCTTGAAGCCGTTGCCCTGAATGGCGCGGAAATGCACGAACAGATCCGGACCGCTTTCTGGAGTGATAAAACCAAAACCTTTCTCGTCGTTAAACCACTTGACGGTACCGCTCTGACGTGTGGACATTTCTTATTTCCTTTGACGCATAAATTGATGACAGTCTCCTTCTCATGAAAGAGTACTGGGGCTGGCTGCAGGAGAGTAAGAAGACGTCGAACGGGATGTAGCTAACTTGTAGGCTACTGCCCAGGTCACGATTCCAAGCTGACCCATGCAAACACAGTGGACAAACTCTACGCCAACTACGGGAGAAAAAACAAGCCCCGCGAAGGCCCCGGTTTTCCTGCGCTTGCTGGCACTTAGTCGGTCCACTAGTCCGGCTTATTCGATTGGCTTGTTCAATTGTTTTCGAACGTTATAAGCCAAGTTCATATTCGAATCGAATGTAAACGGAGTGCACTGTTTTATGGCGATCGCGTTACACATTAGTGCACGCATAACGCAATCGCGTTACTTATAGAAACAGTCAATCAACCGCGATAGTAGCGTTGTGGAACAAATGGCATTTTGCTTACAAGCAATGGCACCTTTTTCCCACGAACAATCGCCCAAACTGGCGTGTCGAGTGCGACGTAGGCGCTGTCCAGGTAACCCATGGCCAACGGACCGCCCAGGGTCGGGCCGAAACCGCCGCTGCACACGCTGCCGACGATTTCGCCAGCGTCGTTGACGATCTCTGCACCTTCACGGACCGGCGTACGCTCTTGCGGCAGCAGGCCGACGCGTTTGCGCTGAACGCCGTTCTGCTGTTGAGCGAAGACCTGTTCTGCACCCGGGAAACCACCGGCACGTGCACCATCGGCACGCCGAGGCTTGGAGATTGCCCACAGCAGGCTGGCTTCGATCGGGGTGGTCTCGGTGTTCATGTCGTGGCCGTACAGGCACAGGCCGGCTTCCAGGCGCAGCGAGTCACGGGCGCCGAGGCCGATGGCGGCGACTTCAGGTTCGGCGAGCAGGGCGCGGGCGAGTTTTTCTGCGTCGGCTGCCGGAACCGAGATTTCGAAACCGTCTTCACCGGTGTAGCCCGAACGGCTGACAAAGCAGTCAACGCCCAGCAGCTTCACGCGGGTGAATTGCATGAAAGTCATTTTCGCCACTTCCGGCGCCAGGCGCGCCAGCACGGTCACGGCGGCCGGGCCTTGCAGGGCGAGCAGGGCGCGTTCTTCGAACAGTTGCTCGATCTTGCACTGGTCGCCGATGTGTTTTTGCAGATGGGCCAGGTCCTGGTCCTTGCACGCGGCGTTGACCACCAGGAACAACTCGTCGTTGCCGAGGTTGGCGACCATCAGGTCATCGAGAATGCCGCCGGTTTCGTTGGTGAACATCGCGTAGCGCTGCATGCCCACCGGCAGGTCGATGATGTCCACCGGCACCAGGGTTTCCAGGGCTTTGGCGGCATTGGCGCCGGTCAGGCGGATCTGGCCCATGTGCGAGACATCGAACAGCCCGGCCTGCTCACGGGTGTGCTGGTGTTCTTTCATCACGCCCAGCGGGTATTGCACCGGCATGTCGTAGCCGGCGAACGGGACCATGCGGGCGCCGAGTTCGATGTGCAGAGCGTGCAGCGGGGTTTTCGACAGTTGTTCGGTGGACATGCGTGACTCCTTGATTCACACCAACCCTCTCCCGGAGGGAGAGGGGGCCAGTTTTGTGTTCTCTCCCAAAGGGAGAGCGAGTTTATGGCGCGATCAGCACTCGATAATGTTGACCGCCAGACCGCCACGGGCGGTCTCCTTGTATTTGCTTTTCATGTCGGCACCGGTCTGGCGCATGGTGCGGATGACCTTGTCGAGGGAGACGAAGTGCTGCCCGTCTCCGCGCATGGCCATGCGCACGGCGTTGATCGCCTTGACCGAACCCATGGCGTTGCGCTCGATGCACGGCACCTGCACCAGCCCGCCAATCGGGTCACAGGTCAGGCCGAGGTTGTGTTCCATGCCGATTTCAGCGGCGTTTTCGACTTGTTGCACGCTGCCGCCAAGGACTTCGCACAACGCGCCGGCCGCCATCGAACAGGCCACGCCGACCTCGCCCTGACAACCGACTTCGGCACCGGAGATCGAGGCGTTTTCCTTGTACAGAATGCCGATGGCCGCGGCGGTGAGCAGGAAGCGCACCACGCCGTCATCGTTCGCACCGGGAATGAAGCGCATGTAGTAATGCAGCACCGCAGGGATGATCCCCGCTGCGCCATTGGTTGGTGCCGTGACCACGCGCCCGCCGTTGGCGTTTTCTTCGTTGACGGCGAGGGCGTAGAGGTTGACCCAGTCCAGCACCGACAGCGGATCACGCAGCGACGATTCCGGGTTCTTGCACAGTTGCCGGTGCAACGCCGCCGCCCGCCGCTTGACCTTGAGCCCACCCGGCAGGATGCCTTCGTTGCGACAGCCGGCGGCCACGCAGTCCTGCATCACTTGCCAGATTTTCAGCAGGCCGGCGCGGGTTTCCGCTTCCGGGCGCCAGGCGCTTTCGTTGGTCAGCATCACCTGGCTGATCGACAGCCCGTAGGTGGCGCAGTGACCGAGCAAGTCCTTGGCACTTTTGAACGGGAAGGTCAGCGGGGTGGCGTCTTCGACGATCCGGTCGGCGCCGGCCGCGTCTTCGTCGACCACAAACCCACCGCCGACCGAGTAGTACTCGCGGCTGCGGATCTGCAATCCCGCCGCATCGAAGGCGCGGAAGATCATGCCGTTGGGGTGATAGGCCAACGGTTTGCGGATCATTGCCAGGTGTTCTTTCTCGTTGAACGCAATGCTGTGTTCACCGAGCAGGTTCAAACGCCCGTTGCCACGAATCTCCGAGAGACGGGCGGCGACGGTTTCAGTATCCACGGTGTCCGGGTGTTCACCTTCCAGGCCCAGCAGCACGGCCTTGTCGCTGCCGTGTCCCTTGCCGGTGGCGCCGAGGGATCCATACAACTCGACCCTGACGCTGGTGGTGGCCGACAACAGGTTTTCCCGACGCAGGCCTTCGACGAAGCGCGCAGCTGCGCGCATCGGGCCGACGGTGTGGGAGCTGGAGGGGCCGATGCCAATCTTGAACAGGTCGAACACGCTTAACGACATGGTTGTTCTCCGGTTTCTTGTTATAGGAATTGGCGGGATTTCAGGCTTGATGCATTTCCTTGTGGGAGCGAGCAAGCCCGCTCCCACATGGGGAACTGTGGTGTAGCTGAAGTCGGGGCAGGTTTACCTGCCCCTCATTCGTTTAAGCGTAGCTTTCGATCGACGGGCAGGCGCAGACCAGGTTGCGGTCGCCGAACACGTTGTCGACGCGACCGACCGGCGGCCAGTACTTGCCTTCGATCAACGACGCCACCGGGTACACCGCCTGCTCGCGGCTGTACGGGTGAGTCCACTCGCCAACCAGTTCCGCTGCGGTGTGCGGAGCGTTCTTCAGCGGGTTGTCGTCCTTGTCCAGGGTGCCGTTTTCCACTGCGCGGATTTCTTCGCGGATGCGGATCATGGCGTCGCAGAAGCGGTCCAGTTCTTCCTTGGATTCGCTTTCGGTCGGCTCGATCATCAGCGTGCCGGCCACCGGGAACGACATGGTCGGGGCGTGGAAGCCGAAGTCGATCAGACGCTTGGCGACGTCATCGACGCTGATGCCGCTGCTGTCTTTCAACGGACGCAGATCCAGAATGCACTCGTGCGCCACCAGACCGTTGCTGCCGGTGTACAGCACCGGGTAGTGCTCTTCCAGGCGACGGGAAATGTAGTTGGCATTGAGGATCGCCAGTTGCGAAGCGCGTTTGAGACCTGCGCCACCCATCATGCGAATGTACATCCAGGTGATCGGCAGAATGCTCGCGCTGCCGAACGGTGCTGCACAGACCGCGCCTTCCTTGCGTTCCATGTGGCCGTGGCCCGGCAGGAACGGGGTCAGGTGCGACTTGACGCCGATCGGGCCGACGCCCGGGCCGCCACCGCCATGCGGAATGCAGAAAGTCTTGTGCAGGTTCAGGTGCGACACGTCGCCGCCGAACTTGCCCGGTGCGCAGAGGCCGACCATCGCGTTCATGTTGGCGCCGTCGATGTACACCTGGCCGCCGTTGTCATGAATGATGCCGCAGATTTCGCGGATGCCTTCTTCGAACACGCCGTGGGTCGACGGGTAGGTGATCATCAGCGCCGCGAGGTGTTCGCGGTGCTCGATGGCCTTGGCGCGCAGGTCTTCGATGTCCACGTTGCCACGGGCGTCGCACGCGGTCACGACCACGCGCATACCGGCCATGTTGGCGGTCGCCGGGTTGGTGCCGTGGGCGGACGACGGGATCAGGCAGATGTCGCGACGGTCTTCGCCACGGCTCTGGTGATAGGCGCGGATCGCCAGGAGACCTGCGTACTCACCTTGGGAACCGGCGTTCGGTTGCAGCGAGATCGAGTCGTAACCGGTGGCGGCACAAAGCATCGCTTCCAGCTCGTCGGTCAGTTGCTGGTAACCGGCGCTTTGCTCGGCCGGGGCGAACGGGTGCAGGGCGCCGAATTCGGCCCAGGTCACCGGGATCATTTCGCTGGCAGCGTTGAGTTTCATGGTGCACGAACCCAGCGGGATCATGGTGCGGTCCAGTGCCAGGTCCTTGTCCGCCAGTTTGCGCAGGTAGCGCATCAGCTCGGTTTCCGAGTGATAACGGTTGAACACCGGGTGGCTGAGGATTGGCGACTGACGCACCAGCGCGGCTGGAATCGTGCTTTGCGCGGCAGCGGCCAGCGCAGCGAAATCCGGCAGGGTCTTGCCGTCGGCGAACAGGCCCCACAGGGTTTCGATGTCGGCCTGGGTGGTGGTTTCGTCGACCGACAGGCCCAGGCGCTGGGCATCGATCACCCGCAGGTTGATCTGTTGGGCGCGAGCCTTGTCGTGCAGCGCGGCAGTTTGCGCACCGGTGGCCAGGGTCAGGGTGTCGAAGAAGCTGGCTTGCTCGACGGTCACGCCCAGTGCGCTCAGGCCCTTGGCCAGGATCGCGGTCAGGTGATGCACGCGGTTGGCGATCTGGGTCAGGCCTTTCGGGCCGTGATACACGGCGTACATGCTGGCGATGTTGGCCAGCAGCACTTGCGCGGTGCAGATGTTCGATGTGGCTTTCTCGCGGCGGATGTGTTGCTCGCGGGTCTGCATCGCCAGACGCAGGGCCGGCTTGCCGAAGCGGTCAACCGAAACACCGACCAGACGGCCGGGCATGTCGCGCTTGAACGCATCTTTGGTGGAGAAGTAAGCCGCGTGCGGGCCACCAAAGCCCAGCGGAACGCCGAAACGCTGGGCGCTGCCGATCGCCACGTCGGCGCCGAACTCGCCCGGCGGGGTCAGCAGGGTCAGGGCCAGCAGGTCAGCGGCCACGGCGACCAGTGCGTTGGCAGCGTGGAAGCGTTCGGTCAGTTCGCGGTAGTCGAACACATCACCGTTGCTGGCCGGGTATTGCAGCAGCGCACCGAAGAACGGCGTCACGTCGGTCAGTTCGCGTTCATCGCCCACGACCACGTCGATGCCCAGCGGCTCGGCACGGGTGCGCAGCACGTCGAGGGTTTGCGGGTGGCTGTGGATCGAGGCGAAGAACTGGTGGCTGCCCTTGTTCTTGCTCAGGCGTTTGCAGAAGGTCATGGCTTCGGCAGCGGCGGTGGCTTCGTCGAGCAGGGATGCGTTGGCGATCGGCAGGCCGGTGAGGTCGCTGATCAGGGTCTGGAAGTTCAGCAGCGCTTCGAGACGGCCTTGGGAAATTTCTGGCTGGTACGGGGTGTAAGCGGTGTACCAGGCCGGGTTTTCCAGCAGGTTGCGCAGGATCGGCGACGGCGTGTGGCAGTTGTAGTAGCCCTGGCCGATGTAGGTCTTGAACAGCTGGTTCTTGCCGGCGATGCCTTTGATCATCGCCAGGGCATCGGCTTCGCTCAGGCCGTCGTCGAGGCCTAGCACGCTGGTGCCCTTGATGCTTTCCGGGATGACGCTGGCGCTCAGGGCTTCGAGCGAATCGAAGCCGAGGCTGTTGAGCATGGCTTGCTCGTCACCGGCGCGCGGGCCGATGTGACGGGCGATGAATTCGTTGGCAGTGCCGAGATTAACTTGGGTCATGTCAGGTTCCTCAGGCTTCGGCTTGGGCTTTGATCAGGCGGTCGTAGGCGTCCTGATCCAGCAGCTTGGCGACGGCAGAAGCGTCGGCTGGCTTGAAGCGGAAGAACCAGCCTTCGCCCAGCGGATCTTCGTTGACCAGTTCAGGGCTGTCTTCCAGGGCCGGGTTGGTGGCCAGGACTTCACCGTCCAGTGGCATGTAAACGCCGCTGGCGGCTTTTACCGATTCCACGGTGGCGGCTTCGGCGCCTTTGTCGTACGCCTGCAATTCAGGCAGTTGCACGAACACCACGTCGCCCAGGGCGTTCTGCGCGAAAGCGGTGATGCCAACGGTGACAGAACCATCGGCTTCGGCGCGCAGCCATTCGTGATCTTCAGTAAAACGCAACTCGCTCATGGAATCTCCTAGGGGCCAGACTCGTCTGGTGGACGCGGTGGAATACTCGGGCGGCAATGCCCTGATTTTATGAGCGGTTACTTAGCAAGAACGCGGCCAACGTAAAAATATCGTTATAAATCAATGGCTTGATTGATTTTCGAGTGGACGCGAGTACGTTGGCTGTAGCGAAATCGCTACAGTGTGAGGCGAAGAAAAAAGCTGAACCGGATCAAAGCCTTGCACAGCGGTGATCGGAGGAGGGTGTAGCGATATCGTTCCGCTGTAGCGCTTTCAGTACAGATGGAGGTCGTTTTTGGCGCGGTCTCAGGCTTTGCCCGGAATCCCGTACTTGCGCAGCCGATGGGCAATTGCGGTGTGCGAGGTTTGCAGGCGGCTGGCCAGTTGGCGGGTCGAGGGATAGCTGACGTAGAGTTTTTCCAGCAGCGATTTCTCGAAGGCTTCGACGGCTTCTTCGAGGCTGTCGACGTCGGTGTCGGTCTGGCGTGCCACGGAGGTGCCGGCGATATCGAGGTCGCCGATGTCCACCAGGCTGCTTTCGCAGATGGCGGCGGCGCGGAAGATCACGTTCTGCAATTGCCGCACGTTGCCCGGCCAGCGGTTGCCGAGCAGCGCCGGGTAGGTGCCCGGTGCGAGGCGGCAGACCGGGCGCTGGATCTGCGCGCAGGCCTGCTGCATGAAATAGCGCGCCAGCAACAGAATGTCCTGACCGCGTTCGCGCAACGGCGGCACTTCAACGTTGAGCACGTTGAGGCGGTAGAACAGGTCTTCGCGGAACAGGCCTTCGCTGACCATTTTCTCCAGGTCGCGGTGGGTCGCGCTGAGGATCCGCACGTTGACCTTTACCTCACGATCGCCGCCGACCCGACGGAAGCTGCCGTCATTGAGAAAACGCAGCAGTTTGGCCTGCAAGTACGGCGACATCTCGCCGATCTCGTCGAGGAACACCGTGCCCTGGTTGGCCAGTTCCATCAGCCCCGGTTTGCCGCCGCGTTGTGCGCCGGTAAAGGCGCCGGGGGCGTAGCCGAACAGTTCGCTCTCGGCGAGGTTCTCCGGCAGGGCCGCGCAGTTCAGTGCGAGGAATGGCGCGCTGTGCCGGGCGCTGATGGCGTGGCAGGCGCGGGCCACCAGTTCTTTGCCGGTGCCGGTTTCGCCCTGGATCAGCAGCGGCGCATCGAGGGCCGCGACGCGCTGGGCGCGGGCCTTGAGCGTGCGGATTGGCGGCGATTCACCGAGCAGCGCATCGAAACCTTCGGCGTGATCGTGATGCAGCGCCGAGAGTTGTTCGCCGATGCGGTTCGGCTGATACAGGGTCAGCAGGGCGCCGGCGTCGGTGATCGGCGTGGCGTCGAGCAACAGGGTCTGGCCGTTGACGGTGATTTCTCGCAGCGGCAGGCGGAAGCCTTGTTCGAGCAGGGTTTCGAGCAGGCCCGGATCGTTGAACAGTTCCGAGACGCTTTCACCCGCTGGCTCGCGACCGTACAAGGCAATCAGCGCCGGGTTGGCCAGCAGCACCTTGCCGGCGCTGTCCAGCGCCAGTACCGGGTCGGTCATCGCCGCGAGCAACGCGTCGAGCTGCAAGTGCCGACGCTGGCCGGGGAGGATGTCGACCACGGTTACTGCTTCTACACCACGCACGCGAAACAGCGCATCTTTCAGTTCTTCGAGCACTTGCGGGCTCAAGGTCGGGGCGTCGATGTAGACGTTGGGCGGGATCATCTCCACCGCATCCAGATTGAGATTGCGCCCGCCGAGGATAGCCAGGACTTCCTGGGTGATGCCGACGCGGTCGATGAAGCTGACGTGGATACGCATGGGGCGGTTCTGGGTTCTGGAGTGCGGAGGGGGGCAAGTATGCCTTAAATCAAAAGCACCCTCACCCCAGCCCTCCCGAAGCGTCGGACCGCCCGGAGGGAGAGGGAGCTGACCGAGGTGTCTGAGGTTTGACATCGACCTGAAAGAACCAGTCGATTATGGATTCGGTAAAGCAGGTTCAGGTCGGCGTAACTCTGAAATATCCCCGGATCAGTCCCCTCTCCCTCCGGGAGAGGGTTAGGGTGAGGGGCTTTTGGGGGTTACTCGAAATGCTCGGGATTGACCGGATCCCCGGATTTCATATTCAACTTCATGCGGATGTCTTCAAACATCAGGTCGTAATGCTTGTGCACCGAGCCGATCTGGCTGTGGCTCTTGGGGATCCCGTACTTTTCGGCGATCTGCGTCACGTTGCGAGCGAAGTTGTAGGCTTCCTCCTTGGGCAGAAAGAACGGTTCGTTGACCTCTTTGCCCTGCATGCTGCCATGCAGGGTGAACTGTATCCCTTTGCCTTTCTGGGGATCGGTGAACACTTCATAGTCGAGGTGCACGTTGTAATTGACGTCGTCGTCAGTCAACGCATGCCGCTCAATATGCAAATGACCGGGTTCGAACTGGGCCATGGGTTTCTCCTTTCAAGGCATGGGAGAAGGGCAGACCTGAAGTCTGCCCCCGGAGTTTCTTTTTATCGGTAGGTGATGCCCGGCGCTGCCGTGCTGACCCGCGTACCGGCGGTGCCCTGGACGATGGCTTCGATGTCCGAGAGCGAACCGATCACCGCGACCTTGCCAGTATGGCGTGCAAATTCACAGGCTGCCTGCACCTTCGGCCCCATGGAGCCGGCGGCGAAGCCCAGGCGTTCGAGTTCGTCCGGGTGGGCCTGGGCGATGGCTTTCTCGGTGGGTTTCTTGAAGTCGATGTACGCCGCGTTGACGTCGGTGGCGATCACCAGCAAGTCCGCCTCCAGCTGTTCGGCCAGCAGCGCCGAGCACAGGTCCTTGTCGATCACCGCTTCGATGCCTTGCAGCTTGCCGTGAGCGCCATACATGGTCGGGATGCCGCCACCACCGGCGCAGATCACGATGCTGCCCTTGTCCAACAGCCACTTGATCGGGCGGATTTCAAAGATGCGTTTCGGCCGCGGGCTGGCCACCACACGGCGGAACTTGTCGCCGTCCGGGGCGATGGCCCAGCCTTTTTCAGCGGCGAGTTTTTCTGCTTCGGCCTTCTCGTAGACCGGGCCGATCGGTTTGGTCGGATTCTTGAAAGCCGGGTCGTTGGCATCGACTTCGACCTGGGTGAGCAGGGTGGCGAACGGGACTTCGAAGTCCAGCAGGTTGCCCAGTTCCTGTTCGATGATATAGCCGATCATGCCTTCGGTTTCGGCACCGAGCACGTCCAGCGGGTAAGGGGTGACGGAAGTGTAGGCCGCCGCCTGCAACGACAGCAGGCCGACTTGCGGACCATTGCCGTGGGCGATGACCAGTTGGTTGCCGGGATGGATCTTGGCGATTTGCTCGGTGGCGATGCGGATGTTGGCGCGCTGGTTGTCAGCGGTCATCGGCTCACCACGGCGGAGCAGGGCGTTACCGCCCAGAGCTACGACGATACGCATGGTGCATGTCCTTTTTTCGTGTTGATCGCTGATCGTTCCCACGTCGAGGCGTCGAACCGTCCGCGTGGGAATGCCGCCACGGACGCTCCGCGTCCGCTGTGACGCAGAGCGTCACGGGATGCATTCCCACGCAGGAGCGTGGGAACGATCATCTTCAGCCAGTTACAGGTCTGCCAAAGTCGACACCAGAATCGCCTTGATGGTGTGCATGCGGTTTTCCGCTTGCTCGAAGGCGATGCAGGCAGGCGACTCGAACACGTCGTCGGTCACTTCGATGCCGTTTTTCAGGTGCGGATACTGTTCGGCAATCTGTTTGCCGACCTTGGTATCGCTGTTGTGGAACGCCGGCAGGCAGTGCATGAACTTGGTGCGCGGGTTGCCGGTGGCTTTCATCAGCTCGGCGTTGACCTGATACGGCAGCAGTTGCTGGATTCGCTCGGCCCAGGCTTCAACCGGCTCGCCCATCGATACCCAGACGTCGGTGTGGATGAAGTCCACGCCTTTGACCGCCGCTTTCGGGTCTTCGGTCAGGGTGATGCGGGCGCCGCTTTCCTCTGCGTATTTTTTGCAGCGATCCACCAGATCGTCGTGCGGCCACAGGGCTTTCGGCGCGCAGATGCGCACGTCCATGCCGAGTTTGGCGCCGATCAGCAGCAGCGAGTTGCCCATATTGTTGCGCGCGTCGCCCAGGTAGGCGTAGCTGATCTCGTGGATCGGCTTGTCGGCGTGCTCACGCATGGTCAGCACGTCGGCAATCATCTGGGTCGGGTGATATTCATCGGTCAGGCCGTTGAACACCGGCACGCCGGCGAACTTGGCCAGCTCTTCGACGATTTCCTGCTTGAAGCCACGGTACTCGATGGCGTCGTACATGCGACCCAGCACGCGGGCTGTGTCCTTCATGCTTTCCTTGTGGCCGATTTGCGAGGAGTTCGGGTCGATGTAGGTGACGTTGGCGCCCTGGTCATAAGCGGCGACTTCGAACGCGCAGCGGGTGCGGGTCGAGGTTTTTTCGAAGATCAGGGCGATGTTGTTGCCCTTCAGGTGTTGCTGCTCGGTGCCGGTGTACTTGGCGCGCTTGAGGTCGCGGGACAGGTCGAGCAGGTAGCGCAGCTCACGTGGGGTGTGGTGTTCCAGGCTGAGCAGGTTACGGTTGTGAATGTTGAACGCCATGATGATTCTCCTTGGATTCGGTAATCGGCCCGGCCGCTACGGGATAGGTGCGGCCGGGGAGATGGTCGTTTAGTAATCGATAGGGTCGCGGATGATCGGGCAAGTCATGCAGTGGCCGCCGCCGCGGCCACGACCGAGTTCGCCGGCGCTGATGGTGATGACCTCCACGCCCGCCTTGCGAAGCAGGGTGTTGGTGTAGGTGTTGCGGTCGTAGCCGATGACCACGCCCGGCTCCACGGCCACCACGTTGTTGCCGTCATCCCATTGCTCGCGTTCGGCGGCGAAGCTGTTGCCGCCGGTTTCGACGACGCGCAGTTTCGGCAGGTTGAGGGCTTTGGCCACGACGTCGAGGAAGGTGCCTTCTTCGCGACGGATGTCGATGCCGCCCTGTTTGCTTTCGTCAGGGCGCAGGGTGAAGGCGACGATCTGGTTGACCACTTCCGGGAAGATCGTGACGAGGTCGCGGTCGCAGAAGCTGAACACGGTATCCAGGTGCATCGCCGCTCGAGACTTCGGCAGGCCGGCGACGATGACTTTTTCCACGGCCTTGTTCTTGAACAGGTTCAGCGCCAGTTGGCCGATGGCCTGACGGGATGAACGCTCGCCCATACCGATCAGCACCACACCGTTGCCGATTGGCATGACGTCGCCGCCTTCCAGAGTGGAGCTGCCGTGATCCTTGTCCGGGTCGCCGTACCAGATCTCGAACTCGGCGTTGGTGAATTGCGGATGGAATTTGTAGATAGCGGTGGTCAACAGGGTTTCCTGACGACGCGCCGGCCAGTACATCGGGTTCAGCGTCACGCCACCGTAGATCCAGCAGGTGGTGTCGCGGGTGAACTGGGTGTTCGGCAGCGGCGGCAGAATGAAGCTGGAGTGGCCGAGGAAGTCGCGGAACATCTGGATGGTCTTGCCACCAAAGCTGTCCGGCAGATCATCGGCGGAGACGCCGCCAATCAGGAATTCGGCGATGTGTCGCGGCTCCAGGCTTTTCAGCCAGGATTTGACTTCGTTGATCAGGCCCAGGCCCACCGAATCGGCGGTGACCTTGCGCTCGAGGATCCAGTCCAGCGCTTCGGGGATGGCGACGATGTCGGTCAGCAGGTTGTGCATTTCCAGCACGTCGATCCCGCGCTCACGCATCTTGGTCACGAAGTCGAAGTGGTCGCGCTTGGCTTGAGCGACCCACAGCACGTCATCGAACAGCAGTTCATCGCAGTTGTTCGGGGTCAGCCGCTGATGGGCCAGACCTGGGGAGCAAACCATGACTTTGCGCAGTTTGCCGGCTTCGGAATGGACGCCGTACTTAACTTTTTCCGTGGTCATTTCAGTGATCCTCCAGAGAGAAAACGTTGGGCAATTACAGAGTCAGGAAGCCGTCATACAGTCCGTAGGCTGCCACCAGGGCGCCCACGACCACTGCGGCGAAAATCAGCTTCTCGACGTTGGTGAAAACCGGTTGTTTGAGTTCGAGCTTGGCCTTGGCGAACAGGATCGCGCCGGGCGCATAGAGCAGGGCCGACAGCAGCAGGTACTTCACGCCGCCGGCGTAGAGCAGCCAGACCGCGTAGATCAGGGCGATGGCGCCGATGATCAGGTCCTTGCGCCGTTCGGCCGCGAAGCCTTCGTAGCTTTCGCCGCGCACCGCCAGGAGCAGGGCGTAGGCCGCCGACCACAGGTACGGCACCAGAATCATCGAAGTGGCGAGGTAGATCAGCGACAGGTAAGTGCTGGCCGAGAACAGGGTGATGATCAGGAACAGCTGCACCATCGCGTTGGTCAGCCACAGGGCGTTGACCGGCACGTGGTTGGCGTTCTCCTTGCGCAGGAACTCCGGCATGGTGTGGTCCTTGGCGGCGGCGAACATGATCTCCGCACACAGCAGCACCCACGACAGCAACGCCCCCAGCAGCGAGATGATCAGACCGACGCTGATCAGCACCGCGCCCCAGTGACCGACCACATGCTCAAGCACGGCGGCCATCGACGGGTTCTGCAGTTTGGCCAGTTCCGGCTGGGTCATGATGCCCAGCGACAGCACGTTCACCAGCACCAGGAACAGCAGCACGGTGATGAACCCGATCACGGTCGCCTTGCCGACGTCCGAACGTTTTTCCGCCCGGGCCGAGAAGATGCTCGCGCCTTCGATGCCGATGAACACCCACACGGTGACCAGCATCATGTTGCGCACCTGGTTCATCACGCTGCCCAGATCCGGGTTTTTCACGCCCCAGATGTCAGCGGTAAAGATGTCCAGTTTGAAGGCGAAGATCGCGATCAGCACGAACAGCAGCAGCGGCACGACCTTGGCGACAGTGGTCACGAGGTTGATGAACGCCGCTTCCTTGATCCCGCGCAGCACCAGAAAGTGCACGCCCCACAGCAGGACAGAGGCGCCGATCACGGCAGCAACGGTGTTGCCTTCCCCAAAAACCGGAAAGAAGTAGCCGAGGGTGCTGAACAGCAGAACGAAGTAACCGACGTTGCCCAGCCAGGCACTGATCCAGTAACCCCAGGCCGAGGAGAAACCCATGTAATCGCCGAAACCGGCCTTGGCGTAGGCGTAGACACCGCCGTCCAGGTCAGGCTTGCGATTGGCGAGGGTTTGAAAGACGAAAGCGAGGGTAAGCATGCCGACTGCGGTGATGGCCCAGCCAATCAGTACCGCGCCGACGTCGGCACTGGCGGCCATGTTTTGTGGCAAAGAGAATATCCCGCCACCGATCATTGAGCCGACTACCAACGCGACCAGTGCACCTAGTCGTAGTTTTCCGGGAGCTTCAGACATTGCATGACTCCATTGCAGGAGAGAAGAGTTCACAGCGTAGTTCTGTTGGCTTTTCAAACAGCTGACTTAGATCAGTGCATGGTCACATTCCATTGTTAATGAATGACTTATGAAACGTCTGAAGGCATAAAGCTATTGTCTGGAAGGCCCGTCCTAGAGGCGTTTTGTCAAAAGTGGTTAAGAATGGATCCTATTACTTTCGAATTATCACGCTAGTTCCTTTTCAGGTTTTGGCAAATTTTTCACCGCTGTTTTCAGTACAGAATTGATTTATTAGGATTCGCGCACAAAACTGTCTGAGCGTGCTACGGCGTTAGCGCCAATGGCTATATATAAAGGGCGCAAGTTGGCGTTATTCAATAAACGTCATTACGCTTTATCCATTTAGTTAAAAGCCGGTTGCATAACGGTTTCGCGGCATTCGCCGCTCTGGAACTTGGAGACGCTGGAATGTCGCAACCGACGCAAAAGCTGCGCCTTGGCGCACTGATCGCCCTGGTGGTGGGTTCGATGATTGGCGGAGGGATTTTTTCCCTGCCGCAGAACATGGCGGCCCGCGCCGATGCCGGCGCCATCCTGATCGGCTGGGGCATCACGGCGATCGGCATGCTCACCCTGGCCTTCGTGTTCCAGACCCTGGCCAACCGCAAACCGGAACTGGACTCCGGCGTGTATGCCTACGCCAAGGCCGGGTTTGGCGACTACATGGGTTTTTCGTCCGCGTGGGGTTACTGGATCAGTGCCTGGCTGGGCAACGTCGGGTATTTCGTGTTGCTGTTCAGCACCCTCGGCTACTTCTTTCCGGTGTTCGGCCAAGGCAACACGCCGATTGCCATCGGCTGCGCTTCGGTGTTGCTGTGGGCCGTGCATTTTCTGGTCATGCGCGGGATCAAGGAGGCAGCGCTGATCAATCAGCTGACCACGGTGGCCAAGATTATTCCGTTGATCATGTTCGTGGTCATCGCCGCCGTGGCCTTCAAGGCGGACGTGTTTACCCGCGACATCTGGGGCCGCAGCAACCCGAATTTCGGCGGCGTGATGGATCAGGTGCGCAACATGATGCTGGTCACCGTGTTCGTGTTCATCGGTATCGAAGGCGCCAGCGTTTACTCGGCCCGGGCGGAGAAACGCTCGGATGTGGGCCGCGCCACGGTGATCGGTTTTATCGGTGTGCTGGCGCTGCTCGTGCTGGTCAATGTGTTGTCGCTGGGGATCATGAGTCAGCCGGAACTGGCGACCTTGCAGAACCCGTCGCTGGCCGCCGTGCTGGAACACATTGTCGGGCCATGGGGCGCACTGCTGATCAGCGTGGGCCTGGCCATTTCGTTGCTCGGTGCGTTGTTGTCGTGGGCACTGTTGTGCGCGGAGATTCTGTTTGCCACCGCCAAGGACAATACGATGCCGGCGTTCCTGAAGAAGGAAAACGCCAACCATGTGCCGGTCAATGCGTTGTGGCTGACCAACGTGATGATCCAGATTTTCCTGCTGATCACGCTGTTTTCCGCCGGCACTTACACCAGCCTGATTTACCTCGCCTCCTCGATGATTCTGGTGCCGTATCTGTGGTCGGCAGCCTATGCGGTGCTGTTGAGCGGGCGGGGAGAAACCTATGAACATGCCTCCGCCGAACGCACCAAGGATCTGCTGATCGGCGGCATCGCGCTGTGTTACGCGGTGTGGCTGTTGTATGCCGGCGGGGTGAAATACCTGCTGTTGTCGGCGCTGTTGTATGCGCCGGGGGTGATCCTGTTCGCCAAGGCCAAGCATGAGCAGGGCGAGCCGCTGTTCACCACGCTCGAGAAGGGGATTTTCACCTGCGTGATCGCCGGGGCCGGGCTCGCGGCCTACGGGTTGTACAGCGGCGTGTTGTCCCTGTGAGGTTACGGCTCGACTATCAGGGATCCTGTGACTGGCCGGCGATGCTCGGGTTTCTCGCGGCCCGCGCAGTGGTCGGGATGGAGACGGTGGCCGATGGCGTGTATTCGCGCAGCATCGGGTTGAACGGGTTTCACGGCACGGTTTCGGTCCGGCCCGGCGACGGTGATGCGCTGGAGGTGGAGCTGGATTTCCCGGATCCGTCGGCGGTTCCCGAGATTGTTGCGCGTTTGCGACGGATGTTTGATCTGGATGCGGATCTACCCACGATGCAGCGGCATCTGGCGGTAGATCCGCTGCTGGCGCGGCTGATCGCCGAACGGCCGGGGTTGCGGGTGCCGGGGGCGTGGGATGGTCTGGAACTGGCGTTTCGCGCGGTGCTGGGGCAGCAGATCACCGTGGTGGCGGCGATTCGGCTGGCGGGGAAACTGGTGGCGCAGTATGGCGAGCCTTTACGTTCTTCAGTGCCGGGCCTGACCCACGTCTTTCCTCAGGCAAAGGTTTTGGCAAACGCTGATCTGGCGGCGCTGGGCATGCCGAAAAGTCGCGGGCGGACCTTGTCCGGGGTGGCGCAGGCGTCATTGGACGATCCGCTGCTGTTTGCCTCCGGGACGGCGCGGTTGCTGGCGCTGCACGGGATTGGCGACTGGACGGCGCAGTACATTGCCCTGCGCCAGTTGCGGGACATGGACGGGTTTCCGACTGGCGATGTGGGATTGCTGCGGGCGTTGGAGGTGCAGGAAGGGGAACGGATGACGGCGCGGGAGTTGTCTGTTCGGGCAGAGGCCTGGCGGCCGTTTCGGGGGTATGCGGCGCAGGTGTTGTGGACATCCTTGAGTCGCTTTGACTGAATTTTTCGTATCCGTCTTGAAACCGCTGCCCTCACCCCAGCCCTCTCCCGGAGGGAGAGGGAGCCGATTGGGGGATATTTGAGAAGTACACCGACTTGAACGTTATGCACCGAATTCAAAATCGACTCGATCTCTCAGGTCGATGCATGGCGCCAGGCAACTCGGTCGGCTCCCTCTCCCCCCGGGAGAGGGCTGGGGTGAGGGCAGCAGTCTCAAACCATGCACAAACCTTAAATCCACTGCGGACGATGCGACCCCAACTCAGTTGCCGGCAAAACCCACTGCAGAGGCGTCCCGCTAATCTTCAGCGGGGCTTGAAGCCGACGTGCCGGCCCCCAAGGTGTCTGCTCCACCAGCGAGCTTTGATCCTGTGGATTTTCCGGACGCAACGTTTCATCCGTCCCAGCCCCATGCTCAATCAACAACTTCGCCGTCCGTGCCAGCGACAACCGCGCCGATCCACCTCGACCACTGCGTAACCGTTCAGCCAGCAACCGAATCACACTCGCCGCCATCAGATACCCCGTCGCATGATCCAGCGCCTGTACCGGCAGCGGTGTCGGTTTGTCCGCTTGCTTCCAGCGCTGTCCGGCCTCGGCAATCCCGCTGCTCATCTGCACCAGACTGTCGAAACCCCGACGGTTCTGCCACGGGCCGCTCCAGCCGTAGGCGTTGAGGCAGACATCAATCAGCCCCGGCGCCAGTTGCCGGCGACGCTCTATGCCGAAGCCAAGCTGTTCAAGGGCGTCGGCACGATAACCGTGCAGAAGAATGTCGGCATCCTTGAGCAAACCTTCAAACACTGCGCGATCCGCCGGCTTATGCAGATCCAGTCGCGCACAACGTTTGCCGAGGGTCACTTCCGGCACCACGCCGGGTTCATTCCAGGTCGGCGGGTCGATGCGCAGCACATTGGCGCCCAACCCCGCGAGGAAGCGGCTGGCGGTCGGGCCGGCCAGTACGCGGGTCAGATCAAGCACCTTGAGCCCCGCCAATGGCCGCGCCACCGAGCCTTGCCAGGGTTGATGACTTTCTTCTTTCCCGTCACTGAAATGCACCAAGGGTTCGGCATTCACCGCCAACCCTTGCGGATGTTTCTGCCACTGTTCCCAGCTGCGCATCTCAGCCGCACAACCCTTGGCCTCGACCACCGCTTGCTCCAGATCGGCACTGGCCCATTGCGCAACTTTCGCCGCCATCGCCGCGCGGTCGGCACAGGCGCCGAGCACCCTTTCAGCGGCGGTGCGGTGATGCGGGGCGTTGGTGTGCAGGCGGATCCAGCCGTCTCGGGTTGCGTAGTCGCCGGCCACCGGATCCCACAGCGGCGGCACTTCCCAGCCGATCGGTCGCAGCGACGTGGCGAACCAGAACGAGGCGAGGCGGCGGTCGACTTCTACAGTGGGCAAGTCGCCGGTTTGCTGCTGAAGGAGTTCGGCGACAGCTTGCCCGGCAACGGCAATGCTCGCGCAGGCAAGGTCGGTGACGGCAAACGCTGAGGGCAGGGCGCCCTCGGCGGTGAATGGAATCGGCGTGCGGGACAAGCCGAGTGCGGCTTGAATGGACGTGAGCAGATCAGTCATCGAAGGCCCTCCGGAAGAGGGCCTGATCATAGAACAGATGACGAGATCGTTCCCATGCCCTGCGCTCCAGTTCAGGAGCGGGACGCGGAGCGTCCTGGGCTGTATTCCCACGCGGACGGTTCGACGCCTCGACGTGGGAACGATCAGGGAGGGGAGGTCAGACGCGGAACTGATCCATCAATTTCATCTGCTGGCTGGCCAGGGCATTGAGCTGGCTGCTGATCGCCGCCGATTCGGTGGCCTGTTCGGTCAGGGTTTCGGTGACGGTACGGATCGCCGAGACGTTGCGGTTGACCTCTTCGGCCACGGCGCTTTGCTGTTCGGCGGCGCTGGCGATCTGCAGGTTCATGTCGCTGATCACGGTAACCGCGTCGCTGATCTTGCCGAGGGCGTCCACGGCCTGGCGGATCTGCCCGGCGTTGTTGTGAGCCTGGGTCTGGCTCGAGTGCATGGTCGCGACCACGCCACGGGTGCCGGTCTGGATGCGCTCGATCACCACGCGGATTTCTTCGACCGAATCCTGGGTGCGCTTGGCGAGGTTACGGACTTCATCTGCCACCACCGCAAAACCACGACCGCTTTCACCGGCACGGGCCGCTTCGATCGCGGCGTTCAGCGCCAGCAGGTTGGTCTGCTCGGCAATGCTGCGGATCACTTCCAGCACCGAACCGATCTGCTCGCTGTTGACTGCCAGCTCTTCGACTTCGGTCACGGCTTTGCTGACTTCATCGGCCAGTTGGTTGATGTCGCGGGTGCTGCGCTCGATGATCGACATCCCGTCCTTGGCCGACTGATCGGCGCCTTTCGCCGCGTTGGCCGCATTCGACGCGCTGTTCGCCACGTCGTGAGCGGTGGCGCTCATTTCGTTGGAGGCGGTCGCTACCTGATCGATCTCGCGGAACTGCACCTGCATGCCTTCGCTGGTCTGGCGGGCGATTTCCGACGACTGATCGGCGGTGCCACGGGCCTCGGTGATGCTCTGTTTGATCTGGGCGATGGTCGGTTGCAGCTTGTCGAGGAAGCGGTTGAACCAGTTCACCAGTTCGCCCAGTTCATCTTTCTTGGTGTAGTTCAGGCGCTGGGTCAGATCACCTTCACCGCTGGCGATGTTCTTCAGCATTTCGGCGACGCTGTTGATCGGACGGGTCACGCCGGAGGCGGTGAGCCAGATCAGCAGCAGACCGATCAGGCCGGCGATCACGGCCACCGCCAATGCGGTAATCGTGCCGGTTTGCTGCGCGTCGTCGAGCACTGCCTGGAGCTTGACCGAGTCGGCCAGCAGCACTTGTTTCGGCAGGTCGATGACCACGCCCCAGGCCTTGGAGTCGGCAATCGGGTTGACCGGATACACGGCGCGGATCAGGTCGCCCCGCTCGAGAATCTTCGGTGTGCCGGCACTCAGCAGTTGCAGCACGTCCTTGCCCTCGGCGCCGAGGGTGTCGCCGATGCTCTTGCCGACCTTGCCGGCATCCGCGCTGTAGGCACCAAGCACGCCGCTGCCGGAGACGATCAGCATGTGCCCGGCGCTGTTGAACAGGTCACGCTGAGAGTCCACGGCCGCCGCTTGCAGGGCGTCGAGGGCGATGTCGACACCGACCACGCCGATGGCCTTGCCGTCCACCAGCAGGGGCACGGAAATGGTGGTCATGAGCATTTCCTTGCCGCCCACGGTGTCGGCGTAAGGATCAAGCAGGCAGGTACGTTTGTTGTCGCGAGGGCAGGTGTACCAGCTGTTGTAAGGCGTGCCGCTGACGCTGAGGGTGGTCTTGTTCATGTCGTCTTCGACCATGATCGTGTTCAGCGACGGACCCGCAGCACGGCTCCAGTAACTGGCGAAACGTCCCGCCTCGTTGGACTGGCGCGCGGCATCGTTGGCGAATTCGCTGTCCTTGCCGTCCAGTCCGTTGGGTTCGAACGCCAGCCAGATGCCAAGCACCTTGCTGTTGCGCTCGAAGGCGGTTTTCAGGCTCTGGTTCAACTCTTCACGCAGGGCGCCGGCGTCCAGCGAACGCTTGGCGGCCATCACTCGCATGTCCTTGATCTGGTCGGCCAGGGCGGTGATCACCAACAGGCTCTCGCCGAAGGTTTTCTGCACCCGCACCGCTTGCTCGGCAGCCTTGGCCTGCAACAGGTCCTGCACGCTGGCGGTGAGCATCTTGCTGCTGGAAGCACTGACCAGTTCGTCGTTCTGGTTGGTCTGGTAAATGTTGATGCCAACGATCAGCGCGACCACACCGAGCAGGCAGAGGCCGGAGAGCAAGACGATTTTCAGGCGAATGGACAGAGAGTCGAACATGGGACGTTCTCGCGAATGGATGAGCTGTTGGCTAAGAGGCAGGAAGGTGCCCGGTTCGCCAAATCCATTCAGCGCCATTCAATGCTCATCGGCGCGAGGCGGGTACGCATGAGTTGCAAGCCGACGAACGGTCACGGCTAAACGTTTGCGCGAGTAAATGCCCTGAAAACAAGAGAAAAATCAGAAAATCTTCGGCAGCGCTTCCGGTCGCGACCAGATCCACAGGTTGCCCATCGTCATCCCGGCAATCGCCAGATAGATCGGCCAGCCGTGATCGAGCATCACCAGCATCAGCGTGGCGCACAGCAACATGCTGACGGTGGCGCTGACCTTGGCTTTGCGGGCGATGATCTTGCCGTTGCGCCAGTTACTCAGGATCGGCCCGAACAGCCGATGGTTTTCCAGCCAGGCACTCAGGCGCGGCGAACTGCGGGTCGCGGCCCAGGCGGCGAGCAGGATGAACTCGGTGGTCGGCAGGCCGGGCACGACGATGGCGATCAGACCGATGCCGAGGCTGACATAGGCGAGCAGACCGAACAGCAGGCGGGCGAGTCGGGAGGAGGCGGGTTGGGGCATGGGCTCAGCGAGAGGCTAATGTGACAGGGTGGGAATCTTACAGAGTTACGCAATTCCTTGTGGGAGCTGGCTTGCCAGCGATAGCGTCCGGTCAGTCGACAGGGATGTTGTCTGACACGCCGTCATCGCTGGCAAGCCAGCTCCCACAGGTTTTACGGTGTGGCTGGGATCAGGCCGGTTCGGCTTCTGTGGCGTAAGCCTGTTCCAGCAGCACGGTGAAGCGGTTGAACGCATCGATCGCGCCTTGCTCCACTTCCGCTTCTTCTTCAGCACTGAATTGCAGCGAATCGAGGGTACGCACAAAGCTCTTCCAACCTTCGGCGCGACCGCCTTCAGGCTCGCCCAGATGACGGGCGCCAAAGGTTTCGCTCAGGTCCAGCGCGACCGCGCGTTTGATCAGGAACGCAGCGCCGAGCTTGGAACCCTCGGACACGAAAATCCAGCCCAGGGCGCGGGCCTTGCTCGGGTTTTTCACCGTGCCGGCGACTGGCGCAGGCACTTCGGTGTCTAGGTCGGCGAGGTCGGCTTTTGCCGCTTCGGCGCGGCAGCGGGCCGGCAGGTCAGGGACGATGGCGGTCAGTTCGGCATCGTTGTACAGCGACACCAGCTCCGACTGGAACAGGTACTGCGCGGCCACGAAACGGGCGAAATTGGCGCGGGTCTCGAACGGCGCATGGGCCTTGACCAGGGCATCGAGCTTGCTGTGCGGCTCGTGGGTGATCTGGTTCAGGCGTTGCGAACGCAGGGCTTTTTCCGGGGTGCTCATGAGATGTCCTTGAAAAGAAGAGGCGCTTGATAACGAGACGTACGGGCAAGCGCCGGACAGTAAAAAAACCTCACGGCGCGGCCATGCATGCGCGCCGTGAGGTCATCCGGATCAGATATCCCAGACCAGGTTGATCGCGAAGTTGCGACCCGGCTGGGTCAGGCGATCAAGGTTGGCCGGTTGTGTCACCGAGGCTTCGCCGACGCTGTCGTAACCGCGCACGTCATCCCACAGCCAGTATTTCTTGTCGGTCAGGTTGTAGATGCCGCCGCTGACGGTGACGTCGTCGGTGACCTTGTAATAACCGGCCAGATCGAGAATGCCGAAGCCCGGCGACTTGAATTGACTGCTGACACCGTCCGGCGATTTGAAGTTGCTGTCGTCGACGCGATCCTTCTTCTTGACCACGGTCCAGCTCAGCAGGCCGCCGTAGTTGTCCTGGTCATAACCGAGGCCGAACACGCCGGTCAGCGGGTTGACGCTGTTCAAAGGCTCGCCGTTGTCGTTGTTGCGTCCATAGGCGTAGGAGATCGAACCCTGGGTGTACAAGCCTTGCGGCGCGCCGAAGGAATCCAGGTTCAGACGACCTTTGACTTCGGCACCCTTGATGGTGGCGTGCTTGATGTTGCTGGACTGGAACGTCAGCTCGCTGTAGCCCGGGGTGACGGCGTCTTCGTTGATGAAGTCGCGGTACTTGTTATAGAACACCGCCACGTCGAACGAGCCTTGCTCGAAGTTGCCGCGCAGGCCGGTTTCATAGCTTTTGCTCTTTTCCGGTTCCAGGTCCGGGTTCGGCGCCACGTTGTAGCCGGTGGTGCTGTTCTCGAAGCGGCCGTAAAGCGCTTTCGCGGTCGGTGTGCGGAAGCCTTCGGCGTACTGACCGTACCAGGTGTAGTTGTCGGTCAGGGCGTAGGTCAGGCCGAATTTCGGCGAGACTTTATGCCAGGTCTTGTTCTCGTCGCTGACCGTGCCGTTGCCGTCGGCGGCCACGGTGTTGAGGAATTCCTGGGTGATGTGCGGCTTGAGCTGCGTGTAGTCGTAGCGCAGGCCCGGCAGGAAGGTCCAGTTGTTCCAGCTGATCTGATCCTGGGCGAACAGGCTGTAGGTGTTGATGGTCGGGTCCGGGAAGTCGCTGGATTTTTTCAGCACGTCAGCCGCGCTGGTGGCGCCGATGGCGGTGCAGCCGCGACCGACCGCCAGGCATGTGCCGTCGCCGCTGCGCGAGCCGGTAACTTTCTGCTGCTTGATGGTGGTGCCGTAAGTCAGCACGTGATCGGTGGCGCCGAGGCTGAAGGCCTTGTCCAGTTGCGCGTCGAAGACCCACTGTTTTTCTTCGTAGATCGTGTCGCGGGTGCGCAGGACTTTACGGGTGATCGGGTAATAGAACTCGTCGGTGCTCTGGTCGGTCTTGGCGGTCTGGTGGTTGAGGCTCCACTTCACGTTGTCCGCCAGCAGGCTGTCGAGCTCGAAGCTGTGCTCCAGGCCGAAACGCTCGCGGGTGATGGTGTCGTTGCCGGTGCGCCACTGGTACATGCCGCCGGGCAGCACGCTGTTCGGGATCGTCGGGGCGCCGTTGAAGTACGGGCCGCCGTAGGCGCTTTTCTGATCGGTGTCGCGATCGTCCTTGTACTTTTCGTAGGTCAGGCCCAGGCGCGAACCTTCGTTGTAGTTCCAGCCGATCTTGGCCAGCACGTTGGCGGCTTTCACGTCCTCCGGGTTGGCGGCGGTGCGCTCAAGGCCGGTGCCGTTGTTGCTGCCGTAGGAATCGGTTTCATGACCGTCGCGCTGGCTGTAGTGCAACAAGCCGTCGAACTGGTCGGCGCGACCGGCGACGGTGGCGGATTTCAGCCAGCTCTCGTCGGCGGAGCTGTAGCCGGTTTTCAGGCGGGCACCGACGTCTTTGCCGGGCTTGATGATGTCGTCCGGGTCGAGGGTGTAGTAGCTGACCGCGCCGCCGATGGCGTTGCTGCCGTACAGCACCGAGGCCGGGCCACGGAGGATCTCGACGCGTTTGACGATTTCCGGGTCGACGTAATTGCGCTGGGTCTTGGCGTAAGGGCCGTTGAAGAAACCGTCAGGCACTTCGACGCCGTCGACCTGAGTCAGAATCCGGTCGCCGTCGATGCCGCGAATGTTGTAGCCGCTGATCCCGCCACGCTGGCCGGCGCCGCCCACGGATACGCCCGGCTCGTAGCGCACCAGATCCTTGATGGTGTTGACGTTGTTGCGGTCCAGATCCTGACGGGTCTGCACGGTGACGGTGGCCGGCACGCTGTTGATCGACTGTTCCTGACGGGTGGCGCTGATGGTCACCTGATCAAGATTGAGTGCGCCGCTGCTGGCGCGTTTTTCCAGCACGACGTTGTTGTTGCTCAGTTTGCGGAAGCTCAGGTTGGTCCCCACCAACAGACGCTCCAGGGCTTTTTCCGGTGGCAGCGAACCGCGCACGCCCGGCGACGACACGTCTTGACCCAATTCCGCCGGCAAACCGACCTGCCAGCCGGTGACCGCGGTGAACGCATTGAGCGCCGACACCAGCGGCTGTTGGGCAATGGCGAACGAGTAGTCGCCCATGTTGCGCGTCGGCTGTTCGGTGGCGGCCATCAGCGGCGCGGTGCCGGCCATCAGAATGGCGGCGGTCAGCAGCGACAGCACGCGGGAAGGGGAAGAAGTCTGGCGGGTAAGGCGAGAGGACATCGATAGCGCTCCGTGTCGCACGAATCTTTATAGGTGCTGATTGATCTCGCGAGATGCGAATCAATTGCATTGGCTATAACGAGACGAACGAGCTTCGACTATCGAGTAAAAATAATTCTCATTTAGTTCAAGATCACCAGCGCCGGGAATTCCCGAAGCTTGGCCGAGGTGATATGAGCGAGCGAACGCACCACGTCCAGCGGCTGGTCGAGACGGTAATTGCCAGTGACGGCGACGTCGGCCAACTGCTCGTTGGTGTTGATGATGAAGCCCGGGTAGTAGCGGCGCAGTTCGGCCAGCACCTGGTTAAGCGGGCAGTTTTCGAAGATCAGCCGACCCTGCACCCACGCCAGATCGGTGGCGGCGTCGACCTTGGCCGGGCGGTCGAAACCGTTCGGGCCGATGCGGATGCTTTCCCCGGCGGAAAGCCGCACCCGCGCATCGTCACGGGTCGCCCGCAGATCGACATCGCCGCGCTGCACCCGCACCTGCGCCACGCCGTCCAGATAACGCACGGCAAACGCAGTGTCGCGCACGCTGGCCTTCACCGGCCCGGCGTCGATTTCCAGCGGCTGGCTGCGGCTGGCCGGGATCTCGAAAAACGCTTCGCCCTGATACAACCGCGCGACTCGCTGCTGATCGTTGATCGTGCTGGAGAACGCGGAATTGGTGTTGAGCAGGACTTTCGAGCCGTCCTCAAGCTGCAGGCGCTGACGCTCGCCGACTACGGTCAGGTGATCGGCCTGCAGACGCATCGGCAGGTTGCTGAAACTGAACAGCCCGAGCAGCAGCACCGCGGCGGTGGCCAGCGGTTTCCAGTGCGGACGCAGGCGAGTGAGGACGGTAACTTTCTTCGGTTTGGCCGCGAGGTTTTGCGCGCACTGAGCGATCTGCGGGCCGTCCCAGATTGCCTGAGCCTTGGCGAACGCCTCGGCATTCAACGGATCGACCGCCAGCCAGGCATGGAATTGCCGGGTCTGCTCCTCGTCCGGACTGCCGAGCACGATGAGCCAGTCCAGAGCCTGGTCCATTGCGCTGGCGGCGTCCTGCGCCGATGAAGGCGAAGGGGAGCGGTGGGTGTCCGTCACGGTGTTTCCTCGGCAGTGTCTGTGCACGGCTGTTTTTTTAGTGAAGCGTAAAAGTCGGGCAAGGGTAACAAAGCCCGATGATCAGTGCAGTCGATCCTGTCGAATACCGACAAGGCTTGCAGATCAGTCGCCGTTCAGGCGCTCGGCGACACCGATGCAGATGGTCATGATCAGTTTGAGTTCTTTCTGCACCGTGCTGAGGGATACGCTCAGTTCTTCGGCGATTTCCTGATAGCTGTGCCCGTGCAGGCGGCTGAGGATGAAGATTTGCTGTTGGCGGGGGCTGAGTTCACCGAGGCTCACGTTCAGGCGCTCCAGCAATTGTTCGGCGTGGGCGGCGTCTTCGGCGCTGCTGGCGGGGGCGGCGACGCTGTGCACCACGTCCTGCGGCACGTCGTCGACCATGGTCCGCGAATGAATCTTGCGCGCACGCAAATGATCCAGTGCCAGGTTGCGCGCGGTCTGGAAGACAAAGGGTTCAAGGTGATCGATGGCCCGTTCGCTCAGCGCCCGGGTGACGCGCAGGTAAGTTTCCTGCAACAGGTCTTCGGCGGCGCTGTGGTTGTTGACCATCCGTTCCAGCGTCCGCAGCAGCGAGGTGCGCTGGGCGAGGAAGACGTGGTTGAAGTGTGATTGACTCACGGGAAGACCTGATCCATTTCGAGCGAATGATAATGCTTATCATCCGCCCGAGTGGTCAAGTGTTGATTTGTCAAAGGTTGATAAAGCTTTTGCCCGCTCTCGAAGCGATGGCAGCGGTTTTATTCCGCGTTGCACAGCGCCAGGCAGTTATCGAGCATACGGTTGGAGAAGCCCCACTCGTTGTCATACCAGGCCAAGACTTTCAGAAGTTTGCCGCTGGCTTTGGTGTGGTTGGCGTCGAAGATCGACGACAGCGGGTTGTGGTTGAAGTCGCTCGAAACCAGCGGCAGGGTGTTGTAGCCGAGGATCTTCGAATGCTGGCTCGCCGCTTTCATCAGTGCATTGACTTCATCGGCCGAGGCTTCGCGCTTCAACTGCACGGTCAGGTCAACCAGCGACACATTGATCACCGGTACGCGCACGGCCATGCCGGTCAGCTTGCCCGCCAGTTCCGGCAGCACCAGGCCCACGGCTTCGGCAGCGCCGGTCTTGCTCGGGATCATGTTCTGGGTGGCGGAGCGCGCTCGGTACGGGTCGGTGTGATAGACGTCGGTCAGGTTCTGGTCGTTGGTGTAGGCATGAATAGTGGTCATCAGACCGCTTTCGATGCCCAGTTCGCGGTGCAGCACCTGGGCCACCGGGGCCAGGCAGTTGGTGGTGCACGACGCGTTGGAAATGATCTGGTGCGACTGGCGCAGAATGTCGTGGTTCACACCGTAAACGACGGTGGCATCGGCGCCTTTGGCCGGGGCCGAGATAATCACTTTGCGTGCGCCGGCGGTAATATGCGCGGCGGCTTTGGTGCGGTCGGTGAACAGACCGGTGCATTCGAACACCACGTCAATCTTTTCCGCAGCCCATGGCAGGTCGGCCGGGTTGCGGATGGCGCTGACCGAAATGCGGTCGCCGTTGACGGTCAGGCTCTCGTTGTCATGAGCCACTTCGGCGTCGAATGTGCCATGAACAGTGTCGTACTTGAGCAGATGCGCATTGATCGCGCTGTCGCCCAGATCGTTGATGGCGACGATCTGCAAATCCTGACGATAGCCTTGGGTATACAGTGCGCGCAGGACATTACGGCCGATGCGGCCAAAACCATTGATTGCGATTCGAAGAGTCATTGAACAGCGCCGCCGTCGTTTTGTTGTTGGAATTACAAGATTATTCGCATAAAAATAGAAAACAAGCCTTTTTAGTGGCAATATTTTGTTTTATCTACAACGAGTGACCTGAATCAACTGGTCCGAATGATCAAGAAAACCGTTCGTCATCCCACGCGAACGGGCTTTTGATCAGCATAGACAATCAGGTCGCCACATCCGTTAGCCTGGAGTTCTACACATGCATCCCCGCGTTCTTGAGGTCACTGAACGGCTTATCGCCCGCAGCCGCGCCACGCGTCAGGCTTACCTTGCGCTGATTCGCGGCGCTGCAACTGACGGGCCGATGCGCGGCAAACTGCAATGCGCCAACTTCGCCCATGGCGTGGCCGGGTGTGGCAGCGAAGACAAGCACAGCCTGCGGATGATGAACTCGGCGAACATCGCAATTGTTTCGTCATATAACGACATGCTCTCGGCGCACCAGCCTTACGAAGTCTTCCCGGAACAAATCAAGAACGCCCTGCGCGAAATCGGCTCGGTCGGCCAGTTCGCCGGCGGCACGCCTGCCATGTGCGACGGCGTGACCCAGGGCGAGCCGGGCATGGAGCTGAGCCTGCCGAGCCGCGAAGTGATCGCGATGTCGACGGCGGTGGCGCTGTCCCACAACATGTTCGACGGCGCGCTGATGCTCGGCATCTGCGACAAGATCGTGCCAGGCCTGATGATGGGCTCCCTGCGTTTCGGTCACCTGCCGACGATTTTCGTCCCGGGCGGGCCGATGGTCTCGGGAATTTCCAACAAGGAAAAAGCCGACGTGCGGCAGAAGTACGCCGAAGGCAAGGCGACCCGTGAAGAGCTGCTGGAATCGGAAATGAAGTCCTACCACAGCCCCGGCACCTGCACCTTCTACGGCACCGCCAACACCAACCAGTTACTGATGGAAGTGATGGGCCTGCACCTGCCGGGCGCATCGTTCGTCAACCCGAACACGCCGCTGCGTGAGGCCCTGACCCGCGAAGCCGCGCATCAGGTCACCCGCCTGACCAAACAGAACGGCAACTTCATGCCGATCGGCGAAATTGTCGACGAGAAGGCGCTGGTCAACTCGATCGTCGCGCTGCACGCCACCGGCGGTTCGACCAACCACACCCTGCACATGCCGGCCATCGCCATGGCGGCGGGCATTCAACTGACCTGGCAGGACATGGCCGACCTCTCCGAAGTCGTGCCGACCCTGAGCCACGTCTATCCGAACGGCAAGGCCGACATCAACCACTTCCAGGCGGCGGGCGGCATGTCGTTCCTGATTCGCGAACTGCTCGAAGCCGGCCTGCTGCACGAAGACGTCAACACCGTGCTCGGCCACGGCCTGAGTCAGTACACCAAGGAACCGTTCCTCGATAACGGCAAGCTGGTGTGGCGCGAAGGCCCGACCGACAGCCTCGACGAAAACATCCTGCGCCCGGTGGCCCGTGCGTTCTCGGCAGAGGGCGGCTTGCGCGTGATGGAAGGCAACCTCGGTCGTGGCGTGATGAAAGTGTCCGCCGTGGCGCTGGAAAACCAGATCGTCGAAGCACCGGCCATGGTGTTCCAGGATCAGCAGGATCTGGCCGACGCTTTCAAGGCCGGTCTGCTGGAGAAGGATTTTGTCGCGGTGATGCGCTTCCAGGGCCCGCGCTCCAACGGCATGCCTGAGCTGCACAAGATGACGCCGTTCCTCGGCGTGCTGCAGGATCGCGGCTTCAAGGTTGCACTGGTGACGGACGGGCGCATGTCCGGCGCGTCGGGGAAAATCCCGGCGGCGATTCACGTCAGCCCCGAAGCTTATGTCGGCGGCGCTTTGGCGCGGGTGCAAGAGGGCGATATCATCCGCGTCGATGGCGTCAAAGGCACTTTGGAACTCAAGGTGGACGCCGCCGAATTCGCAGCGCGCGAACCCGCCAAAGGCCTGTTGGGCAACAACATCGGCAGCGGTCGCGAACTGTTTGGCTTCATGCGTTTGGCCTTCAGCTCGGCGGAGCAGGGCGCCAGCGCCTTCACTTCTGCCCTGGAGACGCTTAATTGAAACTGGCTTTGGTCGGTGACATCGGAGGCACCAACGCGCGGTTCGCGTTGTGGAAAGATCAGCAGCTCGAATCGGTTCAGGTGCTGGCCACGGCCGACCATGCCAGCCCGGAAGAGGCGATCAGCCTCTACCTCAGCGGGCTCGGTCTGGCGCCGGGCGCTATCGGCTCGGTGTGCCTGTCGGTGGCGGGGCCGGTGAGCGGCGATGAGTTCAAGTTCACCAACAACCACTGGCGCCTGAGTCGCAAGGCGTTCTGCCAGACCTTGCAGGTCGATCAGTTGTTGCTGATCAACGATTTCTCGGCGATGGCGCTGGGCATGACCCGTTTGCAGCCCGGCGAGTTCCGCGTGGTTTGCGAAGGCACGCCGGAGCCGTTGCGTCCGGCAGTGGTGATCGGTCCGGGCACTGGCCTGGGCGTCGGCACGTTGCTCGATCTCGGTGAAGGTCGATTTGCCGCGTTGCCGGGAGAGGGCGGTCACGTCGATCTGCCGCTGAGCAGTCTGCGTGAAACCCAGCTCTGGCAGCACATCCACAACGAAATCGGCCACGTCAGCGCGGAAACCGCGTTGAGCGGCGGCGGCTTGCCTCGGGTGTACCGGGCGATCTGCGCGGTGGATGGTCATGAACCGAAACTCGATACGCCGGAGGCCATCACTGCGGCGGGACTTGCAGGCGACCCGATTGCCCTGGAAGTACTGGAGCAATTCTGCTGCTGGCTCGGTCGCGTGGCCGGCAATAACGTGCTGACCACCGGCGGCCGTGGTGGGGTGTACATCGTGGGTGGCGTGATTCCGCGCTTTGCCGACTTCTTCCTCGAAAGCGGTTTCGCCCGCAGCTTCGCCGACAAGGGCTGCATGAGCGATTACTTCAAGGGGATTCCGGTGTGGCTGGTGACGGCGCCGTATTCCGGGCTCGTCGGTGCAGGAGTGGCGCTCGAACAATCCGGTAAATGATCATTCCCACGCCGAGCGTGGGAACCCTCGACACATCAGGCATAATCCGCCCAATTCCAACAACAAGGATGCCTTCGAAGTGAGCTCAGTCAACAAGTCGATTTTGTTGGTCGATGACGACCAGGAGATACGCGAGTTGCTGGAAACCTACCTGACCCGCGCGGGTTTTCAGGTTCGGGCCACGGCGGATGGCTCCGGTTTTCGTCAGGCGTTGAACGAAGCGCCGAGCGATCTGGTGATCCTCGATGTGATGCTGCCCGATGAAGACGGCTTCAGCCTGTGCCGCTGGGTGCGCCAGCATCCGCGTCAGGCCCAGGTGCCGATCATCATGCTTACCGCCAGTTCCGACGAAGCCGATCGTGTCATCGGTCTGGAGCTAGGCGCCGACGACTACCTCGGCAAACCTTTCAGCCCCCGCGAACTGCAAGCCCGGATCAAGGCCCTGCTGCGTCGCGCCCAATTCGGTCAGGAACGCGGCGGCAGTGAAGTGCTGGCGTTCGATGAGTGGCGACTGGACATGGTCAGCCATCGGCTGTTCCACACCGACGGCGAGGAAGTGATTCTTTCCGGCGCCGACTTCGCCCTGCTGAAACTGTTCCTCGATCACCCTCAGCAAATCCTCGACCGCGACACCATCGGCAACGCCACCCGTGGCCGCGACCTGATGCCCCTCGATCGCATCGTCGACATGGCCGTCAGCCGTTTGCGCCAGCGTCTGCGCGACACCGAAAAACCGCCACGGCTGATCCGCACCGTGCGTGGCAGCGGCTACCAGCTGGCAGCCAATGTGGTTGCCGGCAATGGTCACTGAGTTCCTGCGCACCACCGCGCGCAAAGTGCCGATGCCGCGTTCGTTGCTCGGCCGGATGTTGCTGCTGACGTTGCTCGCGGTGTTGTTCGCCCAGACCCTGTCCAGCGTGATCTGGGTGTCCCAATTGCGCGCGACCCAGCTCGAAGGCCTGGTCACCAGCGCTCGCAGCCTCGCCCATTCGATGACCGCCAGTGTCAGTTACTTCCGCTCGTTGCCGGTGGCCTATCGGCCGCTGGTGCTCGATCAGTTGCGCAGTATGGGCGGCACGCGTTTTGTGGTGACGCTGAACGACAAGCCGCTGGGCATGGAAGTACTGCCGGTGACACCGCGCAAGGCAGCGGTGTTGAAAGCGGTGGATGAAGTGCTGCGTCAGTCGCTGGGCCAGGACACCGACATTCTGGTGACCTTCGTCAGCCCTGATGACCTGCGGATCTTCAACGCCGGGTTGAAACTCGATGAGTTGCCACGTTCGTGGGCGCATTACGCGTTGACGCTGGAACCGGTGAATCCGCCGGTGCTGGTGACCCAGATTCAGTTGGCGCCGGGTGAATGGCTGTACATCGCCTCACTGCTGCCCGAACCCTACACCAGTCTTGAAGAACAGGGCCTGCCGACTCAGCAGGTGTGGTTCATCGTCTTCACCAGCGGTTTCCTGTTGTTGTTCATCGGCCTGCTGGTGCACTGGCAGAGCCGGCCGCTCAAGCGTCTGGCACGGGCCGCGCGGGATTTGTCGCTGGGCGCCGACGTCGAGCCGGTGGCCGAGGGCGGCGGCAGTGAAGTGGTCGAAGTGGGCCGCGCCTTCAACACCATGCGCGAGCGCATCAGCCGTTACCTGACCGAGCGCAGCCAGTTGTTCAGCGCGATTTCCCATGACCTGCGCACGCCGATCACCCGCTTGCGACTGCGGGTCGAACTGCTGGAAGACGAAACACTGCAAACCAAGTTCGGCCGCGATCTGGATGAATTGGAGCTGCTGGTCAAAGGCGCGCTGCAATGCGTGAAGGACACCGACATCCACGAAAACATCGAGCCGGTGGACCTGAACCATGTGCTCGACTGTCTGGTGGAGCCGTATCTGGCACCCAACGGCAATGGCCGCGTGACCCAACAGGGGCGGGCGCTGGCGGCGTATCCGGGCAAGCCGTTGGCGCTCAAGCGCTGCATCGGCAACCTGATCGACAACGCGTTGAAGTACGGCCAGAACGCGCACTTGCACATCGATGACGACGAAAGCGCATTTGTACTGCATGTCGACGACGAAGGCCCGGGCGTGCCGGAGCAGCGGTTGGAGCAGGTGTTCGAGCCGCACTTCCGGTTGGCGGGGCAGCAGCAGGGTTACGGTCTCGGTTTGGGGATCGCCCGCAACATTGCCCATAGCCATGGCGGTGAGGTGACGTTGCAGAATCTGCGTGAGGGTGGATTGCGCGTGACCCTGCAATTGCCGCGTTCGGCGGATTAAGTCAAAAGCTTGCCCTCACCCTAACCCTCTCCCGGAGGGAGAGGGGACCGATCGGGGGATGCTTTAAAGATGCATCGACTTGATCCTGCTTTACCGAATCCATAATCGACTCGGTTTTTCAGGTCGATGTATGACGCCAGACACCTCGGTCAGCTCCCTCTCCCTCCGGGAGAGGGCTGGGGTGAGGGTTGCTCTTTTGTCACCGATCGGTGACAAAACCCGCCCCCTTCGTTACAAGCCCCTCCCGGCTCGTTGTTTAGACTGCCCGCAGTCATAACAACAAAAAAGGCCACCCATGGATCACTTCAATCCGGGCTTCAGCAGTTGGCTGAACGCCCCTGCCCACCAGCAATGGCTCGCCGATGAAGGCCTGCGCCTGCTGGCGTTTGCCAAGGCTTCACGGTTGCCCGAAGGCTTCGGCAATCTCGATGAGCGCGGCCAGCTTCAGGCCGGCGCGCAAGCCGAAACCATGAATACCGCGCGCATGACCCACAGCTTCGCCATGGCCCACATTCAGGGCCTGCCGGGATTCGCCGAGCTGATCGATCACGGCATCGCGGCCCTGCGCGGCCCGTTGCGTGATGCGCTGCACGGCGGTTGGTTCGCTGTCGCCGAGCACCGTGACGGCAACACCGGCAAGAACGCTTATCTGCATGCTTTCGTCGCGCTGGCGGCCAGTTCCGCGGTGGTCGCGCAACGCCCCGGTGCGCAGGCATTGCTGGATGACGCCGTCGACATCATCGACACCTATTTCTGGAGCGAAGAAGAGGGCGCCATGCGCGAATTCTTCAATCGCGACTGGCGCGAAGAAGAAGCCTACCGCGGTGCCAACAGCAACATGCACGCCACCGAAGCCTTCCTTGCGCTGGCCGATGTCACCGAAGACCCGCGCTGGCTGGTGCGTGCGCAACGCATCGTCGAGCGGGTGATTCACGGTCACGCTGCCGCCAACGATTACCTGGTGATCGAGCATTTCGACCGCGACTGGCAGCCGCTGCGTGAATACAACCATGACAATCCCGCCGACGGTTTCCGTCCCTACGGCACCACGCCGGGCCACGGTTTCGAGTGGGCGCGGCTGTTGCTGCACCTCGAAGCCGCGCGGGTTCAGGCCGGCATGCTCACGCCCGGCTGGCTGGCCACTGACGCGCAAAAGCTGTTCGAGAACAACTGCCGTCATGGCTGGGACGTCGATGGCGCGCCAGGCATCGTCTACACCCTCGACTGGAACAACAAAGCGGTGGTGCGTCATCGCCTGCACTGGACTCACGCCGAAGCCAGCGCTGCCGCCAGTGCCTTGCTCAAACGCACCGGCGATGCGCAGTACGAAACCTGGTATCGCCTGTTCTGGGAATTTTGCGAAACGCATTTCATCGACCGCTGCGACGGCAGCTGGCACCACGAACTCGATCCGCAGAACCGCCCAAGTGCCGATATCTGGGCGGGCAAACCGGATCTGTACCACGCCTGGCAGGCCGTGCTGATTCCGCGTCTGCCGCTGGCGCCGAGCATGGCCAGTGCTCTGGCACAGCTTTCCCGAAGCGTTCCTGTGTAACCATGTGGTGACATTCGCGCGTCCCTTCGTTACCTGCGAGGGGAAACGCTCTGTTTAAACTCGTGTGCAGCGCAAGCACCAGACTTGCATGCATAACAACAAGAAAGGTACATCTCAGATGAATGCGATTTCTCGCCTCGCTACTGTCATTTCTGTCGCCTCCCTGTTCCCGCTCGCTGTGCTGCCCCTGAGTGTTTCCGCTGCCGAATCCAAAGGTTCGGTGGAAGTCGTGCATTGGTGGACGTCCGGTGGCGAAAAAGCTGCCGTCGATGTGCTCAAGGCACAAGTCGAGAAAGACGGTTTCACCTGGAAAGACGGCGCTGTCGCCGGTGGTGGCGGTGCGACTGCCATGACCGTGCTGAAAAGCCGTGCGGTAGCCGGCAACCCGCCGGGCGTTGCCCAGATCAAAGGCCCGGACATCCAGGAATGGGCGTCGACCGGTCTGCTCGACACTGACGTCCTGAAAGACGTTTCCAAGTCCGAGAAGTGGGACAGCCTGCTCGACAAGAAAGTCTCCGACACCGTGAAGTTCGAAGGTGATTACGTGGCCGTACCGGTGAACATTCACCGCGTGAACTGGCTGTGGATCAACCCGGAAGTCTTCAAGAAAGCCGGTATCGAAAAAGCCCCGACCACCCTCGAAGAATTCTACGCCGCCGGCGACAAGCTGAAAGCGGCGGGCTTCATCCCGCTGGCTCACGGCGGCCAGCCATGGCAGGACAGCACCGTGTTCGAAGCGGTCGTGCTGTCGGTGATGGGCGTTGATGGTTACAAGAAAGCCCTGGTCGACCTGGACAACGCTGCCCTGACCGGCCCGGAAATGGTCAAGGCCCTGACCGAGCTGAAGAAAGTCGCGACCTACATGGACCAGGACGGCAAAGGCCAGGACTGGAACCTGGAAGCGGCCAAGGTCATCAACGGCAAGGCCGGCATGCAGATCATGGGTGACTGGGCCAAGTCCGAATGGACCGCCGCCAAGAAAGTCGCCGGCAAGGACTACGAGTGCGTAGCGTTCCCGGGCACCGACAAGGCGTTCACCTACAACATCGACTCGCTGGCCGTGTTCAAGCAGAAGGACGCGGGCACCGCGGCCGGTCAGCAGGACATCGCCAAAGTCGTGCTGGGTGAAAACTTCCAGAAAGTCTTCAGCATCAACAAGGGCTCGATCCCGGTGCGTAACGACATGCTCGCCGACATGGGCAAGTACGGTTTCGACTCCTGCGCCCAGACCGCTGCCAAGGACTTCCTGGCAGACGCCAAGAACGGCGGCCTGCAACCGAGCATGGCGCACAACATGGCGACCACGCTGGCCGTGCAGGGTGCGTTCTTTGATGTCGTGACCAACTACATCAACGACCCGAAAGCCGACCCGGCCGACGCTGCCAAAAAACTCGGCACTGCCATCAAGGCTGCCAAGTAAGCGGTAGCGACGAGCTGCGAGCTACAAGCTGCGAGACAAGAGCGCTGCTCTGCTGGTCTTGCAGCTCTCAACTCGTAGCTGCTCTTCTCTTTTTTTATTGGATCTTCCCATGAGTTCTGTTGCTGTGTTCAGCAAGGCCTCGCCGTTCGACGCATTGCAGCGCTGGCTACCGAAACTGGTGCTGGCGCCGAGCATGTTCATCGTTCTGGTGGGCTTCTATGGCTATATCCTCTGGACGTTTGTCCTGTCGTTCACCACGTCGACCTTCCTGCCGAACTACAAGTGGGCAGGCCTGGCGCAATACGAGCGTCTGTTCGACAACGACCGTTGGTGGGTGGCGAGCAAGAACCTGGCCGTGTTCGGCGGCATGTTCATCGGCATCACCCTCGTAATCGGCGTGACACTGGCGATTTTCCTCGACCAGAAAATCCGTCGCGAAGGCTTTATCCGCACCATTTACCTGTACCCGATGGCGCTCTCGATGATCGTCACCGGTACTGCGTGGAAATGGCTGCTCAACCCGGGCATGGGCCTGGACAAATTGCTGCGGGACTGGGGCTGGGAAGGCTTCCGTCTCGACTGGCTGATCGACCCGGATCGCGTGGTGTATTGCCTGGTGATCGCGGCGGTCTGGCAGGCTTCGGGCTTCATCATGGCGATGTTCCTCGCCGGTCTGCGTGGCGTCGATCAATCGATCATTCGTGCCGCCCAGATCGACGGCGCGAGCATGCCGCGCATCTACTGGAAGGTTGTGCTGCCAAGCCTGCGTCCGGTGTTCTTCAGTGCGGTGATGATCCTGGCGCACATCGCGATCAAGAGCTTCGACCTGGTGGCGGCCATGACGGCCGGCGGCCCGGGTTATTCCTCCGATTTGCCGGCGATGTTCATGTACTCGTTCACCTTCAGCCGTGGACAGATGGGCATGGGCTCGGCCAGTGCAATCCTGATGCTCGGTGCGATCCTCGCGATCATCGTGCCTTACCTGTACTCCGAGCTGAGGACCAAGCGTCATGACTAGTCTCGCCTCCAAACCGGCCATCAGCCTGAGTCGCATCGCGATCTACGCGGTGCTGATCCTTGCGGTCCTGCTGTATCTGGTACCGCTGGTGGTCATGCTGCTGACCAGCTTCAAGACCCCGGAAGACATCTCCACCGGCAACCTGCTGAGCTGGCCGACCGTGGTCAGCGGCATCGGCTGGGTGAAAGCCTGGGCCACCGTTGACGGCTACTTCTGGAACTCGATCAAGATCACCGTTCCGGCCGTGATCATCTCCACCGCCATCGGTGCGTTGAACGGTTATGTGCTGTCGTTCTGGCGCTTCCGCGGTTCGCAGCTGTTCTTCGGCCTGCTGTTGTTCGGCTGCTTCCTGCCGTTCCAGACCGTGCTGCTGCCGGCGTCGTTCACCCTCGGCAAGATGGGCCTGGCGAGCACCACTACCGGCCTGGTGTTCATCCATGTGGTCTACGGTCTGGCGTTCACCACGCTGTTCTTCCGTAACTACTACGTGAGCATTCCGGATGCGCTGATCAAGGCCGCGCGTCTCGATGGCGCGGGGTTCTTCACGATCTTCCGCCAGATCATCCTGCCGATGTCCACTCCGATCATCATGGTCTGCCTGATCTGGCAGTTCACCCAGATCTGGAACGACTTCCTGTTCGGCGTGGTGTTCTCCAGCGGTGATTCGCAACCGATCACGGTGGCGCTGAACAACCTGGTCAACACCAGCACCGGGGCCAAGGAATACAACGTGGATATGGCGGCGGCGATGATCGCCGGGCTGCCGACCCTGCTGGTCTATGTGGTCGCAGGCAAGTATTTCGTGCGCGGGCTGACGGCCGGCGCAGTCAAGGGGTAATCATGGCTACGCTCGAACTTCGCAATGTAAACAAGACCTACGGTACCGGCCTGCCGGACACCCTGAAGAACATCGAACTGTCGATCAAGGACGGTGAGTTCCTGATCCTCGTCGGGCCCTCGGGCTGCGGCAAGTCGACCCTGATGAACTGCATCGCCGGCCTGGAAACCATCACCGGCGGCGCGATCATGATCGGTGACCAGGATGTCAGCGGCATGAGCCCGAAAGATCGCGACATCGCCATGGTGTTCCAGTCCTACGCGCTGTATCCGACCATGAGCGTGCGCGAGAACATCGAGTTCGGTCTGAAGATCCGCAAGATGAGCCAGTCGGCGATCGACGAAGAAGTTGCCCGCGTGGCCAAGCTGCTGCAGATCGAGCACCTGCTCAATCGCAAGCCGGGTCAGCTCTCCGGCGGCCAGCAACAGCGCGTGGCGATGGGCCGTGCCCTGGCGCGTCGGCCGAAGATCTATCTGTTCGACGAACCGCTGTCCAACCTCGACGCCAAGCTGCGTGTCGAGATGCGCACCGAAATGAAACTGATGCACCAGCGCCTGAAAACCACCACGGTCTACGTGACCCACGACCAGATCGAGGCGATGACCCTGGGCGACAAAGTGGCGGTGATGAAGGACGGGATCATCCAGCAGTTCGGTACGCCGAAAGAGATCTACAACGACCCGGCCAACCTGTTCGTCGCGAGCTTCATCGGTTCGCCGCCGATGAACTTCATCCCGCTGCGTCTGCAACGCAAGGACGGCCGTCTGGTGGCGCTGCTCGACAGCGGCCAGGCCCGTTGCGAATTGCCGATGGCAATGCAGGACGCCGGTCTTGAAGACCGTGAAGTGATCCTCGGCCTGCGCCCGGAGCAGATTGCTCTGGCCTACGGCGAGGGCAATGGCCTGCCGAGCATCAAGGCTGAAGTGCAGGTCACCGAGCCGACCGGTCCGGACACCCTGGTGTTCGTCAACCTCAACGACACCAAGGTCTGCTGCCGTCTGGCGCCGGACGTGGCGCCGCAGGTGGGCGAAACCCTGACCCTGCAATTCGATCCGTCGAAAGTGCTGCTGTTCGACGCCAAATCCGGTGAGCGCCTGGGGGGTGCAGGCCTGCCGAAAACCGAATCGCACAGCGCCAACGTGGCCCAGTTCAAGGGTCGCTGATCAACCAATGCGGGAGCGGGTTCGCCCGTTCCTGCAGGGAGCACGCGGTGCGTGGCCTGTCGCGCGCCGCATCAGATGTAAACCGCGTTAAATAAGAAGAACAGTTAATAACAATAAAACGAGGATGTAGGGATGAAGAAGAACAACAACGCTCAGCGAATCGGCCAGTTGTCAGCAGTTGCGGCAATGATGCTGGCCGGTAGCGTCCACGCGGCTGACGCGTTCAGCTCCGATTCGGAGTGGATGACCGGGGACTGGGGTGGCGAACGTACCAAGCTGATCGAGCAGGGTATCGACATCAAGATGGACTACGTCGGTGAAGTGGGCGGCAACCTTCACGGCGGTTTCAACGACGACAAGACAGCGCGTTACGCCGACCAGTTCGGTCTGGGCGTGGCGCTGGATCTGCAAAAACTGTGGGGCTGGGACAACACCCAGGCCAAGATCCAGTTCACCAACCGTAACGGCTACAACATTTCCAACGATCGCGTTGGCGATCCGCGTGCCGGCACCCTGAGCTCCTCGCAGGAAGTCTACGGTCGTGGCCACATGGTGCGTCTGACCCAGTTGTGGATCAAACATCAGTTCTTCGACAACAAACTCGACATCAAGGCCGGTTACTTCGGCGAAGGCGAAGACTTCAACACCTTCCCGTGCGAGTTCCAGAACCTGGCGTTCTGCGGTTCGCAAGTGGGTAACTGGGCGACCAACATCTGGTACAACTGGCCGGTCAGCCAGGCGGCCATTCGCGTCAAATACAACATCAACGACGAGCTCTACGCGCAGATTGGTGCGTACAACCAGAACCCGTCGCAACTGGAGCACGGCAACGGCTTCAAGTTGAGCGGCAGCGGCACCAAAGGCACCGTGTTGCCAGTGGAGCTGGTCTGGTTGCCTAACCCGAACGGCCTGCCGGGCGAATACCGTGTCGGTTACTACAAGAGCACGGCCGATGCCGACGACGTTCGCGAAGACGTCAACGGTTTCGACGCGGCGACCACTGGTGACGCCTACCGCACCCACAGCAGCAAGCACGGTTACTGGTTCGTTGCACAGCAACAACTCACCAGCCACAACGGTGACAAGAGCCGTGGTCTGAACATCGCTGCCAACGCCACGTTCCATGACAAGGACACCAACTTCATCGACAACTACCAGTCCTTGATGTTTGTGTACAAAGGCCCGTTCGACGCACGTCCGAAAGATGACGTCGGTATCGGTGCGGCACGTATTCACGTCAACAATGACGTGAAGAAAAACGCCGAACTGCTCAACGTCGCCAACGGTGTTTCGGACTACGACAATCCGGTGTTCTCGCCGATTCGTGAAACCGAATACAACTACGAGATCAACTACGGCTTCCACGTGACCAACTGGCTGACCGTACGCCCGAACCTGCAATACATCACTCATCCGGGCGGTGTGGATGAAGTGGATAACGCTTTGGTCGCTGGCCTGAAAATTCAGTCTACGTTCTGACGCGTCTGCGATAAGCTCCTCTCTATGTGCGCATATTTGCGGACAGCCAAGGCTGTCCGCTTTTTTTTGGACAGGGGTGTCGCAGCCCATGAAAGTTGAATCTGGAACCGTGGCCCATGCATGAGCATCCGCTGCAACGCTTCTTCAAATCCTTGCGCGAACGTCCGGTGTTCGCCTGGGAGCGCTATCAGATGCGCGATGTGCTGGTGATCGATCATCCGCTGTGTCAGGCGGTGTTCAGTCGCCAGGGCGCGCAATTGCTGCATTTTCAGCCGCGCGGGCAAAAGCCGTGGTTATGGTGCGCGGCGAAATGGCCGCATGTCGGCGCGATTCGCGGCGGCGTGCCGGTATGCTGGCCGTGGTATGGCCGTCACCCGAGCGAAAACGCGTGGCCGTCCCATGGCTGGGCGCGACTGCTGGACTGGAAACTGCTCGACAGCAGCACCGGCGATGACGGCGTGCGCCTGCATTGGCAATTGCAGTTGTGCGACTGGCAGGTGGACCTGCACGCGCACCTCGGTGAACGCATGGAATTGCGCCTGAGCACCGAGCATCAGGACGACATGCCGTGCCAGTTGAGCCAGGCTTTGCACGCTTACTGGCGTATTGGCGATGTGAGTGAGATAGCGCTGTCTGGGCTCGAAGGGGCGCAGGGTTACGACCAGTTGAACCGTGAGGTTTGTCAGCAGGAAGGCGAGTTGCGGGTTGATGGCGGCTGTCAGCGGGTGTTTCAGCATGACGGCGAATTACAGCTCAAGGATCACGCCTGGCAGCGCGAGTTGTGCATCGATACGGGTGACAGCGCGGACACGGTGGTGTGGCACCCGGGGGCGCGGCCGTTGCTGGGTGTGAGCTGGGATGAGATCTCGGAATTTGTCTGTGTTGAAGCGGCGGCGGGCGGGACTGACAGCCTGCATCTGGCGCCGGGGGAGAAGGCGCATTTGAGTTTGCAGGCTTGGGCTGGGGCTTGAGTGTGTCAGTTCGACCGCTGCCCTCACCCTAACCCTCTCCCAGGGGGAGGACCGATTGGGGGATATTCAAGAGATTCACCGAATTGAACGAATGTCTTTGAATCCATAATCGACCCAATCTTTCAAGTCGATGTATAGCGCAAGACACTTCGGTCAGTCCCCTCTCCCTCCGGGAGAGGGTTAGGGTGAGGGGCTTTTGATCTTCAGTTGAACTCGTCACCCACCGGATACCGGCTCGCATTCAAACTCTCTTTGATCTTGCGCAAATGCGGCTGGAAATCCACCCCGCGACGCAGCGTCATCCCCGTCGCCAACACATCCAGCACGGTCAACTGAATGATCCGCGAAGTCATCGGCATGTAGATGTCAGTGTCTTCCGGCAGCGGAATATTCAGGCTCAGCGTACTGGCCTTGGCCAGTGGCGAATTCTCTGCCGTCAGGCCCAGCACCGAAGCGCCGTTCTCGCGGGCAATGCGCGCCACTTCCACCAGTTCGCGGGTGCGGCCGGTGTAGGAAATGATCACGAACAGCTCGCCAGTGTGCGCCACCGAAGCAATCATCCGTTGCATCAGCACATCGGCGTGGGCAGTCACCGCCAGGTTGAAGCGAAAGAACTTGTGCTGCGCATCCAGCGCCACCGGCGCCGAAGCGCCGAGGCCGAAGAAGTGGATCTGCCGGGCCTGGATCAACAGGTCGACGGCGCGGCTGATCAGGTTCGGGTCCAGCGCCTGGCAAGCGCTGTCCAACGACGCGATCGCACTGCCGAAAATCTTCTGCGTGTAGGCCTCGGGGTTGTCGTCAGCTTCTACTGCGCGGCTGACATATGCCGCGCCGCTGGCCAGGCTCTGGGCCAGTTGCAGCTTGAGTTCGGGGTAGCCGCTGACGCCGAACGAACGGCAGAAACGGTTGACCGTCGGTTCACTGACCGACGCCGCCTGGGCGAGGGCGGCGATGCTGAAGCGGGTGGCCTGCTGTGGGTTGAGCAGGATCACTTCGGCGACTTTGCGTTCGGCCTTGTTCAGCTCTTCAAGGCGACTCTGGATCTGTTCCAGTAAATTTCGCACGCGGTCCATAAAAATTCCTAGATTCACCGGCGCCGATAAGCGCGCGGCTATGCAAATTGGGCCTTTGATGTGGCCCGTGACGGTGGCCTATCCTACTGATGGCTCCGACCGACCACCACTCGGAATCTGTATTTTGCGAAAATGTTGTGGTTATTACTACATTTTCCCTTGAGTGATGCCTTGAAAAAAGGTATTTGTAGCTTAACTTGATAAAAGAACAAACATCATGCCTTCGATTACGGTTGAACCGTGCACCTTCGCCTTGTTCGGCGCCTTGGGCGATCTGGCCCTGCGCAAGCTGTTTCCTGCCCTTTATCACCTTGATGGCGCCGGCCTGCTGCACGAGGACACGCGCATTATCGCACTGGCCCGTGAGGCGGGCACCGAGCAGCAGCACCTGGCGTTCATCGCCGCCGAGTTGCGCCGTTACGTGGGCAAGGAACTGGACGAGGCCGTGGCCGAGCGCTTTCTGGCGCGTCTGACCTACCTGCACGTCGACTTCCTCAAGGCTGAAGATTATGTGGCGCTGGCCGAACTGGCCGGCAGCACGCAACGCATGATTGCCTACTTCGCCACCCCGGCGGCGGTGTACGGCGCGATCTGCGAGAACCTGGCGAACGTCGGTCTGGCGGAAAACACCCGCGTGGTGCTGGAAAAGCCGATCGGTTCCGACCTGGAATCCTCGCGCAAGGTCAACGACGCCGTGGCGCAGTTCTTCCCGGAGAACCGCACCTACCGCATCGACCACTACCTGGGCAAAGAAACCGTTCAGAACCTGATCGCCCTGCGTTTCGCCAACAGCCTGTTCGAAACCCAGTGGAACCAGAACTACATCTCCCACGTGGAAATCACCGTGGCCGAGAAGGTCGGCATCGAAGGCCGCTGGGGTTACTTCGACAAGGCCGGTCAGCTGCGGGACATGATCCAGAACCACCTGCTGCAACTGCTCTGCCTGATCGCCATGGACCCGCCGGCCGACCTGTCCGCCGACAGCATCCGTGATGAAAAAGTGAAAGTGCTCAAAGCCCTGGCGCCGATCAGTCCGGAAGGCCTGACCACGCAAGTGGTGCGCGGCCAGTACATCGCCGGGCACAGCGAAGGCAAGTCCGTGCCGGGCTACCTTGAAGAGCCGAATTCCAACGCCCAGAGCGATACCGAAACCTTCGTTGCCCTGCGTGCCGACATCCGCAACTGGCGCTGGGCCGGCGTGCCGTTCTACCTGCGTACCGGTAAGCGCATGCCGCAAAAACTGTCGCAGATCGTCATCCACTTCAAGGAACCGTCGCACTACATCTTCGCCCCCGAGCAGCGCCTGCAGATTAGCAACAAACTGATCATCCGCCTGCAACCGGACGAAGGCATTTCCTTGCGCGTGATGACCAAAGAGCAAGGCCTGGACAAGGGCATGCAACTGCGCAGCGGCCCGCTGCAACTGAATTTTTCCGACACCTGGCGCAGCGCTCGGATCCCCGATGCCTACGAGCGGTTGTTGCTGGAAGTGATGAACGGCAATCAGAACCTGTTTGTCCGTAAAGATGAAATCGAAGCCGCGTGGAAATGGTGTGACCAGCTGATCGCCGGGTGGAAAAAATCCGGTGACGCGCCCAAGCCGTATGCGGCCGGGTCGTGGGGGCCGATGAGCTCCATTGCATTGATCACGCGGGACGGGAGGTCGTGGTATGGCGATATCTGATGTGAAATTGCCCGAGGGCGTGAATGCCCGCGAATTCAAGAGCCCGGTGCTGCTCGCCGAAGGCCTGGCGCTGAATGTCGCCAAGCAATTGAGCGAAGCGCTGGCGGCACGTGGCAACGCCGTGTTGGTGGTGTCCGGCGGTCGTAGCCCGGTGGCGTTTTTCCAGCACCTGGCCAAGCAAGAACTGGACTGGTCGAAGGTCGTCGTGACCCTCGCCGACGAGCGCTGGGTGCCGGTCGAACACGCCGACAGCAACGCCGGTCTGCTCAAGCAGTATCTGCTCAAGGGCCCGGCGGCCAAGGCGCAGTTCCTCAGCCTTTACAGTGCGGCGGCCAACGTCGAGCAGGCTGCGGAGCAGGCCGATCGTTTGCTCGCCGAGTTGCCGCCCATCGACGTGCTGGTGTTGGGCATGGGCGATGACGGTCACACCGCGTCGCTGTTCCCGGACAGCCCGAACCTGGCCGAAGCCCTGCAAGCCAACGGCACCCGTCGCTGCTGGTCGATGCTCGCGCCAAGCGTGCCGCGTCAGCGCCTGACCATGAGCCGCGCACTGCTGGCCTCGGCCCGGCACAAGATTCTGTCGATTTCCGGTCAGTCGAAACTGACCACCCTGAATGCCGCACTGGCATCCAACGACGTCGCCGCCATGCCGGTTCGCGCGTTTCTGCAACCTACGTTAGAGATTTACTGGTGCCCATGAGCCAAGGAACAGCCGCTATGAAAACCCCATCCCCGACCGTTTCCATGGCGGACAAAGTTGCCCTGATCGACAGCCTCTGCGCCAAGGCGCGGATCCTGCCGGTGATTACCATCGCCCGTGAACAGGACGTGCTGCCGCTGGCCGACGCCCTGGCCGCCGGTGGTCTGACCGCGCTGGAAGTGACCCTGCGTTCGCAGTTCGGCCTCAAGGCGATCCAGATCCTGCGCGAACAGCGCCCGGAACTGGTGACCGGTGCCGGCACCGTGCTCGACCGCAATATGCTGGCCGCGGCCGAAGCCGCCGGTTCGCAGTTCATCGTCACCCCGGGCATCACCCGTGACCTGCTGGAAGCCAGCGTCGAGAGCCCGATCCCGCTGCTGCCGGGCATCAGCAATGCCTCCGGCATCATGGAAGGTTATGGCCTGGGTTATCGCCGCTTCAAGCTGTTCCCGGCGGAAGTCAGCGGCGGCGTGGCTGCAATCAAGGCACTCGGCGGCCCGTTCGGCGAAGTGAAATTCTGCCCGACCGGCGGCGTCGGCCCTGCCAACATCAAGAGCTACATGGCGCTGAAAAACGTCATGTGCGTGGGCGGTAGCTGGATGCTCGATCCTGAGTGGATCAAGAACGGCGACTGGGCCCGTATTCAGGAATGCACCGCTGAGGCTTTGGCGCTGCTGGACTGATCGCTTCACCCGACACTTCGTTGTGTGTTCTACGGCTTTACGGTGCGCTTGGTCGGTGCACCGTTTTTTTTTGCCCGTAAAAAACTTCGTTATCTTGAGATACATAGTTACCGCACCTGGCTGCGCGCGTGGCGTTAACCTGCGTTCATCTTAAGGAAGAGAGAACGCGTCATGGATAACCAGCCTTCAGCTCCATCGGTTTATCAACTGGCCCCCGAGCAAGTCGCCGGGCCGTATTTCCGCAATCCCAAATTGCTGCGCCGCAACATCAGTGAAGGCGCCGAAGGCCTGCCGCTGTTGCTGCGCCTGACCATCGTCGATGCCATGACCGCCGAGCCGGTCAGCGGTGCGCTGGTGGATATCTGGCACTGCAACGCACGCGGCGCGTATTCCGGCTGGAGTCGGGTGAACCCGGATCTGGAAGTCGACGTCGAGGACATTGGCGCGATCCCGCGAACGGACGACGACACCTATCTGCGCGGCGGCCAGTTCAGCGACCACAAGGGCAGGGTGCGCTTCACCACGATCTATCCGGGTTTCTATGCCGGGCGAGCGCTGCACATTCACGTGGCGGTACGCATCGTTGCCGGCAATGAGTACCTCGAGGAGCGCAACGTGGCCTGGGTCGGGCAGCTTTATTTTCCGGAGATGGTGTCCCGTGGCGTGCTCAATGCCAAGGCCTATCGCGGGCGCAGCTCGCTGCCGGTGTGCAACACCGACGATGCCTATTACGCCAACATGGGCGGTGAAGAGTCGACCCTGACGGTGTGGCCGATCAGCCGCGATTCGCACGAGGACGGTTACTTCGGCCACCTCACGATCGGCATCGACACCTTTGCGGTGTCGTCGCAGATCAAGCCCGAGGACTTCGACAAGTACACGGTTTAACGCAGTTCGTTCAGCGCCTGAATCAGCGACTGAATCTCCGCCGCCGTGGTGGTCAGCGACGGCGTGACACGGATGCACGGCCCGCAGGCTGCGCCGTTGCGCACCACGGTGAACAGGTTGTAGTCGTTGAGCAGGCGTTCGACCATCGCCTGCTGGTCGGCATGACGGGTAAAGCGCAGAGAGGTGATGCCGCAGTACAGGCGCGGATCGTCCGGGGTCGTGACTTCGATGCCCGGCAGATTGCGCACGGCGCTCACCCACAGGTTGCGCAGGTAATTCACCCGCGCGCCTTTGGCGGCCGCGCCACCCAGTGCGCGGTGTTCCTCGAGCACCAGTGGCAAGGTCATCAGCGCCGGAATGTTCGGCGTGCTGTAAGGCGTGCGCGAACGGATGTCGCCAGCCGAAAAATGCATCTCGCCCATGTCCGGATCGATGTCGGCCAGGCGCTGTGGAGCGATGTAGATAAAGCCGAGGGTCAGCGGCGAGCCGATCCACTTGTGCAGGTTGTACCCGGCGAAGGCGATGCCGAGCGCTTCCAGGTCGAACTCGATCTGACCAAGGGCATGGGCACCATCGAGGATGATATCGACGCCGTATTCCTTGGCCAGCGCGGCAATGGCCTGCACCGGCATCACGAGCCCGGTGCGGTGGGTGACGTGGGTCAGCGCCATCAGCTTGAGCTTCGGATAGCGGATGAAGGCTTCGCGGTAAGTCGCCAGCAGGCTGTCGAAGGTGGCGGGGTGGGCGTGCTCGATCTCGATCACCTCGACCCCGCGATGCTTTGCCAGCCAGCGCATGGCGCCCTTGACCGTGTCGTACTCCAGATCGCAGATCAGCACCTGGTCGCCAAACTGCAGACGGTTGTAGTTGCGGATCAGCGATTGCAGGCCGGCAGTGGCGTTGTGGGTGAACGCCACGCTTTGCGCGCGGACGCCGATCAGCTCTGCCAGTTGCGCGCGGATGTCGAGGCTGTCGTGCTGTTCGAAACGCTGGCGCACGTAGATCGAGTTGCTGTTGTTGATCAGCTCGATGTTGCGCTGGTACTCCTCGACCACCGTGCGCGACATGCGCCCGAAGTAGCCATTCTCCAGATTCACCGGGCCGGGGTGGCGGTCGTAACGGTCGGCGAAGGTTTGCCAGAAGGCTTCGTCTCGGGCGCGGCGGGTGTTATCGGGCATGGTCGACTCGACTCGGATCAGGGTGACGCCTTAGTGGCGTGGGGCAGGTTTGCCGTGTTTGGCGCGCAGCGGTTCGAGCAGTTCCGACAGGCCGTTGTGATCGATTTCCTGCATCAATGCCAACAGCCCGCCCAGTTCGCCATGGGGAAATCCTTCCCGGGCAAACCAGTTCAGGTAGGGGCCCGGCAGGTCGGCAATGATCCGGCCCTTGTATTTGCCGAAGGGCATTTCGCGGGTGATCAGCAGTTCGAGCTTTTCAGGGTTCATCGTTGGAATCGTCTGGCTTTGAAAACACTTCGGAAAATACAGGCATTCTGCATGCAGGCCAAATGACAGATCATGCAAATAACAGGCATGCAGATTTTCGTTTTATTTATAAGTTATTGAAAATTAACGATTAATTTCTTTTCGAAAAGCTGGCATGACCACTGCAATACTCCTTGCATCTTTCACCCACGCAAGGAATTGAAAAAATGACTGACATGAATAAAGAAGCCATCTCCGTCCTCAACGACCTGATCGAAACCAGCAAGGACGGTCAGGAAGGGTTCAAGACCTGCGCTGAAGACATCAAGCACCCAGAGCTGAAAACCCTGTTCGTGAAACGCTCCGCCGATTGCGCAACGGCTGCGGCCGAGCTGCAAGCCGCGGTGCGTTCGATGGGTGGCGATCCGGAAACCTCGACCAGTGTCAGCGGTGATTTGCACCGTCGCTGGGTCGACGTCAAAGCGATGTTCACCGGCAAGGACGAAGAAGCGGTGCTCAACGAAGCCGAGCGCGGTGAAGATCACGCCCTGAAGGCTTATCGTGAAGCGATCGAGAAGATCAACAAGCACAACCTGGTCGGCATTCGTGATCTGGTCGAACGCCAGTACCACGGTGTGCAACGCAATCACGATCAGGTGAAGGCGCTGCGTAACCAGGCTCGCGCACGCTCGTAAGCGTTCGAAGCCCACAAAAAACGCCAGCTGGTCTGGCGTTTTTTTGTGTCCGGATTTAACCGAGGACGATCAGCCGATGCTGATGGCCGGCAACGTCGGCAGGGTAACAGTCTGCTGCTTGCGCGGCGCCAGAATTTCGGCCTCGCCATCTACTACCAGCTCATCGCGCTGGTTGAATACGCGAGTGGCGATGCGCACGCGGAACTTCGGCAGTTTCTCGAGGATTTCCAGGCGTACGGTCAGGGTGTCGCCGATCTTCACCGGCTTCTGGAAGCTCATCTGCTGGCCGATATAAATGGTGCCCGGTCCTGGCAGCTCGCAAGCCACTGCCGCACTGATCAGCGCGCCGCTGAACATGCCGTGGGCGATGCGTTCCTTGAACATGCTGGCGGCGGCGAACTCGGCGTCCAGGTGCACCGGGTTGTGGTCGCCGGACATCGCGGCGAACAGCTGAATGTCGCGTTCCTCGACAGTCTTGCTGTAGCTCGCGGTCTGGCCCACTTCGAGGGCTTCGTAAGGGATATTGGTAACCTGGGTCATGGGTCTGAATTCCTGTGACGGATGAAATGAATCCACAAAAAATTATTCGCTGCGGTGCGGCCGGCGATGGCTCAGGGCCTGGTCGATCCAGACCAGCACATCGGCGGTCACTTCGTCGCGGTTGCTCTCGTTGAACAATTCGTGCCGCGCCTGCGGGTAGATCTTGAGTTGCAGGTTCTGGCTGCCGGCCGCGCGCAAGGCGTTGGCCAGATCAGTCAGACGCTTGCCTTCGCTCACCGGATCACATTCGCCGCCGATCACCAGCAGCGGCAGGCCCGGATCGATCTGGGCGAGATTGGACGCTTTGCTGATTTGCTGCAACCCGCCGAGCAAGTCGATCCACAGTTGATTTGTGCAGCGAAAGCCACACAGCGGGTCGGTGGCGTACTTGTCGACCTCGGCCGGGTCGCGACTCAGCCAGTCAAACGCGGTGCGCGCCGGTTTGAATTTATTGTTGAACGAGCCGAACGACAGCCATTCGATCAGCGCGCTGCGACCCTTGGCGCCCTGGCGCAGCTTTTCAAACCGGGCGATCTGCCGGGCCGCGCGATACAGCGCGACCGGCTGGAAATTCGAGCCGCTGAGAATCGCGCCATGCAGGCTGGCGCTGTGATGCAGTAGATAAGCCTGAGCGATGTAACTGCCCATGCTGTGCCCGAGCAGCACGATCGGCACCCCCGGATGGCGCTGGCCGAGGAACTGGTTGAGGCTCGCGAGATCACCGACCACCTTGCACCAGCCATCGTCATCGGCGAAATGCCCCAGCGTCCCATGATCGGCGGTTTTGCCATGGCCGCGCTGGTCGGGCGCGTACACGCCGTAGCCTTCAGCACAGAATGCTTCTGCCAGCCTTGCATAGCGGGCACTGTGTTCCGCCATGCCGTGAGCCAGCAGGATCACCGCCTTCAGCGGCGCGTTCGGCAGCCACAGGTTGACGAAGAGGCGGCTGCGGTCACTCGCGTCCAGCCAGAAGGTGTCGTGGATCATGGCGATTCCTTTTGCGGCCTGTTTTTGCTCAAGCGTCTTGCAGAGGTTGCATTGTATAGCGCGTCCGATCAGCTCACGCCACGGCAGGAAGATTCACACGATCAATGACGACCTTGCCCATATTTGCCTGATTGACCATAGCTGCTAGTGTCCGTGAAGCCCCGCTTTTTGCTCTCGACTTTTTCAGGGACAGAAAGAAATGACAGCGAAGCGGCCCCGGATCGGCTCAGGTAAAGAGGACAAGAACAATGCAACCTGATTTCTGGAATGACAAACGCCCGGCGGGCGTACCCCTGGACATCGACGCGGGTGAGTTCAAGTCGGTGATCGAGGTGTTCGAGCGTTCCTGCAAGAAATTCGCTGATCGCCCGGCGTTCAGCAACATGGGCGTGACCCTGACCTATGCCGAGCTGGAGCGCCAGAGCGCCGCGTTCGCCGGTTATCTGCAAGCCCACACCGACCTGGCGCCGGGGGATCGCATTGCGGTGCAGATGCCCAACGTCCTGCATTATCCGATTGCCGTGTTCGGGGCCTTGCGTGCCGGGCTGATCGTCGTCAACACCAACCCGCTGTACACCGCGCGGGAGATGCGTCACCAGTTCAAGGACTCCGGCGCCCGGGCGCTGGTGTACCTGAACATGTTCGGTCAGAAGGTTCAGGAAGTGCTGCCGGACACCGACATTCAGTACCTGATCGAAGCGAAGATGGGCGACCTGATGCCCACCGCCAAGGGCTGGCTGGTCAACACCGTGGTCAGCAAAGTGAAGAAAATGGTCCCGGCGTATTCGCTGCCCCAGGCGATTTCCTTCAAGAGCGCGTTGCGCATGGGCCGGGGCCTGGGCATCAAGCCGTTGAAGGTCGGCCTGGATGACATCGCCGTTCTGCAATACACCGGCGGCACCACCGGCCTGGCCAAGGGCGCGATGCTCACCCACGGCAATCTGGTGGCGAACATGCAGCAGGTGCGTGCCTGTCTCGGTCAGTTCGGCAGCGACGGCCAGCCGTTGTTGCGCGAAGGGCAGGAGGTGATGATCGCGCCGTTGCCGCTGTACCACATCTATGCGTTCACCGCGAATTGCATGTGCATGATGGTGTCGGGCAATCACAACGTACTGATCACCAACCCGCGTGACATCGGCGGCTTCATCAAGGAGCTGAAGAACTGGAAGTTCTCGGCGCTGCTGGGGCTGAACACGCTGTTTGTCGCGCTGATGGATCATCCGGACTTCAAGACACTGGACTTCTCCACCCTCAAGCTCACCAACTCCGGCGGCACCGCGCTGGTCAAGGCCACCGCCGAGCGCTGGGAGCAGATCACCGGTTGCCGGATCACCGAAGGCTACGGTCTGACAGAAACCTCGCCGGTGGCCTGCACCAACCCGTACGGCGAGCTGTCGCGGATCGGCACGGTCGGCCTGCCGGTGCCGGGCACCCGATTGAAAGTCATCAATGACGACGGCGTCGAGCAGCCTTTGGGCGAGCGCGGCGAGCTGTGCATCAAGGGCCCGCAGATCATGAAGGGTTATTGGCAGAAACCCGAAGCCACCGCCGAAGTGCTGGATGCCGAGGGCTGGTTCAAGTCCGGCGACATCGCGGTAATCGACCCGGACGGTTTCGTGCGCATCGTCGACCGCAAGAAGGACATGATCATCGTCTCGGGTTTCAACGTGTACCCGAACGAAATCGAAGACGTGGTGATGGCTCACCCGAAAGTCGCCAACTGCGCAGTGATCGGCGTGCCGGATGAGCGTTCCGGTGAGGCGGTGAAGCTGTTTGTGGTGGCGCGGGAAACCGGGGTGAGCCTGGAAGAGCTGAAGGCCTACTGCAAAGAGAATTTCACGGCGTACAAGGTGCCGAAACACATCGTGCTGCGTGAGTCGTTGCCGATGACGCCTGTCGGGAAAATCCTGCGGAGGGAGTTGCGCGATATCGCCTGATCGGTGATGCGTACCCGTTGAGTACGAAAGATCGCAGTCTCTGGCGGCTACCTCAAGCTGCGGGAGGCTGCGATTTTTGTTTTCTATCCGCGACGTTGTCCCCGAAAACCGGGACTTTCAAGGTGTTATAGGATTTTTGCTCTAAAATGACTGCCAGTAGTTCTTGAGTCATTAAAATGACTGTAGGGGCCGCTTTTGGCTCTAGTCGACCCTTGGCAAAGCTGCTACTCTCGGCGCGCTTTGTGACTTCTCGGCCTTGTAAAAAGCCAGACTCACCAATAAACAAACACCAATAATAATCGCATCAAATGCGGTGCTGAATTCGCGTTGCTGAGGAGTGGGCTTCCATGATCGAAGACTTTTGGAAGGATAAGTACCCCGCTGGAATTGCTGCCGACATCAATCCAGACGAGTACCCGAATATTCAGGCAGTGTTGAAGCAATCCTGCCAACGCTTCGCCGACAAACCGGCGTTCAGCAACCTGGGCAAGACCATCACCTACGGTGAACTGTACGAATTGTCCGGTGCGTTTGCCGCTTATCTGCAACAGCATACCGATTTGCAGCCCGGTGATCGAATCGCCGTGCAACTGCCCAACGTGTTGCAGTACCCGGTCGCCGTCTTCGGTGCCATTCGCGCCGGGCTGATCGTGGTCAACACCAACCCGCTGTACACCGCGCGGGAAATGGAACACCAATTCAACGACTCCGGTGCCAAGGCGCTGGTGTGCCTGGCGAACATGGCGCACCTGGCCGAAGCCGTGGTGCCGAAAACCGGCGTCAAACACGTCATCGTCACCGAAGTCGCCGACCTGCTGCCGCCGATCAAGCGCCTGCTGATCAACAGCGTCATCAAGTACGTGAAGAAAATGGTTCCGGCCTATCACCTGCCAAAAGCCGTCAAGTTCAACGACGTGCTGAGCAAGGGCCAGGGCCAGCCGGTCGCCGAAGCCAACCCGGACAGCGGCGACGTCGCGGTGCTGCAATACACCGGCGGCACCACCGGCGTGGCCAAGGGCGCGATGCTCACCCATCGCAACCTCGTCGCCAACATGCTGCAGTGCAAGGCGCTGATGGGCTCCAACCTCAATGAAGGTTGCGAGATCCTGATCACCCCGCTGCCGCTGTACCACATCTATGCGTTCACCTTTCATTGCATGGCGATGATGCTGATCGGCAACCACAACATCCTGATCAGCAACCCGCGCGACCTGCCGGCGATGGTCAAGGAACTGTCGAAGTGGAAGTTCAGTGGCTTCGTTGGCCTCAACACGCTGTTCGTGGCCCTGTGCAACAACGAAGGTTTCCGCAAGCTGGATTTCTCGGCGCTGAAAGTCACCCTTTCCGGCGGCATGGCCCTGCAACTGGCCGCGGCCGAGCGCTGGAAAGCGGTCACCGGTTGCCCGATCTGCGAAGGTTACGGCATGACCGAAACCAGCCCGGTGGCCACGGTCAACCCGATCCAGAACATCCAGATCGGCACCATCGGCATTCCGGTGCCGTCGACCCTGTGCAAAGTCATCGACGATGCCGGTGTCGAGCAACCGCTGGGCGAAATCGGCGAGCTGTGCGTCAAGGGCCCGCAAGTGATGAAGGGTTACTGGCAGCGTCAGGAAGCTACCGATGAAATGCTCGACAGCGAAGGCTGGCTGAAGACCGGTGACATCGCGCTGATCCAGCCGGACGGCTACATGCGCATCGTCGATCGCAAGAAAGACATGATTCTGGTGTCCGGTTTCAACGTGTATCCGAACGAACTCGAAGACGTGCTGGCGGCCCTGCCGGGCGTGTTGCAGTGCGCAGCCATCGGCGTTCCGGACGAGAAATCCGGCGAGGCGATCAAGATCTTCATCGTCGCCAAACCGGGTGTCACGCTGACCAAGGAACAGGTGATGGAGCACATGCGCGCCAATGTCACCGGCTACAAGGTGCCGCGTTCCGTTGAGTTCCGCGATGCGTTGCCGACCACCAACGTCGGCAAAATCCTGCGTCGCGAGTTGCGCGACGAAGAGCTGAAGAAGATCAAGGCGAAGAGCGCCGCATAAAACAGAAAGCCCCGCAGATGCGGGGCTTTTTGTTGGTGCAGAGCAGGGCCTGGATTATGCGGTGAACCTGCCCCTCACCCCAGCCCTCTCCCGAGGGAGAGGGAGCCGATCGGGAGGCTGTTCAAAACCCGAGTTCGGCTCGATATCTCAGGTCGACGTACCTTGTCCAATCACCTCGGTCGGTCCCCTCTCCCTCTGGGAGAGGGCTAGGGTGAGGGGGAGGGGCCCCCGAATCTTACTGGCGGAATGGCGCGAAGTTCACATTGGTGCCCGCCGGGCGCATGTCCTGCAGGTACGAGTCCTTGTCGGCGCTCAGTTCCAGGCTCAGGGCGGCCTTGCGCTTGCCTTCGTTGCGGATCACCAGGCCTTCGAGTTTCTCGCGCAGGAACACGGTCGGCACTTTCAGGTGCAGCAGTTCGTCGGTGGCCGGGGTGTGCATCAACAGGTGAATCCACTCGTACTGACCGATGGCCAGGCGCGACACCGGCAAGTCGAACCACCAGATGTTGCGGTTGCGGTTCAGTTCGGCGAAGTGGCAGTTGTTGGTGCCGAGCACGGCACCGCCCAGTTCCTGGTTGCGACGGGCGATGGCCTGCTTTTTATCGAGTTTCATAACATTCCTGCGGGATCGGTTCTGTGGCGCATGGCGCCCTTATGGTGGGCATTCTCGGGGGTACGCTCGCAAACATAAAGCCCAACCTGCACGCCGCGACGAAATGAAGCCGTGAAAATAAATGAAACTTGGCGCAAACCGGGCCAGTCAATCATTACGTACTGACTTTCCCCGTTAATGTTCCAAGGAGAATCACCATGGGTAGCACGAGCGATAAAGTGAAAGGCATGGCCAACGAAGCGGTCGGCAACGTCAAGCAAGGTGTCGGCAAAGCCACCGACAACACCAAACTGCAGGCCGAAGGTAAAGTGCAAGAGAAGAAAGGCGAGGCCCAGCAAGCGGTGGGCAAAGCCAAGGACGCGGTCAAGAAAGGCGTCGACAAGGCTTGATAGAGCCTTGAACGAAACAACGAAGCGGCCATCCAAGGATGGCCGTTTTCGTGTCCCGTTCATATGCGGTCACGGATCACAGTGTTTCAAAGTCGCCAAGTAAGCTACTTTGATGAGAGAAAAACGGCCCCTGAGTCGCCACGACTTCAACCTGTTTTGCGGCGAAAGGAGACGCGAATGATTTTTCCGGACATGAAAGGTCTGCCCCTGCACCGGGTGATGGTGCGCACGGTCACTGAATTTGTCGACGACGAGATGTCGACCTATGCCTCGGCACTGGCCTACCAGATGCTGTTCTCGCTGTTCCCGTTCATTCTGTTCCTGATTGCCCTGATCGGTTTCCTGCACCTGCCGGACTTCTTCTCCTGGTTGCGCCTGCAATCGGAGCTGGTGTTGCCGCCCCAGGCGCTGGAGCAGGTCAACCCGGTGATCGATCAACTGCAGCAATCCAAGGGCGGCCTGCTTTCGGTAGGTATCGTCATCGCCCTGTACACCGCGTCCGCCGGCGTGCGCCTGATGATGAGCGCGATGAACGCCGCCTACGACGTGGTCGAGGGCCGGCCCCTGTGGAAGCGCTTCCCGCTGTCGATCATCTACACCGTCGGCATCGCCGGCATGTTGCTGGTGGCTGCGGCGCTGATGGTGCTCGGCCCGCAGGTGATGGGCTGGATCGCCGCGCAGGTCGGGCTGGAAGAAGTCATCGTCACCCTGTGGACCATCGCCCGCTGGCCGGTGATCGTGATCCTGATGATGGTGGCCGTGGCGCTGATCTACTACGTAATGCCCGACGTCAAACAGGAGTTCCGCTTCATCACGCCGGGTTCGGTGCTGGCGGTGGTGGTGTGGATCATCGCGTCATTGGGTTTCGCGTTTTACGTCAAGACCTTCGCCAACTACAACGCCATGTATGGCAGCATCGGTGCGATCATCGTGCTGTTGCTGTATTTCTACATTTCCGCCGCCGTGTTGCTGCTCGGCGCGGAGATGAATGCGGTAATTGAACATATGTCCAGCGAGGGCAAGGATTCGGGCGAGAAAGTCCCCGGCGAACTCGATGAACATCCCAAACAACACGTTTCCGGCCTCGGGCGCGATCATTCGCTCAAGCCGAACACTGACGAAGCCTGACCATGATCCGTGGAATTCTGAAGATGGGCGACGAACGCCTGCTGCGCATCGCCCCGCCAGTGCCCGCCGAAATGCTCGACAGTCCGGAGTTGTGGCAACTGATCGACGACATGTTCCAGACCATGGAAAGCGTCGGCGGGGTTGGCCTGGCTGCACCGCAGATTGGCGTCGACCTGCAACTGGTGATCTTCGGTTTCGAGCACAGCGAGCGTTACCCGGACGCCGAAGCGGTGCCGCAGACGATCCTGATCAACCCGCTGATCACGCCGCTCAGTCCGTTGATGGAAGAGGGTTTTGAGGGTTGCCTGTCGGTGCCCGGCCTGCGGGGCGCGGTGGATCGTTATCAGCAGATCCGTTACGAAGGCGTCGACCCCAAGGGCGAGCCGATTGTGCGTGTGGCCTCGGGGTTCCATGCGCGGGTGGTGCAGCATGAATGCGATCACCTGATCGGGCGCCTGTACCCGTCGCGCATTACCGATTTCAGCAAGTTCGGTTTCACCGAAGTGATGTTTCCGGACCTCGATCCCAACGCCGATGACTGACTAGTCCGCGCGCGGTGCCAGCTCCATGGCAATCATCGGCTTGCTCCGCGCATAACGGCTCAAGCGCTCGGCCATGGCCTGGGGCAGGGCGGGGTCGAAGGTGAAGCCGCGCCGCTCGTAGAAACCGCGCAAGTCCGGGTGGCAGAACAACCACACCGGGGCCTCGACGTCCTTCACCGCTTCGGCAATCAACTGCGCAGCGATGCCTTGCTCTCGGCACGCCGGATCAACAAACAGCCCGGTCAGCCAATGCCCGCCGAACACCGGCCGCAAACACAACGCCGCCACGATTTCCTCTCGCCGCGCCACCCACAATTGCGCCTCGCGCACCGCTTTCATCGACGATTGATGCTGGCGGTAGAACTTGTTAATCAAGGGCCAGGACAGGTCGTCGAGCTGGCTGTAACGGATGTCGGTCATGAATCGGACTGCCGGTGCAAAAGCCGCGGATTATAAAACAACGTGCCCGCCGGGATAGGTGTATACCTGATCTCACATCCCCTCTGAGTGGAGTACGCATCATGTCCAAAGGTATGGATTCGAAGAAAGCCGCGAAGAAGAAACCGGCCAAGACCGCCATCGAGAAACGCCACGAAAAAAGGGCGAAGAAAGTCGACATCTTTGGCCACTGATCACGCCGTTCGGGAGCCCGGATTCGGGCTCCCGCTACCTCTTAAAAAATAATCTGCAAGAATCTCCGTTGTCGTTGCACAGAAGGAATGGACTCCTTTTCCGAGCAACGCCATGGCCCATTACTTTGACGATCAGCATCGTCAGCAAATCGAAACCCTGCGCCAGCGCTTCACCGCCCGCACCGAGTGGCCGACCTGGCTGCTGCTGATCGGCGTCTACGGCGGCTGGTTCGCGATTGTGCTGGGCAGCGAACGGCTCGGCGTCTGGTGGAGCACGCTGCTGCTGATTCCGCTGCTGGTACTGTGGCTGTCGGTGCAGCACGAATTGCTCCACGGTCATCCGACGCGCTGGACCTTCGTCAACAAAGTCCTCGGCTACGCGCCATTCGCGGTGTGGTATCCCTACACGCTCTATCGCGACAGCCATTTGCAGCACCATCGCGACGAAGACCTGACGATTCCCGGCGTCGATCCCGAAAGCCGTTACCTGAGTGCCGAACGCTGGCAGGGCAGTTCGCTGTTCGAACGCAGCCTGCACTGGCTGAACAAAACCGTATTGGGCCGATTCATTCTTGGCGCGCCGCTGGCGTTGCTGGCGCTGGCCGGTGAAGAATTGCAACGTCTGAAAAACGGCGAGCGCCAGGCCTGGCTGATGTGGCTGACCCACGGCGCCCTGACCGTGCTGATGCTGTTTTTCATCGCCCGCTACAGCGTGTTGCCGATCTGGCATTACCTGTTTTTGATCAGCGTGCCGGCGCTGTCGATCGCGATGATCCGCTCCTACTATGAACACCGGCCGCACACGCAACCGGAGCAGCGCACGGTACTCAACGAAGCCGGATGGCCGTGGCGCTGGCTGTTCCTGAACCTGAATTTCCATCTGGTGCACCACGATTTGCCGAAGCTGTCGTGGTACGACTTGCCCGAGGCCTACCGCATGCGCCGGGAGCAATGGGTGGCGCGCAGCGGCGGATTTCTGGTGCAAGGTTATGGGCAACTGTGGCGCCGGCACGGCATCAAACCGATCGACAGCCCGCAGCATCCGTTTATTTGAGGCGACCATGACGTCAGGTTACGCAGAGCTGTTGATGTACATCGCACCCGAGCCGATCCGCGCGGCGAACGAGCAGTGGCTGGTGCGGATCCTCGAACACCTCGGCCGTTCGCGGCTCGACGCCGATAGCCTGTCGCTGCTCGAACTCTGGCGTTCGCCTGAGTTGCTGCTGACCCAGACCTGCGGCTATCCGTTGATGACCGCGCTGCGTGGGCAGGTCAGGATTGTCGGCCGTCCGCGCTACGAATTGCCCGACGCCAGCGCCGGCAATCATTGCAGCCTGATCCTCGCCCGCGCCGATGATCCGCGTCGCAATCTGGCGGAGTTCTTCGACAGTCGCGGGGTGATCAACAGCGAAGATTCCAACAGCGGCATGAACCTGTTGCGCCAGCGCCTGGCCCCATTGCATCGGGATGGCCAGTTTTTCGCCTCGGTCGGCATCAGTGGCGGTCACCGCGAGAGCCTGCGCTGGTTGCGCGAAGACCGCGCCGATCTGGCGGCCATCGACAGCGTGACCTTTGCGTACCTGGCGCAGTACGCCGCCGAAGAGGTCAGCGGATTGCGGGTGGTGGCGCGCAGTGCGTTCAGCCCGACCTTGCCCTTCATTACTGCTGCCAGCACGACCGACGCGCAGATCGGGCATTTGCGCCGGGCCATGAACCGCAGCCTCCAAGACCTGCCGGACGTGGCCCGCATCCTCGGTTTGCCCGACGTCCTGCCCGCCAGCGAAAGCGATTACCTCGTCCTGCTGGATTACCAGCGCGAGGCCGAAGAGCTGGGTTATGGCCGCTTGCGTTAGCGGCTTCTTGTAATTCACTAATGGAATATAAAAATTCTTTTTAAGTATTTTTAACGCATAAGGCACCTTGCTAGGATCGCGCCACCGGACGACCGGACATTCAGCGACCCTTTATCAAGGAGCCCCCATGTCCAGCGCCGACTCATCCCATCGCAATCATGTGAACACGTTGTTTCGCGACCATTACTCGTGGTTGTGCACACGTCTGCGTCGGCAATCGAATGATGCGGCCAGCGCCGAAGACATCGCCGCTGAAACCTTCGCGCAACTGCTCGAAGCCCCCGGCCTGACCGCCATCCGCGAACCCCGCGCGTTGCTCACCACCATTGCTCAACGCCTGCTGTACGAGCGCTGGCGGCGGGGCGATCTGGAGCGTCGACATCTGCACCAGCTGCAACAGGGTGACCTCGATCACCCGCCGTCTCCCGAAGAACTCGCCGACCTGTCGCAAAGCCTCAAGCATCTGGACCGGACGCTCCGGCGCCTGCCGGGCAAGGTGCGCTCGACCTTTCTGCTGGCGCGCATCGACGGCCTGACGTACCCGCAAATCGCCGCCGAACTGGGTATCTCCCAACGTTCGGTGAGCCTGTACATGACCCGCTCCCAGGCCTTGTGCAACCGCCACAGCGCCAACCAAACCCTTATTTCCTCCCAGAACAAGAGGTCCGCATGAGATCGCTCAAAACCCTGCTCGGCAGTTCGCTGCTGGCCCTGACCCTGACCGCCGGCCACGCCGTGGCAGCGGAAAAAACCGCACCGATCCACTTCGGCGACATCACTTGGGAAAGCGGCAGCTTCATCACTGAAGTGCTGCGTGTGATTGTCGAGAAAGGCTACGGCTACCCGACCGACACGCTGCCGGGCAGCACCGTCAGCCTGGAAGCTGCGCTGGCGAAAAACGACATTCAGGTGATCGGCGAAGAGTGGGCCGGGCGCAGTCCGGCGTGGGTCAAGGCTGCCGCCGAGGGCAAAGTGTTCGGCCTCGGCGACACGGTAAAAGGCGCCACCGAAGGTTGGTGGGTGCCGGAATACGTGATCAAGGGTGACCCCGAGCGCGGGATCAAACCGCTGGCGCCAGAACTGAAATCGGTGGCCGACCTGCCGCGCTACAAGGATGTGTTCAAGGACCCGGAAGACCCGAGCCGTGGGCGTTTCCTCAACAGCCCGACCGGCTGGACCTCGGAAATCGTCAACAGCCAGAAGCTCAAGGCGTATGCGCTGAACGACAGCTTCGTCAACTTCCGCACCGGCTCCGGCGCGGCGCTGGATGCCGAGGTGGCGTCGTCGATCAAGCGCGGCAAACCGGTGCTGTTCTACTACTGGTCGCCGACGCCGCTGCTCGGTCGCTTCAAACTGGTGAAGCTGGAAGAGCCGCCGTTCGATGCCGAAGCCTGGAAAACCCTGGCCGATGCCAACAACCCCAATCCGAGAGGCACCCGCTCGATGCCGGCGAGCCTGGCGATTGGCGTTTCGGCGCCGTTCAAAGCGCAGTATCCGGAACTGGTGACGTTCTTTGAGAAAGTCGATTTGCCGATCGATCTGCTGAACCAGACCCTGGCCGGGATGAGCGAGAAGCGCCAGCAGCCACGCCAGGTCGCCGAAGCGTTTCTGCGCGATCAACCGCAAGTGTGGAAGCCTTGGGTGCCGGATGATGTGGCGAACAAGGTTAGTGGGAGTCTGTAGTTCTTTTCCGATATTGGTGTCGTTTCAAAAGTTGCCATTGCGAGTCGGTCGCAATGGCAATCAACGCCCACGCCGCTGAACCGTTTCTCGTCCGCTTCCTGTCCGAATTCCCTCATTACTGGCCGACTAGTGGCCTTGCGCAAGCATTCGCGCTGTCTATGCTCATTCATAACTAACTATGCCGAACGCCATCCAATGCGTTTCGACCGCTAGTGGTTACCGATCTCAAAGCTGCCAGAGTGCGCAATCCAAGGCACCGACACTTGACCGACAGGGAGCTGTTTTTTAAATGGAAGTTCTTCTGCATGTTAGGAATGGCCCGCCCGCGGGCTATCAAGAGAAGGATGTCTTGATTAGAGCGTCGTCGCATGGACTCTCCGATTAATCATCGTTTATCACCTGACAACTTCCTCCCGTGGAGGAAGGCGTGTGCCTGTTCTGTGGAACGTAGTGGTGGATTCTGAAAGACCTGAACTTTCATCAAATCAAAAGACCGCGCTCAAGGTGATCGAGACATGTTCAACCTACATCACAAGGCTGATCTGCAGGAAATCGAACGTTTCAGTTGTGCCCTGACCGAAGCCAACGCCAAGTTGGAGGCGATCAGCCGTTCGATGGCAATGATCGAATTCACCCCCGATGGCATCGTGCTGGATGCCAATGACAACTTCTGCAAGACCATGGGCTACAGCGCCGAAGAAGTGCGTGGCAAACATCACCGGATTTTTTGTGAAGAAGAATTTTATCGCAGCGAGGAATACGCCAAGTTGTGGCGTGACCTGGCCCGGGGCGAACCCATCAGCGGCACTTTCCTGCGCTTGAACAAAAGCGGCCGGGAGATCTGGCTCGAGGCCAGTTACATGCCGGTGTATGGCCCGGACAAACAGGTCCGCAGTGTGATCAAAGTGGCGTCGGACATAACGGCGCGCGTGAACAAGGAAAAGGAAGAAGAAAGCATGCTCGCTGCCATCGGCCGGTCGATGGCAGTGATCGAGTTCACTCCGGAAGGCAATGTGATCACGGCCAACGACAACTTCCTCAAGACCATGCAGTACTCGCTCAACGAAATCGTCGGCCATCACCACAGTCTTTTCTGTCACCGGGTCGAGGCCGAGTCCGCGCAGTACAAGGCGTTCTGGGCGTCGCTCAATCGCGGCGAATATCACTCGCACCGCTTCGAGCGCAAGAACAAGTCCGGGCAGACCGTTTACCTGGAAGCGTCGTACAACCCGCTGTTCGACGCCAAGGGCCGGCTGTACAAAGTGGTGAAGTTCGCCAGTGACATCACCCACCAGATGACCACCTTGCAGACTGCTGCGGAATCGGCCCACAGCACTTCGGTACAAAACGACGCCTGCGCGCAAAAAGGCTCACAGGTCGTGCAGCAAACGGTGCAGATCATTCAGGACATTTCCCGCGACCTCAACGAAGCGGCGCTGAGCATCGATGCGGTCAGCAAGCAGTCGGACATCATCGGCACCATCGTTCAGACCATTCGCGGGATCGCCGACCAGACCAACCTGCTGGCGCTCAACGCGGCCATCGAGGCGGCGCGGGCGGGCGAGCACGGGCGTGGTTTTGCGGTGGTGGCGGACGAGGTTCGCAGCCTCGCGGCGCGGACCAGCCAAGCGACCCTGGAGATCGTCGACGTGGTGCGCAAGAACCACGAGTTGTCATTGAGCGCAGTGTCGAGCATGCAGTCGAGCCTGAGCCGCACCGGGCTCGGGGTGGAACTGGCGAACGAGGCGGGCGACGCGATCCGGGAGATTCAGCAGGGCTCGCGGCATGTGGTGGATGCGATCAGTCAGTTCAACGAGACGTTGCAGTTGAACTGACGGTTTCACGGCTGAAAAAAGGATCCCCGTGGGGATCCTTTTTTATTGCACCGCTTTTCAGAGCGAAGCGAGGAACTTGTCAGCCGACTCGTCGCTGATCTTCGCCGAGTTGGCATCTTGCTTGTTCTGCTTCTCGGCTTCGGCCAGCTTCATCTTGTCCTGCAGTCGCTCGGCGATTTCTTTGCCGATGGCCAGTTGTTTCTCCGGCGGCATGGCTTTGATGTCGTCTTCGGTCAGACCCATTTCCTTGAGGATACTGTCGCGCAGACGCTGTTCCGGCGTTTTGCTCATGTAGTCCTTGAACTCGTCCAGGGCCGATGAGCCTGAGGATTTGCTCGGCGAAGTATCGGAGGTTTGCAGGGCGACACGGGTCTTGGCGAACGCTTCGTCGACGTTGTCGCTGATACGCGTGGCTTCGCTGACTTGCTGGGTCGCCAGTTGGGTGGCCGATTCCCGCACTTTGGCGGTGGCTTCGGCGGTTTGCGCCTGGGCCTGGTTTTGCAGGGTTTGCAGCATCGCGCCATGCAGACCGCCTTGCAGGCCGGCCGCGGCCGTGGCGGTTGCATCGTCATTCAGCGGCTTGGGCAGGTGAATGATTTGCTGTTGTTTTGCACTGACCAACATGATGAAAGGACCTGTAGGTAATGACTGTCAGCCCTAGGGAGCAATTACCATGCCTATCTAATAAGTTCTTTTATTTCAATGGCTTGTGGTTTTTGGTGAACCGGCAAAGCGGTCATCCCTTGCCGGAGGGCGGCAGAGGATGACCGTTGTCCGTCAGCGATGGGCGATGTTTTCCAGCGCCAGGTTACGGGTGCGAGGGCCGAAATAGCCGATGGTCAGCATCACGATCAACATGCTGGCGACGATGAACGCCAACACGCCCGGTGTGCCGAAGTGGTCGAGGAACAAACCGATCAACAGGCTGCTGAACACCGTCGACAAACGACTGAACGAATAGCAGAACCCCACCGCCCGGGCGCGGATGTTGGTGGGGAACAGTTCGCTCTGATAGGAGTGGTAACTGAAGCTCAGCCAGGCGTTGCAGAAGGTGATCATCACACCGCAGAAGATCAGGCCGAAGGCGCTGGTCTGCAGGGCGAACAAGGTGCCGAAGGTCATGGCGCCGAGGGCCGAGCCGACGATCTGCCATTTGTTCTCGAAGCGGTTGGCGAATTTGACGAACAGCAGCGGCCCGAGCGGGTAGGCGAGGGTGATGATGAACGCGTACATCAGGCTGTGAGTGACGCTGACACCCTGACCGGAGAGCAACGCCGGCAGCCAGTTGCCGAAGCCGAAGAAACCGATGGCCTGGAAGATGTGGAAGACGATCAGCATCAGCGCGCGACGCCGGTAAGGTGGCTGTCAGATATCGGCGAAACGGCCCTTGCCTTCGACGTCGACGGCTACCGCTTCCGGTGCATCCAGTGGCTGGTGGTGATCCTTTTCGCAGCGCGCCTCGATGCCGTCGAGAATCCGGTTCGCCTCATCGAAACGGCCATGCTGGGCCAGCCAGCGCGGCGACTCCGGCAGACGCTTGCGCAGCCACCAGATGAACAGCGCAAACACCGCGCTCGCCAGCACCACCCAACGCCAGCCGGACACCCCGAACGGCGCCTGCGGCACCAGCCACCAGGACATCAACGCCACTGCCGGTACCGACAGGAACTGCACGAAAAATGCGAAGGCAAACGCCGAACTACGCATGCGCTTGGGCACCAGTTCCGAGAGATAGGCGTCGATGGTCACCAGCTCGATGCCAAGGCCGATGCCCACCAGAAAACGCATGCAGATGATCCCCAGCGCCGAACTCTGCACGCCCATCAGCACCGTGGCCACGGTGTACCAGACCAGCGCGAAGGTGAAGATCGCCCGTCGCCCGAAACGATCCGCCATCGGGCTGAGCAGGCTGGCGCCGAGAAACAGGCCGAGGAACGTCGCCGAGGCAAACGCAGCCTGATCGGAGAAACCGAACACGCCCTGATTGCCGGTGGCGAAGATGCCGTCGTGGATCAGCCCGGGGCTGATGTAGGCGGTCTGGAACAGGTCGTAGAGTTCGAAGAAACCACCGATCGATAGCAGCGCCACCAGCCGCCAGATCGTGGCGACTGCCGGGAGGCGGTCGATGCGTGCAGAAATCTCGGCGGCGCGTATCGGGTCGATGCCGTCGCGTTGCGCGGCGGGGGCGTGTGCAGTCATGGGCAGATCCATTTTTTATTGATGGAAAAGCTTAGCCTGCTATCGGAAATCAATGATTGTTTATATCGGCGGTTGGCACGGGAAAACCGCCGATTTCTTGCAATATCCGCTTACCAATTAACGATTTATGTCGCGGGCTGTGGATCCGGCAATGCCGAGGCCGGAAGGCCGAACACCTTATCGAACAGCCAGTTGAACGCGAAGGTGTAGCAAGGGATGAACACGATCAGTGCCAGATCCAGCAGAAAGGCCTGCATCAGACTGATGTTCATCCACCACGCGATCAGCGGAATCAGAAACACGATCAGTGTCAGCTGGAAGCCGACGGCGTGGGCGATGCGCCGTTTTACCGTGCGGGTGCGCGACACCTGACGGCTTTCCCAGCGCTCGAACAGCGAGGTGTAGATGAAGTTCCAGGTCACGGCGATGGTGGTGATGATCACCGCCAGCGGGCCGGTGCTGCCGGGCGAGGTGCCGGACAACAGGGCCAGGCCCAGGGCCGAGAAGGTCATGCCGATCACTTCATAGAGCGACACATAGACCAGTTTGCGTTTGACGCCTTGCATGGGGAATTGCCTCTTTCTTGCGACTTGTGGCCAATGGGACTGGCGAAGGCGACGAAAGATAGCTTCAATATAGATGACAGAAAAAGTCAGTAGCTTTCAGTTTTATTGATAGGTGTGCGAAGTGAATTTCAACAGTGAAAGCATCGAGCTGTTTCTCGCCGTGATCGAACGCGGCTCGTTTTCCGCCGCTGCGAGGGCATTGGGCAGAGTCCCGTCGGCGGTGAGCATGGCCATCGGCAATCTGGAGGCGGAACTCGGTTACTCGCTGTTTGATCGCAGTCACCGCGAACCGCAACCCACGGCAATGGCGCTGTCGCTGGTGCCCCATGCTCGGTTGATCGCCGATCAGCTCAAGCAATTGCAGGTGCATGCGGTGCAGTTGTCGCTGGGGCTTGAGAGCAAATTGTCGATTGGCGTGGCGGCGGATATCGATCGCCGACGGTTGCTGACGGCGATCAAGGATCTCAGCGAGCGTCATCCGCTGCTCGACATCGAAGTGCTGACCGCGCCGCAGGACGATGTGCTGGCGATGCTTCACCGCGGCCGGGTCAGCGTGTGTCTGGCGTTCGCCGGGTTGAGCGTGAATGTGCTGGAGCGTTTTCAGTTTGTCGGCAGTGAGCGGATGATCGCCACGCTGGCGGCGGACAGTCCGTTGTTGCAGGGGCAGGATCTGTTTCTCGAGGATCTGGTGCATGTGCGGCAGATCGTCGTCGGCAGCCGCGACTTGCCGATCAGCGAAACCCGGCCGCTGGTGGCCGAGTCCCACTGGCGCACCGATAACCTGGAAACAGCGCTGGAAATGGTCGAGGCGGGATTGGGCTGGGGCAATTTTCCGCTGTCGGTGGTGCAGCCGTGGCTCGATAGCGGACGGCTGAAACGGTTGAACTTCCGCAATATCGAAAACGGCCTGGTGCTGCCGGTGCACGCGGTGTGGCTCAAGAGCCAGCCGTTGCAGAAGGGGGCGCTGGCGCTTGTTGAAATACTCGGTCGGTGATCGTTCCCACGCTCTGCGTGGGCACGATCAACAGGTTATTGCCGTGCGGGGTCAGGTGCTCTCGCGAATCTTCAGCTCGAACCCCATGTCTTCGACCGGCCGCGCCACGCTATTGCCGGCCATCAGCGTCAGCATCTGCTCCGCCGCACGTTTGCCGATCGCTTCGCGGGGCGTGTTGATGCTGCTCAGGCGCGGCACCATGTGTTCCGACATCGGCAGGTCGTTGAAGCCGAGGATCGCCACTTGCTCGGGGATCCTGATCCCGTTGCGCAGCGCTTCGAGCAGGGCGCCCTGAGCCAGGTCGTCGTTACCGAAGAAGATCGCATCGACATCCGGATGCGCCGCCAGCAGTTGCAGGAACAACTCGCCGCCCAGGCCCACGGACGATGAACGCGGGGTCAGCACTTCCAGATCCGGGTCGTAGCGACCGGCCTTCTGTAGCGCTTTGCGAAAGCCTTCGCCACGCAGCAGGGTGCGCTGATCGAGCTGCGCGCCGATGTACGCCAGACGCTTGCGGCCACGGGACAGCAAATGTTCGGCAGCCGTTTCCCCGGCGCTGAGCTGGGAGAAACCGACGCAGTTCACCCCGGCCGCGCTGTCCAGCTCCATCATGTACACGCAGGGAATGTTGCTGGCCTCGATCATCCGCCGCGAGCTTTCAGTGCGGTCGAAGCCGGTGAGCAGCAAACCGCGTGGCTGATAGGCCATGTAGTTGCGCAGCAGGTTTTCTTCTTCATCGCGGGAATAGTGGAAGTTGCCGATCAGCACCTCGAAACCTTTGGGCGTCAGTACCCGATGAATGGCTTCCAGGGTGTCGATGAACAACAGGTTGGACAGCGAAGGCACCAGAACCACCACCGAATGGCTCTGGGCCGAGGCCAGAGCGCGGGCGGCGGGGTTGACCACATAGTTGAGTGCCAGCGCGGCTTTCTGGACTTTCTCCACCAGTTCGGTGGCAACCGTGCTGACCCCACGCAGGGCGCGCGAGGCGGTAATCGGGCTGACGCCGGCCAGACGGGCGACTTCATTGAGGGTGGGACGGCCGGTGGTGCGGGTGTTTTTATCGTTTTTAGGGGTGGTCATCGGGCGGCTTGCCAAACAAAAATCAAGGCACTAAGGTAGCGCTGTCCTTATGCAGCTGCAAATGCGTAAGCGAGGTCCTGCCTGATCCTCGCTTTTTGGCGTACCGACAAAACCTGCTGCAACCCAAAAAAACGACAAGAAGGCGTCGGCAACTTCTGCCTGTGCACTAGAGTCATAGCTAGCAAAGGTAGCGCTGTCTGCGCGCTGAGGTGTTACATGAATCATCCCATCACCGCCCTGGTCATCATGGGCGTTGCCGGTTGCGGCAAGACGTGCGTCAGCGAGGCCCTGTGCCAATTGAGCGGCGCCACTGCCATTGAAGGCGATACTTTCCATCCGGCCGCGAACATCGAAAAGATGAGCGCGGGGATCCCCCTGAATGACGAAGACCGTGCCGGCTGGCTCGACAGCCTGTGCGATGAACTGCGTCGCGTCGATGCCCTGGGCGAACGCCCGGTGCTGACTTGCTCGGCCCTCAAACACAGTTATCGCGAAGTGCTGCGCAGCGCCTTGCCGGGCCTGGGTTTCGTGTTCCTCGAATTGACGCCTGAAGTCGCCGCCGAACGTGTGTCCCACCGTCCGGGCCACTTCATGCCGGCCACCTTGATCGAAAGCCAGTTCGCCACCCTCGAATCGCCCAAGGGCGAGCCGTTGACCCTGGCCCTGAATGCTTCGATCCACAGCGTTGAAGAGCTCGCATCGCAAGCCCACGTCTGGTGGCAGGCCCATGGCCTGAAACAGGCGGTATGAGTGTGATTGCGAAGATAGCGCTGTCCTTTCGACTTCTGATTAACCCGCTTTAATAACAACAACAAACCAGGAGACACCCCCAATGTTTGGCATGTCCCATGACGCCTATCTGCTGCTCGATGCAGTAGTCACGGTGATCGGGCTTATCGTCCTGATCACCAAGTTCAAGCTCCATCCCTTCATTGCCCTGACCATCGCCGCCGCGTTCCTCGGCCTGACGTCCGGCATGCCGATCGGCACCATCATCAAGGCGTTCCAGGACGGCTTCGGTGGCGTGCTCGGTTTCGTCGGCATCATCCTTGCGCTGGGTACGATGCTCGGCAAGATGATGGCCGAATCCGGCGGTGCCGATCAGATCGCCCAGACCCTGATCCGCGCCTTCGGCAAGGACAAGGTCCAGTGGGCGATGATGTTCGCTGCCTTCCTGGTGGGCATTCCGCTGTTCTTCGAAATCGGCTTCGTGCTGCTGATTCCGCTGGTGTTCATCGTGGCTCGCCGCACCGGTGTGTCGATCATCAAGATCGGTATCCCGCTGCTCGCCGGCCTGTCCGCCGTGCACGGCCTGGTGCCGCCGCACCCGGGCCCGCTGCTGGCCATCGGCGTGTTCGGTGCCGACATCGGCAAGACCATTCTGTACGGTCTGATCGTCGCGCTGCCGACCGCCATCATTGCCGGTCCGATCTTCGGTACGTTCATCGCCAAGCACATTCCCGGTACGCCAAATCAGGAACTGGTCGATCAACTGGCCCGTGAGTCGGACTCGCAGGATCTGCCAAGCTTCGGCATCACCCTGGTCACCGTGCTGCTGCCGGTGTTCCTGATGCTGCTGAAAACCTTCGCCGACGTGGCGCTGCCGGACGGTCATTTCTTCCGCACCTGGATGGACATGATCGGTCACCCGATCTCGGCACTGTTGCTGGCATTGCTGCTGTCGCTGTACACCTTCGGCTACAAGCAGGGCATCGGTTCTCAGCAGATGCTCAAATGGCTCGACGCGAGCCTGGCGCCAACTGCCGCGATCATCCTGATCATCGGTGCCGGCGGCGGCTTCAAGCAGATGCTGGTGACCAGCGGTGTGGGCGACGTGATCGGCCACATGGCGGTCAGCGCGCAGATCTCGCCGATCCTGCTGGCGTGGCTGGTGGCAGCGGTGATCCGCATCGCGACCGGTTCGGCCACCGTGGCGACCATCACGGGAGCGGGCATTGTGGTGCCGGTGGTGGGGATGATTCCGGGCGTGAACCGTGAGTTGCTGGTGCTGGCCACCGGTGCTGGCTCGCTGATCCTGTCCCACGTCAACGATGCCGGTTTCTGGCTGGTGAAGCAGTACTTCAACATGACCGTGGCCGAGACCTTCAAGACCTGGACGGCGATGGAAACCATCCTGTCGGTGGTGGGTTTGGGCTTTATTCTGTTGCTGTCGCTGTTCGTTTAACCTCGAACGCCAGACACAAAAAAAACCGCAGCGATGCGGTTTTTTTGTGCCTGGATCGTTCCCACGCAGAGCGTGGGAACGATCATCACCTCAGGATTTGGTCACGAGGCCATCCGCGCGGAACATCCCGCGAATCCCGCGTACTGCCTGGCGAATCCGGTCCTGGTTTTCGATCAGCGCAAAGCGCACGTGATCGTCGCCGTACTCACCAAAGCCGACACCCGGCGAGACGCAGACCTTGGCCTCGGCCAGCAGCTTCTTGGCGAATTCCAGCGAGCCGAGGTGCGCGTAGGCTTCGGGAATCTTCGCCCAGACGTACATCGAAGCTTTCGGGTTCTCGACCATCCAGCCCAGTTCATGCAGGCCTTTGACCAGTACGTTGCGGCGCTGGCGATATTGCTCGGCGATGTCGCGTACGCACTGCTGATCACCTTCCAGCGCAGCAATCGCGGCCACCTGCAGCGGGGTGAACGTGCCGTAGTCGTGGTAGCTCTTGATCCGCGCCAAAGCGCTGACCAGTTCCGGGTTGCCGACCATGAAGCCGATGCGCCAGCCCGCCATGTTGTAGCTCTTGGACAGGGTGAAGAACTCCACCGCGATGTCCTTGGCACCCGGCACCTGCATGATCGACGGGGCTTTCCAGCCGTCGTAGACGATGTCGGCGTAAGCCAGGTCGTGCACCACCAGCACGTCGTACTGTTTGGCGAGAGCAATCACCCGCTCGAAGAAATCGAGTTCCACGCACTGCGCGGTCGGGTTGGACGGGAAGCCGAGGATCATCATCTTCGGTTTCGGGATCGAGCCGCGAATCGCCCGTTCCAGCTCGGCGAAGAAGTCCACGCCCGGCACCAGCGGCACCGATCGCACCTGGGCGCCGGCAATCACGGCACCGTAGATGTGAATCGGGTAGCTCGGGTTAGGCACCAGTACCGTGTCGCCCTGATCCAGGGTCGCCAGCATCAAGTGCGCCAGGCCTTCCTTGGAACCGATGGTGACGATGGCTTCGCTTTCCGGGTCGATCTCGACCTCGTAGCGTTCCTTGTACCAGTTGGAAATCGCCCGGCGCAGGCGCGGAATGCCCTTGGACGTGGAGTAACCGTGGGTGTCTTCGCGTTGTGCAACCTGCACCAGTTTTTCAACGATGTGCGGCGGCGTGGCGCCGTCGGGGTTGCCCATGCTCAAGTCGATGATGTCTTCGCCACGACGTCGGGCGGCCATCTTCAGCTCGGCGGTGATGTTGAAAACGTAAGGGGGGAGTCGATCTATGCGCGCAAAGCGGCGCGGCGAACCTTGTTCAGCCATTGTTGCCTCGGATAACGTAAGCGCCCGGAACCGTCCGAGCGACGCTGGTCACTGTGGTGACCTGTGGCGGACGATAAGGTCAGCGATGGCATACTGTCCAGAGCCTTTGTAAACAAATTTTTCTCAAGGAAAACCGGTTGATGGAATTTGCCAGCGGCTTCTTGCTGAGCCTTTCGCTGTGCCTGGATATTGGCGTGGCCAACATCGCGATGATCACCCTGGCGATGCAGCGCGGCTATTTTCAAGGCTTCGCGCTGGGCCTCGGCACCTGCGTCGGCGACCTGATCTACGCGGTGCTGGCGCTGGCCGGAATGACCGTTCTGCTGCAATACGAAACCGTGCGCTGGGTGCTGTGGATCGGCGGTTCAGCGCTGTTGATCTACTTCGCGGCGAAGATGATCTATTCGGCGATACACCACGAGGCGCAACTGGCGGCGATCGCCGAGGTCGGCCAGAACTCCCATCGCAAGGAATTCTTCCGTGGGATCTTTCTCGCCATGTCGTCACCCAGCGCCATCCTCTGGTTCGCGGCAGTGGGCGGCACGTTGATCGCCCGTTCCGGCGGCGGCGGTCCTTTGAGCTCGGCGCTGTTCCTCGGCGGCTTCCTGTGCGCCGGGCTGTTGTGGTCGGCAGGCCTGTGCTTCGCCGCGAGCCATGGCGGCAAGTTGCTGGGCGACAAACTCCTGCGCTATTCCTACATGGCATCTGCAGCGATCTTCTGCTATTTCGCGGTCTACGTGATCGTATCCGGTTATAACGAGTTCGTCGGTTCCGGCGCCGCCGAGGCCCTGCATACGCTGTAAATGTGCGAATCGGGTTTGGCTTCTATACTCCCAGCCGAACCCACTTTTTTCGTTCAAGGAGTCGAGTCATGGATGAGCAAAAACGCGTCGAAGTGGCTGAACCTCGCTTCGAACATGGACACTTCCTGCTGATTGCAGGATTTCGCGATCGCTTCACTCAAGAGACCGTTCAGGACATCCCTGCGCTGTGGGAAAAACTGATCCCGCACATCGGAAATATTCCGGGGCAGAAGGGTGAAGTGACCTACGGTGTCTGCAGCAATTTCGACGGCAACGGCGGTTTCGATTACATGGCCGGGGTCGAAATCCGCAAGCTGGACGACTTCCCGCAGGAAAAGTATCCGTGGATCGAAGTCCTGCCGCGTCAGTACGCGGTGTTCGAACACAAGGGTTCGCTGGATCAGTTGCCGCAGACCATTGACTACATCTACAACACCTGGCTGCCGAATTCCGAATACAAAGGGCTCAACGCCCCGGAGCTGGAACGCTACAGCGCCGATTTCAACCCGAAGCTCAATACCGGCAAGCTGGAAATCTGCGTCCCGGTGGAAAAGAAAACCTGATCGGCAACCGGCAGCGCGAACCCGCTTCGCGCTGCCGGTCGATCTTTACTTGCCCTTGATCCGTCGTGCCCGCAACAGGTCGATGCCCAGGGTAATGAAGCCGAAGAAGCTGATGCCCAACACCATCAACAAACCGATCTCAACGCTGCTCATAAACGGTTCCCCCCTCGGGTGATCAGAGAAAGGCGTCAGAAATAGACCGTCCCGAATCCGAAGAAAAGCGCTTATACGCAGGCTTTACGCCCCCTGCGCGGATCGATATGAACACCTTATTCCTTTATCCTTGGCGACCTTGTTTCCACTGATTTCGAGCCGCCATGAACACCGTCATCCGCCACGTCACCGCCGCCGACCTGGACCGCTGCTACGCCATCGAAACACTCGCCTATGAGGGCGACGAAGCCGCGACCCGCGAGAAGATCGCCACGCGCATCGCCACCTGGCCGGACGGTTTCATCGTCGCCGAGGTGGACGGGCAGGTGGCAGGGTTCATCAACTCCGGCGCGGCGTTTGATGTGCAGATGTCCGATGAGGCGTTCAAGGAACTGATCGGCCACGACCCGGCCGGGCCGAACGTGGTGATCATGTCGGTGGTGGTGCACCCGGACTATCAGGGCCTGGGTCTGGCCAAGCGTCTGCTGGGCGAATTCATCGATCGCATGCGCGAGCAGGGCAAGGCGACGATTCACCTGATGTGCAAGGAGCGGCACATCCCGCTGTACGCCGGGTTCGGTTTTGCCTACATCAAACCGTCCGAATCCGACCACGGCGGGATGGCGTGGCACGAGATGATCCTGACGCTCTGAAGAAGAACCCCTGACCTGATCGTTCCCACGCTCTGCGTGGGAAGGCAGCCTTCGACGCTCTGCGTCATGACGGTGCCAGGCGTTGCATCAGCGGTGCGGCAGGAACGCGGAGCGTCCCGGTATGCGTTCCCACGCAGAGCGTGGGAACGAGGGTGGGCGGTGTCAGTAGAGGGTGTCCCGCACCCGCGTCGGGGCCTCGCGATCATAAGCCTCGGCATCAAACTGCCCATCATTCAGCCGCTTGTGAAACGCGCCCGCCGTCGGCAGCGCCGAGCGCGGCAAGTGGGTTTCTGGATTCCACGCATCCGAACGCACGAACGCTTTCGAGCAATGAAAGAACGCCGCCTCAACCGTCACCAGCAACACCGTGCGCGCCGGTTTGCCGTTCACCGCGAAGCTTTCCAGCAATTCGGGATCAGCGCTGATGGTCGCCGTGCCATTGACCCGCAACGTTTCGCCAATCCCCGGAATGATGAACAGCAGCGACACCCGCGGATCGTGCAGCACGTTGCGCAAGGTATCGATGCGGTTGTTGCCGGGGCGATCCGGCAGGGCCAGGGTGCGCTCGTCGATGATCCGCACAAACCCCGGCGCGTCGCCGCGCGGAGAACCGTCGATGCCGTCGGCACCCACCGAGCTGACAATCACCAGCGGCGAGACCCGGACCATCGCCTGATAGTCCTCGTTGAGAAAACCGATCTGCTTGCGCACCGCCCGTTCGTGGGGCAAGCCGTAGATGGCTTCCAGCGCTTCGATTGAATCGATCATCGTTGCTCCCCCGACAATTAGAAGAACAGCCCCATCCGCCGCTCGTAACCGATGCGCCCCTTGTACGCTTCGCCGCTGTCGACAAAGCCGTACTTGGCGTACAGCGCAATCGCGGTGTCATTGTCGGCGTCCACCGACAGTTCCAGCCCTTTGATCTCCGGCCAGGCCTGGCGCGCAACTTCCGGCAACGCCAGCAGGCAGGCCTTGCCATAACCCTTGCCCTGGGCGCGGTGATCGACCTGCAACGCATGCAGGGTGGCGCTGTGTTCATCGGCCCAGTCCGGCAGAACCGGCGGGCGCTTGAGCAGCAGGAACGCCACTGGCTCATCTTCTGCCAGCAGGGCAAAACCCTTCACGCCAGGACCGGGTTTCGACAGCAGCGTATGCAGGGCGCCGTGGATATCGCCGGAGAACTTGATCTGCTCGGCGTGGATTTCAATCGCTTCGACTTGCTGACGCTGCAAGGCGTTAAGGCTCTCGTACGGTACGAGTTTGGCTGACACGGGAATTTCCTTTTTCCTACAAAGATGAGCCTCGGATTCTAGCGATTTTGTCTTCTCCGGAATTTTTTTGTTTCAACTGTCGATCCGGCAAATCGCCGAACGACTAAGGGTGTCTTCACAACAAAAACCAGGGAGAAACCCCATGAGTACGCAAGCGCAGATTCAAAGCCTGATCGACACCTACCGCGAGGCGGTGATGACCAAGGACGTGGAAAAAGTCATGGCCCTGTACGCCGACGACATCGTCTCCTTCGATGCGATCAAGGCCCTGCAATTCAAGGGCAAACCGGCCTACCGCGCGCACTGGGTGGATTGCATGGAAATGTGCCCCGGCCCGCACATTTTCGAATTCCACGAAATCGCCATCGAGACCGCCGACAACATCGCCTTCGCCCACTGGGTCGCCAACTGCGGCGGGACCAATGAAAAGGGCGAAACCCAGAGTTGCTGGATGCGCGTCACCGCGTGCTACCGGCAGGTGGGCGGGGCGTGGAAGATCGCCCACGAACACTGGTCAGCACCGTTCGACCCGATGAGCGGCGCGACCCTGTTCGATGTGAAACCCTGATCTTCAGCCATAGTTGATCCGTCCGATTCAGGAGAACGCCATGAAGTATTTATGCCTGGTCTACAGCGATGAGCGCCTGCTGCATTCGTCGCCCGACAGCCCGGAAGATGCCGAGTGCTGGGCCTACGCCGAGTCGATCCAGGGCAGCGGCCGGATGGTCGCCGCCGAAGCGCTGGAGTCGGTGCAGACCGCCACCACGGTGCGCATGCGCAACGGCAAGCTGTCGATCACCGACGGCCCGTTCGCCGAGACCAAGGAGCAGTTGGCCGGTTTCTACCTGATCGACGCACGGGATCTCAACGAAGCGATTCAGGTCGCCGGCAACATTCCGGCGGCCCGGGTCGGCAGTGTCGAAGTGCGTCCCGTGCGCCAGTTGAATGTCTGAGGTCGCGGCCCGGGTCGAGCAGGTCTATCGCGAAGACTCGCGGCGGATCCTCGCGACCCTGATCCGCCTGCTCGGCGATTTCGACCTCGCCGAAGAAGCCTTGCACGAGGCGTTCTTCGTCGCGGTCGAACGCTGGCAGCGCGACGGCGTGCCGGACAATCCGCGAACCTGGCTGGTGTCCACCGGGCGCTTCAAGGCGATCGACGTGTTGCGTCGGCGGGCGCGGTTCAAGGCCTCGCAGCCGTTATTGCTGGCGCAACTGGAAGAACTGGAACAGTCCGAATGGGACGCCGAAGACGTGGAAGACGACCGCCTGCGCCTGATCTTCACCTGCTGCCACCCGGCGCTGGCGGCGGACGCGCAAGTGCCGCTTACCCTGCGTGAAGTCTGCGACCTCACCACTGAAGAAATCGCCCGGGCATTCCTCTCGGCCCCGGCGGCGATTGCCCAGCGCATCGTGCGCGCCAAGGCGAAGATCCGCGATGCGAAAATCCCTTATCAAGTGCCGAGTCTGAGCGAACTGCCCGAGCGCCTCGACAGTGTGTTGCGGGTGATTTATCTGGTGTTCAACGAAGGCTATTCAGCATCCGGCGGCGCCCAGGTGACACGCGAAGACCTGACCCGCGAGGCGATTCGTCTCGGGCGATTGCTGCTGGAGTTGTTGCCGGATCCAGAGGTCATGGGGTTGCTGGCGTTGATGCTGCTGCATGAATCGCGGCGCTCGGCGCGCTCTTCGCCTGATGGTGAACTGATTCTGCTGGATGATCAGGATCGCGGATTGTGGAATGCCGAGTTGATTGCCGAAGGCTGCGATCTGGTGGAAAAAGCGCTGACCACGGGGCGCTTCGGGCCGTACTGCCTGCAGGCAGCGATTGCGGCGGTGCATGCCGAAGCGCCGACGGCAGGGGAGACGGACTGGGAGCAGATCGTCGGGCTGTATGACGTGTTGCTGCGGGCGGTACCGTCGCCGGTGATCGAGTTGAACCGGGCGGTGGCGGTGGCCAAGCGGGACGGGGCGCTGGCGGGGTTGACCCTGGTTGAAGGGATTCTGGACCGTGGGGAATTGCAGGATTACCACTTGGCGCATTCGGCGCGGGCGGAGTTTTGTCGGCAGTTGGGGCGGGTTGAGGAGGCGCGGGTGGCCTATTCACGGGCACTGGAGTTGACGCGGCAGGAGCCGGAGCGGCGGTTTATCGAGGGGCGGCTTTCGGCTTTGGATCGCTTGCCCTCACCCTAGCCCTCTCCCGGAGGGAGAGGGGACCGATCCGGGGATATTGGGGATATACGCCGACCTGAACGGTTCGCTGTGAATCCATAATCGACCAGATCTTTCAGGTCGATGTATGACGTAAGACACCTCGGTCAGTCCCCTCTCCCTCCGGGAGAGGGTTAGGGTGAGGGCGCTTTTGATTTTGCCTTTCGCCTTTCGCTTTTAGGCCTGCTGCCGAGTCGCAGCCATCACAATCTCGCGAATACAAACGCCCTGCGGCTGCCCATACGCATAAGCAATCGCCGTCGCCACATCCTCGGCACTCAACACCGTGCCGCCCATGTCCTGCTTCCACGCCTGATACCCGGTCTTGATCGCCTCATCCGTGGTGTGGCTCAGCAACTCGGTCTCCACCGCACCCGGCGCAATTGTGGTCACCCGCACATTGTGCGGCGACAACTCTTCGCGCAGGTTTTCCGACAACCCATGCACCGCAAATTTGGTGCCGACATACGCCACATGGTTCGGGAAGGTCTTGCGCCCGGCCACCGAGCTGACGTTGATGATGGTGCCGTGCTTGCGCTCGATCATCCCGGCGACCACCGCGTGCACGCCGTTGAGCAGGCCCTTCACGTTGACGTCGAGCATCTGGTCCCACTGCGCCGGATCCTGTTTGCTCATCTCGCCCAGCAGCATCACCCCGGCGTTGTTGATCAGCGCATCGGCCGGGCCAAATTGCGCTTCGGCCTCGGCCACAGCGGCCAGTAGCGCGGCGCGGTCGGTGATGTCGACGCGGCGGCTGAGGGTGTTCGGCAGTGCCAGTGCTTCAAGGCGTTCGATGCGCCGGGCCAGCAACAGCAGCGGATGGCCGGCAGCGCTCAAGCGGCGGGCGGTGGCTTCGCCGATGCCCGAGCTGGCGCCGGTGATGATGATCAATGGCTGGCTCATGGTTGAACTCCTGAGATAAGAAAAACAAATAACCAGATTCGTGACGCAGTATATTTAGCCCGCTGGAGGCTGAAAAATGCCTTATTCCTCTGTCTGCTATCGGAATCTCCTATGGATATCCGTCATCTCAAAGCCTTCCTCGCGGTGTTCGAGGAACGCAACATCACCGCCGCCGCGCAACGGCTGTTCATCAGTCAGCCCACGTTGTCGGTGACCATCAAACAGCTGGAAGAAGAACTCGGCGCGACGCTGTTCGTGCGTCAGCCCCGTGGTGTGGAAGTCAGCGATGAAGCACGCCTTCTCTATCCGCAGGCCCGCCGGATGGTGGCTGAATCCGAGGCGCTGAGCCGGATGTTTCGCGGCCGCGAAAACCGTGCGCCGCTGACCCTTGGCATCGAGGGCGATATCGCCGCCAGCCACATTGAAGCCTTCGTGCGGATGGCCCATCAGGCGTTGCCCAATCTGCTGCTGACACTGGAGGAGGGCTGTCATGGCGATGGTCGATTGGCGGTCGAGGAAATGTGCTGCGAGGACGAACTGTTCCTGCCGCTGTGGGAAGAGTCCTATGTGATGGCGCTGCCTCTCGATCATCCGATGGCAAACGCGCAAGCAGGGTGGGCGCCGATTGAGGACTGGATCACCTGCCCACAGCATCCTTCACATCAGCGGTTGATGGCGCTGTACGGACGCTCGCCGGAAGCGGTGGCGGGACATGCCGGTTCACTGCAACAGGCGTTGCACATGGTGGCGGCGGGTGTTGGTGTGGCGATGTTGCCGCAGTCGCTTGTCAGCAGGCATGAACGCATCGTCGTGCGGGCGCTGCACCTGCCGGCGCCGACCCGGCGGGTGGGATTGTGCTATGCAGCGCAAGCGCTGGAGTTGCCGACGATGCGCGGGTTGCACGAGTATTTTCAGGTGAACCGCCCGCTAGCCATCGAGGCGGCCTGAGCTATTCCAGCATTTTGCTGAGCAACCAGCTCCCCGCCGGCCCCGGCGGGTACAGCCGCGACCACAGCGCATCGACGAACACCGGTTTTGGCCAGCCGCGCACCTTCAGTTCCACCAGCAAGTCATTGCCGAAACGCTCCACCAGCCAGCGCGGCAGCGGCGCCCAGCCGAAACCTTTTTCAGCCATTTCCAGCAGCATCAGGTAACTCGGTGCCGACCACACCCGGCCTTTGCCGCGACTGTCATAGGGATTGACGATGGTGGCCAGGCGCAGTTCGCGATGCTGCTCAAGGACTGTTTGATCGATGGAGTCGTGAGTCGCCAACGGATGCCCACGCCCCACAAACAAGGCGATTTCAGTGCGCTCGGCGACGGTCGCGGTTGCCAGGTCCGGCGGGTAGTTGTCCTGCATCTCGGCAAACGCCAGATGCGCCCGACCGCGCTGCACCAGTTCGACCAGGTCATCGCATTCGGCGATCAGGCATTCCAGCTCCAGATCCGGATAGCGCTGCTCGAAGCCCACCAGTGCCGCTTCGAAACGGTCGGACTGATAAGTGTCGGAAATCGCCACCGTGAGTTTCGGCTCCACGCCCTGAGCCAATTGCCGGGCGGTCATTTCCAGCCGGCTGGTGGCGGACAGAATCGCCTCGGCCCGTTGTAGCATCACGTGGCCGGCCGGGGTCAGCGTCGGCTTGCGGCTGCTGCGGTCGAACAGCACCAGGTCCAGATCGATCTCAAGACTGGCCACCGCCGCACTCACCGTCGACTGACTGCGCCCGAGTTTGCGCGCCGCCGCCGAAAACGAACCTTGAGTCGCCGCCTGGACAAACGCCAGCAACACTTCCTGAGAGGCCATGAACTATCGCCTTGATCGATGGTTATTGGTTATGAAGTATCGGCGTGGTGCTGGATCATGGCAACCATCTTCACAGAGGACTTCGGCCATGACTGCCAACAAATCCATCACTGAGCGTATCTTCCAGGCCATCGGTTTCGAACTGCTGGCGATCTTGATCTGTACCCCGTTGCTGGCGTGGATCATGGGCAAACCGCTGGTCGAAATGGGCGCCGTCACCATCGCAATCGCGTTGCTGGCCCTGGGCTGGAACGTGGTGTTCAACGGCATCTTCGACCGGATGCTCAAGCGCTGGAACATCGCTCACAATGCCTGGGTGCGAGTGGCGCACGCGCTGCTGTTCGAGGGCGGGTTGATCGTGATGGGCGTGCCGCTGATTGCCTGGTGGCTGTCGGTCAGTCTGTGGCAGGCGTTTCTGCTCGACATCGGCGTGCTGCTGTTCTTCCTGCCGTACACCTACATCTACCACTGGGGTTATGACGTGGTGCGCGAGCGGCTGGTGATGCGCAGCGTCTGCCAAAACTGAAAACAAAAAATCGCAGCCTGTGAGGGCTGCGATTTTTTTGTCCGGGATTTTTGCAGGGTTTAGAGAAACATCCCGCCCGACGCTTCAATCCGCTGACCATTGATCCACTGCGCCCCCGGCGACAGCAACAGCGCCAGCGCACCGCCAATGTCATCCGGCTGCCCGGCACGGCCCAGCGCGGTGTTGCTGGCGACCATCGCATTCAACGCCGAATTGTCGCGCACCGCGCCGCCGCCGAAGTCGGTTTCGATGGCGCCCGGTGCCAGGATATTCACGGCGATCTGCCGCGCCCCCAGCTCCTTGGCCTGATAACGGGTCAGCACTTCCATCGCGCCTTTCATCGCCGCGTAAGCCGCGTAACCCGGCAGGGTGAAACGGGCCAGACCGCTGGAGATGTTGATGATCCGCCCGCCATCGTTGATCAGCGGCAGCAGTTGCTGAGTGAGGAAGAACGGCCCTTTCAACTGCACGTTCATCAGTAGGTCGAACTGCTCCGGCGTGGTGTCGGCGAAGGAGGCATGCACGCCAATCCCGGCGTTGTTGATCAGGAAATCGAAGCGCGGACGTTCAAGTTGTTGCAGCGCCTGCTCGACCCGCACGGCGAAATCGGCAAAACCTTCGCTGCGCCCGACATCCAGTTGCAGCATCACGGCTTGGGCGCCGAGGGTTTCCAGTTCCTGCACCAGCGCCTGGGCTTCATCGGCGCGGCTGTTGTAGGTGCCGATGATGTCCACGCCTTGCGCGGCGAGGTGCAGGGCGGCGTTCTTGCCGAGGCCACGGCTGGCACCGGTGATCAATGCGATTTTGCGGTTCATGGGTCTTCCTCGATGGCAGTGACGGTTGATGGGGGCACAGTTTATTTATCCGCTGTGAGGTGATAAACAGACTGAAACCGGAATCACTGGTCGGATTGTCCGAACAATCAATGGGTGGCCCATGAACAAACTGGAACTGCTGCGCACCTTCGTCCGGGTCAGCGAATTGTCGAGTTTCACGATGGCGGGGGAGAGTTTGGGGCTGCCGCGCTCAACGGTATCCGAGCAGGTGCAGGCGCTGGAAACCCTGCTCGGCACGCGCCTGCTGCAACGCACCACGCGCAAGGTCCAGGTGACTCAGGACGGCCTCGCGCTGTATGAGCGGAGCAAGGATCTGCTGTCGCACATGGACGAAATCGAGAACCTGTTCCGCCAGGACGAAGCGTCGCTGACCGGGCGGATCCGGGTCGATATGCCGAACATTCTGTCGCGACGGCTGATCATGCCGAAGCTGCCGGAATTCATGGCCCGTCATCCGAATCTGGAGCTGGAAATCAGCAGCACCGATCGCCGGGTCGACCTGCTCGCCGAAGGTTTCGATTGCGTGGTGCGCATCGGCGCGCAGCCCGATCAGTCGGTGGTGGCGAGGCATTTGGGGGACTTCAGCATGATCAACTGCGCCAGCCCCGCGTATCTTGAACGCTTCGGGGTGCCGCAGACCATTGAAGATCTGGCGCAGCATCGACTGGTGCACTACGTCGGTGTGCTGGGTTCGCGTTCGGAAGGGTTTGTTTACGAGCAGGACGGACAGATCCACCGGGTGCCGATGCCCGGCAGTGTGACGGTCAACAGCACCGATGCCTACGAGTCGGCGTGCCTTGGCGGGTTTGGTCTGATTCAGGTGCCGCGTACCGGCATGAACACCTATCTGGACAGCGGCGAGATCGTCACCGTGCTGCCGCAATACACCGCGCCGGCGATGGGCATTTCACTGTTGTACGCGAGGCAGCGGCATCTGCCGTTGCGGGTGCGGGTGTTCATGGACTGGCTGGGGGATTTGATTCGTTTGACGCTCTGATTCCTGCGGCAAATCCCTGTGGGAGCAACGGCTCTCACAGGGATTCGGCTGGATCAGAAAATCTGCGTAAACAACCAATACAGACTGCCCGACAGCAGAATCGCCGCCGGCAAGGTCAGCATCCACGCCATCAGCAGATTGCGGATGGTCTTCATCTGCAAACCGCCACCGTTGGCGACCATGGTCCCGGCCACGCCCGAGGACAGCACATGAGTGGTCGACACCGGCAGGCCGAACATGTCGGCGGCGCCGATGGTCAGCATCGCTACCGTTTCCGCCGAGGCGCCCTGGGCGTAGGTCAGGTGAGTCTTGCCGATCTTCTCGCCGACCGTGACCACGATCCGCTTCCAGCCGACCATGGTGCCCAGCCCCAAAGCAATCGCCACTGCGATCTTCACCCACAGCGGAATAAACCGCGTGGCGTTGTCGATCTGTTGCTTGAACAGTTGCAGCTTGCCGCTGGTGTCGGCGTCGAAGGTGCCGACCTTGTTCTTGTCCATCAGGCGAATGGTTTCGCTGGCCAGGTACATGTCGTTACGCACGTTGCCCATGGCCTCGGCCGGGACTTTCGCCAGCGAGCCGTAGCCTTTGACTTCTTCACCGATGTGTCCGGTCAGGGAGGCGAGGGCGGGGATCAGTTGCGGCGTGGCTTCCTTGCTGCGCACGTAATCGGAGAGCACTGCGCGTGGATCGGCCGGTGCCGGCAGTGGCGCACTTTTCACCAGCGCTTGCTGGGTCACTTGGGCGACGGCGGCGAACTGCAGCGACTGTTCTTCCGGCATGGTGCGGTTCAGCGCATAAGCCATCGGCAGGGTGCCGACCAGAATCAACATGATCAGGCCCATGCCTTTCTGGCCGTCGTTGGAACCGTGAGCGAAGGACACGCCGGTGCAGGTCAGGATCAGCAGACCGCGAATCCACCACGGTGGCGGGGTGTTGCCTTCCGGCGCCTTGTACAGCGAACGGTTCTTCACGAACGCGCGCAGCGCCAGCAGCAACAGCGCCGCACAACCGAAGCCCACCAGCGGCGACAGCAGCAGCGCGTAACCGATCTTGGTCGCTTGGGCCCAGTCCACACCGCTGGTGCCATCGCGGCCGTGCATCAGCGCGTTAGCTACGCCGACGCCGATGATCGAACCGATCAGCGTGTGCGATGACGAGGCCGGCAGGCCCAGCCACCAGGTGCCGAGGTTCCACAGGATCGCCGCGATCAGCAGGGCGAAAATCATCGCGAAACCCGCGGACGAGCCGACCTGCAGAATCAGCTCCACCGGCAGCAGCGCGATAATGCCGAACGCCACCGCGCCACTCGACAGCAGCACCCCTAAGAAGTTGAAGAAGCCCGACCAGATCACCGCGAAATGTGGTGGCAGCGAATGGGTGTAAATCACCGTCGCCACGGCGTTGGCGGTGTCGTGGAAACCGTTGACGAACTCAAAACCCAGCGCAATCAGCAGCGCCACACCGAGCAGCAGGAACGGGGTCCAGGTGGTGACCACCGTGCCGAGTTCGTGCATGTCGTGCATCAGGCTGTACGCGGTGAACAGCAGCCCCATCGCCAGCACCGCAAAAAACACCACGTAGGTGAACGGGCCGGTTTTTATGTCGAGGACCGGCCTGCCACTGGCAGCGGGGGCCGGGCTGGCGGTCAGGGAGGGAGTAGCCATGGGAGGACAATCCTGAGCGGGGGAAGGAGTGTTGCCCATGATCGTTGCTAAATATTACAGAGAGGCTGCGACAGATCAGTGTTTGGCGGATTAGCCGCGCCGTTGGTCTTCTGACTGAAGACGGTGATCGTTCCCACGCTCTGCGTGGGAATGCATAAGGTGACGCTCCGCGTCACAGGGACGCGGAGCGTCCCGGGCGGCATTCCCACGCAGAGCGTGGGAACGAGCTTGCGACTGTAGCGGCGCTGAATAAAGGTCAGTAATCCCGCCGCTTGCGAAACGCCCAGCGCCCGGCGATCACGGTAAACGTCGCCACCAGCGCCACCAGAATCCAGAACCCTTCCGGATCGGTGGCCAGCGGCACGCCGCCAACGTTCATGCCGAAGAAACCGGCAATGATGTTGATCGGCAGCGCCAGCACCGTGACCACGGTCAGGGTGAACAGCGTGCGGTTGCTCTGTTCGTTGAGGTTGGCGGCGATCTCCTCCTGCAACAGCTTGATCCGCTCGCCGAGGGCGGTCAGGTCGTTGATGATCAGCGCGAACTCCTCGGTGGATTTGCGCAGCTCCTTCACGTCTTCCTTCTGCAACCACGGCGGTGGTCGGTTGAGCAGGCGCAGCAGCGAACCCGGTTCCAGCGCCAGCAGCCGTTGCAGGCGCACCAGCACCCGCCGGTTGGCACCGAGTTCGGCGCGGTTGGTCGACAGTCGTGAAGACAGCAACTCGTCCTCGACCTGATCGACACTCATGCTGGTCTTGCGCACGATCTGCGTCAGCACTTCGCCCTGATCGCGCAGCAGGTGCACCAGCAGTTCCGACGGCGAGCGAAAGCACTCGCCGGACTTCACCGAAGAACGCAGCTTGTCCACCGAGTGCAGCGGTTGCAGGCGCGCACTGACGATCAGTTTGCTGCGCACGCAGACCCACAGCGTCGACACGTCTGATGACACCATGCTGCTGAGGTTGAACACCACATCGTTGACCACCGCCAGCAACGCCGAATCCACATGCTCGATGCGGGTCGAGCGCGAACCTTCGTGCAGCGCTTCGAAAAACTCTTCGGGCAATTGCAGATGGCTTTTCATCCAGCGCTCGCACGCGGCGTGCGCCAGGTTCAGGTGCAGCCAGAGAAATTCATCGCCCTCGCTGTCGTCCTGCAGGCAGCGCAGGGCGGTCGCCGAATCCACCTCGCGCCCGCGTTCGCCGGGGCGAAAGCGAAAGCCGTAAAGCAGGCCGAACAGGTCAGGATCACGATGACTGATATCGAGGCTGTGGTTCATGAAGGCTCGCTGCGAGGAGGCGTCTGTCGCGGGATTTGCAGATTCACCTGAGCCGCATCATCGCAATGTCACATGACGTTTGTGTGACAGCAAAATGACGTCAAATCAACGCGTTACCGAGGGTCGGATTTTTCTCAAGAAGGGCGCTGGAACGCCGATCACGCATGAGTTAGGTTGCGCGCCTTCGGCCATGAGCCAAGGTCCGCCGACACGGATGTCCGGCAACAATTCACGTCTTACCGGGCGTGCCTCATCCCTGTCCTGAGTACCTGTGATGCTGCAAAAATCCCTGAGAGCGCAAATTCTCGCCCTGCTGAGCGGCAGCCTGCTGGCGATGCTGTTGATCGCGCTGGCCTGCTTTCATTTCCTGTCCAACGGCGTGCAGAACTACAGCCAATTGATCGCAGGTCCGTTGCACACCTCGCAACTGATCGATGAAGCCAACCTGCAATTCAAGGTGCAGGTTCAGGAGTGGAAAAACGTTCTGCTGCGCGGAAAGCAACCGGCGGATCTGGCCAAGTACTGGGGCCAGTTCGAAGACCGTCAGCGCGATGTGCAGGGCATCCTCGGTGAGCTGGCCAACCAGAAAGGCCTCGAGCCTGCGCTGAAAACCCGCATTGATCGCCTGCGCGAAGAACACCGTCTGCTTGGTGCTGCGTACCAGAAGGGCCGTGATGCCTACGTCGCAGCCGGTGCCGATCCGACTGCGGGGGACGCCGCCGTCAAAGGCGTCGACCGTGCCGCCAGCGACCAGATGAGCGAGCTGGTCGCCGAGCTGCGCAAGCAGGGCACCGAGCAATCGGCGCAGATCAGCGCCAGTGCTGACCGCACTGTGTGGCTGGGGCTGTTGGTGATGCTCGCGTCAGGCTTGCTGATCGGTCTGCTCAGCCTGTGGCTGGTCAACCGCAACCTGGTCGAGCCGATCCGCAAACTCATCGACTACGTCACCCAGTTGAGCAAGGGGCGTCTGGTCGAGCGTGTGTCCAGCGACCGTCAGGACGAGCTGGGTAACCTGGCCGCAGCGGCCAACACGTTGCGCGATTTCCTCGCCGAAACCTTCAATCATCTGCAACGCAGCGCCAAGGATCTGGACAGCGCCAGCGGCGAGTTGAACGCCATCGCCACCGTGATGGCCGGCGGCACCAACGAGCAGTTCAGCCGCACCGATCAGGTGGCCACGGCAATGAATGAAATGTCCGCCACCGCCCAGGAAGTCGCCCGCCACGCGGCCGATGCGGCGCGTGCGGCCGACGATGCCGACCAGTCCGCGCAACAGGGCGAGAAGGTCATGCAGAGCACCATTCACAGCATCACCCAGATGCGCGGCGAAATCGCCAACACCGCCACCGTGATCCGTCGTCTGGAAGCTGACAGCGGTCGCATCGGCAAGGTGCTGGAAGTGATTCGCGGGATCGCCGAGCAGACCAACCTGCTGGCGCTCAACGCCGCCATCGAAGCGGCCCGTGCCGGTGAAGCGGGGCGTGGTTTTGCGGTGGTCGCTGACGAAGTACGCAACCTCGCGCAGCGTACGGCGGAGTCGATCATCGAGATCAACCAGATCATCCACAGCGTGCAGACCGGCGCGGTGGACGCGGCCCAGGCCATCGACAGTGGCCAGACCCGCAGCGATGAAAGCGTCGAGCAAGTGACCCAGGCCGGCGCCATGCTCGAGCGCATCACCCACGCGGTGGAAGCGATTCGCGACATGAACCGCCAGATCGCCACCGCCGCCGAGGAACAGACCTCGGTCGCCGAAGACATCTCGCGCAACCTGACCGAGATCACCTCGATCGCCAGCACCAACCTCGACAACGTGCAGCGCACCGAAAGCGCCAGCCAGAACCTGCACGGCCTGTCCGGCCAACTGAACGACGTCACCGCTCGCCTGAGCGTCTGACCGGCCAGTGACTGTGTACCGGTTCGGTTACCGAGTCGGTACACAGTCGATCTCAATTGGTGCAGACCGCCGCCGATGCCCGGTTATCTATAACCGGCATTGGAGATTTCCCATGGTCAGCATCACGTCTGTTTCGATCAATCAGACCGCCACCACGCCCACCAGCAAAACCTCGATTGCCGACACCGGTGACGACACCTCGATCACCGCGGCAGCCAGCACCGGCGTGAAGGCCGACACCAGCAAAGTGGCGGCGGGCGGTGGCGCGGCGCCGGCGGGGGACAGCAGTTCCAGCAGCGAAGAATCGGATACCGTGAAAGAACTGCGCAAGCAGATTGCCGAGTTGCAGAAGCAGTTGCAGGAAGAGCAAAAGGCGCTGCAAGCGGCTCAGGCGAAGCAGGAAAGCCAGGATGCCAAGGCGGCGGATGTTGCGGCGGCGCAGTCGCAGATTGCGACGACGTCGGCTTCGTTGCAGACGGCGACGGCGGCGTTGTTGGCGGCTTTGCAGGATTCGGATAGCGGTACTTCCGGTTCGTTGGTCAGTACGACCGCGTGAAGCCTTTTCCCCTCACCCTAGCCCTCTCCCGGAGGGAGAGGGGACCGATCGAGTTGAATGTTCGAGATACATCGACCTGAAAATCTTGTGTCGAACTCAGGTTTTGAAACCTATGGAGATCGGCTCCCTTTCCTTTCACCCTGGCCTTCCCATTACATCGGAAGGGTTCGGTCGGAGTTAATACTTGAGCTACGTCGAGTTGAGAGTCTTCAGTCGAACTCAGGTTTGAACAGCATGAAGATCGGCTCCCTTTCCCCCTCGCCCCCCTGGGGGAGAGGGCCGGGGTGAGGGGGTAAATCTCACAGGCGCAGCAAGAGCTTCGTCAAACGCCAGACACAAAAAAGCCGCACAACCCAAAAGTCGTGCGGCTTTGTCTTATCAGTCAATCAAGTATCTTGCTTGTCGCTCAGCACCTTGCCAGTCGTTGCATCGAAGTCCACATCAAACTCCTTGCCATCAGCAGTACGCAACTCAACTTCATACTCATAACCATTGAAGTGGTTATCCAGATCCGTGTCGGTAATGGTCGCACCCGGATGCAGTTTCAGCGCTTCTGCGTTCATCGATTCCAGCGACTTGATCTTGCCGGACTTGACCAGTTCAGGGATCTGGTCAACGCGAACGTCAGCCTGGGCCAGGCCAGCGGTGAGGGTCAGGGCGGCAGCAGTAAACAGGGCAGTCAGGGTTTTCATCGGTTATTCCTTTGGGTGATTCGTTTAAGTGAGTTCAGGTTAATCGCCGCAACTTAACTCACCCTTAAAACGCAGCGAGCAGGCTGGACTCCCGAGGGAGCGAGCCTGCTCGCGATACTGACTGACGCGCGGATTTACAGATCAGAAGCCGTTGTTCTTCAACACCTGATCCACACTGGCGGCCGGGCGTTTGTAGAACTTCAGCAGTTCGCTGGCGCGGTTGGTGAAGATGCCGTCGACACCAGAGGCCATGACTTTCTCGAAGTCCACCGACTCATCCACGGTATAGACGTGGACCAGCAGACCTTTGTCGTGTGTGTACTTGTTCATCCATGGCTGCACCAGATCCGAATAGCTCTGATCGCCGCCGTGGGTCAGCTTCGCCGAAGGGCCGGTGCCGATGGCGCCCTGTGCCTTGGCGTAGTCGATCCACTGCTTGAATTCGGCTTCGGATTTCGGCTCCTGCTTGCCGTAGAACGCGTTCTTGTCCTTCTCGCCGGATTCGGCAAAGGTCACTTTGGATTTCGGCTCGATGCTGCCTTCGCCGACCCACAGCAACAGGATCTTCGGCACCTGCGGCATTTCCTTTTGCAGCATTTCCAGGCTGCTCTTCTCGAAGGTTTGCAGGATCACCTTGCCGTTGCTTTCGCCGACGCTGGCGGCGTTTTTAGCCGGTTTGGCGCCGGCCGGAACCAGCCAGCCACGAGCCTGGAGTTTTTCCTTCAGGTCATGTTCGATCCCCGGGAACAGCTTCGGCTCCTTGGTTTCGATGTACAGGCCCGGCTTGTGCTTCGGATTGGCCTGGGCGATGTCGATGATTTCGTCGAGGGTCAGAATCTTCAGACCGACGTAGGAAGGACGCGCGCGATCCGGGTAGGCCTTGTTGTACCAGCTGCCGGCGTCGAGGGTTTTCAGTTCGGCCATGGTGAAGGCATTGGCCGGGCTGTCCTTGCGCTCCGGGAATTTGCTGGCGACGTCGGTGGTGCGCTGCAGATTGTCGTCGTGCAGGGCGAACAGCACGCCGTCCTTGCTGCGCTGCAAGTCCATTTCCAGGTAATCGGCACCCAGGTCGCGCGCCAGTTTGTAGGAGGCGGCGGTGGATTCCGGGGCATCGAAGGACGCGCCACGGTGGGCGATCACCGCCGGGTGCGGAATGCCCTCGGAGGCAGCGAGCGCAACCGGGTTTGGCTGGCTGGCGGCGTGGGCCTGGCCGAGGCCGAGTATCAGGCTCAGCAGCAGTGCGCTTTTGGTGAAGGTGGCGGGCATGTCGAGGTCCTTTCGCAGGTATTTTCGAAGATGTCCCTTTTAGCAACTCAAACGAAAACGTGCTATCGCAAGACCGACATAAACGTACTGAAAGCGAAAATTTGCGCACTTTTGTGCGTTCGTTTGCAGTACGCTTGGCCACGGCAACCGCCCCGGCAGAGGGCGCGCCTCAATGCCCTGCGTGTAAACCTTCGATCACTCTTGTGAGGTTTACCATGCGCATCACATCGCAACTCATCTGCCAGGCCGCCGACGACCTCAAGGGCTTCGTCGGCCTCAACCGCAAGACCGGACAGTACATCGTGCGCTTCAGTGAGGACTCGTTCGGCATGGACGTGGCCGATGACGGCATCATTCCGTGCAGCGAATTCGTCTGGGCACCGACCACCGAACAGACCATGACCCTCAAGCGCGAACTGATCCAGTTGCTGCTGGACCAGAATATTGATGACCGGATCAACATCACCGAGCCGTTGCGGGTTTACATGAGTAAACGCGAAGTGCCGGAGATTGAGGCGGTGCGTTGTCTGGTGAAGGGCTGAGGTTCTGCAGCGACTGTTCCGGCCTCTTCGTCGGAACGCCGCCCGGGGCAAGCCCGCGAAAGGGCCAGTGAGTACACCTCAATACTCACTGGCCGAACCGATACTCCCGCTCCACCCGACACACCCGCGTCTGAAACGCCGAATACCACTCAGCCCGCCCGCGCGCCTGAATCACCCGATGCTCCGGATGCTCGCGCCAGGCGAGAATCGCCACCTCACTCTCCCAGTACGAAACCGTAATTCCCACCCCGTCTGCCCCCCGGATCGAATCGATGCCGAGAAACCCCGGTTGCTCGGCGACCAACTGCATCATGCGCTCGGACGCTTCGGCATAGCCGTTGTCGCCCCCGGTACGGGTCGAAGTGAAGATCACGGCGAAACACTCAGTGTCCGGTTTCATCGACATTGCTCCGAGCAGGCTTCAACAAATGCCCGCACCAGTGGTGGCAATTGCCCCTTGAGCGCTGCGCGTTCCGGCTGGAACAGCGTGGCGACAAAGAACACATGGTTTTGCAGTTCGATGGCGCGCAGATCGCCTGCCGAATCGTGACCAACAGCGTGTAATTCATGGGTCAGCAACTCCCGTTCGAACTGCGGATTCACACCGTAGCGGCAGCGATAGCCTTCACGAATCTCCGACGTTTCGTACGCGCTGGCAATCAACGAACCGGGCACCAGATGAATGCTGTCCACCGCTTCCACCAGCGAGCAGGTCAGCGGTGTGAGCACTGCGCGGCTCGAGTCAGGCGAGGTTTCGCCATGTTCGGCGTCGGCCCAGCCCAGCACGTGGCGGGAAAACTCCAGCACCGCATGCTGAAAACCGCCGCAGGTGCCGAGGAAAGGGCGCTGCTGCTCGCGGGCAAAGCGGATGGCTCGCAGGGCACCGTCTTCGCTTTTGTAGGGGCTGGCCGGGACACACCAGAAGCCGTCGAATTGTTCCAGCGGCGTCTCGGGCAGGATTCGGTCGGTGGCCAACCATTCGAATTCGACCGGATGGCGAAGGTGTTCCGCCGCCAGTCCGAGGGCAACCGGGATGGCCTGGTGGGCGGTGACTTGCGGATCGAAATCACCGATCAGGGCGATGCGCAGGGCTCTGGATTCCATGAGTACTCGCTGTGCTTGTTGAGGAATGAACCTCACTATAGATTGGCGTTCACGCACTCTAAATTGGCGTTTGCCCAAGTGATCAATGCAGCCACGCAATATCAACTCGACTTCCCGGATCTGGCCCTGATCCTCGCTTTAGTACGCGGCGGCTCTCTGGCCCGGGCCGCGCAGCTGTTGAGGGTTGATGTGTCGACGGTGTTTCGCGCCGTGCGCCGACTGGAAGCGTCACTCGGTCAGCAACTGTTCGAAAAAAGCCGCGCCGGTTACCTGCCCACCAGCCTCGCGCAAACCCTGGCCGAGCAGGCCGAACGCGCCGAGCAGGCACTCGAAGCTGCGCGTATTGGTGTGGAGCAGGGCGGCGAAGTAGTCAGCGGCACGGTGCGCCTGACCTGTACCGACTCGGTGTTGCAAGGTCTGCTGCTGCCGGCGCTGGCGCAGTTCATGCCGAACTACCCGGCGCTGACCATCGAGCTGAGCACTTCCAACGATTTCGCCAACCTCAGCCGCCGCGATGCCGACATCGCCCTGCGCCTGACACGTACACCGCCGGAGCATCTGGTCGGACGGGAGCTGGCGAAGATTTCCTACCGGGTCTGTGCCAGCCAGCGTTATCTACAAAATGTTGAAGCGGCCGATCTGGCGGCGCTGACCTGGATCGCCCCGGACGACTTTCTGCCCGATCACCCGACCGTCGCCTGGCGCCGCCAGCAGTTGCCTGGCGTGACGCCGGGCTATCGCTGCAACAGCATGCTGTCGGTGACGGAGCTGGTGCGCGCCGGGCTTGGCGTGGCGGCGTTGCCGGACTTTCTGATAAACGAAGGGCTGCAGGCCCTGAGCGAACCCTTGCACGGTTACGACACCGCGCTGTGGCTGCTGACCCGCCCGGACTGCCGCGCGTTGCGCTCGGTGGTCTCGCTGTTCGACGAACTGGGGCGGGCGCTGCGATTGCCGTGATCGTGTTTAACCCGGCGCCCGGTCATTGGCGAACATGCTCACAGCTTCCACTGCTTCACTGGCGCCGTCGCGGATCTGCAAAATCACCGTGCCGGCCTGATCCGCCAACTCAACACCTTGCGCTGCTCGCCCTCGGGTGCCATCCATGCTTTTGATAGCTTGACGGGTTTCCGACTGGATCAGACCGATCATGTTGGAAATTTCCGCTGTCGACCCGCTGGTGCGCGCTGCCAGTTGCCGCACTTCATCGGCCACCACGGCGAAGCCGCGACCTTGCTCACCCGCTCGGGCGGCTTCGATGGCGGCGTTCAGGGCCAGCAGATTGGTCTGATCGGCAATCGCGCGGATGGTGTTGACGATGGCGGTGATTTGCTCGGAGCGTTCGCCGAGCTGCGCGATCAAGGTTGAAGACTCGGCGATGTCGTCGGCAATTTCGCGCATTTCACTGGCTGCTTGCTGAATGACTTGAGTGCCTTGTTCGGCGACTTTTCGGGTGGCGACGGAGATGTGATAGGCGGCACTGGCACTGCGCGCGTCCTGTTCATGTTGCTCGACCCGAGCGGTCACGTCCGACGCGAACTTCACCACTTTGCACAAGCGACCGGCGGCGTCGTAGACCGGGTTGTAGTTGGCTTCAAGCCACACGGTCTGCCCGCGTTTGTCGACGCGCTCGAACTGGCCCTGAAACAGTTCGCCCTGATTCAACCGGCGCCAGAAATCCTGGTAGGCGCTGCTGTTGACCAGTTGCGCGGGGCAGAACAAACGGTGATGTTTGCCTTTGAGTTCGGCGAGGGTGTAGCCCATGCGCGTCAGAAAATTCTGATTGGCGGTGAGGATATTGCCGTCGAGATCGAATTCGATCACCGCCATGGCGCGGTCGATCGCCTGCAATTTCGCATTGGCTTCGCTTTCCTGCTGCACTTTGGCAGTGACATCCATGGCGTACTTGACCACTTTCACCACGCGGCCCGAGTCATCCTTGATCGGGTTATAGCTGGCCTCGAGCCAGATCGGACGGCCCTGGCTGTCGATGCGTTCAAAGGTGCCGGACTGGAACTCGCCGCTTTTCAAGCGCGACCACAACTCGGTGTACTGATTGCCACGGGCAAACTCTGGCGAGCAGAAGTGGCGATGGGCCTGGCCGATCACCTGTTCGCGGGTGTAACCCATGGTTTTCAGGAAGTTGTCGTTGGCGCGCAGAACCACACCGTCGACGTCGAATTCGATCACTGCCATGGAGCGGTTGATCGCCTCCAGCAGGCCGGCTTGTTGGTTGATGGTGTTTTGGAGATCGACGAGGGCAGTCTTGTGGCGGTTGAAAATCATGTTCATGGCACTCTGGAAATAGGACTGAAGGTGGGGTCCCTGTTTCCGCGTCAGCCAGCCAGATATATCAATGGCTGGAAGCAGTGTGCCAGCATCCCGGCTGGCGGATTAACTTATACAAAACTTTATAAACTTGTACAAGAAATCGATTTTTCTCAATTTTGTACAAGTTTTTCAGGCGGGTGTTCGGCTCAACGCTACGCTGATTGTGTTACGTCCTATGTGCTTGGCCGTGTACAACGCCTTGTCGGACTCTTCGAACCACTCAAGGGCATCGGCGTAAGAGGTTTGATAGCGAGCAAGCCCGATACTCAGGCTGACCCGCAGCTCGGAAACGTCGGGATGGCGGTATCGATCCAGTGCCTGACGCAGTTGCTCCATCAGCGCTTCAGCCTTGCTCAGGGGCAGGTTGGGCAGGATCACGCAGAATTCATCGCCACCGTAACGCCCGGCCAGCTTGCTTTCGTCGAGTACGAATTTCAGCTCGTGACTCAATTGCCGCAGCACCGCATCGCCGACGATGTGTCCGTAACTGTCGTTGATCGACTTGAAATGATCGATGTCGATCAACGCCAGAATGGCTTGGGAATTGTGCTGCCGGCACTGCTGGAACTTGAGATGCAGCAAGTCTTTCCAGGCGCCGTGGTTGAGCAGGCCGGTCAGGCTGTCGGTGCGGCTCAGGGCGCTCAAGCTGCGTTTGTGCTCGGCGAGTTTGATCGCCAACCGGTAACAGACCATGCCCAGCGCCAGCGGATAAAGCGTCAGCATCGGCAGGCAGGCCCAGACCTGAGTCTGCGTGGCCGTCAGGGTGAAATGGACGCCGAACACTGACCAGCCCAGCAGCACGCCGATCACTTGGGCGAGCGCGCCAAGCCAGAACAGGCGCACGCCACCGGCGGCCACGTTGTTCATGGTCATCATCGACAGGATGGTGACGGTAGTCAGCGGATTGAACTGAAAACACGCGGTCCAGAAACCGCCGCACACCGAGTCATAGAGCAGGTTGCGGCGTTCGGCGCGATAGGGGAAAGCCGAGCGGGTTGAACATTGATAGGCCACGTGCGGCCAGAGAAAACCATTGAACAGCAACAGCGCCCAGAGCCAGCCCGGCATGTTCAACGGATACAGCGCGGCGCCGACACTGAAGAAACCGATGCCCAGTCCGATGGCCCTTGGCAAGTAAATGCGCCTGGCGAATGACAAGCCTTTGCCGCGTTGGTTTTCCATGGTGTTCTGCGCCAGATTCATTCTGAAACACTTTGCGGTGTAATTCTTCAGACTGACCGTTCATCGGCCAATGACAGACATTGTCATTTATTCCAGCGGGAAAATTCAGTGTCCTTGTGAGCCATTTACCGTGGCGCAGGCCCAATCTAGAGCTGATAGCAAGCCAGGAACATGTCCAGTGCAGAGTCGACCACGGCATTTTGCGCTGTGCTGTCGAGGGAGGGCTGGCCCATGGAGATCTGCGGCCAGAAGGCAAAGGTCTTCAGCAATCCCTGCACTTGATGCGCGGCGAACTCCGGATCGACCGGTTTCAGCCGACCGTCCGCCTGGGCGGCGCGAATCCACACCGTCACGCTTTCCTCACGTTCGCCCATACGCGCCACCATGTTCTGCGCGCGCTCCGGCGAATGGATCGCGGCCGCGATGGCGACACGGGCCAGATTCATGAAATTGTCGTCCGCCATCATTTGCAGTTTGGCCAACAGCATTTGGCGCAACTGCTCACGCAAAGGCAGATCGGGCTGATATGACACGGCTTGCTCGGTGCTGATCCGTGCCCACAACTGGTTGAGAATTTCGGCGAACAGCTCTTCCTTGCTCGGAAAATGGTTATACACCGTGCGCTTCGACACCCCGGCAGTGGCCGCAATCTTGTCCATGCTGGTGACTTCGAAACCGTTGGCCCGGAACTCGGAAATGGCCGCGAGGATGATGGCTTCGCGTTTGCGGTCGGTGAGGCGCGTTGGAGCTGTCATAAATTCGATTCGGCAGAAAAAGGGTGAAATTACACTCGGCAGTTTACTTGTCATCCGGTTTGTTGCAACCTAGAAACTACACCGTTCAGTGTAATGCTGGGTTAATCGGTGCAACCTAAAAACAGATGTCCGGCTGATGCGTGCGTGCTTTGGCCCTCTATCGTCCCACCGTGGAAAACCGTGAATTGTGCGGTTTTCCTGGAGTCTTTCAGTCATGGCCAAATCAATTTCTTCCGCGGTTAGTCCAGCACCTGAAGCTTCGCGCCAGGCCGAAGGGACTTTCCGTAACCACGCGCCGGTGCAGCGCGAAGGTGTGCGCAAAATGCTGCGGATCATGTGGAACATGATCTTCCACAAACCGCGCAACACCCGGCCGGCGGCGGCCATTCCAGTGCAGCCACTGACCCGCGCCGACCTGATCGCGGCGCCGAACCACAGCGTCTATCGCCTCGGTCACTCGACCTTGCTGCTCAAACTGCAGGACAAGTTCTGGATCACCGACCCGGTGTTCGCCGAGCGTGCGTCGCCGGTGCAATGGGCCGGGCCGAAACGCTTCCATCAGCCGCCGATCAGCATCGATGAATTGCCGTCGATCGAAGCGGTGATCCTGTCGCATAACCACTACGACCACCTCGACTATGAAGCGGTATTGAAACTGGCGGACAAGGTCAACGTGTTCCTGACCCCGCTGGGTGTCGGCGACACCCTTATCAAGTGGGGCATCGATGCCAGCAAAATCCGCCAGTTCGACTGGTGGCAGGGCACAGAAGTCGCCGGCATCCGCTTCATCGCCACACCGTCGCAGCACTTTTCCGGGCGCGGCCTGTTCGATGGCAACCAGACCCTGTGGGCTTCGTGGGTCATCATCGACGGCGACAAACGCATCTTCTTCAGCGGCGACAGCGGCTACTTCGATGGCTTCAAACGCATCGGCGAACAGTACGGCCCGTTCGACGTGACCCTGATGGAGACTGGCGCCTATAACGTCGAATGGCCCCACGTGCACATGCAACCTGAGGAAACCCTGCAGGCCCACATCGATCTCAAGGGCCGCTGGCTGTTCCCTATCCACAACGGCACGTTCGACCTGGCGATGCATGCGTGGCATGAACCGTTTGACCGCATTCTTGCGCTGGCTTGGGAACGCAGTGTTTCCATCACCACGCCGCAAATGGGCGAGGCATTCAACCTGGCACAGCCGCAACGGGGGAATGCGTGGTGGTTGGTGGTTGAAGGGGAGAGTGAGGCGGTGGTGCAAGGAGCCTGACTCACCGGTGCAGGTTCGCCTCGATGAGGCGAACCGAATCACTCCGCCATCGCATAATCCCCACGCACTGATTCGGCTGTCGAACCATTGCTTGTCGAACGCCCCGGCGCAAACCCCGGAAAGAACACCAGCCCCTGCGCCTCAAACCGATAGGTCAACGCCAGCCGCGCCGAATCCGCCACTTCCTGCTGCGCTTCGAACCGCTGAATGTCCTCTACTGAAACCTTGGCCTCCCGCGACAACTGTTCAATGCTCCAGCCCAACATCCCTCGGGCCTGGGCGCAGTGGGTCGGGGTGAACTGGAAAAGGGCGATACGTTCGAGGATGAGGTTCATCGCTGAAGAGGCCATGGTGTGCTCCGGGCTCGAGAGTGCTGATGGAAAATGTACTGTGTTTTTGTACAGTTGTTTTCGGCCGGGATCAAACGCATTTTTTGATTTCCCCTAGTTCGCCGCCTCTAACCAGACGGACGGTGCCTGACCGAGGATGCGACGGAACATCGTCGAGAACGCCGCAGGGCTGTCATAGCCGAAATCCAAGGCAATCCGCGTCACCGCTTCACCCGCCGCCAGGCGTGCCAGCGCCAATACCACGCAGGCGCGCTGGCGCCATTGACTGAAACTCAGGCCGGTCTGCTGACGAAACAGTCTGTTGAAGGTGCGTAAGCTTACGTGCAGCTGATCGGCCCATTGCTGGGGTGATTGGTGGGTATTCGGCTGATGCAGAAAGGTCTGACACAGTTCGAGCAGTCGTCCGTCAGACGGCAGAGGGATATGCAACGGAAGTGGTGCACTGCGCAGCAATTCATGCAACAACAAGTCGACCAGCACGCCATCACGCCCGGTCAGGTCATAGGTCAGCGGCAGCTCCACGGCTTCCATCAGCAAGTGCCGCATCAGCGGCGACACACTGATCACCTGACAACGCTCGCCCAGATCCACCGCCCCCGGCTCGATATACAAACTGCGCGTGCTGACCCCCAGCATTAACACCTCATGCGCCACACCCGGCGGAATCCACACCGCTCGCTGCGGCGGCACCACCCAGTTGCCATCATGCGTGCTGACCTGCATCACCCCGGTCGCGCCGTACAGCAATTGCGCCCGTCGATGCGTATGACGTGGCAACAGATAGCCGTGGGAATAATCCGTACCGATCGCCACCACCGGGCGCGGCGTGTCATCCAGCAGATTGATCGAAACATTGCGCATCGAGCGGCATCCAGCGATTGGCGTAAACGCAAACATTATTGGCTCGGTTGCTGAAGCAGGCCAAGCGCTGCCGCTCTATCGTCGACCGCTCCCAAACAACGGACGATGCGCCATGTTCTACCTCCTGCTGACACTTTTCGGCTGCCTGACCGGCGTCACCGCCGTGCTCTTCGGCTTCGGCGGCGGCTTCGTCGTCGTGCCGCTGCTGTATCGCATGCTCACCGCGAGCCACGGCGCCGACGACCCAATTAGCCAATCCGCCATGCACATCGCCGTCGCCACCTCGACCTGCGTGATGATCGTCAACGCCTTGGTCGCCACCGGCAAACATCGCCGCGCCGGCAACCTCATCCGTGATTACCTGTGGCCCTTGGGCGGGTTCATCGGGTTGGGCGCGGTCGTCGGCGCAATCGCAGCGGTGTGGGTCAGCGGCGAAGTCATTCGTTATGCCTTCATCGCCTACCTCGGCGTGACGATTGTCGACTGCCTGCTGCGACGCGGCTTTCTTACTCGATCCGAAGGCGTTATCCCACGGCGACTGGGAACGCTGGAATCGTCCGGCGGCGGTGTAGGCATCGGCGCCATCGCAACCTTTCTCGGTGTAGGAGGAAGCGTCATGACCGTGCCGTTATTGCGGCGTTGCGGGTTGAGCATGTCGCAGGCGACGTCGATGGCCAACCCGTTGAGCGTGCCGGTGGCGCTGGCGGGAACGCTGACGTACATGCTGATCGCGGGGTTCAGCGATACAGACCTCGGGCCATGGTTTATCGGGTATGTGGATCTGCTGGCGTTTGCGGTGCTGACGCTGGGCTCGATGCTGGGGATTCGACTGGCCACACGGTGGATCGGGCGGATACCGGATCGGGTGCATGCTTGGGTTTATATTGGATTGTTGGTTATTGTGATGGTGGTAATGTCGGTTAAGTAGTCGTCAATCGACAGCCCCATAATCGACCACTTCCAGTATTTATTAGAGATCAAGGATGCTGATCTTCAACTGCACCGAAGCTGCCAGCAAATTCTTCAGCCGCGTTCACCAGGGCAAAAAAATCACCCCGGTGGATTTGGACCCGCCGTCATCAACCATTGAAGATGATGAGATGGACAGTGCTGTCGAGCAGTGGCTGGTGCATGCGATCACCGTGCAACGAAAGCATGTGCTGTTCGCCATGCATATCACGACTCGCTATTGCATGGTTTTCGCCGACATGAAAAAGGCGGATCTGGATGCATTTGTGGGGCAATTCGCTGATCGCTGGTTCAACGGTGTCATGCTTCATGCAACCCATCACGGGCTCTCCGAGTGGATTGATATTGAACCGTTGATTGAGCGATTCCAGTGGATGTGTCGACCGCAGCAGTTCTATCGCCGCAGCCATCGCAGCGCACAGAAACACATCGATGAAATTGCCTGGGTCTTCCAGGACAAGGCCGCAGGGGCCGGTTGTTTACCGCCTGATGAAGTCGCAGCCATGGTGTTCGACGCGCAGATGAACGACACCCCGAGAAACAGCAAGGGCGCCAAGGGTTACTACTACCCGGATGAGGAGATGACCGTTCATTGGCTTCGTCGTTATTGCGCTCTGGATGAGGACGAAGTTCAAGCGGCAAAGACGCGCCGCATGCAAGTGTATCGGGAGATAGCAGCAGTCGAGCGCGCAGCCTGGCTGGAAGAGTACAACCGACAAAACTCGATTACTTAAGCCACCCCCGCCATAATCCGCCCCGCATTCACCAGCGCCGGCACTCACGTCCCGGCGCGACGTCCGACTCACTCAGGGATCGATCCATGCTCAAGGGACTGTTGCGCCTGGCGCCATACGCCGCCGTGCTGTTTTCACTGCTTTCCACCGCTCAGGCTGACGACGGCAGACGTGTGTTCACCGGCACGCTGGGCAAGACGCCGATTGTGGTCGAGATCAATACCCAGAATCCGGATGAAGTGACCGGTCGTTACTTCTACGAGAAATACCATCGGGACCTGCCCCTCAGCGGGTCATTGCAGGACAGCACTCTGACGCTGGTCGAAGGCAACAATCGCTACAGCGACGACAAGCCACTGCCAACTTTGAAACTGGAAGAAACTGCCACTGGCTGGCAGGGCGAGTGGCAAAGTCCGAAGGGCAAGAAGCTTTCAGTGCAACTTTCCGAGGCCAGGCTTCCAGCGCCGACAACTTCTACGCTGCCCTTTATCGCCGCGCTGCCAAACGGCGAGCCGTATGAATATTTGCGACTACAGGGACTCAAGCTCAAACCGCTGAAGAAACAAGACTTCATGGGTTACACCCTGCAATGGTGGACAGAGCCGGAGTCAAAGATTTCGCTGTTCAGCGTAGAGTCTGGTCTGCCAAAAGACGATCTGCAACGGGTTAACCAACAGTTGCTTGGACGGTTGTGGAATGAGGTCATCCGCTATCACGGTTGCCAACTGCAGGGCGGGGAATACGTCGAGTTCATGCAGGACGCAGAGCCCAAAATGATTTCGCCAGCCGTGGTCAGCCTGAACATCTCGACCAGCTATTTCTGCGGTGGCGCGCATCCGGACTTCGGTGATTCACCCCTCAACATTGATGTAAGCACAGGCCATCCGTTATCACTCGAAGATGTGTTGTGGGTAGGTGAGGGCAAGCCACTGCTGCATGCCGAACGAGACAGTCTGGGTGACAAACCCTTGAGCCAAGCCGAAAGTGACGCGCGTTATCAGTATGAAAACAAAGACCTGGTGCCTTGGCTGATCAAGCAATTCACCGCCCTGTACCCCGCAGAAATGAAGAAACCGACGCAAGATGACGATTGCGACTTCACGGAAGAAAGCGTTTGGGGTTCTTCGCCGTGGTACTTCACCGCGAAAGGTTTGTACCTGGGCGCCTACTTCGCCCGCGTACAACGCTCTTGCGATAGGCCAGACTGGTCAGTCCTGCCGTACTCCCTCATCAAACAACACCCCGGCGCCGTCAAACTGCAACTGCCCCAGAACTAACCATCACACCAGACCCGGCGCTTCACGAATAATGAAGTGATCCAGGTTCTCGATATTGGCATTGAAGACCTCGAAAGGCTTTTCGGGGTTCTTCTTGCCCGGCACCTGTTTCAACTCCGGCGTCACACCATAGAAGAAGCAGAACAACTCCTTATCACTGTCGATCGCGTGCTTGATCTCTTCCAGAAACGCCTTGCGCTTGCGGTAGTTGTCGATCAGCTTCTTGTTCAGATAAACGCTGACCGGATACGGCTTCTTCTTGCTGTCCTCGGGCTTCTTGAACCAGACCTTGTCCTCGAAATCGATCCGGAAACTGGCGCTGTGAAAGTCCTCGATCTTCTTGATCCGGCCCCAGTAAATCAGCCCCTTGTTGTCCATCAAATATTCGATCTTCTTGAAGAACGAACTGTACGGCGCCGTATGCTCGCCAATCTTCAACGGCATGCGCTTGAGCAAATCCTTGTCCGCGAAGTTCGACACAAAACACTCCACGGGGTGAGCGAAAACGCTGGTCTTGTCCGGCGCCGTCTCGCGACTCGGCGATTCTTTTGAGGGGGTAGTCGCCACTCGCACCGGATCATCCCGCAACACATCCGCCGCCCCCGCAGGCGCGGCAGGCTTGCGCATATACTCACGACGCGTCAGCAACAACTCCGACGGAAAATGCTCCTCCCGACCGTCATCCAATTCCCCATCCCCCGCCTCAACCCCCGACGCCGACGTCTTCACACTCAGATACGGACAACCCGCCACATGCTGCGTACCGGGCAGATTCTTGAAGTGCGGCGTGCGCACGTAATTCACGTTCTTGGCGTTGAACGTGCCCAACTCGTTGGACGCATCGAACGCCGAACGACAGGCGTCGTTGGGGCACTGGAAGTGCTCCTTCGCAGAATCGAACGCCACCGTCTCATCGAAATTGAGATCGCGAACGTCATAGATCGACAACTTGTCGTCGAGGCTGAGGCAGTAGGCGAGATCGAATTTCATGGTGGGGCTCGGGTCCTTGAGTGGGGGAGGGGTATTAATAGCGGGTGGTGGGGTGGGTTGCACTGATTGTTTTCAGTATTGGGCGGAATTTTTGGTAACCAGCTTGCTGGCGATTGGTTGTGTCAGTTAAATCTTGGATTCGGCTCTGTCATTTAGAAATCAATCTCTTTTATAAGGGGGGGATACGACAGAAACTTTTTTACACAGTTGGGCTAGTTCACCGGACACTTACAGTTATAGAAACTCCGCACACGAAAACCGATCGGTTGAATTTTTTCTTGTATTGGCCTGCTAATCGAAAGGTACTCAATTCCATCAAAGGATGGTCGCTGATTAAAGTGGATTGTGTACGCCGTACTAATGGGCGCTTAGGGGGCAATCCACTCATGGCGAGCTCTCGGAAAATTGCGTTGCAAGGCATAGCTGGAGGTTAGTCGCGCCCGTTGCTCGCCAAGTGTAAAGGTCCGGCATTCTGCTCGGCAGAATGTCGGACCTCGGCTGTACTACATATCTTCAACAGGCATCCCTTCATCTGCCATTCGCTTCACCAGCAGCTTAACCGCGTTTTTATCTGGTCTTGCTAAGTTGATATTCCCCGATCCTAGCTTCTGGAGTGCTCTATCTGCCTTCGGCGACAGAAATTTACGCTGCTCAGCAGTCCGTCGGATTACTTCAGCTTTGGGAACGAGCATGTGAAGTAAAATATCGAAGTCAATTTCACGATCAATCCTTGCAGATGACTTAGCTTCCTTTTTTTCTTGCGTCATCTCATCCATATTGAGCATCAGATAGTTGGGTATGGTCGCAACCTTTAACTCTGATACCTTGATATTTTGCCAGCAAATTTCAAGTTTGCAGTACTCACCGACATCTCGAACATTTGCAGAAGTGTTTCTAAGCGCTGCAGCAATTTGTGGCGCGAGAGAGGCAATATGCTTTTGAAGCTCCTCCGGGACGGATTGAGTATTCCAGATTTGCCCCCAGTTAAGGCTTGCTTTTCCTTGTTGCTCTATTTGCTCAGCAATATGAGAAAGGGTATAGGCAACTGTCTGCGATTTATAGCCACGGTCAGCTTTGTACCAGTCCGAGCCAGCAACATGCTTGTCGGTCCAGCGGAATAACAGACCCATCGCGCAAGCATTTTTATACCAAACTTCGTTAAATTGGGTAGGCACTGACTTCCAGGCCTTTGCGGTTTGATCCGCGAAGACCATGAACGCTTTTTGCGCTCCTCTGGATACAATGTAAGGTTTTCTTTCAAAACTTAGGACATATTTCGCAAGATCGGTCTTTTCGATAAGCTTATGTCTTGGATATTCCAACTGATATTTTCTCTTTTCTGCAACGGATGCGTATGCCATGCCGTCACGGTACTGTCCGCGTGCACGTTCATAAAACCATTTGTCGCCCGTCATCGCACCGTTCTGAGGCGGGGCGCTCGTTATCCGAGAGTAACGCTCCATTTGCAGATGGAATGGATGACTCGAGAAGAAGTCAGCTTCTGATATACGATTCTGAGTGTTGGCATATCGTGAAATTTTTGGTACGACATGCTCGATGTGGGCAGGCGGAACCACTGATAGCTTCATTTGGACATGAACACGCTCGAGCGGTGAATTCGCGACATCCTTTGCGTAAAGGATAGACGCCGTCGTCTGGCCGCCATTCACGATCTGAAGATTATGAATGGTCGCGACTCCTAGTTGTCCGTCCTCTAGTGTTTCGAGTGTCACCGCCGATGCTGTTGCAGTAAGTCCGTTGTTGTAAGCGAAGAACATCTCCGGTGAGTTCTTAATCGTTTCCAGAATGCCTTTGTTCACTTTGGTCTTAGCTTGGAGATAGGTTCGGACGTTCTGTTCTAGCAGACGTGCTCCGTATAGACCGTAGATTTCTGCAAGCACAGGGCCAGGGATAGCAAGAAGGTAGGACTGATGCTCTTGGGTGTTCGTCGAGGCTTTGAGGCAGGCAATAGGCGCTCCGGCTATGCCTGCGATATTGACTTCGATAGATTCTGAACCTCGAAAGCTTTTCTGGATTTCGAAATAGCGAATCGCGTCAAGGACGCTCAAGACAATCGGAACTCCGCTTACTAGCTCGCCCAGTTGTGGTGGACGTTTGGTTGCCAGTCGGGCGTTGGAAAATAGGATGATGCGAACTCTCTTTATGAGATCGCGTACTGAGTAGATAGGAAAGGCCGCGGCAAACGCCGGACTTGTTTCCTCAATCGAATTGATAAAAAGCGAGGAACAGGCGTTTTCGAAAAAGGCAATTGCTTGCTTGAACGCTGAGTTCAGACGGTCACTATGCAGCGGTTCCAGTTCAATCCCGTTTCGGAAATCGCAGATGGCGAGATAAAGAGTTCCGCGATCGGTATCTAATCCATAACCGTCGATTCGGTATGGCCGCCGTCCACCTTCTTTGTGACTGTGGGTGTATTCCAAGTCAATTGTGTCACCGTTCTCAGAAGCCGCTGCCGCATAAAGCTCGAAAAAAGCTTCTTGCTGAAATACGCCCCGCACCTCTGCCTCTAAAAGAATATCCTCTCGCAGGGCTTCGAATGTTTGCTGCAACTCGCTCATGATTCGACTCCCCTAAAGGCATCATCGAGGCTGACGATGAATGGAGCGCAGTCGCTAACGCGAATGCTGTAGTTAACCATCTCTACCCCATGGCGGAGGTCTCTACGCTCGATACGAGGAAACTCACTGGACACCTCATAAAATATGCGATCAACGAGAGCCCAGCTCTCCTCATCATATTCCGGCTGCTCCTGATATCCTGCTTCTAGTAGAGCTATCTCAAAGTCCTCCAGCGCCCCTGTGCCTGCCCCGGCAAAAGTGTCTCGGATCTCTGCAACAAGAGTATTGAGAGTCCGAGCGGTTGGGGTGGTGGATGGTAGCGAAGCTATGCCCTGATTGCAGAGCAGGATGCGTCCTTGAACTGGGTCGAGCTGATCTTCAGAAGAAATCCGAATTCGCCGGTCGGCAGTCGCCACTTGCGTCTTGACCTCAAAGATGGTGCCGGCGACCAAGAAATCCTGCTCATGACCGCTAGGGCCATTCCAGCATTTGATGGCGGCACTCCATCCGATGCGTTCACCAAGAACATCTCGCAGAAACAGCAGCTCGCCGACTAGGCCAATGCGTTCACCTTTTGACAGTAGGTGGTTGGCTCTATGGCGCAGCATCTCCTGCCAACGGTGGACTTCCTTAACGGCTTGCAGCAGCCCCTCTCCTGACTGTGTCGGTGCAAGCTTGTCAGTCGCAAGCATTAGACTCTTGCACATAAGTGCGAAGTTTTGGAAATTGGCCACATCGCTCAAGCTCAGCACTAATCTTGAGCGCTCAAAGTCCACCGAATGGACCTCGCAGGTCACGGCCGACATTTTCGGCAGAACAAGCATTCCCGGCTCGGCGCACACTGCATCAAGCTGGAAGACAAAACATCCATGAAAGTCGCGGCCGAACCTGAAGTCGAGAGGATGGCTACTGTCAGCAAGTCGAATGTTATAAAAACTTGGGTCTGTCGGTGTGACGATTGCCTTCCATTCACTCAACATCCTGAGCCTCCATCATAGGCTCGGAGTCATCGTCTGCCTCTGCGGCAAATTGCTCAAGTTGCTGCCGATAGACAGCATTTACCTGGTATGTTCTCTCTTCAGCGGGTTTACAAGTCTCAGGCATGCAGAAGGACAGCGTCACGATTTTCTCGTCTAGCTTGAGATTATCGTCACTCTCGTCTGGATCGGTGCGCAGGGACGCGCTGAATAAGTGCACTAACATCATCGGCCGCTCGCGCACAGAGCAGGCGGCACGTTCCTTCTTATAAGTTTCAGCCTGATAGGCAGCATCCGCTGCCGCGATTTGTATGTCGGACAGGCCAATCAGCGCGTCGCCGGGATCGGCTACACGGTTCTTGCTACCATTTACTCGATAGGTGCCTTTCTGAATTGTTCCTTGATTCCGAGACCTCAGATTGATCTTCTGACCAGCAAATGGACTAGAGTCGCCCGCCTGGCGCATGGGAATCACAACGTCCCATTTCGCGAGTTCGTCCGTGACGCGGTCCTGAATATAGTCCGAGAGAAGAGAGGTGTCGGAAATTGCCGATAGATCGGGATGATCTGCGAACTGGAACTCGAGCATGAGACCAAGTATTTCTCGACCATCTGCGGCCCATCGAATGTAACCCTTGTTTACTTCAGTGGGACTGCCGAGTGCGATGAGAAATTGTTCGACCGCGTCGAGATGTTTCTTTCCAATGCTTGAATTATTTGGAAGTGCAAAGCCTTCAATGTGACGCGCGGAATAGTCCTGAGCGATTTTGAGCTTCTCGGCCGTCCGCATTTTGTTTGCCGCGGTTACCCGAATGGCGAGCGGGCTTTGCCGAACTTTGAGGCCGAAATCACGCGGCGTGCGGCCTGCGGCCTTCATGCGCTTGATCTCGCTCCTCAACTCTTCGGTCGCCTCGTCTACAAATTCGTAATGGTCGAAGGACACCTGCGGCAGATAGAGGCGGCAATATTCCTCATATCCCGGTCGGTAGCCGAACCAGCGCGCCATCTGCATAAGTGTGTCGCTCGCAGTAGCGTTCCGCAAGAGATAGGAGACCGTCAGGCCTTCTAGTGTTAGGCCGCGTGAAAGCGCCAGCCCGCCGATTGCGATGACATGCAGACCTTCTGACTTGCGCAGTGAATAATCTAACTTGCCACCCCGCATATTGACGGTGCGGACATCGATGGACTGGACCCCTTCATTTAGGACACGCAGCAGATCGCGCCATTTGAGATAAGTCTTGCCGAACTCGACTGTGAAGCTACTCTCGAGATCATCCATGATCTCATCGTTGATCTGATCAAGCGGCAGCGATGCATGTACCGAGACCGCGTCCTTGATCTCCGTGAGATATTCGAAAACGAGCCCTAGAATTTTTTCCTGGATGGCATTGAATCGGCTGACGTTGATCATCATCGAACAATGAGTCTTGCCTTTTTCTTGGAATACCCTAATGGCCCTTGTTATGCAAAATACACGAATCGCGTGACGCAAACTGTCGGGTAGCTCGGTAATATTGTCGCCGCTCTTGTGCTTCAGCGGCAGTTGCGCTCGATAGTCATCAATGACTCTGACCATGCTTTGGCGTAAGTTGCCACCCTCGCGGAAAATTCTATGTGAACCTGCATAATTGGTAGGTGGATCAAGCGCCTTAATAAAATTCCTTGGAAAAAGGTCATCCGTTTCCATGTCCTCTGTCGTTTCCGGGTCGATGAAAATGTTAGCAAACGGTGTAGCGGTATAGCCGACATATGCGGAGCGCGGAAATCGCGACAGAATTTGTCGAATTACACCATTGATGGCGCTAGTACGTTTGGGGTCGACGGCTGTATTGATAGATGCATTGTCGGCTTCATCGTCTATCAGCAGAAGTGGCAGCTCATAGCCTCCGGTTTCTCCCTGTTTCTCTATCCAGTGTGCGAGACGTTCAAGGATGGATTTATTTTTTTTGGTTATGAAGATCATAGGTTCCTGATGACCTGCCAAACCGAAATAGATTCCATCCGTGCCGCTCGAGAAATCGGCTACCCGAGTAGTGCCGTAGGAGGGGATTCGCCGTGTCGCTGCATAATTTTGGATCGGCAACGACTGCTGTGCAGCCGCGCCAAACATCGATACTTTGCCAATGAATGTCTCGTCAATTCGTTCTTGCGTCTGCGCACGCAGTGAGTTGGTTATCCCTGCTAGTAGGATAATGACGCGGTAGCCTGCGTCAGCTGCCTTGCAGATCAGAGCAGAGTAGTTTGTGGTCTTACCCGACTGGACATTTCCCATGACCATGCCGCGAACTGCGCCGTAGCGTTCGTCTTTCGGGTTGCCGCATTGATCGAGAATTTCGTCTGTGTCGGTGTTGAGGGTAGCGAGCACCGGCGACGGAAGAGCTCCCGTCTCAAGATAATATTTGCGTAAGCGGTTCCAGTAATAGAAATCCAGCCCCGGTCGTACTGTTGTAAGCCAAGGCCGGTGGTCCTTTGAAATAATCGCCCCGCGCTTCTGAGTTACGATAAAGCTCGCTTCCAGTTCACGGATAATCGTACTGATCGTCCGTTCATCAAAGTGATGAAATGGTCCATTGCGAACTATTGTAGAGATCGCACCTTCAGGTAATCCTTGCCCTTGAGCAATGTTTTCACGATATTGCTCATTTATAACAGAGCGGAAATACGCAAGTTCGCTATGAAACATTTATTACCACCTTTTGTCCTTGAGGTGTTTTACAACGAGGTCGGCTTGACTGGCCCACGGTTCAGTTGATGCAAGAAGTTCACGCAGCGCTTTCATATCTCCTCCTGAGTGGAGCAGCAGTGAGGGAAGAGCTGAGTCGAGTTTGTCGAGAAATATGTCCTTGTCTAGTATTCCTTGATTCATCATCTCTGGTCGGGACGAATAGTCCTCTCCGATACTTACAATCGGGAAGCAGTCCTCGATGACTCCGAGTGTTGCCGCAAAGGCTTTTGCTCTATCCCTATTCTCGTCTTCTAGCATACCGGCGATCAGCGGATGCTCCCGATTAACATAGTATCGAACCTCACCGTTTCGAACGTATTTCGCCCAGACTGACGTTTTACCCCCTTCTTCGCGGATACGCCCACCTCGGGACTGAAATACCTTTCCCGATCTCCTCTTGAGTCCGCAGACAATATCCTTCAATCGGCTCTTAAGCCCTGAGGGAAGCTGTACGTCTGCCTTGTCAAGCGTGATCTTCCACATCGCATCAAGGGTGTTTGGAATGTTGATGGCAATTCTGACAAGTTGCGACAGCTCCCCGTGCCTCACTAACCGAAACCAAGTCCCGTGTATGATAAGTCGGTGCTGCCGATAGACATAGAAGCCTTGATTGCGAACAAAACCCTCTTCTCCGCTGAGCTGATCGTGCTCACCTGCAGTCAACTTCGAATAGTGCGGTAGAATGAATGACTGCACCTCAATAGACTGGCCGTCGAGATTAAGCGTTTCTTTTGGCTGGGCCTGCGTCGCATCATGGTTGCGCAGAAAGGGATCTGTAGGCTTCAGCGCACTTCCGTTGAAATTAATACTGAGTTTCCGAAGGCCTTCCTCGCCACCCAAATACCGATGGAAAATCAGTGACAGTTGCTTTTGGGCATGCGCGACTAAATCATTGAATCCCTTGCCGCCAACTTGACCATATTCGGACAGGCGATCGCATGTGCTCCATATGATCTCGGTCCCGTCGCGCTCAAGCAGCCGGTGATCGGCTTGGGCTTCAATCTCATCAAATTCAAGAATCCCCATTTTCCAATCAGCGATATCATCCAGATTCCAAGACGCGCCGGTAAGGAGGCCATTCTGTCTCGTAACGACTGTCAAATGCCGGCATTGTGAAAGTGATGCGGACTTCATCCCCCATCCGAAGCGACCGAGGTCATCATGGGCCCGTTCCTCATTAGGATTGGTGCTGGCGGGTCTCATGGCACGATGAAGCTCGACGTTCGTCATTCCTGATCCGTCGTCTAGAATCCTGACTTCGGGTCCATCATCCTTCCGGATGCATTTGATATCGATGCTATGGGCTTTTGCCTTGATGCTATTGTCGATAATGTCGGCGAGAGCACTCGACAGATCGTAATTCCCAAAGCTACGCGCTGAGGTCATCAGCGCAGACGCGTCAGGAGGATTATTCATATGCTTCATATCTCCCCCCCCAAAAATCGCCCAAAAAAGCTGGGGTAATCCCACAACTTAAATATTTTTTGTCTTCGAAGACGCAAGCTAGTCTGAAACTCGGCTGCGATCGATAGCTATCGAATGTAGCATCTGCTATTTAAAAAACTACTATGACTATAGTAGCAAATGGCCTTTCGTTGCTTTAGGGGGCAAGGCTGGCCAATTTAGAGATGAAGCAGGTGGGCGCCATTCGAGAGTTGAGTTATCGGGTGCCGAGCGAAGGGGAGAGTCTAGTGTTGTGAGGGATCGATTCAGGAGCGGCCGTTTAGCACAGAAAAATCCGCTGCTTGTAAACTCAAGCGGCGGATTGTTTGATGACTTTGACATTCAAAGTCGGCGGACAAGCTGGGACGCCTTACTCCACCAAGACTCCTGACGAATGAAAGAGTCCTTCGCCAACAAACTTGGCATATCCCGCAACCGAATCCACGGCTCGCCCTGCCAGTGCAATGTACTCAGCGACATCTGCCGCCAGCTCAAAACACTCAACATCGGGCGCTCAACCGAGCGCGCCGAACGAGCATCACGCAGGGTGGGCACGACCTGATGTGTCAGCCATTCACGAAGCTTCCGATACTCAGGACAGTAGTGATAGATCAGCAGTGCATACACCCCAGACTCACTCACCATCATGTGGTCCTCAGCTCCGCCATAGGTTTCCACGCACATCATCTGCCGCTGATCAGCGTCAAGTTTTCGCAGCTGGCGCTCATCAAGATGTTTGCCCATCAATCGGCCTAGCTCCTGGACACAGAACCACGCCTGGTTCTCCACCAGAACCGCATGCAGGTGTGTTTTGTTGCGAATGAATCGAGTTGGTAAAAGTGGCTCAGACATGGGAGACCTCCGGAGTCGGAAGCGACGAGGGCGTTCTACGGATACAGCGATTCACCTTCATCATGAAGGTTGGATAGTCAGGCATTTCCATTTACCTCTGGCTGCTTTCTTAGGGCATTCGTTATGGGTGTCGGGAGCTAAGAAACCCACCAGAGACGGGCCGGACATATTCCCCTTTCGGGTCTTGTATTCGCCCACTCCCGACATAACGGGATTTTTCGCAGGCGTAGAGAAACCGCAGACGAAAAAAAGCCGCATGACTGTCGGGTGCGGAGGGCCGCTCTGGTTTGTAGAGTTTCTTAGGCTCGGAGCTGAGGGTAGGGGGATCAGGGATGGTCGTCAACCAGCGACTTGTCCTACCGATCGTGAGGCAAAACGAAATCTGGACAATGGCGTGGAGTAAATTATGCTGTGTTTATATCCAGTATCTGGTCGCCACTGTTCTTCCAATTCTCCCAGCCCGTGTTGCTATGACTGATCTCACGGATTACGGGAAATTTCATTTACTTTGAAGTTTTCAGGGCTAGAATGGTGACCATTCGTCACAGCTTTGACCCAGAGGAAATTCCGGCTCATGAATCTTTTTGAAACAGCATCTTTTGAATCCTTGAGCGAAACGACCTCGGATTCTTATGAGCCTGATACCCATCCTGTTACCGACCTTGCGTTACTGCACAAGCTGCTGGAGATCTACGACCAAGGGCAGTTGGCCGAAATTCTCAACGATGTGAGCCCGAGTCACTGGTGTCGTGAAACCATCAATCGATGGATCAAGGGCAAGGCTTCGCCGAAGCTTTCCCACATTGAGTTCACCCGCCTCAAGGATCTGTTGCCCAAGCGTCTGAACCACAAACCTTCATTTACCTTTATCGATCTCTTTGCCGGTATCGGCGGTATCAGAAAAGGGTTTGAAGCCATCGGCGGCGAGTGCCTGTTCACCTCCGAATGGAACAAGTACGCGGTCAAGACCTACAAGGCCAACCACTACTGCGATCCGGCTCGTCACCGCTTCAATCTCGATATTCGTTCGGTCACGCTTTCGGACAAGCCTGAAATCAGCGACGAAGAAGCGTACAAGAACATTGATCGCGAAATTCCTGATCACGACGTCCTGTTGGCAGGTTTCCCATGTCAGCCATTCTCGCTTGCGGGTGTTTCCAAGAAGAACTCTCTGGGGCGCAAGCACGGTTTCGAGTGTGAGACCCAAGGCACCCTGTTCTTTGACGTGGCGCGGATTATTGCCGCGAAACGCCCGGCTGCATTCTTGCTTGAGAACGTCAAAAACCTGAAAAGCCATGACAAGGGCAATACGTTCCGGATCATCTGCGAAGCGTTGGACGAGCTGGGCTATGAGGTTGCAGACGTGAATGCACCAAAAGGCTCAGACCCGAAGGTCATCGATGCCAAGCACTTTGTCCCTCAGCATCGTGAGCGAATTGTTCTGGTCGGTTTCCGTCGTGACTTGAATGTTCACCAGGGTTTCACTCTGAGCGACATCAGCAAGCTCATACCGAAGCACCGACCTAGCTTCGGTGATCTGCTCGATAAAGATGTAGACGAGAAATACATCCTTACTCCAAAGCTTTGGGACTACCTCTACCGGTATGCGGAAAAGCATCGTGAGAAAGGCAATGGTTTTGGCTTTGGTCTTACTCGTCCAAACGATGTCGCTCGTACGCTTTCTGCGAGATATCACAAGGATGGTTCGGAAATCCTGGTAGACCGTGGGTTTGTGGACACCTTGGACTTCAACAGTGAATTGAATCAGCTGAATCGCCCTCGTCGACTGACACCGCACGAGTGCTCGCGTCTGATGGGTTTTGACAAGCCGGGGGAAAGCAAATTTGTGATTCCCGTCTCCGATACTCAAGCGTATCGACAGTTTGGTAACTCTGTGGCGGTTCCTGTTTTTGAGGCTGTGGCTCGGTTGATGAAGGACCGCATTTTGGCGGCGAAGGAAAAAACTGCTGACAAGGAGCGCCCGCAGCTGGAGTTTGCTCTTCCTGAGTAATCAGTTGCACCGCCTTCGCTCTCGATGATTGATGCGCAAAGACCTTGCACCAGCTGCGGGGCTTTGCGACATCACATTATCCGTCCGATTGAGGCTTCTCTCAGAAAGGCAATTCTGCGAATCTGTCGGAAATACTTTCTTTTCGACTCCTCAATAGTTCAGCGACCTTACCCATGACAAGCTTTTCCCAATGGATTGAAGACAAGAATCAAGATGAATGGTGGATATTCATCAAACGGCTTTCAGCCAACGACACAGGTCTTACAGGGGGGAACGGCGTAGGTATTTATATACCAAAAGCTGTTGTAGCGACCGCGCTACCGTCCATTTCAGGCACCTGCTGTCAAAATCCCGATTGCAGTCTGACTGCGCAAATCACTTCACATGGTCTTCCCGAGCAAACGCTGAGGGGCATCTACTACAACAATCGTCATTTCGAAGGCCCTGGATCACGCAACGAGCATCGATTGACGAGATGGAATACAGATTTTAGAAACAGTCCTGCCCAAGATCCCGAGAATACTGGTGCGTTAGCGATTTTTGCTTTTCATGTGCCTCAGTTGGGCCGAGATTCCGAGTTTTTGGATATCTGGATCTGCAAAGGATTGGAAGAGGAGGAGTTCGTCGAGAGCAAGATTGGCGAAGTGATTCCCGGCAGTTCGCTTTTTGACAGAGGGGACCGGTTGTTTGCCGGCTTCGCTGCTGGTTCATATAAAGAGCCTAGCCATGTTGCGATTCCTCCACTTTGGGAAGATATGTTCCCAAGTGGCGAAGAAATTATTGCCTATCTCCCCTCGGTTTTTCGTTTCGGCAAGACAACGCCCGATGATCTCATCATCGAACGGCGTGACAACGAGTACAAACTGTTCCGCCAGATTGAAGAGCTTCATATTCTGCACCGAGTTCAGCAGGGCTTCGGTTCCGTTGACGAGTTTATGCAGGTCGCGAATTCGGTCAGCAATCGACGTAAATCGAGATCTGGAAGATCTTTGGAGATACATCTCGAGCATCTATTTAGGCAGTTCGGACTTGAGCAATTTAGTTCCCAATGCAGAACTGAAGGGAACAAGCGGCCCGATTTTATCTTCCCTTCATGTGCTGACTATCATGACCCTGCGTACCCAGAGCAGAATCTGCGCATGCTGGCCGTCAAGACAACCTGCAAAGACCGCTGGCGTCAGGTTTTAAATGAAGCCAAAAGAGTGGAACAGATTCACCTTTTTACCCTTCAGGAGGGCGTTTCTCCTCATCAATTCGCAGAAATGCAGGATGAGAATGTCAAACTAGTGGTTCCTAAACCACTGCATACAAAATATCCGGATGAAGTGCGTGGGCAGCTTCTGACGCTGAATGACTTTATTGTGGAGGCCAAAGGTATACGCTGACATTCTTAGGCATGGACACCTTCGAGGGAGAGCTAGGGATATTCGTTTCACCCCTCTCCTCGATGCATGGCTGAGGTGTTTAGTTCTGTAGGCTACGCGGCTAATCTAGCTTGGCAACGAGGTTTCTAGGTGGAATTGGCGTGGACATAGTTGACTCTGTAACTCGCTCCAGAATGATGTCCGGCATTCGCGGAAAGAATACTGCCCCGGAAATGCTGGTCAGAAGGTTCCTGCATGCGCGAGGCTATCGGTTTCGGATCCATCGGAAAGACCTTCCTGGAAAGCCAGATCTTGTGCTTCCCCGTCTGAAAGTCTGCATTTTCGTCCATGGTTGCTTCTGGCATCGTCATCCGGGTTGCGCCTACGCAACTACTCCGAAAACACGCCATGAATTCTGGCAAGAAAAATTTCAGAAGAATGTATTCAGAGATTTAGCCAATATCGAGGCTCTTGAATCTGCCGGCTGGCACGTTCTGATAGTTTGGGAATGCTGTCTTAAGAATGACCCCGATACTTTGGAGGGGCTGGCTGAGAAATTGCGCGTGATCGCTTTACACCAGTCAGCTTAATGAGGGTGTGGGCAGAGATCGTTGGGTGAGTTCGAGAGAGTTGCTTATTCTGTAGCAAAAAAATCGGCTCTTCCTTGAGCCGATGCGATTAGCCCTTGGGAGGGTAAGGGTCATCGCCGTAGGTGTTGCGCTCTCGAATTTGCCCATTCTGTCCGTGAATGAACATTTCGCTGCCTTGGTTCTTTGCGATCTCGCGCGCGAGCTGAATAGCCTCTGCTTGCGTGTTCACAACTTTTGTAGCCTTCGAGTTGCCCGCGCCTTTTACGGCCCAGTCGTCTCCATGTGGCACTACATGCTGATTTTTCTTGGACATGATAAGAATCCTATCAATGTGGATGTCTGAGCTTTGGCAAAATTGCCTAGCTTGCCGATTTACTATGAAAATAAGATTTCTTACGAAACCCAATCTCCGACGATCAGCCGTTGACACCGCTCAAAGGTCGTCCATAATCACGCCCCGCATTTCCCAAATGCTTTCGTGATTGTGGGTTTCCCCGATTACGGCCCGTACAAGTGGGCTTTGTTCACCAGTACGGTCAAGACCCACAGCATCCGCGCCAACGGTTGCTGTGGGTTCCTTGTTTTTACCCCTCATTTTTTCCGCAATCTCTCGAAAGCAGACGGAGAGGCTACTTGTAGCTATTTCTGTGCTGAATGCTGAGCGGTTAGCCGCTGTCCGATACGTCAAACTGAAGCCGCTAATCGTAATTACAGCGGCTTCGTTCTGACCTAATTCAAATTCACAAAAAACACGAAGGGCTAACAGTCTCGTCGATGTTTCAGGCTGCGCACTCAGAAATCAATCCCAGCTAAGCGCCCCACCAGTCTGATACTCAATAACCCGAGTCTCAAAGAAATTCTTCTCTTTCTTCAAGTCCATGATCTCGCTCATCCAAGGGAACGGGTTAGTCGTCCCTGGGTACTCTTCCTTCAAACCGATCTGCGACAGACGACGGTTAGCGATGAACTTCAGATAGTCCTCCATCATCGCCGCGTTCATGCCCAGTACGCCGCGAGGCATCGTGTCGCGGGCGTATTCGATTTCCAGTTGAGTGCCTTGCAGAATCATCTGCGAAGCTTCTTCCTTCATTTCGGCATCCCACAGGTGTGGGTTTTCGATTTTGATCTGGTTGATCACGTCGATGCCGAAGTTCAGGTGCATGGATTCGTCGCGCAGGATGTACTGGAACTGCTCGGCGACGCCGGTCATTTTGTTGCGGCGGCCCATGGAGAGGATCTGGGTGAAACCGCAGTAGAAGAAGATGCCTTCCAGAACGCAGTAGTAGGCGATCAGGTTGCGCAGCAGTTCTTTGTCGGTTTCGACGGTGCCGGTGTTGAATTCCGGGTCGGAGATGGCGCGGGTGTATTTCAGGCCCCAGGCGGCTTTTTTCGCGACCGACGGGATCTCGTGGTACATGTTGAAGATCTCGCCTTCATCCATGCCCAGCGATTCGATGCAGTACTGGTAGGCGTGGGTGTGGATCGCCTCTTCGAATGCCTGGCGCAGGATGTACTGGCGGCATTCCGGGTTGGTGATCAGGCGGTACACGGCCAGGGCCAGGTTGTTGGCAACCAGGGAGTCGGCGGTGGAGAAGAAGCCGAGGTTGCGCATCACGATGCGGCGCTCGTCGTCGGTCAGGCCTTCCGGGTTTTTCCAGAGGGCGATGTCGGCGGTCATGTTGACTTCTTGCGGCATCCAGTGGTTTGCGCAGCCGTCCAGGTATTTCTGCCAGGCCCAGTCGTACTTGAATGGCACGAGCTGGTTGAGGTCGGCGCGGCAGTTGATCATGCGCTTTTCGTCAACGGCGACACGGGCGGCGGAGCCTTCGAGTTCGGCGAGGCCTTCGGCGACGTCGAGGGAATCCAGTGCAGCCTTGGCGCGGGCCACGGCGGCCGAGTCTTCGGCGGTCACGGCGCGGGCTTCGAGGGCGGCGGCACCGCCGGCGCTGTCGAGGCGGTCCATGTTGGCTTCGCTAGCGTGGCCGGCGTTGGCGCCTTTCACTGCTGCTACTTCACTGTCTTCTTTGTCGAATTCGTCCCAGCTCAGCATGACGTGTCGTCTCCTGCGTGAGGGCCTGTGCCCGTGTGAAAACTGATTGGTTGGTTTTTCACACGGCCGTACAGGCCGCGTTGGATGTCGTTTTTTGCAGCGGTGCTACGCAGGCAATAAACAGAAAATTTTTACGGGTTTCCGAGAGCCTCTGACGGGCGCAGGTCAGCGTTGTCGCTGCTGCGGGGCTTCAGAATGGCTTTGATCCCTGTAAGGGAATATTGCTGACCCGATTAGGGCGGCATTATAGGGAAAAAAACACGGGCGTGGGGGAGGGCGAAACAGCGCAGGGCGGTCGAGCGCGCGGGTGATTTCGATTGGAGCGAGGGTTTACAGGGCTTTCGCCGGGATTGGCCCCGGAGAAAATTTTTTCATTAATTTTTTGGCGTGTGATTGATTGCTCAAAAAACGAGCAAAAAACCGCGTTTTTCACTATATCTTGTGTTTTGCAACCCTTTTGCGCCGCTTCAAACACAACTGAGCCCGACCGAAGCCGGGCTGGAATCGACCCTCGATGTTGCGCTGAGTGATCCGATTCGGTGCAGTCTCAACGCATCAATTGGTGCAGCCGTTACCCATGATGCTGTAACGCAGAATGTGACGCTGACCCTTGGAGTCGTCGTACTCCATTTTCGCCGGAACAACTTCGCAGACATTCGGAACTTCGCTCATGGAAACAACTTTGGCGATGTCCAGGTGAGTGGAGTAAGTGTATTCCTCGATAACCGGTTGTTGCTGTGCGACATCAGTCGGAACCTCGTCTGCCATGGCGGTTGCGCACAGACTGCTGAGGGCCAGAACCAATAAAGCTTTCATTTGAATTTACCTTCTTGAGGTCGAGTGGGGTCACGCAACCTTTTTGGGGTTGCGTGTGGAACTTCATCGTTTGGTTTGTTACTTCAGAGCTGGATTAACGGCCTTCGTGGGGGCTGTAACGTTGTTAATCGCTTTGCCTTGTCGGCGAGGTGAATTTTAGGGAGGCGGGCCAGGGGTAAACAGACCCGGTTTTGATAAACACCTTTGGCAGATTTGGTAACAATCGCTGGATATCTTCTTGCCAGTGCAGCGGCTTTCCCGGGAAACCGAGTCGTCTGAATCGCTGGCAGGCCAGCTCCCACAGGGGTTGCGGGGTTTGCTTCAGGGGTGTTTGGGGCATTTCTGGATGTTTTGTAGGGGCTTGTTACTACCATCGTCGAATGGTTCTATACGGGCGCCCCGGCTACAACAGGGTCATACAAAAACAACTATTACACCGAGGTAGGAAAGATGAGTGCGGCTTCCCTGTATCCCGTTCGTCCCGAGGTTCTGGCCAATACGCTGACCGACGAGGCGACCTACAAAGCCATGTACCAACAGTCGGTCGTCAACCCTGACGGCTTCTGGCGCGAACAAGCCAAGCGCCTCGACTGGATCAAGCCTTTCACCACGGTGAAACAGACTTCGTTCGACGATCACCATGTCGACATCAAGTGGTTTGCCGACGGCACCCTGAACGTTTCCTACAACTGCCTCGACCGTCATCTGGCCGAGCGCGGCGATCAGGTCGCCATCATCTGGGAAGGCGACGATCCTTCCGAAAGCCGCAACATCACCTACCGCGAACTGCACGAACAAGTGTGCAAACTCGCCAACGCCCTGCGTGGCCAGGACGTGCACCGCGGCGACGTGGTGACCATTTACATGCCGATGATCCCCGAAGCCGTGGTCGCCATGCTGGCCTGCACCCGAATCGGCGCGATTCACTCGGTGGTGTTCGGCGGTTTCTCGCCGGAAGCCCTGGCCGGTCGCATCATCGACTGCCGCTCGAAAGTGGTGATCACCGCGGACGAAGGCATCCGTGCCGGCAAGAAGATTTCCCTCAAGGCCAACGTCGACGACGCCCTGACCAACCCGGAAACCAGCAGCATCCAGAAAGTCATCGTGTGCAAGCGCACCGGCGGCGACATCAAGTGGAACCAGCATCGCGACATCTGGTACGAAGACCTGATGAAAGTGGCGGGCACCGTCTGCGCGCCGAAAGAGATGGGCGCCGAAGAAGCGCTGTTCATCCTTTATACCTCCGGCTCCACCGGCAAGCCGAAGGGCGTGCAGCACACCACCGGCGGTTATCTGTTGTACGCGGCCATGACCCACGAGCGCGTGTTCGACTACCGTCCGGGCGAAATCTATTGGTGCACCGCCGATGTCGGCTGGGTCACCGGTCACTCCTACATCGTCTACGGCCCGCTGGCCAACGGCGCGACCACGCTGCTGTTCGAAGGCGTGCCGAACTATCCGGACATCACCCGGGTGGCGAAGATCGTCGACAAGCACAAGGTCAACATCCTCTACACCGCGCCGACCGCGATCCGCGCGATGATGGCCTCCGGCACCGCCGCTGTTGAAGGCGCGGACGGCAGCAGCCTGCGTCTGCTGGGTTCGGTGGGCGAGCCGATCAACCCGGAAGCCTGGGACTGGTACTACAAGAACGTCGGCAAATCCCGCTGCCCGATCGTCGATACCTGGTGGCAGACCGAAACCGGCGGCAACATGATGAGCCCGCTGCCAGGCGCTCACGCGCTCAAACCGGGTTCGGCCGCACGTCCGTTCTTCGGTGTGGTGCCGGCGCTGGTGGACAACCTCGGCAACATCATCGAAGGCGAGGCCGAAGGCAATCTGGTGATTCTCGATTCGTGGCCAGGTCAGGCGCGCACTCTGTACGGTGACCATGACCGTTTCGTCGATACCTACTTCAAGACCTTCCGTGGCATGTACTTCACCGGTGACGGCGCACGTCGCGATGCCGACGGTTACTACTGGATCACCGGTCGCGTGGACGACGTACTCAACGTCTCCGGCCACCGCATGGGCACTGCCGAGATCGAAAGTGCGATGGTCGCTCACCCGAAAGTCGCCGAAGCGGCGGTGGTCGGTGTGCCGCACGACATCAAGGGGCAGGGCATTTATGTCTACGTCACCCTTAAGAATGGCGAAGAGCCGAGCGAGCAATTGCGTCTGGAACTGAAGAACTGGGTGCGCAAGGAGATCGGGCCGATCGCTTCGCCGGACGTGATCCAGTGGGCGCCGGGGCTGCCGAAGACCCGTTCGGGCAAGATCATGCGTCGCATCCTGCGCAAGATCGCTACGGCTGAATACGAAGGCCTGGGTGACATCTCTACCCTGGCGGATCCGGGTGTGGTGCAGCATCTGATCGATACGCACAAGACCATGAACGTTGCCTAAGCGGCGGGTCTGAAGGCTGAAAAGCCCCGTCTGGCATCGCGCCGGGCGGGGCTTTTTGTTTTCCAATAATTATCGGTTTCGTCCGTCAGGCACTTCCTGCTGTTACCCGTCCACCTTCAAGTAACCGAATGTGTAACCGCCGGCTCCACAACGGGGCATCCGGAAACGCATTGCCCTGTTTAAGGACCTTAAGACACCCGGTGAAAAATAAGACATAACCCCGCGCTTGCCGGATTAGAAGGGTTTGCGAATAATAGGCCCGCAATTTGCAGCATAGATCGGTTCACTGTCTTTCGCTCTTGCATGAAATTGCAGGGCTGTCAATGTGCTCAAGCGGGTTTCTCGGTGCATCTGTAATTAGTTGTCGCATTGAAGAAATATCGGCTTCGGGCCTGTCGTTAGAATGCCGATCACTCGCTCGTCGTGGCTTGCGTTGAAGCCTTCGCGGTTTTGACTGGAAATGTCCCACGCACGCAGCAACCGATTTCGTTACACCCATTCGCATATTGGGCTGTCGCTCACTCTGCCGTTTTTGCCCTTTACCGATGGAGTCCCAAGATGAAGAAACTTGTGCTGCTTGGCGCCCTGGCACTGTCCGTGCTGTCCCTGCCGACATTCGCCGATGAAAAGCCTCTGAAAATCGGTATCGAAGCGGCTTACCCTCCATTCGCCTCCAAAGCGCCGGACGGCAGCATCGTCGGTTTCGACTACGACATCGGCAACGCGCTGTGCGAAGAAATGAAGGTCAAGTGCCAGTGGGTCGAGCAAGAGTTCGACGGTCTGATCCCGGCACTGAAAGTGCGCAAGATCGACGCGATCCTGTCGTCCATGTCCATCACTGACGACCGCAAGAAGTCCGTGGACTTCACCAACAAGTACTACAACACCCCGGCCCGCCTCGTGATGAAGGAAGGCACTCAGGTCAGCGAAGGTCTGGCTGAGCTCAAGGGCAAGAACATCGGCGTGCAGCGTGGTTCGATCCACGAGCGTTTCGCCCGCGAAGTCCTGGCCCCGCTGGGTGCCGAGATCAAGCCGTACGGCTCGCAGAACGAAATCTACCTCGACGTGGCTGCCGGCCGCCTCGACGGCTCCGTGGCGGACGCTACGCTGTTGAATGACGGCTTCCTGAAAACCGACGCCGGCAAAGGCTTCGCGTTCGTGGGCCCGGCGTTCACCGACGTCAAATACTTCGGTGACGGCGTAGGCATCGCGGTACGCAAGGGCGACGCCCTGAAAGACAAGATCAACACCGCCATCGCGGCCATCCGCGAGAACGGCAAGTACAAGGCAATCCAGGACAAGTACTTCGACTTCGACATTTACGGCAAGTAAAGACGTCGCTCGACCCGTCCGAAATGGCGCAAGCAACAGGATCTCTGCGGTTTGCGCCATTTTTTCATCCCAACTTTCGAGGACCTGAATCATGTTGAAAGGCTACGGGGCTGTCATCCTCGATGGCGCTTGGCTGACGCTTCAGCTCGCCTTGTCGTCCATGGCCCTGGCCATCGTTCTCGGGCTGATCGGCGTCGCGTTGCGCCTGTCGCCGGTGCGCTGGCTGGCGTGGCTGGGCGATCTGTATTCCACGGTGATTCGCGGGATTCCCGACCTGGTGCTGATCCTGCTGATCTTCTACGGCGGTCAGGACCTGCTCAACCGCGTCGCACCGATGCTCGGCTATGACGACTACATCGACCTGAACCCGCTGGCCGCCGGTATCGGCACCCTCGGCTTCATCTTTGGTGCTTACCTGTCGGAAACCTTCCGCGGCGCGTTCATGGCGATCCCCAAAGGTCAGGCCGAAGCCGGCATGGCGTACGGCATGAGCAGCTTCCAGGTGTTCTTCCGGGTGCTGGTGCCGCAGATGATTCGTCTGGCGATTCCGGGCTTCACCAACAACTGGCTGGTGTTGACCAAGGCCACCGCGCTGATTTCCGTGGTCGGTCTGCAAGACATGATGTTCAAGGCCAAGCAGGCGGCCGACGCCACCCGCGAGCCTTTCACCTTCTTCCTCGCAGTGGCGGCGATGTACCTGGTGATCACCAGTGTCTCGTTGCTGGCGCTGCGTCACCTTGAGAAGCGCTACTCGGTAGGCGTAAGGGCGGCTGATCTATGATCTTCGACTACAACGTCATTTGGGAGGCCCTGCCGCTGTACCTCGGCGGTCTGGTCACCACCCTCAAGTTGCTCGCGCTGTCGCTGTTCTTCGGTCTGCTCGCGGCCCTGCCGCTGGGCCTGATGCGTGTGTCCAAGAACGCTGTGGTCAACGGTGCGGCCTGGCTCTACACCTACGTGATTCGCGGCACGCCGATGCTGGTTCAACTGTTCCTGATCTACTACGGTCTGGCCCAGTTCGAAGCGGTGCGTGAAAGCTTCTTGTGGCCGTGGCTGTCCAGCGCAACGTTCTGTGCGTGCCTGGCGTTCGCGATCAACACCAGCGCCTACACCGCTGAAATCATCGCCGGCAGCCTGAAGGCCACGCCGAACGGCGAGATCGAAGCGGCCAAGGCCATGGGTATGTCGCGCGTCAAGATGTACAAGCGCATCCTGCTGCCATCGGCCCTGCGCCGGGCGCTGCCGCAGTACAGCAACGAAGTGATCATGATGCTGCAGACCACCAGTCTGGCGTCCATCGTGACCCTGATCGACATCACCGGCGCGGCCCGTACCGTCAACGCGCAGTTCTATCTGCCGTTCGAGGCGTACATCACCGCCGGCGTGTTCTACCTGTGCCTGACCTTCATTCTGGTGCGCCTGTTCAAGCTGGCCGAGCGTCGCTGGCTGAGCTATCTGGCCCCGAGGAAGCACTGATATGGAACGCATCGACCACGTTCTGCCGTGGAGCCACCTGGGCAGCGAGCGCCGGATTTCGGTATTTCGCTTCGGGAGCGGCGAGCGCAAGGCCTACATCCAGGCCAGCCTCCACGCTGACGAACTGCCCGGCATGCGCACCGCCTGGGAACTGAAAAAACGCCTCGGCGAGCTCGAAGCCAAGGGCCTGCTCAACGGCGTCATCGAACTGGTGCCGGTGGCCAATCCGCTGGGCCTCGGCCAGTTGCTGCAAGGCAACCATCAGGGCCGTTTCGAGGCCGGCAGCGGCAAGAATTTCAACCGTGATTTCGTCGAGCTCAGCGCCCCCGTGGCCGCCAGGCTGGAAGGACAACTCGGTGATGATCCGCGCGCCAACATCCGTTTGATCCGTCAGGCGATGGCCGATCATCTGGCCGAATTGCCTGAGGCGAGTAGCCAGTTGCAAGGCATGCAGCGCATCCTGCTGCAACACGCCGCCACCGCCGATGTGGTGCTGGACTTGCATTGCGACTGCGAAGCCGCGCTGCACATGTACGCCTTGCCGCAGCACTGGCCGCAGTGGCGTTCGCTCGCCGCGCACCTGGACGTGAAGGTCGGCCTGCTGGCGGAAGATTCCGGCGGCAGCTCGTTCGATGAAGCCTGTTCTCTGCCGTGGCTGCGTCTTTCGCGTCTGTTCCCGGACGCGCAGATTCCACTGGCGTGCCTGGCGACCACCGTTGAACTGGGTGGTCAGGCTGACACCACGCCGGCGCAGGCCGAAGCCTGGGCAGAAGGCATTCTGGCGTTCCTCGCCGAGCAAGGCCTGATCCGTGGCGAGTGGCCGAGCGCGGCGCACGAACCGTGCGAAGGCATGCCGTTCGAGGGCACTGAATTGCTCCTGCCGCCGCATCCGGGCGTGGTGAGTTTTCTGCGCAAGCCCGGCGAGTGGGTTGAAGCCGGTGACAAGATTTTCGAAGTGATCGATCCGCTGTCGGATCGGGTCAGCACGGTGTGTGCTGGTACGTCCGGGGTGCTGTTTGCCATTGAGCGGCTGCGTTACGCCCAACCCGGTTTCTGGCTGGCCAAAGTGGCGGGGCGCGATGCGCTGCGCGACGGCCCTTTGCTCAACGACTGACTGTTTTTGTGAGAACCGACCGCATGTACAAACTTGAAGTCCAAGACCTGCATAAACGCTATGGCAGTCACGAAGTGCTCAAGGGCGTTTCCCTGAAAGCGGCCGCCGGCGATGTGATCAGCATCATCGGCTCCAGTGGCTCCGGCAAAAGTACTTTCCTGCGCTGCATCAACCTGCTCGAGCAGCCGCATGCGGGCAAGATCCTGCTCAACAACGAAGAGCTGAAACTGGTAGCGAACAAGGACGGCGCGCTGAAAGCCGCTGATCCGAAACAGCTGCAACGCATGCGTTCGCGCCTGTCGATGGTGTTCCAGCACTTCAACCTGTGGTCGCACATGACCGCGCTGGAAAACATCATGGAAGCGCCGGTTCACGTGCTGGGTGTGTCCAAGGCCGAAGCCCGCGAGAAAGCCGAGCACTACCTGAACAAGGTGGGTGTGGCTCATCGTAAGGATGCGTTCCCGGGGCACATGTCCGGTGGCGAGCAGCAGCGCGTGGCAATCGCCCGTGCGCTGGCGATGGAACCGGAAGTGATGCTGTTCGACGAACCGACTTCGGCCCTCGACCCGGAACTGGTCGGCGACGTGCTGAAAGTCATGCAGGCCCTCGCTCAGGAAGGCCGGACCATGGTGGTGGTGACCCACGAAATGGGCTTCGCCCGTGAAGTGTCGAATCAGTTGGTGTTCCTGCACAAAGGCGTCGTCGAAGAAAGCGGCAACCCGCGTGAAGTGCTGGTCAATCCGCAATCGGAACGTTTGCAACAATTCCTCTCGGGCAGCCTCAAGTAATCGCTCCCGTTATGCACCAGATTAGGTCATGCTGCGCAGCGCGCCAGATGGTCTAATTTGGTTGCAGCCGATTTCGGTTTTTCCCTCTGTTTACGTTTCGGATCGCCCGCCATGACTGCCCATCGAATTGGTTTCCTGATTTGGCCCAGCACTAAAGCTCTGACTTTGGCGCTGGCAGAGGAGGCCTTGCGTGTTGCCCAGCGTGTGCATCCGGACGTGGTTTACGAGTTGTCCTTCCTGCAGGCCGAAGCACCGGCCGAGGGTGAATGGCAACTGCCCGGCGAACCCTGGGCCGGCAAACTCGAAAACTTCCAGAAACTGTTCCTGCTCGCCGATGAGCCACCGACCACGTTGGCGCCGGCGCTTAGCAGCGCGCTCAAGCAACTGGTGCGTGCCGGTTGTGTAATCGGCGGTCTGTCGGCCGGTGTGTACCCGCTGGCGCAACTCGGTCTGCTCGACGGTTACCGCGCCGCCGTGCACTGGCGCTGGCAGGACGATTTCGCCGAACGCTTCCCGAAAGTCATCGCCACCAGTCATCTGTTCGACTGGGATCGTGATCGCCTGACGGCGTGCGGCGGCATGTCGGTGCTCGATCTGTTGCTGGCGGTGCTGGCCCGCGATCATGGTGCGGAACTGGCCGGTGCGGTCTCTGAAGAACTGGTGGTCGAACGCATCCGCGAAGGCGGCGAGCGTCAGCGCATTCCATTGCAGAACCGCCTCGGCTCCAGCCATCCGAAGCTCACCCAGGCGGTGCTGCTGATGGAAGCCAACATCGAAGAGCCGCTGACCACCGACGAAATCGCCCAGCATGTGTGCGTGTCCCGTCGCCAGCTGGAGCGGATCTTCAAGCAATACCTCAACCGCGTGCCGAGCCAGTACTACCTCGAGCTGCGCCTGAACAAGGCCCGGCAGATGTTGATGCAGACCAGCAAGTCGATCATCCAGATCGGCCTGTCGTGCGGTTTCTCCTCGGGGCCGCATTTCTCCAGCGCCTATCGCAACTTCTTCGGCGCCACGCCGCGGGAAGACCGCAACCAGCGGCGCAGCAGCAGTCCTTTCGAACTGTCGTCGGTGCCGCCAGAGCGCGGTTGATCCCTCGCCAATCACGCCATGGCATTGGCTGCCATGGCGCTGTATCGGTCAGTCTTCGATTTCCAGATCAGGCCTCATTTCAGCCGGGCGCGGTGCATCGTCGATGCCGGCGACGTTCAGGTTGTTGCCAGTCTCCTGATAGTAGGCCCGGATTCTTGCCTTGCTCTCGGTCGACAACGGGTTATCGCGCAAGTCGTAGCGGTCGCCGACTGCCGCGGGCACATCCATGATTTCTTCCGGCACGTCTGTGATCGCATTGCCGGACAGATCAATCTCGTTCCAGTGCAGGTTTTCCAGTACGCCTCGCGGTATTTCGGTCATTCCGGTATCGCTCAGGTCGAGGTCGGTCAGGCCATGCAGGTTGCTGACGTCCGGCGTCAGCCCCAGCGGGTTGTCGCGCAGGTTGAGTACCTCGAGTTTGTCCATGCTCGCCAGTGCTGCTGCCGATTCGGGTGTCAGCCTGATTTTGCAGTCCGGCAGGCTCAGGGCGGTTAACTGATTCATGGTGAAAATATCCTCGGGAATATCGCCGAGATCGCATTCGCGAATGGCCAGGCTGTCCAGGCCGGGAAAAGCTTCAAGGAAGCGTCCGAGCCTTGATGAATGGCCTTCACCCACCAGGAACAGGTCCGGCACGTAGGGCAATGGGGCGCCGAGTGTCGGCAACTCGCCGATGAAACTCACAGTGTGGCTGAACCCGAAACTGTCGAGACTCGAGTCCTCCATCGGGATCTGGCGCCAGCAGGTCAGCAGTGCTTCGGCGAACTGCGTACGCAGTTGTTCCTGACGTAGTCGCTCGGTTACGGGCAGCGGTTGGCCGTCAGGCGCACTCACAGGGATGTCGCTGCTCCAATGAGCGAGGCTGCGGGTGAGATCGCTCAGCGCCATTTCCCTTCTTGCTACTTCCTGACGGCCATCAGCCAACGTGCCACTCAGGCGATAGAGGAAGGTGCTGGCCTGATCATCGTCCAGCGCCGGATAAAGCGTTTGCACCCGAGCCCGATCTGCCTCTTCGGCAAGCACGCCCAGATCACCCCCGGTGCGCCGGAAGTAATCCTTGACCCGCTCTCGCGTCGCCGGGCTCAGAGGGTTGTTGCCAAAGTCGTAACCGTTACCGATTTCCGCCGGCAGGTTGAAAACTTCGTCAGGAATTTCGTTGAGCCGGTTGTTGTTGAGGATGACGATTTCCAGTTGCGGATGGTTGATCATTCCGTCGGGAATTTCGCTGATCGCGGTGCCGGCCAGATCGAGAAAATCCAGCGCCGGCAAGGAGCGGATGTCTGGCGCCAGTCCCAGAGGGTTGTTGTACAAGTCGAGTTTTTTCAATCGTGTCAGCGAAGCAAGGGTGGAACGGCCCTCGACATCCAGCGTCACCGCGCAATTGCTCAGTACCAGATTTTCCAGGGCTGGCATACGTCGGAACGAATCCGGTATTTGCTGCAATCCAAGATCGCGCAGCTCCAGTGTTTCCAGCCCTGAAAAGGCGTCGAAGAAAACATCGCCGGCGCGCAATTGGGCGTTGCCGGTGATCGACAATGTGGTGACATGGCTGAAGTCGGCGCTCAGTGAGGGCAGCTCGCCGATGAAAGGGAGATTGAGGATCAGCCTGTCTGATCGCATCTCCGGTTGTGCGGTCGAGCGTGCGCGCCAGAACGCTTGCAGGTCACGGCGATATTGATCGCGGCCGGTGCGTTCAACGATTTTGTCCTCATCTGTGAGTGGCGTACCGGTTGACGGATGTTGCTCGGGAACCTCACTGACCCAACGGTTGAGGGTTGTATCGAGTTGCTGCCATTGCGTTTCCCACTGAGCGATTTGAAGTCGACCCTGAGCGACGGTTCCCGGCAACAAATACAACATTCGATTGGCTTGTTCGGCGTCGAGGGTCGGAAACAAAAGGCGCACGCGGTCGATGTCCGCCGTCGGCATCGGTACTCCAAAGTCTTGCCGGGTGTGCTGGTAGCGGGTCTTGATCCGCTCGCGAGTGGCGGGTGAAAACGGGTTTTCGCCAAGCATGAATTGGTTGGGTGAAAGCGCAGGGCGATCGAGCAGGCTGTCGGGAAGCTCGCTGATCCGGTTGTGTTCGAAGTTGGCCATGATCAGCGTCGGGTGCTCGACCAGGCCTTCCGGCAGATGAGAGATCCCGGTGTCGATCAGGCGCACGTGAGTCAGCGCCGGCAAGGTCTTCAACTCTGGTGCAGCGCCTAGCGGGTTGTGGCTCAGATTGAGGAACTGTAGACGGCTCATGGACGACAGGCGGGCCTGAGTCGGCGGCGTCAGGGTCAGCTCGCAGTACTCCAGCACCAGGCGCTCCAGCAACGGCATGCGTTCGCAAGCTTCGGGCAATTGCTCCAGTTTGAACTCGTGCAGTTCCAGATGACGCAGGCCGGTGAAAGGCCAAAGAAAAGCATCGATGCCGCTCAGGGCCGGATTGCCGTCAAGGGTCAACTCGGCGATGTGGCTGAAGTCAGCCGACAGCACGGGCAAATCGCCAATGAACGGCAGCTCTGCGATCAGCACATTGCCCCTTTGCGTGGCTTTTTCGGCAAACCGGAAGCGCCACAGTTCTTCGATTCGTTGGGCAAACAGCTTTCTGTTGGTCTGCATCACGAACACCTGCCGGGGGTTGAGCACCTGCCCCGTGTCCGGATGAATACTCGGTCCTGCCGCTGCCCACCGTGCAAGGTCGGCATCCAGTTGGCGGATTTCTGCCTGCCAGTGCCGCAGCTGGCTTCGGCCATGTTCAATCGAGCCCGGCAAACTGTAGAACACATCGCTGGCGTCTTGCGCGTCGAGGTCGGGAAACAGCTGCTGGGTGGTTTCTATATCTGCAAGGTCGGCGAGTACGGCGAAATCCTGCCCGGTCTCGCGGTTGTATTGTTTGATCCGCTCGCGAGTGCTGGCGCTCAGTGGATTGTTCGAGAGGTCGTAGCCGTCACCGGCCTGAGCCGATAATTCAAACAGGCTCTCGGGTAATTCGGTGATCTGGTTTTCACTGAGGATCGCCGTCTTGAGCGTCGGATGGTCGATCAGGCCAGGCGGGACTTCCAGCAGGCCCGTGCGTGAAAGGTCGAGGTAGGTCAGCGAGTTCAGGGTTTGCAGATCGGGCACCAGATTCAGCGGATTGCCCGGTAACTCCAGTGATTCGAGTCTGGGCATTGCGGCCAGCGCTGTCAGTGATTCGGCGGTCAGGCTCACGCCACAGCTATCCAGCACCAGGACTTCCAGCGTCGACAGGTTTTTGAGCGTCTCGCTCAGTTGATCCAGTTGGCCGTTGCGAAAGAACAGCCGTTTGAGCCGGGAGAAACTTCGCAGAAACGCCGCGTCACCGCGCAAGCCTTTATTCCCGTTGATGGTCAGCGCAGTGATGTGATTGAAGTCCGCGCTCAGTATCGGAAGGTCACCAATGAATTTGGCCTCGGCTGTAAAAACATCGGCCCTGGCGTGCGGATGGATTTTCGAGCGGTGACGCCACAGGCGCAGCAGATTGCCGGCAAACGTCTCGCGTGCATCCTGTTCGGTGAAGCGTTCGTTGGCCTCCAGCATCGCGCCGCTGATCGGGTCACGGTCAGGAATGTCTCGGGCCCAAAGATTCAGGTCGGCGCTCAGGGTGGCCAGCTCGGTTTCCCACGCCGTCAGCTGCAAGCGACCCTGGACCAGTGAGCCGGGCAGACGATAAATCAGGCCGCTGGCCTGACCCTCGTCGATATCTGGAAACAGGGCCGTGGTGCGGGTGATATCGGTCTGTTCAGCACGAACGCCAAAATTGACGCCGGTGCGGGTGAAGCAGGTTTTAACCCGCTCGCGTGCGGCGGCAGTGAGTGGATTGCCGGAAAAGTCGTATCCGGCAGCCGCGGCGGGCGAGAGTTCGAACAACGCTTCAGGCAGCGTGGTAATCCGGTTATCGGTCAGCCAGGCGCTCCTGATCTGCGGGTGATCGATCAAACCGGGTGGGACTTCGGCAATCCCGGTGCGGGACAGGTTGAGGTAGGTCAGCGATGGCAGGAAGGTTAAATCGAAGCTGCTGCCGAGTGGGTTGTCCTTGAGATCCAGTTCAACCAGTTCATTGAGTGAAGTGAGCAGCGTCTGGTTTTCCGGGGTCAGGATGATTCCACACTTGCGCAGCCTTAACCGGCGCAGGGCGGGCAGGGTCGAGAGGTTTTGCGGCAGGGTGTGCAAGTCGAAGTTCTGCAGGTCGAGTCGGGATAAACGAGGGAAGCGTTCAATAAATGTTTCGATGCCTGCCGATGCTCCGCTGCCGCTCAGTTCCAGGCTGTTGACATGGCTGAAGTCTGCCGCCAGCACCGGCAGATCGCCCAGCAAGGGTTCGATAAAACGCATGCGATAGCCAAAGCGTTCCGGAGTCTCGCGGCGCCAGCAGCTGAGCAGGGTTCGGGCGAAAAGCTGTCGATCACGAGCGGCTGCAGCTCGTCGGGCGATAGACAGTTCCTGTCCGGTGGCGGGATCGATCCGTACGTCTCTCAGGCGCCATAGATCAAGGTCGTTTTCCAGGCGGGCGTATTCAAGGCGCAGTCGTGACAGCTCGGCGATCGGATTCTCCAGATGGTTTTGCAGGCGTTGCACCATGGCCTGCAGGCCTTCTTGGGTGATCCCGGGGAAAACATCGCGCACCCGCATGTCCAGGGTCGGCGGAGAACCATCGGGTGACAGATTGCGTGAGTAACCGTCAGTGCCCAGCAGGCGCAAAGTGTCGACGTCGGTGGCGGGAGAGGATTCGACCGCCAGTGTGAGTCGCAGACTGTCGCGTGGCAGAGGATTGTCGCGAATGAGCTGGCGGAGCTTTTGTCCTTCGCCGATTTGCAGATTCAACGCCTGACGTCGGTCGTCGGGCAGGGCTTGCAGCACGCTGGTGTAGAAATCCGTCGGGCCGTGCAATTCCAGTCCGGCCTGATCAAACGGCTGCCACGTGCCATCGGCTCGGCGTACCAGGATTTTTTCGATAGGGGCGCCCATGGGACCGGTGGTGTCGAGCCGCTTTCCTGCGAACGATTGGTCACGCACTTCAAGGCTGACGGTGTCCGACCAGCCTGGCAGCAGCGGCAGGCTGTGCAGCGCCAAAGTCTCGGAATCCTGGTTATGCACCGAATCGATTTCCAGTCCTTCATAAGCCCGGGTGATGCGTAGCTCGTGCAATGCGGTTTCAGAGAGCTGTTGCTGACGCTCCGGAAGCACGTCTTCACTCAGCTGCGTCAGTTCGGTGCCGGTGGCGGTGTGAATGAGTTCTTCGGTGATCCTGACAGGCAGGTTCGGTACGTGCCGCGCCACCTGTTTCACCAGCGGTGTAGCGCGATGCTGGCTTGACTCATAGCGTTGTTCGAACAGGGCAGGGCGCTGTTGCTTGGCAATCTGCGCGAGTCGGCTGCGAAGTTGACGGACGCGTGCATCCAGGGCGATTTTCTGCCCGAACTCTTCATTGAACAGGGTGCTGATTTCGGTTTCATCGAGAGCCCGCAGCAATGTCTTGAGCAGGTCGTCGTCGATCAGACGATTAACGTGAACGTCCGTTAGCGGGAGCTGTACATCATCGGAGGATTGCCAGAGCGTCGCTCCCTCGGCATCGATCAGGCGCAGCCTTCTGGTTTTCGGCCACAAGCCTTGTTCGTTCAGCAATTGCAGCTGGATCAGCGAATCTGCCTCGCGATAAACCGTTGGCTCGTCGCTGGTGATCTGCTCGATGAACGCCTGCAAGTCCCGATCGATCCTGAAACGCTCAATGGTGTCGGCCAGCAGTGGCGGAACACGCTCCTGATTCATGTGCATTTTGCGCAAACCGTCTTCGGTGTAGCCGCTGATTTTCAGAATGCGTTCGCGCTGCGCCGGGGTAAATGACTCCACGCTGTGGCCGATTCGCTGCAACGCCGTGGCGGTGTCCCATCGCAGCGGATTTTCCAGCTCGGTGTGAAAGGCCCCTTCGCCGTTATGCCGCACGACAGGTTCGTAGGTGTCGGTGCGTGAGGGGTGTTCGATTCGCAGTTGACCGGGTATCTCGTGATCGTTGACCGCGTAGTGCGTCTGATCCAGCGGTAGCAGTTTTTTGCCCTGATGCCAGTGCAGACCCTGGGCGTCGGGCAGGGAGCCTGCCGCTGGCAGGGTGTCACGGGCGTAGGTGCTCAGATCCGGCTTCCAGTACAGGGTTTTGCCGTTGCGCAGTTTCACGGGTTGAAACCGATCCATGAATGCCACCACTTCGGGCGGCAGTACCTTGGGCAGTTCGGCCATGGCGACACTGGTGCCAATCCCGAAAGCACCCAGTTGAATCAGTGATTCCAGTGCAGCGAAGTAGTGCGCACAGGCTTCGGTGGTTTGGCCTTCGGCCAAATCGACATAGAACGTGAAAAGCTCGTCGAGCAGCTGATAGGTGATGTACGCCATCATCATTTCACCCAGAAACGGCACGAACGGCAGAACGACGAACGCGGCGATTTCCAGGATCGACGTTGCGACACTGACAAACGAATCCCAGCGCCTCCAGCGTGCATTGCGATCGACCATGGCAGTGGGAACAGCGATCACTGCGGCATCGTTGAGGATTTTGTTGAGCTTGCGCTGATAAAGATGTTCCCAGAGTTCACCGGCGATGGGGGTGGCCGAGAATTGCAGGTCGGGCCTTTCGATAAGGGTGTCGCGCCACGGCGGCATTTGGCTGCCGGCTTGTGGTGGGTGCCATTGCACTTTGCTCAGACGTTGCTTGAGCTGGCCGAAAAATTGTCCACGCTGTTCGTGAGCGACGAAGCGGCTGAAGAATCGCTGGTACTCCGTATCGCGCAGCTGTCGGATCAGTTCGTGTGCGAGGTCGCCCGTGGAGAGGTATTCCTTGATCGGATGATCGGGGTCGTCCGGTATGTAAGCCACCACTGCAACGGCGGTTTTCGCGCTTTCAAGGTCAGGTGCAAACACCAGGATTCCGGTCAGTGCGACCGACATCATCGTCAAATCGTGGCACAGCATGGGCTGACCGTTCATCAAAACCACGGATGTCCCGTCCAGCAGACTTTCAATCGAATGCAGATTCGCTTCTCCGATTTCGCCATTCATCCGCGCCAGCTTCAGTGCGGCGCGCAGTGCGGTTTTCTGCGCGGTATTGACCTTGTGCCGCAGCACCGAAGCTGCCACCGGGTTGGCGAGCGCGAGACTTTCCTCCAGGTAGGTTTTGTAGCGGGCACCGATATCCAGTTCCCGGCACAGTCGGCTGAAGGCAGGAATGCCGGGTTCTGCATTAAGTGGCGCCAGTGTCTCGAATTGTCCGGTCCCGGTCGGGCGGGTGATGAACGAGGAGCCGCTGGCGTAGGCCCCGGGTTCTGTTTCGCCCGCCTCGAAGTTATGCAGTGCCGCGTCCAGCAGCGACACTGTCCACGTCCGGGCGCCGGTGGTAATGCCTGCGGCCTTCACCGGGATGTACAACTGCAGGAAGGTTTCCTTGACGTTCAGCTCGAGGTCGAAACGCGTTTTCAGCGCCTCGGTGAGGATGGGCTCGGCGAAGGTGCTGGCGTTCTGTACCCGTTCGAGCATTTGATCGACAGCGTTCTGCGCGGTCATGTGCTGCGTTATGGCGTTTCTGAGCGCTTGATGTTGATCAACGGGTGCTGACTTGATCGGTTCGGGGAGGGCGCGATGGCTGTTCTTCAAGGCGGCGCGCCGCGCGGGCGACGCCTTGCCCAGCCATTCGGGGATCGCGTTCACCAGCGGTTCATAGTGGGAAGCGGGGTTTTGTGCGGTCGCACCGGGCGTGGGCGAACTGGCGGGCGATTGCCCGGTGGTGGATGGCATCGTTGGCGTCCTTGAGCGTCGAAAAAGAGCTCAAGCAGAGCAAAATGCATCTTGTGTCAGGTGGTACATATGTATGACAGGCCATCCCGTCGCAATTGATATGCTCGCAGGCCTGCTGAAATGGCTGGCGGCAGTTTAAACTGCGCCTTTGCGACGCTATATGTCGCATTGCCGTAAACCCGGGAAAAACCGGGGTTTGCGCTATAAGAAGTTGTCGCTTGGCGACAAGGCCGGGCACAAAACTGTCCTTACAATCCCCCCATCGCTCGCCAGTTTCAGGCGGGTGGCCCTCATCAGGAGACTCCGATGTCCGTTGAGCACGCTGCGGTACAACGCGCCGATTTCGACCAGGTTATGGTTCCCAACTACGCGCCTGCCGCTTTCATCCCGGTGCGTGGCGCCGGTTCCCGCGTCTGGGATCAGGCCGGCCGCGAGCTGATCGACTTCGCCGGCGGCATCGCCGTCAACGTATTGGGCCATGCGCACCCGGCGCTGGTCGGTGCCTTGACCGAGCAAGCGAACAAGCTGTGGCACGTGTCCAACGTGTTCACCAACGAGCCGGCCCTGCGCATGGCGCACAAGCTGATCGATGCCACCTTTGCCGAACGTGTGTTCTTCTGCAACTCCGGCGCCGAAGCCAACGAGGCCGCCTTCAAGCTGGCCCGTCGTGTCGCGTTCGACCGTTTCGGCACCGAGAAGTACGAAATCATCGCCGCGCTCAACAGCTTCCACGGCCGTACTCTGTTCACCGTGAACGTCGGTGGCCAGTCGAAGTACTCCGACGGTTTCGGCCCGAAAATCACCGGCATCACTCACGTGCCGTACAACGATCTGGCGGCGCTGAAAGCCGCTGTTTCGGACAAGACCTGCGCGGTCGTTCTGGAGCCGATCCAGGGCGAAGGCGGCGTGCTGCCGGCCGAGCTGGCTTACCTGCAAGGTGCCCGTGAACTGTGCGACGCGAACAACGCGCTGCTGGTGTTCGACGAAGTGCAGACCGGCATGGGCCGTACCGGCAACCTGTTCGCCTACCAGCATTTCGGTGTGGTTCCGGACATCCTGACCAGCGCCAAGAGCCTGGGCGGCGGTTTCCCGATCGCCGCGATGCTGACCACCGAAGCGCTGGCCAAACATCTGGTTGTCGGCACTCACGGCACCACTTACGGCGGCAACCCGCTGGCGTGCGCCGTGGCCGAAGCGGTGATCGACGTGATCAACACCCCTGAGGTGCTGAACGGCGTCAACGCCAAGCACGACAAGTTCAAGACCCGCCTGCAACAGATCGGCGAGAAGTACGGCCTGTTCACCCAGGTGCGCGGTCTCGGTCTGCTGATCGGTTGCGTGCTGAGCGATGCCTGGAAAGGCAAGGCCAAGGACATCTTCAACGCCGCTGAACAAGAAGGCCTGATGATTCTGCAGGCTGGTCCGGACGTAATCCGTTTCGCCCCGAGCCTGGTGGTGGAAGATGCAGACATCGACGCCGGTCTGGATCGCTTCGAACGTGCTGCGGCGAAACTGACCCAAGCCTGATTCATGCAAGACCGCCCGGCGTCTGTCGTGATCGACAGGCGCCGGGACCATTTTCCTGTGCCGGGCCTGCCCGGCATTTTTTTCCCGAGTCGGCGCTTTCGCCGACCTGAAGTAGAGAAAGGAGTGACACCATGCTGGTGATGCGCCCCGCGCAAATGGCTGATCTGGGCGAGGTACAGCGTCTGGCTGCGGACAGCCCGATTGGTGTCACTTCCTTGCCGGATGACGTTGAACGCCTGAGCGACAAGATCGCTGCGAGCGAAGCTTCGTTTGCCGCCGAAGTGAGCTTCAACGGCGAAGAGAGTTACTTCTTCGTCCTCGAAGACACCGCCACCGGCAAACTGGTGGGCTGCTCGGCAATCGTTGCTTCGGCCGGTTATTCCGAGCCGTTCTACAGCTTTCGCAACGAGACCTTCGTGCACGCTTCCCGCGAGCTGAAGATCCACAACAAGATCCACGTGCTTTCGCAGTGCCACGACCTGACCGGCAACAGCTTGCTGACCAGTTTCTACGTGCAGCGCGAGCTGGTGGGGTCGCCGTGGGCCGAGCTCAACTCCCGTGGTCGTCTGCTGTTCGTCGCCAGCCATCCTGAGCGGTTCGCCGATTCGGTGGTGACCGAGATCGTCGGTTACAGCGACGAGAACGGCGACTCGCCATTCTGGGACGCCATCGGTCGCAACTTCTTCGACCTGAACTACGCCGAGGCCGAGCGTCTGTGTGGCCTGAAAAGCCGGACGTTCCTCGCCGAGCTGATGCCGCATTACCCGATCTACGTGCCGCTGCTGCCGGACTCCGCTCAGGAAGCGATGGGCCAGGTACACCCGCGTGCGCAGATCACCTTCGACATCCTGATGCGCGAAGGCTTCGAGACCGATCACTACATCGACATCTTCGACGGTGGCCCGACCCTGCATGCGCGTGTTTCGGGGATCCGTTCGATCGCCCAGAGCCGCGTGGTGCCGGTGAAGATTGGTGAGCCGGTCAAAGGTGCCGGTCGCCAGTATCTGGTGGCCAACGCCCAGTTGCAGGATTACCGCGCGGTATTGCTGGAGCTGGATTACGCACCGGGCAAACCGGTGACCCTGGATCTGGAAGCGGCCGAAGCCCTGGGCGTCGGTGAAGGTGCCAGCGTGCGCCTGGTGGCGGTTTAACGCCTTAGCGAGTTTCACGGGTGGCCACGGCGGCCCGTTTGAGGAGATAGCATGATTGTTCGTCCCGTACGCAGCAGCGATTTGTCCGCTCTGATCGACCTGGCCCGCAGCACTGGCACCGGCCTGACCACCTTGCCGGCCAACGAAGAGCGCCTGACCCACCGGGTCGGCTGGGCCGAGAAGACCTTTCGCGGTGAAGCCGGCCGTGGCGACGCGGACTACCTGTTCGTGCTCGAAGACGACAACGGTCGCGTGGTGGGGATTTCCGCCATCGCCGGCGCCGTCGGTCTGCGCGAGCCTTGGTACAACTTCCGTGTCGGCCTGACCGTCAGCGCCTCGCAGGAACTGAACATCTACCGCGAGATCCCGACGCTGTTCCTGGCCAACGACCTGACCGGCAACTCCGAGCTGTGCTCGCTGTTCCTGCACGCCGATTACCGCACCGGCCTCAACGGCCGCATGCTGTCCAAGGCGCGGATGCTGTTCATCGCCGAATTCCCGCAACTGTTCGGCAACAAGATCATCGCCGAGATGCGCGGCGTGTCGGATGACGCCGGCCGCTCGCCGTTCTGGGAAAGCCTGGGTCGTCATTTCTTCAAGATGGAATTCAGCCAGGCCGATTACCTGACCGGTGTCGGCAACAAGGCGTTCATTGCCGAACTGATGCCGAAATTCCCGCTGTACACCTGCTTCCTGTCGCCGGACGCGCGCAACGTCATCGGCCAGGTGCACCCGGACACCGAGCCGGCGCTGGCGATGCTCAAGAGCGAAGGCTTCAGCTATCAGGGTTACGTCGACATCTTCGACGCCGGCCCGGCCATCGAGTGCGAGACCAGCAAGATCCGCGCGGTGCGTGACAGCGAAGCGCTGGTGCTGGCCATCGGCACGCCGGGCGACGACGCCACGCCGTTCATCATCCATAACCGCAAACGCGAAGACTGCCGCATCACGGCGGCGCCGGCCCGTCTGGCCGCCGGCACGCTGGTGGTCGATCCGCTGACCGCCAAACGTCTTCAACTCAACGCTGGCGATCAGGTTCGCGCCGTGGCGTTGTCTGCTGCCCGGGAGTCGAAATAATGAATTCGCTATACATCGCAGGTGAGTGGCTGGCCGGTCAGGGCGAGGCCTTTCAATCGCTGAACCCGGTGACCCAGCAAGTGCTGTGGTCGGGGGAGGGCGCCACTGCCGCTCAGGTCGAGTCGGCCGTGCAGGCTGCGCGTCAGGCGTTCCCGGGCTGGGCCCGTCGTACCCTGGAAGATCGCATCAGCGTGCTCGAAGCGTTCGCCGCTGCGCTGAAAAACCACGCTGACGAGCTGGCCCGCACCATCGGTGAGGAAACCGGCAAACCGCTGTGGGAAGCCGCGACCGAAGTCACCAGCATGGTCAACAAGATTGCGATCTCGGTGCAGAGCTACCGCGAACGTACCGGCGAGAAGAGCGGCCCGCTGGGCGACGCCACCGCCGTGTTGCGCCACAAGCCCCACGGCGTGGTCGCGGTGTTCGGCCCTTACAACTTCCCAGGTCATTTGCCGAACGGCCACATCGTGCCGGCGCTGCTGGCCGGTAACAGCGTGCTGTTCAAGCCAAGCGAGCTGACCCCGAAAGTCGCCGAGCTGACGGTCAAGTGCTGGATCGAAGCCGGTCTGCCGGCCGGCGTGCTGAACCTGCTGCAAGGCGCCCGCGAAACCGGGATCGCTCTGGCGGCGAACCCGGGCATCGACGGTCTGTTCTTCACCGGTTCAAGCCGTACTGGCAATCACCTGCACCAGCAGTTCGCCGGTCGCCCGGACAAGATCCTCGCGCTGGAAATGGGTGGTAACAACCCGCTGGTGGTCGATCAGGTCGCCGACCTCGACGCCGCGGTGTACACGATCATTCAGTCGGCGTTCATTTCTGCCGGTCAGCGTTGCACCTGCGCCCGTCGTCTGCTGGTGCCGGAAGGCGCGTGGGGCGACAGCCTGCTCAAGCGTCTGGTGGAAGTCAGCTCGACCATTGAGGTCGGTGCGTTCGATCAGCAGCCGGCGCCGTTCATGGGCTCGGTGGTTTCCCTTGGCGCGGCAAAAGCGTTGATGGATGCCCAGGCGCATCTGTTGGCCAACGGCGCGGTGTCGCTGCTGGCGATGACGCAGCCGCAGGCGCAGTCGGCGCTGCTGACCCCGGGCATCGTGGATGTGACGGCGGTTGCCGAGCGTTCCGATGAAGAACTGTTCGGCCCGTTGCTGCAAGTGATTCGCTACACCGATTTCGAAGCCGCGATTGCCGAAGCCAACGACACTGCGTTTGGCCTGGCCGCAGGTCTGCTGTCGGATTCCGAAGAGCGCTACCAGCAGTTCTGGCTGGAAAGCCGTGCCGGGATCGTCAACTGGAACAAGCAACTGACCGGTGCTGCGAGCAGCGCACCGTTCGGCGGTGTCGGCGCTTCGGGCAACCACCGCGCCAGCGCCTACTACGCGGCGGATTACTGCGCGTACCCGGTGGCCTCGCTGGAAACTCCAAGTCTGGTGTTGCCGGCGACCCTGACGCCTGGCGTGAAGATGGCGTGATGCTAATCGCCAGCCTGCTGGCGATGGCCGCGCCGCGGTCTCAAAGAATAGTTACTGAAGCCTATAACAACAGATTCTCGTGGAGCCTCGCTGATGAAATCCTATGAAGTCAATTTTGACGGTCTAGTGGGGCCGACCCATAACTACGGTGGTCTGTCCTACGGCAACGTTGCATCCCAGAGCAACAGCCAGCAGTCTTCGAACCCGAAGGAAGCGGCGCTGCAAGGCCTGGCGAAAATGAAAGCGCTGATGGAAATGGGCTTTCAGCAGGGCGTTCTCGCACCGCAAGAGCGTCCGGATGTGGCTGCCTTGCGCCGTCTGGGTTTCAGCGGCACCGACGCTCAGGTGATCGAGCGTGCCGCCAAAGAAGCGATGCCGCTGCTGGTCGCCAGTTGCTCCGCGTCGAGCATGTGGGTGGCCAACGCCGCCACGGTCAGCCCGAGTGCCGACACCGCTGACGGTCGCGTGCACTTCACCGCCGCCAACCTGAACTGCAAATACCACCGCAGTATCGAGCACCCGACCACCAGTCGCGTGCTGGGCGCGATGTTCGCCAATCAGCAGCACTTCGCGCACCACGCCGCATTGCCGGCGGTGGCGCAGTTCGGTGACGAAGGCGCGGCCAACCACACGCGATTCTGCCGTGAGTACGGCGAGGCCGGTGTCGAGTTCTTCGTGTTCGGTCGCAGTGCGTTCGACACCCGCTACCCGGCGCCGCAGAAATACCCGGCGCGTCAGACCCTCGAAGCGTCGCAAGCGGTCGCTCGTTTGCACGGTCTGCGTGACGACGGCGTGGTCTACGCGCAACAGAATCCTGCGGTGATCGATCAGGGCGTGTTCCACAACGACGTGATCGCGGTGGGCAACGGCGAGGTGCTGTTCTATCACGAGGACGCGTTCCTCGACACCGATCAGATGCTGGCCGAACTGCAAGCCAAACTGGCGAAGGTTGGCGGCAATTTCCAGTCGGTCTGCGTGCCGCGTTCGGCGGTCACCGTGGACGACGCGGTGCGTTCCTACCTGTTCAACAGCCAGTTGCTGTCGCGTCCTGACGGTTCGATGCTGCTGATCGTGCCGGAAGAGTGCCGTGGCAACGAGCGCGTGTGGAATTACCTGCAAGGCCTGACCAGCTCCGGCGGCCTGATCCGTGAAGTGAAAGTCTTCGACCTCAAGCAAAGCATGCAGAACGGCGGTGGCCCGGCGTGCCTGCGTCTGCGTGTCGCGCTCAACGAAACCGAGCTGGCGGCCGTCAACCCAGGGGTTATCATGACCGCCCCGTTGTACGGTTCGTTGACCGAATGGGTTGAAAAGCACTATCGCGACCGCCTGACCGAAAGTGATCTGGCGGATCCGCAATTGCTGCTTGAATGCCGGACGGCACTGGATGAACTGACGCAAATCCTTAAACTGGGCGCGGTTTATCCATTCCAGATCAATTGATGGCCGGCGCGCCGCCTGAACGTGGCGCGCGGCTTGTCTCCCCAACAGAGCGTAAAAAAGACATGAGCGATTCCCTGCGGCTGATCCTTGAAGACACCGACGGCAAGCAACTGGAAACTTCCTGCACCCGCGTCGCGGTCATGTGGCAAGGCAAAGAGCTGTGGATCCAGCAGGACGGCCGCGGCCAACTGTTGATCGGCGTGGACGTCGAAGAGGGCGACGAAGAGTACGCCAACCTGCTGTTGCGCCCATTGGCGACTAATCTGGTAAGTCTGCAACTGGAGATGGAACCGGCTGACCTCGGCGACGATGACGGCCACGTGCACGGCCCGGATTGCAATCACGACCACTAAGGAAACCGCTCTATGCTCGCCCTCGGCAAACTGCTTGAACTGACCCTCGCCGGCCGCGAACCGGCGGAGAAGACTCAACTGACTGTCGAAGGCGTGCGCATGCGCTGGTTGAGCGAGGGTGCGCTGGAAGTCCGGCCACCCGAAGCACGCGACAATGGTCTGGACCTGCTGCTGTCGGCAGGCATCCACGGCAACGAAACGGCACCGATCGAATTGCTCGACCGGTTGCTGCATGACATCGCTCGCGGCGATCTGAAGCCGCGCGCACGCATTCTGTTCCTGTTCGGCAACCCGGAAGCGATTCGCAAGGGCGAACGTTTCGTCGAGCAGGACGTCAATCGGCTGTTCAACGGCCGTCACGAACAAAGCAGCGGTTCCGAAGCCCTGCGCGCCTGCGAGCTGGAACGTCTGGCGGCAAGCTTCTTCAGCCTTCCTGACCGTCAGCGCCTGCACTACGACCTGCACACCGCAATTCGCGGTTCGAAAATCGAGCAGTTCGCCTTGTATCCGTGGAAGGAAGGTCGCCAGCATTCCCGTCTTGAGCTGGCCCGCCTGCGCGCGGCCGGCATGGAGGCGGTGCTGTTGCAGAACAAGCCGTCGATCGTGTTCAGCTCCTACACCTATGACAAGCTGGGGGCCGAGTCCTTCACGCTTGAGCTGGGCAAGGCGCGGCCGTTCGGGCAGAACGCCGGGGTCAATGTGTCACTGCTGGAAACCCGCCTGAAGCAGATCATCGAAGGCACTGAGCCGGAAATGGCAGAGCAGGGCCTGGACGGTCTGCAACTGTTCAGCGTGGCACGGGAAATCATCAAGCACAGCGATGCGTTCCGCCTGAACCTGCCGGCGGACATCGAAAACTTTTCGGAACTGGATGTGGGTTATGTGCTGGCCGAAGACCTGGCCAATACCCGCTGGATCATCGAAGAGCAGGGCGCGCGGATCATCTTCCCCAACCCCAAGGTCAAGAACGGCCTGCGGGCGGGCATTCTGATCGTGCCGACCACTGACGAAAATCTTGCCTGAAACTGAACCTCCCCCACGCCGCGCGCGGGGGAGATCGTTATTGCATCAGACCGCTACAGCACGCGGCTCGGTGCGGCGCAATGCACGCACTTTCTGCAACGTATCGGCGCAGGTCTTCGCCGCTTCCTGACCTTTGTGCACGAAATGCTCGAAGAAGAACTTCTGGTGTTCTTCGCCGGCATGGAAGTGGTGCGGGGTCAGCGACACCGAGAACACCGGCACTTCGGTTTCCAGCTGCACCTGCATCAGGCCGCTGACGACCGACTGGGCAACGAACTCGTGACGGTAGATTCCGCCGTCCACCACCAGGGCGGCGGCAACGATACCGGCATAACGACCGGTCTTGGCCAGCAGCTTGGCGTGCAGAGGCATTTCAAAGGCGCCGCCGACTTCGAAGAAATCGATGTCCGATTCCTGATACCCCTGAGCGATCATTTCGGCGAGGAAACCCTTACGGCTCTGGTCGACGATTTCCTTGTGCCAGCAGGCCTGGATGAACGCGACGCGCTCGCCGTGAGTGTGTTTGCTTTTGCTGTCGATAGCGGTGGGTTGCATGTTCTGACTCCTGTTTGTGTGAAAAACAGGGCGTTATGAATCGAAAGGGATTCAAGGGTACGCACGCTCGCGCGAACACGGCGGACGGCCCTTTGGCGTCAATCCCGTTCTCTCTTCATCCGGACTATGACCGTCGGCCCCGGAATCACACCGGGTCTGCTGACCTTGCCGCCGCTCACGGTTTTTGCCGTGCCTGACACCAAGCGCTCGCGGGCTATGCGCATTGCGCGCAATTACCGCCGGTGGGGAATTGCACCCCGCCCTGAGAACGTTTCGCCGCCCTTTATCGGGCGGCGCAGCGTTTTTAACACAGATTGCCGGGCTGTGCATTGCGCCTTTGTGATGATTGCCATCGGATTTTTCGAAGCACAGGAAACGACTTTTCCTTGCGCGAGGGTTGATTAATCCGCGCCGTGCCCGCAGTAATTCACCTTCGTAAAGGGATTTCCCCAGCTGACTTGAGGCCAGGTTCATGAGCGTTATCGATCTTCGCAGCGACACCGTCACTCAACCGACCCCCGCCATGCTTGACGCGATGACCCGCGCCGACACCGGCGATGACGTGTATGGCGAAGATCCGACGGTCAATCGTCTGGAAGCCGAACTGGCAAAACGGCTGGGTTTCGCCGCCGCGCTGTTCGTCCCGACCGGGACCATGAGCAACCTGCTGGGCCTGATGGCACACTGCGAGCGCGGTGACGAATACATCGTCGGTCAGCAGGCGCACACCTATAAGTACGAGGGCGGCGGCGCAGCGGTACTCGGTTCGATTCAACCACAGCCGCTGGAAGTGCAGGCCGACGGCTCGCTGGACCTGGATCAGGTGGCCGCGGCGATCAAGCCCGACGATTTCCACTTCGCCCGTACGCGCCTGCTGGCGCTGGAAAACACCATGCAGGGCAAAGTGTTGCCGCTGGACTATCTGGCCCGGGCCCGCCAGTTCACTCGGGACAACGGCCTGCAACTGCATCTGGACGGCGCGCGGCTGTACAACGCGGCGGTCAAGCTCGGGGTCGATGCTCGGGAAATCACCCAATATTTCGATTCGGTCTCGGTGTGCCTGTCCAAAGGCCTCGGCGCGCCTGTGGGGTCGGTGCTGTGCGGTTCGTCGGCGTTGATTGCAAAGGCCCGGCGCCTGCGCAAAATGGTCGGTGGCGGCATGCGTCAGGCTGGATTGCTGGCGGCGGCCGGGCTGTACGCGCTGGATCACAACGTCGAGCGTCTGGCGGATGACCATGCCAACGCCCAGTATCTGGCTGAAGGCCTGCGCGAGGCCGGTTTCAGCGTCGAGCCGGTGCAGACCAACATGGTTTACGTGCAGATGGGCGACCGTGCCGAGGCGATCAAGGCTTTCGCTGCCGAGCGCGGGATCAAATTGAGCGCTGCCGCCCGCCTGCGGATGGTCACGCACATGGACGTCAATCGCTCGCAAATCGAGCAAGTGATCGCGACATTCGTCGAGTTTTCGCGCAAGTGACAGCGTTAGCCACCCAATTGACCGTTTCTATCGTATAAACACGCTGTACCCCGCGCGCAGGGCCGATATAATGCGGCCCTTTGCCGTCGTTTCGTCTGTTGACGTTTCGTACAGGCCTTTGGCCGCAGCCTCCGTGGAAGAACCTAATGAAAAGCGCAGAAATCCGTGAAGCCTTCCTTCGCTTCTTCGAAGAGCAAGGCCACACCCGTGTAGCCTCCAGCTCTTTGATTCCGGGCAACGACCCAACCCTGCTGTTCACCAACGCGGGGATGAACCAGTTCAAGGACTGCTTCCTGGGCCAGGAAAAGCGCGCGTACACCCGCGCCGTCTCCAGCCAGAAATGCGTGCGCGCCGGCGGCAAGCACAACGACTTGGAAAACGTCGGTTACACCGCCCGTCACCACACCTTCTTCGAAATGCTGGGTAACTTCAGCTTCGGCGACTACTTCAAGCGTGATGCCATCACCTACGCCTGGAACTTCCTGACCTCCGAGAAGTGGCTGAACCTGCCGAAGGAAAAACTGTGGGTCACCGTCTACGCCAGCGATGACGAGGCCTACGACATCTGGACCAAGGAAGTCGGTGTGCCGGCCGAGCGCATGGTGCGCATCGGCGACAACAAGGGCGCGCCATACGCCTCCGACAACTTCTGGACCATGGGCGATACCGGCCCGTGCGGTCCTTGCACCGAGATTTTCTACGATCACGGCGCCGACATCTGGGGCGGCCCACCGGGCTCGCCAGAAGAAGACGGCGACCGTTACATCGAAATCTGGAACAACGTATTCATGCAGTTCAACCGCACCGCCGATGGCGTGTTGCACCCGCTGCCAGCCCCGTCGGTGGACACCGGCATGGGTCTTGAGCGGATCAGTGCCGTGCTGCAGCACGTTCACTCGAACTATGAAATCGACCTGTTCCAGAGCCTGCTGGCCGCATCGGCCAAGGCCATCGGCTGCACCAATGACGCTCAGGCGTCGCTGAAAGTCGTGGCTGACCACATTCGTTCCTGCGGCTTCCTGATTGCCGACGGCGTGTTGCCGTCCAACGAAGGTCGCGGTTACGTACTGCGCCGGATCATCCGTCGCGCTTGCCGTCACGGCAACAAGCTGGGCGCCAAGGGCAGCTTCTTCTATCAGATCGTTGCCGCACTCGTGGCCGAGATGGGCGAAGCGTTCCCGGAGCTGAAATCCCAGCAGGCGCACATCGAGCGCGTACTGAAAGCCGAAGAAGAGCAGTTCGCCAAGACCCTGGAGCAGGGCCTGAAAATCCTCGAGCAGGATCTGGCCGAGCTCAAAGGCGACGTGGTTCCAGGCGACGTGGTGTTCAAACTCTACGACACCTACGGTTTCCCGATGGACCTGACCGCGGACATCGCCCGCGAGCGCAGCCTGACCATCGACGAAGCCGGTTTCGAGCGTGAAATGGAAGCCCAGCGCGTCCGTGCACGTTCCGCCAGCTCGTTCGGTCTGGACTACAACAGCCTGGTCAAGGTTGACGTCGATACCGAGTTCACCGGTTATCACGCCACCAGCGGTTCGGCGAAAGTCGTTGCTCTCTATAAAGATGGCCAGTCCGTGGACGTCTTGAGTGAAGGGCAGGAAGGCGTTGTGGTGCTGAACCAGACCCCGTTCTACGCCGAATCCGGTGGCCAGGTCGGCGATTGCGGTTACCTGCAGGCCGGCAACAGCCGTTTCGACGTGCGCGACACCACCAAGACCGGCGGCGCGTTCCTGCACCACGGCGTACTGGCGTCGGGCAGCCTGATCGTTGGCGCACCGGTGGAAACCCACGTCGAAGCTGACGTGCGTCACGCCACTTCGCTGAACCACTCGGCCACTCACCTGCTGCACGCTGCGTTGCGCAAAGTGCTGGGCGACCACGTTCAACAGAAAGGTTCTTTGGTCGACAGTCAGCGCCTGCGTTTCGACTTCAGCCACTTTGAAGCGATCAAGCCTGAGCAGATCAAGGCGCTGGAAGACATCGTCAACGCCGAGATTCGCAAGAACTCCGCCGTTGAAACCGAAGAAACCGACATCGAAACCGCCAAGCAGAAGGGCGCGATGGCGCTGTTTGGCGAGAAGTACGGCGACACCGTGCGCGTGCTGAGCATGGGCGGTGATTTCTCCGTCGAACTGTGCGGCGGTATCCACGCCAACCGTACCGGCGACATCGGCCTGCTGAAAATCATCAGCGAAGGCGGTGTGGCATCGGGTGTGCGTCGTATTGAAGCGGTCACCGGCGCTGCGGCGCTGGCTTACTTGAACGCTGCTGAAGAACAACTCAAGGAAGCGGCCAGCCTGGTCAAGGGCAGCCGCGACAACCTGATCGACAAGCTGTCGGCTGTGCTGGAGCGCAACCGTGCGCTTGAGAAGCAGCTCGAGCAGTTGCAGGCCAAGGCCGCTGCTGCCGCTGGCGACGATCTGTCGGCTTCGGCCGTGGACGTCAAGGGCGTGAAAGTGCTGGCCGTGCGTCTGGATGGTCAGGACGGCAAGGCGCTGCTGGCGCTGGTCGATCAGCTGAAAAACAAACTCGGCCGCGCAGTGATCCTGCTCGGCAGTGTCCATGAGGAAAAGGTCGTACTGGTTGCAGGCGTAACCAAGGACCTGACTGGCCAACTCAAAGCCGGTGATTTGATGAAACAGGCTGCTGCGGCAGTGGGCGGGAAGGGCGGTGGTCGTCCGGACATGGCGCAGGGCGGCGGTGTCGACGCCGGCGCACTGGATGGCGCACTGGCGCTGACCGTCCCATTTGTCGAGCAGGGTTTATAAGACGGCCCGTCGGGCCCGCAGTCTAGTGGCGGGCCCGGCGGCTGTTTGAGTGATTATTGGGCGCCCTTCATGGGCAGAGGCGGCTTTGAAATGGCTTTGATCGTACAGAAATTTGGAGGCACCTCGGTCGGCACTGTCGAGAGAATCGAGCAGGTCGCCGACAAGGTTAAGAAATTCCGCGATGCCGGCGATGACCTGGTGGTTGTGCTGTCTGCAATGAGCGGCGAAACCAACCGTCTGATCGATCTGGCCAAGCAAATCAGTGGCGAAGATCAACCGGTTCCACGTGAACTGGACGTGATCGTTTCCACCGGTGAGCAGGTGACGATCGCCCTGTTGGCCATGGCGCTGATCAAGCGCGGTGTGCCGGCGGTGTCGTACACCGGCAACCAGGTGCGGATCCTGACGGACAGCGCGCACAATAAAGCGCGTATCTTGCAGATTGATGACCAGAAGATTCGCGGTGACCTGAAAGCAGGTCGCGTGGTGGTGGTCGCTGGTTTCCAGGGCGTCGACGAGCACGGCAACATCACGACCCTGGGTCGTGGTGGTTCCGACACCACCGGTGTGGCGCTGGCCGCTGCGCTGAAGGCTGACGAATGCCAGATCTACACCGACGTCGATGGTGTCTACACCACTGACCCGCGTGTGGTATCGGTTGCTCAGCGTCTGGACAAGATCACCTTCGAAGAGATGCTGGAAATGGCCAGCCTCGGTTCCAAGGTTCTGCAGATCCGCGCGGTGGAGTTCGCCGGCAAGTACAACGTTCCGCTGCGCGTACTGCACAGCTTCAAGGAGGGTCCGGGCACCCTCATTACTATTGATGAAGAGGAAACCATGGAACAGCCGATCATTTCCGGCATCGCTTTCAACCGCGATGAAGCCAAGCTGACCATCCGTGGCGTGCCAGACACCCCGGGCGTGGCGTTCAAGATTCTCGGCCCGATCAGTGCCGCGAACATCGAAGTCGACATGATCGTGCAGAACGTCGCGCACGATAACACCACCGACTTCACCTTCACCGTGCACCGCAACGACTACCAGTCTGCGCAGACCGTGCTGGAAAACACCGCTCGCGAGATCGGTGCCCGTGAAGTGGTTGGCGACACCAAGATTGCCAAGGTCTCGATCGTCGGCGTCGGCATGCGTTCCCACGCAGGCGTGGCCAGCCGCATGTTTGAATCCCTGGCAAAAGAAAGCATCAACATCCAGATGATCTCGACCTCGGAAATCAAGGTTTCCGTAGTGATCGAAGAGAAGTACCTGGAACTGGCCGTGCGCGCCCTGCACACGGCTTTCGAACTCGACGCTCCGGCCCGTCAGGGCGAGTGATGCGTTGTCTGAAGGGCGCGGTCTGACCGCGCCCTTTATTTTTTGAATGGCGTGGGCCCTGAACTGTTCTTTTGCTCGCGCTGGTCAATACTCAGGCATGTAGGGCTACGATCGCTCCGGTTGTAGGTCGGGTGCCTTTTTTTTGCAGACTGTTGTCCCTGAAATGATTCGCGTGAGGAGAAAGGTATGCTGATTCTGACTCGTCGGTGCGCAGAAAGCCTGATTATCGGTGATGGCGAAATCACCGTGACCGTGCTCGGCGTTAAAGGAAATCAAGTGCGTATCGGCGTCAACGCCCCGAAAGAGGTGGCCGTGCACCGTGAAGAAATCTATCTGCGTATAAAGAAAGAGAAGGACGAAGAACCAAGCCATTAATTTTTATCGATTTTTATGTTTGCAAACGGGGAAGAAGGTGGTTAATATACGCCCCGTGTTGCGGAGAGCTGGCCGAGTGGCCGAAGGCGCTCCCCTGCTAAGGGAGTACACCTCAAAAGGGTGTCGGGGGTTCGAATCCCCCGTTCTCCGCCATTATTTGCTTAGTACGTTGTAATCTGGCTTTTTCTGTAAGTTATTGAAATTTATAGAAAAAGTGGTTGGAATAGAGATTAGACGGGCTATAATGCGGCGCAACAAATGCACTCGTAGCTCAGCTGGATAGAGTACTCGGCTACGAACCGAGCGGTCACAGGTTCGAATCCTGTCGAGTGCACCATTTAAGAGTCAATTGCAGCGATGCAGATGACTCGGTTTCAACCAGTTGTGATCTGGTCTAAAAACACAAAATGCACTCGTAGCTCAGCTGGATAGAGTACTCGGCTACGAACCGAGCGGTCACAGGTTCGA